>NZ_JBQZFO010000001.1:0-914806 GCF_052691715.1 Serratia sp. NA_112.1
CTTATTTGATAAGCCCTGAGTTTTTGACTCAGGGCTTTTTCATATGCAAAATTCAACGAAAATGAATATAGCTGCGTGATTTATGCGGTGAAAATCTGCTCTGATAAATAATTATCCGAATTGCATGCCAATATAAAGGTTAATATACCCGGCAGTAGACCTCCGCCGGGTAATAAATTTTTTGTCGTTATTGAATATTCTGACGTGCCAGTTCTAACTGAATATCCTTATCCAGGTTGGCCACCCAGCGATTATAGTTTGGATGAATTTTTCCGTCTTTGGCATCCATATTACCGCTAGCAACATAGTTAATCTGATAACTATTTGTATTGTAAGTGATACGTATACCTGCGCTGTGGCCACGTAGCAAAATCTTGCCATCGATAACGCCATCTGCGGTAGGGTTCATAATCCAGCCGCGGCTCAAGCCGGCGGAGAGGATCGCCTGGCGTACCTGTGCATCACTGCGACTACCCGCAATGTTTTGGCTGACGTTTTTAACGGGAGCCGTGCCTGCGCAACCGGTGACCAGAATAGCGGCGAATACGCCAGTTAAAATGAGCTTAAATGGTTTCATACTCTTGTCCATGAGTGTTGGTAAATAAGAAATGTATTAATCATGCAGGGGAAGTGATGCATGACGATCCCTGACTAAGATACACTCATCGGAAAAATTCGACAAATACTGCTGTTTTTCATCGTTGTAATTCCCTTTTTTCTCAAGTGTTGCCAATTTGTGCCGATAATTAAGCCTAATCGTTTAATCAAATACACCGTGTAAAAATAGGAATTTTGGGAATGCATTCTGGGGTTAGATATAATAAATTTACCCACGGAATTTTTTTGACCGGTAATCCCCTTAATGGCGGGCGACATGAATATACTCAGTTGGTGGGCAATGGCCCCCGATCGTGGAACGCGTGATGCATGGCGCCAATGGGCTACGGATAATGCTCTTACCGCTGAAAATCCGGGAGTATTACCCGGGTGCTCTCATATCCCCATGATGTCACTGCGTCGAATGAGTATCGGAACGCGCCTGGCGGTAGAAAGTGGGCTGATATTATTGAATGATTACCCGGCGGATATGGCAATTTTTACCAGTCGTCATGGCGAGTTGGAGCGGACGCACAAAATCCTCCAGCACTTGCATCAGCAGCAACCCTTATCGCCAACGGATTTTGCCATGTCGGTACACAACACGGCGGCGGGATGGTTGACTATTATGGCGAAGAATACTTTGCCGACCACTTCACTGGCCGCCGGCGAAGACAGCTTCCAGCAGGGGATGATTGAGGCCCAGGCCGCATTGGCCACGGGCAGTGCGGAACGGGTGTTATTAATCGACTTCGACGGGGTCGTACCGGATGTTTACCGGCCTTTTGCGCCTGAAAATTCGGTTCCCTATGCTGTCGCCCTGCTGCTCGAAAGTGGTGGCACGCTGCAATGCCAGGCAATAACGCCCGAACAAGTGAGTCACCAGGAGCCGCAGGGCCTGTCTTTTTTGCGGGGGTGGCTGGGCGCTGATGATGAATTTACGGTACCGGGCCCAAGGCACGGCTGGTGGTGGAAACGCTGATGGCTACAACGATCCCTGCCCAAACGGATCCCGAACAATCCTCATGGTTTAATCGCTGTTGGCGGGTGGTGGCTACGGGCTTTTGCTTTTCGCTATTTGGTTTGGGTGGCCTGTTACTGTCTGGCGTCTGGTTTAACCTGATGCGTCTGGTAGTGCGAGATCCCGCACGCCGCAGCCGGTTAACGCAAAACTCAATCCGTCACAGTTTCCGTTTCTTCCTGGCCACGACGCGTTTTTTTGGTGTGCTGGATTACCATTTCGATAATATAGAACGCTTCAGTGAGGATCGCGGCTGCCTAGTGATCGCCAACCATCCCAGCCTGTTGGATTATGTGTTACTGGCGTCACAAATGCCGCGCTGCGACTGCATCGTCAAAGAGGCCTTGCTGAATAATATATTTGTCAGTGGGGTGATCAAAGCGGCGGGATATTTGGCTAATGCGCAGTCGGATATTCTATTGGAACAATGTCACCAACGTCTGACCAGCGGAGGGACCATCCTGATCTTCCCGGAAGGCACCCGTACCACGCCGGGCAAGGCGCTGACGCTGCAACGGGGGGCGGCCAATATTGCGCTGCGGGGGCAATGTGACATCCGGGTTGTGCATATCCACTGCCATCCCTCCATGCTGACGAAGCAGGGTAAATGGTATAAGATCCCGGCGATAAAACCGCAGTTCCATATCACCGTTCAGGATAAGATCGACGCCCGCGCATTCATTCATGCAAATGACGTTTCTCCCGCCCTTGCGGCAAGAAGATTAACCCAGCATTTAACTGACGCCTTACAGTCAGAACCTATAAATAATGAGATATAGCGGAATGAATTTATTGAGCACTGAAATCAAGCAATTGATCATTGATACGCTCAATCTTGAAGGTATGACACCGGAGGAGATTGACGCCGAGGCACCGCTGTTTGGTGATGGACTGGGTCTGGACTCCATCGATGCATTGGAATTGGGTTTAGCATTAAAGAACCGTTATGGCGTTGTGCTGTCGGCTGAAAGCCAGGATATGCGCCAACATTTTTATTCCGTGGAAACGCTGGCAAAGTTTGTTTCTGCACAGCGTAGCAAATAAGGGTTTTTCATGGATAAGCAAGAAATTTACCTGCAAATTAAGGCGTTGCTGGTCAAACTGTTTGAGCTTGATGCCGATGACATCAAGCCAGAATCCCGTCTGTACGAGGAACTGGATCTGGACAGCATTGATGCTGTGGATCTGGTGGTGCAACTGCAAAAAACAACCGGCAAGAAGATCAAACCGGAAATGTTCAAGTCGGTGCGCACCGTGCAAGACGTAGTTGATGCCATTGATGAGTTGCTTAAGTCAAATAGCTAAGGCCGCTGCGTTAAGGTGAAAACGTCCCCTTGGATACACCCGATGTTGCGGCTGTTGCAGGCCATGACCTGGCTGGCGCTGCTGCTTTATCCGCTGGCGGTCTGGTTTGGGTTGGCGCGCTGGGGCACCAACGTCCTGGTACCGCTGCTGGTGACTGTCTTCACCTTACGCCTGATATTGCTGCGCGGTAAACTTCGTCAGCAAATGTGGTTGGGCAAGGCCTTGGCGATTGTCGGCATCTTGCTGGCGCTTGCCAGTTGGGCGCTGAAGCAAAGCCATTGGCTGCTGTATTATCCGGTCTTGGTCAACGCATTACTGCTGTTGCTGTTTGCATACTCGTTGTTTGCCTCCCCCACCGTGGTGGAGCGATTGGCGCGTATAACCGAGCCACAGTTGGATGCCGCTGGCGTGGCTTATACTCGCAAGGTGACTCAGATCTGGTGCGGGTTCTTTATTGCTAACGGTGCAATATCGCTGGCAACCTGTCTGTCTGGGGATATCACACTCTGGACGCTGTATAACGGCGGCATCAGCTACCTGCTGATGGGGGCATTAATGGGTATTGAATGGATAGTCAGGAAAAGGGTCAGGCGCGCCTGAGTTTACCGATGAGCCAATGGCTCAGTGTGGAGCGTGATGATGGGGTGCTTATTGCCTGGCGTGGCGCTCAGGGATTCTGTCTCGGTCAGTTTCGCCGTGATGTCGCCGCATTGGTCGCACAACTGGCAGGCAGGGAAGAGCAGCGTTGGGCGCTGTGTTTTGATGATAGCTATCGTTTTGCCGTTGCGTTGTTGGCCTCTTTGTATGCCAGCAGAATGCCGGTAATTTTTGGTCATCAGCGCGAAGCTATCCTCAAAGAGCAGCGGGCAGATTTCGACGCACTGCTAACTGATTTACCTCTCGCTCTTGATGTACCGGTTTTGCCGGTACCAGAAGGGGGCAATACGGAGATAGCATTGCCCGTCTGGCCTCAAGACCCAAGGTTCATCCTTTATACTTCCGGCTCGACCGGCCAACCACAGGCAGTGACCAAGTCCGTTGCCTGCATGGATCGTGAAAGCGAACTGTTGGCCGCAAGCTGGAAGGATGTCTTTCAGGGGTGCAGCGTGATCGCGTCGGTCTCTCACCAGCATATGTATGGCCTGAGCTTTCGCTTATTCCTGCCACTGGCTTTTGGCCTGCCGTTTGATGCGCAGTTAACGCAATATCACGAGCAGTTGATTGCCCGTCACCAGGGGCGACGTTTGCTGTTTGTCAGCAGCCCCGCCTGGCTTAAACGTTTGGATAACCACCTGGCACTGGCCGAGTGCGTTGAGGTATTTTCCGCTGGCGGTCCGCTCTCTTACGCGGAGGCTAAACTGTCGCAGCGAGCATTGGGCGTATTGCCGCTGGAAATTTACGGCACAACGGAAACCGGCACGCTGGCATGGCGCAAGCAACTTCGGGAGGTCACCCTGTGGCGGCTGTTTGCCGGCGTGACGCTAACGGCAAACCCAGATAACAGCATAAATGTTGCGTCGCCCCTGATACCCGATACCGGTGAACTCGCACTGAGCGATGTGATTCAGCTCGCGCCGGATGGTCGGCAATTTCAGTTAAACGGCCGCGTTGACCGCATTATCAAGCTGGAAGAAAAACGTCTGTCGCTGACCGAAGTTGAGCGCCGGCTGGTTTCCCTGCCGGAGGTCGCCGCTGCTGCCGTGCTAACGCAGCAGCAAACCGGGCGCACAGTATTGGTCGCGGCGATCGTGTTGTCACCCTATGGCGAAACCCGTCGACAAAAATTGCCGGAAGGGGAGTTAACCCGCGAACTGCATCAGGCGTTGCGGGGCTGGCTGGAGCCGGTGGCTCTGCCGCGCCGTTGGCGTATTATCGAGGCTATCCCTCTGAATCCGCAGGGCAAGCGTGCCTATGCTGAACTACAGGAGCTGTTTTTATGATGCAACCTGAGGTGCTGCAGCAGCAGGTGAGCGATGCTACCCATGCCAGCCTGCTGCTGCGTTTGCCCACAGAGCTATTTTGGTTTCGCGGCCATTTTCCTGAATATCCGATCCTGCCGGGAGTCACGCAGTTGAATTGGGTGATGCAGTATGCCCGTCAGTTGCTGGCTATCGAGGCCGGATTCAAAGGCATTGAAGTGGTGAAGTTTCAACAGCCCTTACTGCCGGAGCAAAGTGTGTTATTACAGCTTGAGTGGCAGCCGGCACGGCATAAACTGTTGTTCAGCTACCGCGTGGGTGAGGCGACCGCCAGCAGCGGCAAGATCTCATTATGTCAGTGAAAGTTCCCTTTACTCCCTGCATTGTTATCCCCTGTTTCAATCATGGACAGATGATGGCCGCAGTGCTGACCAGGTTAGCCGATTATGGCCTGCCATGCCTGATAGTGGACGATGGTAGCGATGCCAGCACCGCCGAAGAGCTGCAGAGCCTGGCTGCTGATCGGCCATGGGTCAGGTTAATGCGGCTGGATGAAAACCAGGGAAAAGGAGCGGCGGTGATCGCCGGCCTGCAACTGGCGCAACGGCAGGGCTACAGCCACGCTTTACAGGTGGATGCCGACGGCCAGCATCAACTGAGTGACATTCCGGCAATGATTGACGAAGCCCGCGCTCATCCGGATTGTCTGATTTCCGGCAGTCCCATTTACGACAGCTCCGTGCCAAAAGCACGCCTGTATGGTCGCTATGTCACCCATGTCTGGGTGTGGATAGAAACCCTGTCGCTTTCGCTGAAAGACAGCATGTGCGGTTTCCGCGTTTACCCGGTGGCTCCGACGTTGGCGTTAACGACGCGTCATCCGCTCGGTAAACGGATGGATTTCGATACCGAAGTGATGGTCAGACTGTATTGGCAGGGCGTGCCCAGCCGTTTTCTGCCGACGCGCGTCACCTATCCGGTTGACGGTGTTTCTCATTTTGACGCACTGAGCGATAACTTACGTATTTCCTGGATGCATACCCGCTTGTTCTTCGGTATGTTGCCGCGTATTCCTCGTCTGCTGCGCCAACGCCGACAAACGGCCAGTCCGAAACACTGGTCGGCAACCCAGGAGCGCCACGGCCTATGGGGCATCCGGTTGATGTTACAAGTCTACCGACTGTTTGGCCGCCGGGTTTTTCAATTATTGTTGTATCCGGTGATTGGTTATTTCTGGCTGACTGGGCGTAGCCAGCGTGAGGCATCACGCGACTATCTGCAGCGCCTGCGGCAATTCGCCGAGCAGCGGCAACAGCCATTGCCTGCACCGCTCAACAGCTTCAGTCACTTTATGAGATTTGGTGATGCGATGCTCGACAAGCTGGCGAGCTGGCGCGGGGAGCACAATGACATTCGTCTGGTGGATCGTACGCGTTGTGAACGGCAGATAGCGTCCGGAAAAGGCACCCTGATCCTGGCTTCACACCTGGGGGATATCGAGTCTTGCCGCGCACTGGGTGAGCTGGATTCTGGCGTAAAGGTGAATGCCCTGGTGTTTACCGAGCACGCCGAGCGCTTCAATCAGGTGATGAAAGAGGTAAATCCGCGAGCAAATCTGAACCTGATCCAGGTGACGTCGCTGGGGCCAGAAACGGCCATGCGTCTGCAGGACAAACTCGACGCTGGCGAGTGGGTAGCTATCGTTGGCGATCGCACTTCGGCCGGCAAGCATCAGCGGGGTGAGCAACCGCGCGTGGTATGGAGCAACTTCCTTGGCCAACCGGCGCCGTTTCCTCAGGGGCCATTTGTCCTGGCCGCGGCTCTGCGTTGTCCGGTATTTCTGATGTTCGGCCTCAAGCAGCAGGGGCGTCTTAACGTTTATTTCGAACCCTTTGCCGATCCGCTGTTATTACCCCGTCAGCAGCGCCAACAGGCGTTGCAAGATGCGGTGGACGGTTATGCCGCGCGGCTGGAGCATTATTGCCTGTTGGCACCGCTCGACTGGTTTAATTTTTTCGATTTCTGGCAGTTGGCGGCGCAGCCGTCAGTGCAACAGGGGCCTGAGACATGAAGCTAAAAGACGATCCGCGATTTTCCGTCAGCATTGAAATCGCTATCCCTTTCCATGATACCGATGCCATGGGCGTGGTATGGCACGGCAACTACTTCCGTTATTTCGAGGTCGCGCGTGAAGCGCTACTCAAACAGTTTAATTACGGCTATCGGCAGATGCAGGCTTCAGGCTATGTCTGGCCGATCGTGGATACGCGAGTGAAATACATCGCGCCAGTGCTGTTTGAACAACGCATCATCGTCTGTGCCGAACTGGAAGAGTATGAAAACCGCCTGCGCATTGGTTACCGAATCCTCGATGCGGATAGCGGCAAACTCACTACTCGCGGTCATACCATTCAAGTAGCGGTAGAGGCTGACAGCAAAGAAATGTGTTTTGCCTCGCCACAGGTGCTGTTGGATAACATAGAGGGGGCACAATGAAGTACGGGTTATTGTTTCTTATCACCTTTTTCAGCCTGAGCGTCCAGGCGGTCACGCTGCCGGAGCTGCAACAGCGCTTTAGCCAACAGCCGGTGCTGCGCGCCGAGTTCGAACAGCAGCGCAGCATCAGCGGTATGGCGAAACCCCTGAAATCCAGCGGTGAGCTGCTGATTTCACAGCAAAAAGGGCTGTGGTGGGCGCAACAAAAACCCTTCCCACTGACCCTGCTGCTGGATGATAAGCGTATGGTGCAAACTCTGGCCGGCCAGCCGCCGCAGGTAGTGACGGCAGAAAACAACCCGCAGATGTTCCAGTTCAACCACTTGCTGACCGCATTATTCCATGCCGACAGTCAGGCATTGGAGCAAAACTTTGCTTTGCAGTTCAGCGACCTGGGTAATAACCAATGGCGACTGGTGCTGACACCGAAAACCACACCGCTCGACAAACTGTTCAGGCGCATCACCCTTAATGGTGCGCAATTCCTGGAAACCATTGATATCGATGACATGCAAAGTGATGCCACCCATATCCGTTTCTTTAACCAGCGTACGGCACCACTGACGCTGACCGCCGGGGAGCAACAGCGTTTTGCGTCCTGAGCTGCACCGGCGGCTGGCGTTTGGCTGGCTGGCGATTTGCCTGCTGTTGTTGGCTGCACTGTGTTGGCTGCTGCCGCGCAGCCAGATCAACAGCAGCGTATTGGCGTTATTACCGAAGCAGCAACTGGTGGGCGTGCCGGATGAACTGGCCGAAGGTTTCAGCCGTCGGCTTGACCGGCAACTGATGTGGTTGGTCAGCCCGCCGCCGGGGGCGGACAACGCTGCGGTGAGCTGGTGGTGGCAGCAGTTGCGCCAGATGCCAGAACTACAGCAGGTAGGCGGGCCTATGGATGCGCAGCGTCAGCAGCAGTGGGGGCGTTTTTTCTATCAGCACCGTAATGTGCTGCTCGATGACACTACCCGGCGGCGTTTGCAGCAGGGCGCGGACGCGCAAAGTCAGTGGATCCTCGGGCAACTCTATTCTGCCTTCGCCGGGGTCAGTGGCAAGGAGCTGGCGAACGATCCGTTGATGCTGGTACGTGCCTCGCAGTTGGCGCAGCAGCAAAACGGTGGCTTGCTGAGCCTGTCCAAGGAGTGGCTGGTGGCGCGTGATCTACAGGGGCGCAGTTGGTATTTGTTGCACGCCGAGCTTAGCGCATCATCTTATGACATCAGCAGTGCCCGGCTAACGGTAGATAAACTGACAGCATTGCAGCAACAGCTGCAGCTGCGCTGGCCGGGAGCTGAAGTGCTCAGCCGCGGCACGTTGTTTTACAGCAACTATGCCAGCCAACAGGCCGAAAAGGATATTTCCACGATTGGCCTGGCGTCGGTGGCGGGCGTGTTTTTATTGGTGTTGTTTATGTTCCGCTCACCTTTGCCGCTGTTGTTGTGCGCGCTGTCGGTGGGTATTGGCGCTCTGGCTGGCACCGTCGCTACGCTGTTAGCATTTGGCGAAATACATTTGATGACGCTGGTGCTGAGCATCAGCATCGTCGGCATCTCAGCCGATTACACGCTCTATTTCCTGACCGAGCGAATGGTGCATGGCCGGCAGTCGACGCCATTAGCCAGTTTGCAAAAGCTGTTGCCGGCATTATCGATGGCGTTGCTGACCACCGTAGTGGCCTACCTGGCGCTGTTGATTGCGCCGTTCCCCGGTTTGCAGCAGTTGGCGGTATTTGCCGCTGCCGGATTGAGCGCCGCCTGCATTACCGTTATTTGCTGGTACCCGCAATTGTCGCGACGGTTGCCGGTACGCCCGGCACCGGGATTAACGCTGATCCTGAATTGGCTGCATGCCTGGCGCCATCGGCCGCTGTTGCGTTATGGGTTGCCCGGCGCGGTGCTGTTGCTGGTGGTCGCGGGGTTCAGCCAGTTGAAGGTAGATGACGATATTGGTCAACTGCAGGCATTACCTGCGGCGTTACAGCAGCAAGAGCAGCGTATCGCCGCACTGACGGGCCAACATAACGATCAGAAGTGGCTGGTGGTCTACGGCGCTCATGCCGAGCAGTTGTTGCAACGTATCGAGCTGTTGCAACCCAAACTGGCTGAGGCCAAACGACAAGGTGTGCTGGCGGATTATCGACTGTTGCCTCTGCCTTCTCTCCAGCGCCAGCAAGAAAACATCGCTTTATTGCAGCGCGTGGCGCCGCAGGTGATGAACAACCTGCAGCAGGCAGAGTTGGTACTGAGTACACCAGATTTAACGCCTGAATGGGTGAGCCCGCAGCAGTGGCTGGGTAGCGTGGTTAGTGAGGGTTGGCGTCTGCTGTGGCTGACGTTGCCCGATGGACGCAGTGCGGCGCTGGTGCCCGTTAACGGCGTGAAGAACAGTGCGGCAATGAAGACATTGGCGGAGCAGGTTCCCGGCACCGGTTGGATCGATCGGAAAACCGAGTTCAGTGACCTGTTTGGTCAATACCGCCTGTATCTTTCTTATCTGTTGGCATTGTCGGTTGCAGCGATTGCGCTGATTTACCTGTGGCGTTTTGGTCTGCGTCACGGTCTGCGCTGCATGGTGCCAACGCTGCTGTCACTGGGCAGCGGCATTGCGGTATTGGCACTGAGCGGCCATACGCTGAACCTGTTCTCGCTGTTGGCGCTGGTGCTGGTTTTGGGGATCGGCATCAACTATACGTTGTTCTTTACCAATCCCCGGGGCACGCCGACCACCTCGATGTTCGCCATTTTTATGGCGGTATTCACTACCCAACTGACGTTCGGCATGCTGGTACTGAGCCACACTCAGGCCATCAGCAGTTTTGGTATCGTATTGAGCAGCGGAATTGCCGTGGCATTTTTATTGGCACCGCTGACGTTAGTAACGAAAAGAAAAAGAGGAAAAGCCTGATGCGCGGCTTACGAATGGTGCTGTTAATGTGGATTGTCGTGCTGGCCGGCTGCGCCGGTTCGCAGGATCCGACGCTGCCACAGGCGTGGCTAAAACCCGGTACGCAGGTGACCTTACCTCCTCCTGCGCTGGCTCAGCCGATTAATCAGCAACAGTTGCTGACCGCCGAAGTGAAAGGGCAGCAACATTCGATGCTGGTGCTGCTCAATGCCGACGGCCAGCGCTTGCAACTGGTGGGCATGTCGCCGCTCGGTATCCGTCTGTTTAACCTGACCTACGATCGTCAGGGGATCCACACCGAACAATTGATCAAGGTGGGAGAACTGCCGCCAGCCAGCCAGGTGCTGGCGGATATCATGTTGAGCTACTGGCCGGTGAAGGACTGGCAACCCTTGCTGCCAGCAGGGTGGCGACTGGAAGACCAGACGCTGGTGCGTCGCTTGTATGACGAGTATGGGGCGGTGATCAATGAAATCCGTTACCAGCAGATGGACGGAAGGCGAGAACCGGTGTCGATCGCTCAATCCGCCTTCCATTACCGGATCATCATTCAAACGCTGGGGAACGAATAATGATCTATTTCTCCGCCGTAGGGATGGTGAATGCGTTGGGCAGCAGCCTGTCGCAGATCGCGGAAAATCTAGCGCTTGGCGTGTCGCCCGGCATGCAGCAGCAGACGCAGTGGCTGCTGGACGGGGAACCTTCCTGGTTCGGTAATGTACAGGGTGAGCTGCCCGTCATTCCTGAACTTCTCAAACGGCATAACTCGCGCAATAACCGCCTGCTGTTGGCGGCACTGGCGCAGATCGACACGCCAGTTCGTGCAGCCATCGCCCGCTACGGTGCGGATCGTGTCGCGGTGATTATGGGCACCAGTACCTCCGGTATCCATGAAGGCGAGCTGGCGTTGCAGCAGTATCAGACGGGACAGTGGCCACCGGGTTATGACTATCAGCAGCAGGAGCTGGGCGATCCGGGGCTGTTTCTTAGCGCTTTTCTCGCGACCCGTGGCCCGGCCTATACCCTGTCTACGGCCTGTTCCTCCAGCGCGCGAGCCATCATCAGCGGTAAGCGGCTGATCGACGCTGGGCTGGTGGATGCGGCGATTGTCGGCGGTGCCGACAGCCTGTGCCAAATGCCCATTAACGGTTTCAACAGCCTGGAGTCACTGTCCTCACAACGTTGCACGCCGTTTGCGGTCGGGCGCAGTGGCATTAATATCGGCGAGGCAGCGGCGTTGATGCTGCTGACGCGGGAACCTGCGCCGGTGGCGTTGTTGGGCGTTGGCGAGTCATCTGATGCCTGGCATATGTCAGCACCGCATCCCGCCGGTGAGGGGGCTGAACGGGCCATCAGCATGGCGCTACGGCAGGCAGGTCTCAATGCCGGGCAAATTGGTTATATTAATCTGCACGGCACCGCTACGCGGCTGAACGATCAGGTTGAAGCGCAGGTAATCAATCGCCTGTTTGGCGAGCGGACACCGTGCAGTTCGACCAAGCATCTTACCGGGCACACGCTGGGTGCGGCCGGTGCGGTGGAGGCGGCGTTGAGTTGGCTATTGCTGACTCAGCCGTTGCCGCTGCCACAGCAAGATTTCAGCCGCGTGCCGCGCGATGCCGAACTGGCACCGATCGGTTTGGTTTGCCAGCCACAACCGCTGGGGCTGCGTGCGATTTTGTCCAATTCGTTCGCCTTTGGCGGTAACAATGCTTGTCTGCTGCTGGGGGATGCCCGATGAATCGTTATTATGCTGCCGAACACTACCTACCCCATGCCTCTCCCATGGTGCTGCTGGAGCAGGTGCTTGAAGTGGGGGAAGAGCATGCCCAATGCGCCGTCACGGTGAGTAGCGACGGCGTGCTGGCACCGTTTCTTGACGCACAAGGCGCACTGCCGGGTTGGTATGGTATTGAGTTGATGGCACAGGCAATTGGCGTCTGGAGTGGCTGGCATGGCCGTCAGAGTGCCAAGACGCCGCAGCTTGGCATGTTGCTGGGCGGGCGGGCGATTCACTGCGAGTTACCGGCTTTTCCTGCCGGGAGTAAACTGTTGGTTAGCGTGCAGCAACTGTTGAAAGACGAAAAGCTGGCCAATTTTGAGTGTGAAATCAGTATCGATAATGTGTGCATCGCACAGGGCAGGCTGAACACCTACCAGCCTGATCAACAAGAAATCATTCAATTGACGACCTTAAGGGGAGACGCATGATGCGTTCCGTTTTAGTCACCGGCGCCAGCAAAGGGATTGGTCAGGCTATTGCCTGCCGCCTGGCTGCCGATGGCTTTTTGATTGTAGTCCACTACCACAGCGATAAGACCGGGGCAGAACACACCTTGCAGCAAATTGTCAGTGCTGGCGGGCAAGGGCGATTGATTCAGTTTGATATCAGCCATCGTAGCCAGTGCCGTGCGGCGCTGGAGCAGGATATTGCCACCCACGGTGCCTATTATGGCGTGGTGAACAATGCCGGCATTACCCGCGATGGCGCTTTCCCGGCGCTGAGCGAAGACGATTGGGATGGCGTGATCCACACCAATCTCGACAGCTTCTACAACGTGCTGCATCCCTGCGTGATGCCGATGATTGGCCTGCGCAAAGGTGGGCGGATCATCGCGCTGTCGTCGGTGTCGGGCGTCATTGGCAACCGTGGACAGGTAAACTACAGTGCGGCCAAGGCCGGGGTGATCGGCGCCTGCAAGGCACTGGCGATTGAGCTGGCGAAACGCAAAATTACCGTTAACTGCATCGCTCCTGGGCTGATTGACACCGGCATGATCGACATGGAGCCGGCGGCGCTGGATGAAGCGATGCGGGCAATCCCGCTTAAGCGTATGGGTTCGGCGGAAGAGGTGGCCGGGCTGGCCAGCTACCTGATGTCGGATATCGCCGGCTATGTAACGCGGCAGGTCATTTCCATTAATGGAGGAATGGTATGACGCAACGAGTGGTCGTCACAGGCATGGCGGGCGTTACGGCGTTCGGCAATAGCTGGACAGAGGTGTCCAGCCGGTTGAAGCAGGGCAAGAATGCGGTGCGTTACATGACGCAATGGGAAGAATATCAGGGGTTGAACACCCATCTCGGTGCCCCGATCGAGAATTTCGTACTGCCGGATCACTATACGCGCAAGCGTATTCGTTCCATGGGCCGCGTTTCGCTGTTGGCGACCCGCGCGACGGAACTGGCGCTCGAAAAGGCCGGGTTGCTGGGCGAGAAGGTGCTGACTAACGGTGAGACTGGTATTGCCTACGGTTCTTCGACCGGCAGCACCAAGCCGGTCAGTGAATTTGCCACCATGCTCACCGAGAAGCACACCGGCAATATTACCGGCACCACCTATGTGCAGATGATGCCTCATACCGCGGCGGTAAACACTGGCCTGTTCTTCGGCCTGCGGGGCCGAGTGATCCCGACTTCCAGCGCCTGCACCTCGGGCAGTCAGGCGATTGGCTACGCTTACGAAAGCATTCGCCACGGCTATCAGACAGTGATGGTGGCGGGTGGAGCCGAAGAGCTGTGCCCTTCAGAGGCGGCGGTGTTCGACACGTTGTTTGCCACCAGCCAGCAGAACGATTGCCCCGAGTTTTCGCCACGTCCGTTTGACCGTCAACGTGATGGGTTAGTGATTGGCGAAGGGGCAGGTACGCTTATCCTGGAGTCGTTGGAGCACGCGCTGGCGCGTGGTGCCACCATTTATGGCGAGATTATCAGCTTTGCCACCAACTGCGATGCGGCACATATTACCCAGCCGCAGCAGGAAACCATGCAGATTTGCATGCAGCAGGCGCTGAAGGCCTCTGGGCTGGCGAGCAGCGATATCGGCTATATCAGTGCTCACGGCACGGCCACCGATCGTGGCGATATCGCGGAAAGTCAGGCAACGGCGGCGATTTTCGGCAATCGAACGCCGATCTCCTCGCTGAAAAGTTATTTTGGCCATACGTTGGGCGCCTGTGGTGCGTTGGAAGCCTGGATGACGTTGGAGATGATGCGCGAAGGCGGCTTCGCCCCTACCATCAACCTCAGCGAACCGGACAGCGCCTGTGGCGATCTGGACTACATCATGGGCGGCTATCGTCAGATTGATACCGAGTTTGTGCAGTCGAATAACTTCGCTTTCGGCGGCATCAATACTTCACTGATCCTGCGCCGTTGGGCGTAATCTTGCACTGCCGGAGGTTTTCCTCCGGCAATTGTTGCTATCTAATCAAAAGTCTTATGCACAATAGGGCGTTTTTGATCAACAAAACAGTTGCCATAATCCTCCCATATCGCATCAACATCCTAATGAGAGAATAAAATTATGAGCATCCCTGCATTTGGTTTAGGCACCTTCCGTCTCCAGGATCAGGTGGTGATCGACTCGGTCACTACGGCACTTGAGCTGGGATACCGCGCGATCGATACGGCACAAATCTATGAAAACGAAGCGGCGGTGGGGCAGGCGATTGCCGCCAGCGGCGTACCGCGTGAAGAGCTGTTTATCACCACCAAGATCTGGATCGCCAATTTGGCGAAAGGCAAGCTGATCCCGAGCCTGCAAGAGAGCCTAAGCAAGTTGCAAACCGGCTATGTTGATCTGACCCTGATTCACTGGCCTTCGCCGAACGACGAAGTTCCTGTTGCCGAGTTTATGGCCGAACTGGCGGAGGCGAAAAAATTAGGCCTGACGCGCCAGATTGGCGTTTCCAATTTCACTCTGGATCTGATGCAGCAAGCGATTGACGCTGTTGGGGCAGAGCAGATCGCCACAAACCAGATTGAGCTTTCGCCCTACCTGCAAAACCGCAAAGTGGTGGAGTTTGCCCAGCAGCACGGCATTGCCATCACTTCCTACATGACGCTGGCCTATGGCCAGGCGCTGAAGGACGAGACCATCAAGGCGATTGCGGCACGCCGCAATGCCACTCCGGCACAGGTTATTCTGGCCTGGGCGCTACAGCTGGGTTACGCGGTGATCCCATCATCGACCAAACGTGAAAACCTGGTGAGCAACCTATTGGCGCAGCAGCTGACGTTAAGCAGTGAGGAAATGGCAGAAATTGCCAAGCTGGAAAACAATGGCCGCCTGGTCAGCCCGGAAGGCCTGGCACCGAACTGGGATTGATTCTTTCTCATTTATGCATTGGGGCGCCCAAACGGGCGCTTTTTTTACGCCAATTGCTCACTGATAAAATCGATAAAGCTGCGCAGGCGGTTGCTGACGGCACTGTCGCTGTAATACACCGCATTGATTGGCATGGCGACCGGCAGCGTCTCCTCCACCAAAACAGGCACCAGATCGCCCCGCTCGATGTCTGCGCTAATCATAAAATCGGACAGGCAGGCAATGCCGTTGCCATGCAGGCACAAGTGACGCTGAGTTTCACCACTGTTGGTGGTCAGGCCTGGGGTGATTTCCAATTGGCGACCATCGGCACAAGCCAGTGGCCAGCGATTCAAACTAGGCAGATCGTTAAAACCGATGCAGCAGTGTTGCGCCAGGTCTTCCACCTTTTGTGGCATACCGTATTGTGCCAAATAGGCAGGGGAGGCCAGCACGCGTCGATAACTGGTCATCAGTTTGCGTGCCTTCAGGCTGGAGTCGGTCAACTCACCGACGCGGATGGCAATATCCACCTTACGCTCAATCAGATTAATAAAGTTCTCTGACGACACCAGTGACAGCGACATTTCCGGGTACAGGGCCCTAAATTTCGCCACCAACGGCGTTAATACGTGCAGCACGACTGGCGTGGCGGCATCGACGCGTAATAGCCCCTGCGGACGCTGACGGCTCTCCATCAGCGCATTCTCCGCCGCAGCCATATCACTTAGGACCTTCTGCACCTGACGGAAATAGTTTTCCCCTTCCTGCGTCAGACTGATCTGGCGCGTAGTGCGGTTGAGCAACGTCACGCCCAGCTTGGCTTCCAGCTTCTTGACCGTGCGGCTGACCACCGAATTGGCCTGATTAAGTTGTTCTGCTGCCCGGCTGAAGCTGCCGCTTTCCACCACCGTGACAAAGGTAATTAACTCATCAGAATTCGCTTTCACTGTTGCTCCTTTGGCAAAATTAATTTGATATTTTGAGCATTTTTATCATTTAAGCACGGGTCGATAATAGCCGCCATCAACCTGAATGCTATTTGGAGTAAAAAGATGCCTCTCGCATTACTTGCATTGACCATCAGTGCCTTTGCTATCGGCACCACGGAGTTCGTAATTGTCGGACTTATCCCGACTATCGCAGAACAGCTGGGGGTGACCGTGCCTTCTGCCGGGCTGCTGGTGACCATCTATGCTATCGGCGTGGCCATCGGCGCACCGGTGCTGACAGCCTTAACCGGTTGCGTGCCACGTAAGTTGCTGCTGATTAGCCTGATGGTGCTGTTCACTCTCGGTAACTTATTGGCCTGGCAGTCGCCTGGTTATGGGACGCTGGTGGTGGCCCGTTTGCTGACTGGCCTGGCTCACGGGGTCTTCTTCTCAATCGGTTCTACCATTGCGACCAGCCTGGTCGCGAAAGAGAAGGCCGCTTCGGCGATCGCCATCATGTTTGGTGGCCTGACCGTGGCGCTGGTGACAGGGGTGCCATTGGGGACCTTTATCGGCCAGCACTTTGGCTGGCGTGAAACCTTCCTGGCAGTATCACTGATTGGGGTAATCGCCACCGTAGCCAGCGTTATTTTGGTGCCAAACAACATTAAAAATCAGGCCAGCGCCAGTATTAAGGAACAGTTTAAAGTGCTGACCCATCCTCGCCTGTTGTTGATTTACGCCATTACTGCACTGGGTTATGGCGGCGTGTTCACGACTTTCACCTTCCTGGCACCGATGATGCAGGAACTGGCGGGTTTCTCAGCCCCGGCAGTAAGCTGGATCCTGTTGGCCTACGGCATTGCCGTGGCGATTGGCAACATTTGGGGCGGAAAACTGGCGGATCGTCACGGGGCGGTACGCGCACTCAGCTTTATTTTTGCCGCGCTGGCCGTTTTGCTGCTGGTGTTTCAATTCACCGCCAACCACAGCATTGCCGCGTTGCTGACGGTGATCGTTATGGGAGTGTTTGCCTTCGGTAACGTTCCAGGTCTGCAGGTGTATGTGGTACAGAAAGCCGAACAGTACACGCCAAACGCGGTGGATGTGGCTTCCGGCCTGAACATTGCGGCTTTCAACGTGGGCATTGCGCTGGGTTCGGTGATTGGTGGGCAAACGGTAGCCACTTTGGGATTGGCACAAACTCCGTGGATTGGTGCTTTGATTGTGCTGATGGCTCTATTGTTGGTTGGCCTAAGTGGACGGCTGGATAAGAAATATCGGCCGCAATTGGTCTAATCCGTAGCGCTTTCTCTTTTCAGGCCCGCATTTTGCGGGCCTTTTCGCATTTATGACACGGCGCCGCCAACCTTTACACACATATACTGTCAGAATATTGAAATCCCTGCATCACGCCCCTATAACTGAAAGGGTATAACCCCTAAAAGCCATGCCGTCAGCCGAGGGCAGGCGTATAATTAATTCATTGTTGGCGGGAATGTCACTGCCAGTTTTATCCTAATGGGAAATGGGCGAATAGCGTGCCGAAACGAACTTATGCAATGAGGTATGTTGCAGGTCAACCAGTTGAGCGAATTTTCCCTGGCGCCATCAACCAACCGCTGCCGCCTGGGGCTGCATTGCCTACGTCCGGCGCATTACGGGTGATGGTGTGGAATATCTTTAAACAGCAGAGGGCCGATTGGCTTTCGGTGCTGAAAAGTTATGGCAAGGATGCGCAACTGGTGCTGTTGCAGGAGGCGCAAACCACGCCTGAGCTGGTGAGCTTTGCCACGTCAAACTATCTGGCTGCCGATCAGGTGCCGGCATTTGTGTTACCTCAGCATCCTTCCGGCGTAATGACGCTGGCGGCGGCGCATCCGGTCTATTGTTGCCCACTGCGTGAACGTGAACCATTGCTGCGGCTGTCCAAGTCGGCGCTGATTACCGTCTACCCGTTGTTTAACGGTCAGCTTTTGATGGTGGTGAATATTCATGCGGTGAATTTCAGCCTGGGCGTGGACGTCTACAGTAAACAACTGGGGCCGATTGGTGAGCAGATTGCCAATCACCAGGGGCCGGTGATCATGGCCGGGGATTTTAACGCTTGGAGTCGTAAACGAATTAATGCGCTATACCGGTTTGCCAGTGATATGGCGCTGCGTGAGGTGAACTTTACCGACGATCACCGCCGCAAGGCTTTTGGTCGCCCACTGGACTTTGTGTTTTATCGCAATCTAGGGGTAGCAGAAGCTTCGGTGTTGGTGACCAGTGCATCGGATCATAATCCGCTGTTGGTGGAATTTCACCCAGAGGCCGACAAGCCGCACTGGTAATGTTGGCTCCGTATTCAGACAATAAAAAAGCACCCCGAAGGGTGCTTTTTTGTGCCGAAAATTTAGGTATCCGGCGACGTTTTATCGCTGACAAACAAGGTCAATTTCAGACCCGGTTGCAGGTTGCTGTTGGCTTTGGCAAGCTTTGAGTTCCAACGCATCACGTCGTTAATATCGACGCCGTGACGACGTGCAATACTGGCAAGCGAATCACCTTTACGAACCTTGTAGGTGATGCTGCTGTTACTGCCGGTATTACTGGCCACTTGCAGGGTTTGCCCAACTTTTAGCGTGCTCTTGGCGCGCAAATTGTTCCAACTCTGCAAATCGCTGGACTTGATATTCAACCGCTTGGCAATGCCCGATACCGTGTCGCCGGAGCGCACTTTATACGAGCTGCCACCAGTCAAACCGCTGTTTTTCGCCAACTGAGTGGTTGGTTGAGTCACTGCGATCTGACCATCGGCCAACGAGTCTTTCAGCTGATCGGCATGACCTTTGGGAACCATAATATAATGGGGCCCGTTGGGTGCCGTAACGCCTTTTTTATAGCCTGGGTTGTAAGCTTTCATCTTGGTCAGTGAAAGCCCAGCCATCTCAGCCGCCTGAGTTAACTGTATTTGCTGTCCAACATCAATACGCGCCAGAGCACGGGTGTTATCAGTCTTAGGCAGATTGATACCGTACTTCTTGCTGTTTTTAATGATGTCGCTCAGCGCCAGCATTTTCGGGACATAAATTGACGTTTCACGTGGAAGCGACAATGCCCAGAAATTGGTTGGCTTACCCTTGCGTTTATTCGCCTTAACCGCCTGCATGACACGGCCTTCCCCACTGTTATAAGCGGCAACGGTCAGTAACCAGTCACCGTTAAACATGCGGTTCAAATACTGCATCATATCAAGCGCAGCAGTTGTCGAGGCCACGACATCGCGTCGCCCGTCATACCACTGGTTGTTTTTCAAACCATAATTCCGACCCGTTTGCGGCACGATTTGCCATAGCCCTGCGGCGTTGGCACTTGACGTGGCGTGGGGGTCAAAAGCGCTCTCCACTATGGGTAGCAGTACCAGTTCCATCGGCATATTGCGTTTCTTAATCTGCCCGACTATCCAGTACATGTACGGCTCTGCCCGTAATGTTACATCGTGGAGATAGCTCTTACTTTTTAGGTACTTTCTTTTTTGCTCACGGATCCGGGAATTTTCCGGAACCTCCATCTTCAGCTCGTCGCTAATGAAGTTCCACAGGTTCTGTTGCGCGGCACCACTATTGTTATCTAGCCACCGCGCCGAGCTCGCTCGACCATTCGCTGTGTACTCTCCTGCTTCACCTTCTTGACCTGCCGAAGACAAACTCTGTGCATGCTGTTCTGGGGCCGGTGCGTCCTGCCTGGACGACTGGCACCCCACTAGCAAGACTGAGGCGATAAATATCGCTTTAGCCTTCATGTGTGTGTCAATATAGTTGCTTAAAAGACGAGCAATCATACTTGGCTTCGCCAAACAACACAACTAAAAGCTCAGAAGTTGTCTTTACGCAGGCGTAATTCGGAAAAAACTGAATGAAGGTGCTTTGGTGGTGTGTGAAAGCCTAATTCTCTTTGTAAATCAGTGTCATGACAGCGTAAAAACAGGTTAATTTTACGCTCTAATTGTAGCTGGGTGGGGACGCTGGGTTGGCCTTTTGTCCGTAACGCCTCAACTTGTTGCTGATATGTTTCAATCTGTCGATCTTCCGGCAAAATAGCGCGCGCAAACTTAAGATTTGAAAGCGTATATTCATGCGCGCAACAAATTAGGGTGTTATCGGGAAGTTGCGCGAGCTGTTGAAATGAGTTGAACATTTGCTCTGCGGTTCCTTCAAAAAGTTTTCCGCAGCCGGCAGAGAAAATAGTGTCTCCGCAAAACAGATAAGGTGCGCTATAGAATGCTACATGGCCCAAGGTATGTCCGGGAACCGCGATTGTGGCGAATTCTTGGCCGTTAATTTCTATGGTTTCGCCGTCATGAACGATGTGGTCGGCTCCCTTGTCGGCAGTTTCCTGCGGCCCATAGACATTCAGCCCGGAATAACGCGCCACAATTTGCGCTACGCCGCCAACGTGATCGTGATGATGATGGGTCAGCAGAATTGCGTCAGGTGTCAGATTCAGGCGCTCCAGAGCTGCCAATACCGGCTGCGCTTCACCGGGATCGACGATAATGCAATGCCCCTGCTGGTTATCCAATAACCAAATGTAATTGTCCTGGAAGGCGGGAATGCTGATAAGATTCATGTTGGACCTCTCGTTGGCAACGGCTTGAAAGAAGATAATAAATCATGAAACCAGCCCATACTCTACAAAAGCTCACCGGCCCACAGTCCTGGGCTGAGTTGCCGTGGGGGGAATACTATCGTGAGGCGCTCGAGCGGCAGTTGCAACCCTGGTGGTCGAAGCTGTTTGGTTTCCACCTGTTAAAGCTCGGAAATCTCAGTGCCAGTCTGGCGACCGACAAATGCGCCATTTCTCATCAGGTAAATGTAGCCCTGGAGGGGCCGAACCTACAGGTGATCGCGGATGCCTACCAGCTCCCCTTTGCTGCCAAGTCGGTCGATGCCTGCCTGTTGGCGCATACGCTGTCCTATGCTGACGACCCGCACCGGATGCTGCGAGAGGTTGATCGCGTGTTGATCGACGACGGCTGGCTGGTGATCAGCAGCTTCAATCCGTTCAGTTTATTGGGATTGGGTAAGCTGGTGCCAGGGTTACGTCACCGTCAACCTTATGCCAGTCGTATGTTCACCCAAATGCGTCTGCTGGACTGGCTGAGCCTGCTGAATTATGAAGTACTGCATCAGTCGCGTTTTCACGTGTTGCCGTGGCAGCGTAAAGGCGGGAAATTTTTATGTACCCATTTGCCGGCATTGGGCTGCATGAGCGTGATTGTGGCGCGTAAACGCACCTTGCCGCTGACGCCAACGCCGATGAAATTCGGTGCGAGAAAACCCGCTCTCAGCCGCGCCGTCGGCGCGACCAAGAGTTATCGCAAACTTCCTTAACTCTCCGGTTTGTAACCGACATCATCCTGGGTTGGGTTGCCGGCCGCATCACGCGCAAGCACGTCACAGCGTTCGTTTTCCGGATGGCCGGCGTGGCCTTTGACCCATTCCCATTTCACAGTATGGCGTTGAATGGCCAAATCCAACCGCTGCCATAAATCGACATTCTTGACCGGTTTTTTGTCGGCCGTTTTCCAGCCGCGCTTTTTCCAGTTGTGGATCCAGGTGGTAATGCCCTGGCGTACATACTGGCTGTCGGTGCTCAGGGTCACTTCGCAGGGCGTAGTCAGAGCTTCCAGCGCGACAATCGCCGCCATCATCTCCATACGGTTATTGGTGGTCAGGCGGAAGCCCGCGCTGAAGGTTTTTTCAGTCTGCTTATAGCGCAGTATTGCACCATAACCACCGGGGCCCGGGTTGCCAAGGCAGGAGCCGTCGGTGAAAATTTCTACCTGTTTGAGCATCTCTGGTAGACTCTTCCTATCAGTTTTATAAAAGCCAAGTCTGACATAAACAAGCGCTGCGAGCACTGCAATATGAACTCTACAACCACCAGACAGATTGTCCTCGATACCGAAACCACCGGTATGAATAAACTCGGGGTACATTACGAAGGCCACCGCATTATTGAAATTGGTGCGCTGGAGGTGATTAACCGCCGCCCAACCGGTCGTCACTACCACGTCTACATCAAGCCGGATCGGCTGGTGGATCCTGAGGCCTATGGGGTTCACGGCATCAGCGATGAGTTCCTGGCGGATAAACCGACCTTTGCCCAGATTGCCGATGAGTTTATCGACTTTATCCGCGGCGGCGAGTTAGTCATTCATAACGCGGCGTTCGACATCGGCTTTATGGATCACGAATTCCGCATGCTGCAGCAGGGTATTCCGAAGACAGATACCTTCTGTACCATCACCGACAGCCTGTTAATGGCGCGCCGCCTGTTCCCGGGCAAGCGCAACAACCTCGACGCCCTGTGCAGCCGTTACGAGATAGACAACAGCAAGCGTACGCTGCACGGCGCCTTGCTCGATGCCGAGATCCTGGCGGAAGTCTATCTGGCGATGACCGGCGGTCAGACCTCGATGGCCTTCCAGATGGAAGGCGATACGCAAAATAGTAATTCAACACAGGACATTCAGCGCATTGTGCGCCCGGCGACGACGATGAAAGTGGTCTATGCCAGCGATGAAGAAGTGGTGGCCCATGAAGCGCGTCTGGATTTAGTGGCGAAAAAGGGCGGCAGTTGCCTGTGGCGTACTGAGGCGGAATAACGCGGTTTTAATCCGGGCAGATAGTCTTTTGAACCTGTTAGTTGAAAAACTGTGCAAACGGTTCATTTGGTAAGAAAAAGGCATTGACGTCATAGTGGCTCAACCGTAATATGCGCCTCGTTCCTCTCGAAAGAGAAGAACGGCGCGGAGCGGTAGTTCAGTTGGTTAGAATACCTGCCTGTCACGCAGGGGGTCGCGGGTTCGAGCCCCGTCCGTTCCGCCAACATTAAGAAGCCCTGAGTTAGCAATAACTCAGGGCTTCGTTGTTTTTAATCTTTGCTCAACTCTGCCCTGGTAAAGGTTATCGCCTGATTGGCCGCCCATTCGCGGCGGGCAATAATTCGATAACATCCCCCACCCAGTGCTGCACCAATAAACCAACTGAAATTCGCAACCTGATGCAGGCCCGGCGTGAAACTGATCGCCAGCCCGATAATCACCGACGGCACCAAAGCCCAAATCGCATTCGGGTTGAACCCATTCTTGTACCAATAACGGCCGTTTGGCGTGGCGTTATACAGGTCATCGACGTGAAGTTCGCCGCGCTTGATGATGTAAAAGTCTACCAACAGAATGCCGAACAGTGGGCCGATAAAGGCTGCCAGTACGTCCAGCGTGTAATGAATCAGTTCGGGGGACTGGAACAAATTCCACGGCGTCAGCAGGAATGAGCCGACGGCGGCGATCATCCCACCGGTGCGAAAGCTTATCTTTTGCGGCGAGCAATTGGAAAAATCAAACGCCGGCGACACAAAGTTGGCCACGATATTAATACCGATAGTGGCGACAATCATGGTCAGCAAGCCAAGGGCGACGGCGATATCGCTGTCGAGGCGGGTGACGGTTTCGATCGGGTCGGTAATGAGCTGCCCGAACAGCGGTAGGGTACCAGAAACGATCACTACGGTTACCAGCGAGAACAACAGATAGTTGAAGGGTAAACCCCAACGGTTGCCGCGTTGCACTTCGGCAAGGCTTTTACCGTAGCGGGTAAAGTCGCCGAAGTTAAGCAACGGCCCAGAAAAATAGGACACCACCAGCGCGGTGGCGGTCAGCATCAGCCAGCCTTGCTCACCGGTGCTCAG
The DNA here is from genome assembly GCF_052691715.1 of Serratia sp. NA_112.1. Taxonomy (NCBI): domain Bacteria; kingdom Pseudomonadati; phylum Pseudomonadota; class Gammaproteobacteria; order Enterobacterales; family Yersiniaceae; genus Serratia; species Serratia sp. NA_112.1. The sequence continues at coordinate 23,998 of NZ_JBQZFO010000001.1, forward strand.
GTTTTTACTTGCGAGAGTGAGTGAAAGGTTGGAGAAACCGACACGGTAAACAATCCAGCCCGCGAGTGCGAACATCACCACGTAAACGGCCGGGCCGGCGATATCGATAAAACGCTTAATGGCTTGCATGCCGTGCCAGAACACCATCGCCTGCAATAGCCACATGATGATGTAACAGACCCAACCCAGCTGTGACAGCCCGAGGAAATGTGGCTGGGTCATTGGTTCCAGCGACGGGAAGAATTTCAGCAGCGTCAGCATCAACGCGTTGGAGGCCAGATAGGTTTGGATGCCATACCAGGCGAAGGCGATCATGCCACGGATCACCGCTGGAATATTGGCACCAAACACGCCAAACGCCTGACGGCTTAAAACGGCGTAGGGCACACCGCCGAGCTGGCTGGGTTTGGCTACCAGGTTGGCGCAAAACTGCACGATGCAAATTCCCACCAACAGGCAAATCAATACCTGCCAGCTAGACAGGCCGAGGGCGAAGAAGCTGGCGGCCACCACATAACCGCCCATGCTGTGTACATCGGACATCCAGAAAGAAAAGATATTGTACCAGCTCCAGTTCTGGTCACGCGTGGGTGCCAGGTCGTCGTTACACAGCTTGGGACTGTAATTTTCATTAGGGATTGGCATAAATCCTGCTCCTCTCGAAATGGCATTCGAACGTTTTTAGCAACGGTGGTTAGCAGAGGCTTTGCAGGATCCAGACCAACTCGATATTTCTGGCTATGTTTAATGTGCCTAACCCAGGAGGAGGAGCATGACAATGGGCATTCAAACGACTGAAGGTGGGCGGCATATTTTTATTTTCATCATGGAGTTGAAGGTAACGCCGCGCTTTGGTGCAGTGCAGAGGGAGGTGAAAATGCCCGAGTATGGTGCACAACGTCTGATGCGTAATCAGGAACGGTGGGTATTTTGATTAAAATTCAACTGATCAATCCGAACACCAGCCAGACCATGACCGAAGCCATGGCTGCCACTGCACGATCGGTGGCTGCGCTGGGAACCGAGATACTGGCGGTCTGCTCACAAGAGGGAGCGGCTTCAATAGAAGGACATTTTGACGAGGCCATTGCTGCCATCGGCGTATTGCAACAGGTGAAGTTGGGGCGGGAGGCGGGCGTCAGCGGCCATGTCATTGCCTGTTTTGGCGATCCGGGGTTGTTGGCAGCGCGGGAGTTGGCAAACCGGCCGGTGATTGGTATCGCCGAGGCGGCTATGCATATGGCGACGCTGGTGGCGACGCGTTTTTCCATTGTCACCACCCTGCCGCGTACGTTGATTATTGCGCGGCATTTACTGCATCAATATGGCTTTGAGCGCCACTGTGCCGCACTGCATGCGATCGACCTGCCGGTGCTGGCACTGGAAGACGGCACCGGCTTGGCGCAACAAAAGGTGCGTGAGCGGTGTATTCAGGCAAAACAACAGGACGGTAGCGGGGCGATTGTACTTGGCTGCGGCGGCATGGCCGATTTGGCGCGTGAACTGACGCAGGATTTGGGCATCCCGGTGATTGACGGCGTCAGCGCGGCGGTGAAAATGATCGAGTCGTTGCATGTGCTAGGTCTGAGTACCAGCAAACACGGCGATCTGGATTTTCCGCAGGCAAAACGCTTATCCGGCATGTTCAGCAGTTTTAACGGGTAATCAGAAAAGGGAAACTGCAATGAATGAGTATCAGTTCAATAAAGATTATCCCAGAGATTTAATCGGCTACGGTGGCCGTCCGCCGCACGCGGGTTGGCCTGGTCAGGCACGAATCGCGGTGCAGTTTGTTCTCAACTACGAAGAAGGCGCGGAAAATAACGTGCTGCACGGAGACGCCGGTTCTGAACAATTTCTTTCCGATATCATTGGTGCTGCCAGCTATCCCGAACGGCACATGTCGATGGATTCCCTGTACGAATATGGTTCACGTGCTGGTTTCTGGCGCATTCATCATGAGTTTCAGCGTCGTGGTCTGCCTCTGACGGTATTTGGCGTGGCGATGGCGCTGGCGCGTAATCCGTTAGTGGTTGAAGCGATAAAAAATGCTGATTACGACGTAGTTAGTCACGGTTGGCGCTGGATCCACTATCAACATATGGATGAAGCGACCGAACGGCAGCATATGCAACAGGCGATCACCGTATTGCGCGATCTGTTCGGCAAGGCACCACTTGGCTGGTATACCGGCCGCGACAGTCCAAACACCCGCAGGTTGGTGGTGGAGCAAGGGGGCCTGTTGTACGACAGCGATTATTATGGTGATGATCTGCCGTTCTGGACCGAAGTGCAGTGCGCCAATGGCGAGAAGAAACCGCATTTGATCGTGCCCTATACGCTAGAAGCTAACGACATGCGCTTTGCCTCGCCGCAGGGTTTTAACACCGGTGAGCAGTTCTTTACTTATCTGAAAGACAGCTTTGACGTGCTGTACGCCGAAGGGGCAGAGTCGCCGAAGATGCTGTCAGTAGGTATGCATTGCCGCTTGCTGGGGCGTCCTGGCAAATTTCGCGCATTGCAGCGTTTTCTGGATTATATCGAGCAACACGATCGGGTTTGGGTCTGTCGGCGGCAGGATATCGCCGAGCACTGGGTTGCGCAGCACCCGTTCAAGAAATGAAGAAAGGGCCACTTCGGCCCTTTCTTCATTCTGTTTGGGCGCGAAAATGCGCCCAGGCAGGGATCAGAACAGTACGGAGTAGTTCAGACCAAAGGTGCGTCCACGGCCTTTATAGCTGTAAAGCTCTGGTGAGCCGTAGGTTGGGCTATAAAGGATCGGTGCACGCTGGCCCCAGACGGTGGTGTATTCCTTGTCCAGCAGGTTCTCTATGCTGAAGCTGAGTTTACCCACCGGCAGGGCATAGCTGCCGAGGAAATCGATGGTGTTGTAGCCATCAATTTTGCGGCCCTGAGTGGAGCTGGCCTTGGTGTAATCGCCGTCATCCGACACGTCGAAAGTCTGCTGTGACTGCAGGCGCAGGTTCCAGTCGCCCGGCGCCCAGCCGACATAGGCAGTCACTTTGGATGGGCTGGCGGTATCTACCACCAGCTTTTTCCATTCGCCGTTGACCTTGGTCTCGGAGCGGATGAAGTTAAAGTTGGTGCCCGCGCTCCAGTCGCTGTCTTCGAAGAAGTAATCGACCGCGCCTTCCACCCCGTAAATACGGCGTTTGTCCGAGTTGACGTTAATGGTCATGTCGGTTTTGTTGATCGAAATACTCTTATCGGACAGTGAATAGTAGCCGGCGATCTGCGTGCGCAGGTTGTCGCCGGTATAGCGCCAGCCGAGCTCATAGGAGTTAACCTTAATGCCTTCCAGCTTGGAATCGCCGACGTTGACGCTTTTGTTCAGCTGATAGTGGCCGTTGTTCAGCGAATAAGTGCCGTTGCCGTAATATTTGCCCGGATCCGGGATCTCGTAGCCCTGGGAGAAGTTGACCCAGGTCTGTTGACGTTCGGTCAGGTGCGCCAGCAGGCCGGCGTTGAACAGGGCATTGTTATAGTCGGTTTTCCCTCCAGGGATGGCGTCCGCTGAGGTCGCGCCGCCGGTGGCGATGGACTGCTGTTGGCTATAACCGACAAAGTCATCAATCTTGTTTTCAGTGTACTGATAACGCACACCGCCGCTTAGGGTAAATATCGGGTTAATATCGTAACTGGCCTGCATGAACGTGGCCAGATTACTGGTGGTGTAACCCGGATAGCGACCGGTGTTATAGGCATTCTCCAGCGTCATACCGCCGGATTGCTGTGCCTTCGCCAGATTGAAGAACTGCTGGTTGGAATTGAACGTTTCATGCTCGGCGTCGATGCCGTAGGTCAGCGTCAGGGCATCGATAGGTTTGCTGTTCAGCGTCAGCTTGCCGCCGTAAAAGTCGGTTTTTTGCTGGGAAGCGCCGATGCTGCTGACGTAGTAGTTCGGTGCTTTGCCTGCCAGCGTCGGGAACGGGTAGAAGGTCAGCGATTCATCGCGATAATAGACCTGTGCCACCAGATCCTGACCGAGGAAATCGGTGTTGGAGTACTGCAGGTTAATCAGGTGACGTTCAGTGCCAGGAATACGATCCGAATTCAGGTTGCCGCTGTTATAAGCTTTGGCGCTGCCGGTCACGGCGGAGAAATTCTCCCCCAGGAACAGGCCGTGGTCGCCGTCGGACTGGCTTTTGTAATACTGGGTGGTCAGTTGCAGCTGCTGGTGATCGTCGATATTAATGGTGCCGGTACCCATCACATCGAGGCGATCGGAATACTGCAGGCCAGTCTGGGTATTGTCGATCAGGACTTCATTGCCCTTGCCGTCGTACCAACCGCCGTAGCGCTGGTAAGAGACCGACAGGCGGCCCGAGGCATTATCGTTACCGCCACTGACGGCCGCCGCTACGTTTTCGTCGTGGTCGTTATGGCCGCCAAAGCCGGTTTTTCCGCCGATCTGCAGCTCAACCTGCTGCTCCTTCTGGCCTTTTTTGGTGACGATGTTGATCAACCCGCCGGTGCTGCCGCCGCCGTACAGCGAGGTGGCACCGGAGATCACTTCAATGTGGTCGATATTAAACGGGTCGATCGAGTCCAGCTGGCGGCTGTCGCTGCGTGAAGAGTTCAAACGCACGCCGTCGATCATCACCATCATTGAACGGCCGCGCAGGTTCATGCCGTAGTTGGTACGGCCCTGACCGCTGACGTCCATACCTGGGATCAATTGCGCCAGCATGTCCTTGATCTCTTTGCCGCCCTGTACCTGTTGCTCAATTTCCTGGCTCTCAATCACCCAGGTAGTCTGCGCCATTTCTGCTACGGTACGGTGCGCGCGGCTGGCGGAAACCACCATTTGTTCTTCGCTTTTTTGTTCTTCTGCCCAGGCTGCTGCTGGGGCGATCATCGCCAGCAGACAAGGATTTAATACCCAGAGGTGTTTGCGCTTCATCATTATCTTCCAGTGTTTCCCATCATTGGTGTGTATACCCGTCATCTTTCAAGCGGCAGCGTTGTTACCTGCACTAATTTACCCCAGTTACTTACTAAAGTAAGCGCCTGGGGATGAGTGAGTTTGTCGCCTGGCTGCAACTTGAAAGCTATAAGGTAGAATTAAAACTCGGTGTAATTGAGCATAGCGTGTGTCGCTCGGGCAGGGGTGCCCGGTTGCTGGCTGCGCCATTGGATCACCGCCGGGGTGGACGTTAAATCGAACTGGTCGCGTCCTAAAGCCCGGTTGAGAATACGCGCCGAACGCCAGGCCATCAGGCTGAGCTGGGGTTCGGCGATGCCGTGACTGTGCATGCCGGCGTTAACCGCAAACAGGCAGTTTTCCTTGGGGCCTTCCCACTCCAGGGTGAAGTCGGGGGCCACGCGATACTGGTCATCGGCGGTGGTTAACAGGCGGTCCGCCAGCGGTTCAAGGAACGCTGGGCGATCCTGCTGATAGCCGGTAGCGAAGATCACCACATCGGTATCGAAGGTTTCTTTGCCCTGATCGAGGTGGTGGTGAGTCACTAGCTGCCAGCCATTGCCTGCGGCCTGGATGGCCGCGAGCGAGCGGCTGGGTAACAGGTGCGCCCAGGGTTTTTCGCGCAGCACTTCAAATTGGTGATACATCGCCCGGTAAATCGCTAACAGCGAGTCGCTGGTGATGCCGTCAGAGGTCATCTTCTGCTCGGTCAGCATGCGTTGCTTGGCGCTGTCATTCAGGCCATAGAAGCTGTCAACGTAGTCCGGAGTGAAATACTCGTTGGCGAAGGCGGCTTCATCCAGGGCGTTATAGTTATTGCGACGCGAGATCCAGTTCAACTGCGCCGGCTGGCCCCACTCGGCGCGGAAGATGTTCAGGAACAGATCGGCACCGCTCTGGCCGCCGCCGACGATGGTGACGCGCTTGCCGGTCAGATCCGGATTGCGCAACGTCATCTCGCTGGCATGGAAGCAGCGGTCGTTTTGTTCGGTCACGCAGTCCGGCAGCTTGATGCGTTTGCCGATACCCAGACAGACGTGGCGTGCCCGGTAGGTGGTGCGCTGGGTGGTGACGACAAATTGCCGCTGTTGGTCGTCAAAATCTACGCTTTGAATGTCCTGACTGAACTCGATCGACTTCAGGCCATTGGCCGCCCAGTCGAGGTAGTCGGCAAACTCTTCGCGCGACACCGTGCGCAGCTCGGTGGTCAGGAAACGGTAAAATTTCTTCCGCTTCACCAGATAGTTAATAAAGCTGTAGGGATTGGTCGGCGATACCGCGCTGACCAGATCCTTGAGGAAACTGGTCTGCATATGGCAATCCGGCACCATCATGCCGGGGTGCCAGGAAAAGTGCGGTTTGCGCTCGAGAAACTTCACGTTAAAACCGGCAATTTCGCTGCCGAGTGCGGCAATACTGAGGTTGAACGGACCTACGCCAATGCCGATGAAATCCAGGGGCTGATTCATTGGGCAAACTCCTTGGTGACCAGGTAAAGAGGGTTATCCAGATCCTGCAGATAGTTTGGCAACATGCGGCTGCCGCCATCCTGCTCCGAATAGGTGAGTTTCACCGGGTTGAGCACCACGCGAATGATTTGTGGTTTAAACAGATCAAACAGAGCAAAGCGTTCTGCCATGTCCGGATGTTGAGCCATATAGCCTTCCAACACCTTTGCCAGCAGTTGATAGAAACGGGTTTCACTGACTCCGCAGGCTTGCATCAGCGGCGAAATAAAGCGCAGCACGGTGACGAAATGGCCGGTTTGCAAGTCATGGATCAGATAGTCGGCGGACAGACGCACGGTGACGTCCTTCACCACTGTTGGCAGCGACGCCGCTTCGGGGAAGTCCTTATCCACCAGGCGCATATCTCCCTGGAAGTCTTTAAGCAACACGTGTTGCGGCACGTGGTCTTTCATCACCAGCGTGATGTTCTGTCCGTGGGCAATCAGCGCCACGCCGTAGCGGCACATCAGGTGATACATCGGCAACACCACCACACTGAACATCTGTTGCAGCCAGGCTTCAGCGCTCAGGCCGGAGCGATCAATATAGGCGGCGATCAGCGGCTGGCCATGGTTGTCGGTTTCCATCAGCGTCGCCATTAAAATGGCCTGTTCGCCTTCCTGCAGATAGCAGGACGGATTCTCACGCCAGATCACGCCGAGCATTTCCTGATAGCGATAGGGTGCTTTGCTCAGGGATGCGTAGGTTGGGTGGGCCATATAACCCGCCGCCGGTTCACCCAGGATCTCGGCGCCGCTGGCACGCAGCGTGCTGTCTTCGCTAAAGATCTGCTGCAGCCAGCGGGAAGCGGCCGGCCCGGCGCTGATGTACTTGCCAGGAATGCCCCGATAGCACGAGGTGTTGTAAATGGTCAGCGGTAGCTTGATGTCGAAGGCGGAGCGGCGGCTGATGTTGGTCAGGGTACGCAACGATTGCTGCGCCAAATAGTTGTCACCAAATTCCCCCAACTCCACCAGTTCACCTTCGGCCAACTGCGGCAGGAAGTGCAGCGCGATCTTTTGCTGCCACTGCCACGGATGCAGGGGCACCGGGATCCAGTCATGAGTCAGTTTCAGCTCGCGCCAGCGGCGATCGAAGCGCTGGCGTTCGGCGCTGTCCATGGCGCTATCAAGCAACTGGGTCAGCGGATATTCTTCATCAGCACACCAGACGAAGCTGCCACGCTTGGCCGCCACCCAGTGCAGGCGAAACTGGCCCTGGTATTCCGGCGCATACTGCTGCAGCGCGGTCAGGCCCCAACCGCGACGACCTTTGTTGAAGATAAACTTGGGATGTCCGGCCAGCAGGCATTGCAGCGCATCGGCGTCCAGCGCGATTAGATCCTGCGCACTCATACCGTGGCGGGCAGACAGCAACTGCATATCGCCGCGCAGCGTGGCGTACAGGTCTTCCAGATGTTCTGCAACCTGCGCATCGTCCATCTTCAACACCTGTGCCAGTTGGCGCAGCGTTTGGTCGGCGGCTAACGGCAATTGATCGCAGGCCAGCGTAGTCGGGTCGATATGCAGCCAGCCCCAGATACCGCGTTCGGCGTCGAAGTTGTAGTGGGCGTCGCCCAGCGTAATGTGCCATTGGCCGTCGTGATGTTCGGCCTGCAGCGCGTGCTCGTATTCCAGCTCGGCGAGGATCTTGGCGATCATCTGGCGGTTAACGCGCTGCCAGTCGGCGTAATCCGGGGTCATCATACGCAGGTCTCCTGGAAGAATTCGGCACGCTGATTGACGATCAAACGCGAACGCTTATGTGGGAAATCAAACTCTTTAAGGGTGTGATAACCGGCGGCAGGCAGGTGACGGAACAGGCGTTGGTTGTCGGCACGCGGCTCGGCGACCACCCTAGTGGTGCGTGGTTCATCCAGATACAGATAATGCGTCAGGCCGCGTAGCCAACTGCGGATGTACTGCGCACCGCGGCAGTCTTCTTCACCCACCAGCATGTGCAGCCCACGATCGAAGGGTTGCCAGCGATAGTGGCGACCAATGCGATCCTCCGGCGCCCAATAAACTTCGAAATAGCCGAACGGGCGATCGTCAAAGCAACCCAGCAACGGGTAGCAATAGCTAGAGTCCAGTTGGCGCTGCAGATAGGCGGCCTGGGTTTCGAGCGGGCCGCTCATTTCCCAGAAGGCGTCAACGCGCGGTGAATTCATCCAGAGGGTGAACTGTTCGGCGTCGTGTTCCACTTCCGGCAGGCGGAAACTGAGGGTTTTCTTCAACTGCGGATCGTAACGGCGATATACCTCACCGTTGGGACGTGCCGGGCGTTGTGGGTACCACAGGCTGCGTTCCGCGTCATATTGCATCTGGCCGGAGGCGCGGTTGCGTTCAGCCATCAGCCACAACGGTAACTGATAAAAGGTTTCGCGTGGCAGATAGTCACCGCTGACCAACGCGAACAGTGCCTGCGCCTGCGGTTCTTCACGCCATTGCGCGTAAGGTAAGGTGACACCGCTGAGCTGCGGTGCGGCCACCAGTAACTGGTCTAACGCTTGAACCAGCCAGCCCTGTGGCAACGGGCCCGGATAGTGCAATACGGCGCTGCCGTCCAGGCCCAGGCCAAGCTGCAACTCCCGTTCCAGCCGTTCACAGCGGAAACCGCTGGCGGCATGCATCAGTTTGGCGTGCGGCATCATTGGGTGGCCCCCTGGCGCAGCGGGTTAATGAAATCGAAATAAATCACCGCCGGATCAACGATGGTGTTTTCGTTATGGTCGTGCAGGTAACAGAAGAAGTTGCCTTTGCAATTCCAGTGGCTGCTGTCGAGCACGTAGTCCAGGCACAGGGTATTTTTGGCGTTGGCGCGCAGGCCGCTCAGTGCGTCGCGTACCCGGGCCATCAATGCCTCTTCGCTGTCGAAACCGGCCGCGGCCAGTGCGGCGGTGACCGCCAGGCTGGAGTTCACCAGCAGGTAGTAAGGGAAGTAGCGCAGCAACTGTTGCTCGCTGAAGCGGTTTTCCGCATCGGCTTCGCCAATTTCTTCCAGCCAGGGGCCGGCGTCACGGGTAAAACCACTGCCCTGACAGTCGCGATACAGCATGCCGATCGGCAGGTCCTGCTGCATCTCTACCAGAATGTTTTGCTGGTGAGCCAGCAGCACCAGCCCGTAATCGGCTTCGGTACTGAACAGCGGCAGCAACACCTGTTGGCAGTAGGCATCCAGCCAGGTGTGGGCGGCTTGTTGCAACGGTAGATTCAAGCGGCTGGCCAAACGGCGCACCGCGGCAGCCAGCAGACTGTCGCCGCCATCCGGCGCGGCCTGGGTCAGCGTCACCAACACGTTGGTCTGGCTTTGCGGCTGCTCGAACAGCAGGTTATCGCGCAGCGCCATCAGGCTTTCTTCCTGGATGGTGCCGTCTGCCGAGCGAAGACCGGCCCAGCCGTCTTCCTGCATTACGCGGAAGGTCGGATAGCGCGCCTGTAACTGTTGCCAGCGTGGAGTTTGCGCCAGACGTGCCAGGCGGATCCCACGCTTCACTTCTTTTACCGACAGGGTGCGCACCGAGTTGGTCAGGCGCACGCTAAGGGAGAATTTGATCATGTCACGGTTACTGGCGCTGTACAGCGAGCGCGAAGAACTGGTAGGCAGCCAGCGTTCGCCGGCTTCACCCAGATCCTGCAGCAGTCCCTGGGTCACCAGATCCTGGCACCAGCCCTGCGTCAGTAAATGGTCGGCCTGCCAGGGATGCATCGGTAGCAGCCAGACATTATCGCTAAAGTGTGCCAACAGCTGCGGGGCACTTTCGGCGGCAAAACGTTGCAGGCGCTGCTGCAGCGTCAGATTCAGGCTATCACCGCACAGTTGGCGTTTATCGACCGCAAACCAACGCAGCGGGAAGCTGGCGGCAAAATCCGGCAGATAGCGGTGCGCCTGCTGATGGTTGAATGGCTCATGAGACTTCGGTGCCGGGTGGAAGGCGTGCCCCACCAACAGACCCTGTTCCGCCTGGGCGAAGTTCAGCGGCTTATCGCGCAGCGCGGGCCAATCCAGACGAATATTGATCGCCTGCTGGGTGTTGTCATGACTTTCCAGCACTCGCTGACGGAAGCGGGCTACCACTTCATCCGACAGTTCGCCTTTCACCGCCGGTTTTTCCAGCAGCAAGGTCACCAGCTGTTCCACGCTTAGCGCAACCCCGGCACCGTCATCCTGCTGATACAAATAAGCGGGGAACACATACTGGTGATGCTGAGTGGGGGAAGTATGGCGTAAAGCGATGCGAATAGCCTGAGAAGGCGAAAGTGGAATGTGCAGTTGCGGATACTGTTGGTGGCTGGCCGCCGGAACGATTTGCCAGTCCTGGGTTTCACGCATCAATGCGTTGAGAAAACATTGTGTAGCCACGTCGGTCGTCGCGGTTTCAAACTGGATTGTCATGATCCCATTTCACTGTTGAATCAATTGAGAATGATTCTTATATCAATAATATTTATTATTATCAATCGTCCTATGATACAATTTTTCAATGAATTGAACATAACCTTATAATTTTATTAACGGTAAATTTACGTTTGATGCATATTTCTTCTCCCCCTAAATCACCGAAAATTGGGAATACGTCTCCTTCCAACTGGCCGCTGGCGCTTTGCGCCGGGTTGTTGGGCATTGGGCAAAACGGCCTGCTGGTGGCATTGCCGGTGTTGGTCAGCATGACTCATCTGTCGCTTTCCGTCTGGGCCGGGCTATTAACGCTCGGCTCGATGCTGTTTCTGGTCGGCTCGCCTTGGTGGGGCAAGCAGTCCGAAATTCGCGGCTGCAAGTTTGTAGTCACCATGGCGTTAGCAGGGTATTTGTTCAGTTTTGCCTTGCTGGCACTGGCGGTTTGGGGGCTGGCGGCAGGCTGGCTTGCGCCGATGGCGGGATTGGGCGCCCTGATCGTGGCACGAATTATCTATGGCTTGACGGTGTCCGGCATGGTGCCTGCCAGTCAGACCTGGGCCCTGCAGCGGGCCGGTTACGAACAGCGTATGTCGGCGCTGGCCACCATCAGCTCCGGGCTGAGCTGTGGGCGACTGCTTGGCCCCTTGTGCGCCGCGTTGGCGTTGTCGATTCATCCGATGGCGCCGCTTTGGCTGATGGCGTTTGCGCCATTAATCGCCTTGCTGGTGATATGCCGCCAGCATAACGATCCACCTTTGCCACCGGTGGCCCATCAGCAAAACCGGCTGCGTCTCAATATGGTGCCTTATTTGCTGTGCGCGGTCTTGTTGGCGGCATCGGTCAGCCTGATGCAACTCGGGTTGGCACCACATTTGAGCCGTTTATTCAGCCACTCTGCTACCAACGTCAGCCATCATGTGGCGGTGCTGTTGAGCGTAGCGGCGGGTTGTACCTTATTGGCACAGTTTCTGGTGGTGCGCCCACAGCGCTTTAGCGCGTCACAACTGCTGCTGCTTGCCGCGGTATTGATGGTGGTCGGGCTGAGCCTGATGTGCGCTGAGCCACTGGCGTTGTTCTATGCCGGTTGTGCGTTGGCCTCCTTTGGCGCGGCTATGGCGACACCGGGCTACCAGCTGTTGCTGAACGATAAATTGTCCACCGGCAAAGGGTCTGGAGTCATTGCCACCAGCCACACGCTGGGTTACGGTCTGAGCGCGCTGATGGTGCCGGTGGTGGCCAGGTTTTATGGTGAGTCGCAGCTGATTGCGGCGGCTCTGACGATGGCGGTGCTGTTGGGCGGTATCAGCGGCTGGCTGTGGTGCCAGCACCGTGTCAGGGTAAATTCTGCGGGAGAGTAACAGCTATGTCCGGCGTATCAAGCTACAGAGTTTTTGATATCACACTGAAAGTAAAAGAAAACGTATCGCCTTCCTTGCTGCGCTGCGTTTTCGAAGGACCGGACGTCCACCGCATGAAGCTGGAGGCCCCGGATCAGCGCATCAAACTGTTGTTCCCGGCCGAGAATGGTCAGCCTTCCTGTCTGGAAAACAGCGACGACTGGTATCGTCATTATATGGCGATACCGAAAGAACAGCGCCCGGTGATGCGTACTTACACGCTGCGGGCGTTGCGCACTGAACTCCATCAGATGGACGTCGAGTTTGTGTTGCATGGCGTCAACGGCCCGGCTTCCGCCTGGGCGACCGAGGCCAAACCGGGTGATACCCTGCAGGCGGTTGCGCCCAATGCCGATTTTGACGGCGACAGCGGCGGTTATGAATGGGCACCGCCGAGCGCCTTGCAACAGGCACTGCTGATCGCCGATGAAACTGCGGTGCCGGCGGCAGTGGGTATTTTGGAACAGCTGGCGCTGCAGGCCAACCCGCCACGGGTGCAGGCGTTCTTTGAAGTGCCGGTTGCGGGCGACTGCCTGAATATGGACCGCTTCCCGTTTGCCGAGGTGTATTGGTTACCACGTGACGTGGGGCATCAGCAGATGCACGGCACCTTGCTGGTGGAATCGGTGCGCCAGCGGGTGAATATTCCAGAGTCGGCGCGTACGCAGTCACAGTCGCTGACTGAAAACAGCCTGGGTAGCGACCTGCTGTGGGAACGGGCCGAAGGGGCGAAAAGCTTCTACGCCTGGGTCGCGGCAGAATCTTCAGCGGTGAAGGCGTTGCGCCGCTATCTGATTGGCGAACGCGATTTAGACCGTTCTACCGTTAACTTTATGGCCTATTGGTGTTGAGTTAATCCCTCAATAACCGACTTCACTTTGGTGGCGCACCGCCAGCAGTACTGCGGCGTGGCCATCAAAATGATACAGCGCGATATAACCACTGTTGCCAAAATCAATCGGCCATTCTTTAAATTCCGTATCCATCTCTGCTAGCGGACGGCCTCGGGTTGTCCAATTTTTGTTCAGTCGCAATTATTCCGCCATCAAACTCACATGCGCGGCGACGATGCGCCAGCCGCAGGGCAATTTAACCCAGGTTTGCATCTGACGCCCGACACTGTCGCTGTCGGGGCGGCGGAATTCGGTGCTGGCAACGGCCATATCGTCACCGTAGGTGGTGATGACAGTGTTTTCCAGCAGGCGATCCAGCCCTTTTGATGGCCGCTGTTGGCGGAAGTCGCGGATTTGATCGATACCGTACAAATTCTCCGTCGCACCATAACGGACGGTTCGCCCGTCGTGCCAAAACAGTTCATCCAAAACTTCAATATCATTGCCAGTCAACGCCTGTTCGTAACGATAAAAGGCGGCTTTCATCTCTGCCAGTACTGCCGGCCGATCGATATATTCACTCTTCATCAGTTAATCCTGTTTCCCCGGTAAAACACAGACCGTTACGCCGCGTTGCTCCAGCGCATAGGCGGCTCGCAGCGCCAGATCTTCACGCCATGGCGGTGCGATAAGCTGCAGGCCGATCGGTAGCCCCGCCGCGGTTTTCAGCGGCACCGTCACTACCGGCAGGCCGAGAAAAGAGATCGGCTGTGTCAGCATGCCCATGCTGGCGCGGATCGGCAGGTCAGTGCCGTTAATACGCATGGTTTCCTGACCAATGACCGTCGCGCCGGACGGCGTGGCCGGGGCGATCAGAATGTCCCAGTGTTCAAACAGCGGCAATACCTGTTGCTGGAAATGAGTGCGGAAACGTTGTGCCTGCAGGTACCAGGCGGCGGGCAGCATGGCGCCGGCAAGCAGCCGCTCGCGCGACAGCGGTTCAAAGCGCTCAGGTTGGTTGCGCAACTGCGGCAGGTACTGGTTACCTCCCTCGGCGGCAGTGAGAATAAACGCCGCCGAACGCGCCAGTTCAGCCTGTGGCAGTTCGACTTCGGCGCTGGCTTCCAGCGCCTGAGCGAGCTGTTGTACAGCCGCTTTGGCGTCTTCATTGCACCATTGCTGGAAATAGCCGGTCAGCACCGCGCAACGCAGTCCTTGTTGGCCACGCGGCAGCAGCGATTCGGTTTGGGTGATCGGTTTTTCCGCCTGGAAGCGATCTTCGATATCGGTGCCTTGCATTACGTCATACACCGCGGCCAGATCGCGCACCCGCCGGGCGAAGGGGCCGACATGATCCAGGCTGGCGACAAACGGCTGACTGCCGCTGCGCGACAGGCGGCCAAAGGTCGGCTTCAGCCCGAAGATACCGCACAGTGAAGAGGGCACGCGTATTGAGCCGTTGGTATCGCTGCCGAGTGAAAAGGTGACCAACCCGGCGGCGACCGCAGCCGCTGAACCACCAGAGGAACCCCCGGCAATACGCGTGGTGTCGTGTGGGTTACGCGTTACACCGTAGTGGCTGTTTTCGGTGGTGAAACCGTAGGCATAGGCATCCATATTCAGCATGCCGGAGAGCAGCGCGCCCTGTGCCGCCAGCTTGTTGACTACCCAGGCGTCCTGTTTGGCGGACGGGTTATCGCAAAACAGGCTGGCACCGGCCAGGGTGGTTTCCCCGGTGACATCGAACAGATTCTTCACCGCATAAGGTATGGCCGCCAGGCTGGGCAATGTTTGCCCTTTAGCACGGGCGCGATCGAGATGATCGGCCTCCGTCAGCATACGTTCGCGGGTGACGTAGGTATAGGCGTTCAGCGAAGGATTTTGGGTGTCGATATTGTCCAGCGTTTGCTGGGTGATCTCTCGGGCGGAAATCGCGCCCTGCTTCAGGGCCGCGCGGATCTCGGCGATCGACAATGCGCTTATCGGATTCATGCTCGATACACTCCGGCGGTTTCCAGGCGCTGATCGAGCGGCAGCGCCATCAGCGGCTCTGCCATTGCGGCGATGCGGTTGAATTGGATCAGCAGTTCCTGACGGCGTGCGTCATTCAATTCCAGGGCCAGTATGTTCTCCATCTGGCTGATATAAGCCGCCCAGTCGGTGGCAGGTGGGTGGTTCATGGGGATCCCCTTATTGAAAGAGCGGCTAGAAGCCGGCGGCGCTGCCGTTGCTGCGTGGATCAAAAGCGCCTTCGAGCATGCCGTTAGTATGGCGAACAATGGCGCCGGCGTGGCCGACCGCCTCGCTGAAATCCGGTAATAGTTCCACCTCATGGCCGCGTTGACGCAGGTAGGCCAGGGTTTCTTCGCTAAAACGCCCCTCCAGTTTTAATGAGTCGGAGCTTTCACCCCAGGTGCGGCCGAGCAGCCAGCGCGGCGCGCTGATCGCCTGTTGCAGCGGCAACCCCTGCACCACATGGCGGACAAACACCGCTGCCTGGGTTTGCGGCTGGCCGTCACCGCCCATCGAGCCGTACACCAGGGTACGCCCGTCATACAGACGTGCCGCTGCCGGGTTCAAAGTATGGAAAGGTTGTTTACCCGGTGCCAATGCCAGCAGGTGCGCGGCATCCAGACTGAAGGACGCGCCACGGTTTTGCCACAGCACGCCACTTTGCGGCAGTACTACGCCGCTGCCGAATTCGTGATAAATGCTTTGAATAAAGGACACCGCCAGACCGCTGCTGTCCATCACCCCCATCCACACGGTATCGCCCGGCCCTTTGCCTTTCCCCCAGGCGGCGGCCTGTTCAGGCTCGATGCGCCTGGCCAGCGTATCCAGATGTTCGGCCGTCAATAACGCCTGTGGATCCTGAGTCATCTGACGCGGATCGGTGATGAATTGGTCACGCAGGCCGAAAGCCAGTTTGGTGGCCTCGACGATGCCATGTACCACCGCGCCTTCGCTGCGGCCGGCAAGCGGCAGACGGTCGGTCAGCCCGAGGATCGCCAACGACACCAGACCCTGAGTCGGTGGCGTCAGGTTAAAAATCTCACCTTTCTGATGCTCCAGCCGCAGCGGTGTACGGCGGCGTGGCCGATAATCCGCCAAATCCTGCGCAGTAAGTGGCATGCCCAGCCTGGCCATATCTGCCGCCATGCCTTCTGCCAATCGGCCGCGATAGAAGCTGTCCAATCCCTGTTCGGCCAGGGTAATCAGAGTCTCCGCCAACTGTGGCTGGCAGAAACGTTGTCCGGCGTGAGGAATATTACCGTGCGGCAGGTAAGTGCGGGCAAAATGCTCCCGCTCTGCCAGCTCATGATATTTACTGCGGGTAGCCGCCTCCTGTGAGGCCGTGACCGGAATGCCGTCTGCGGCATAACGGATCGCATCTGCCAGCAGGCGCGGCAACGGCAACTGTTCACCGCCCAGTTCAGCGGAGTAATCCAGTGCTTCTTGCCAGCCGCCGACGGTACCGGCGACGGTCAGCGCGGCTTTTGGCCCCCGATGGGGAATGTGAGTTTCACCAGCGTAAAAATCCAGCGTGGCCAAGGATCCGGCTGCGCCGCTGGCGTCGATGGCCACCGGATCACCCTGCGGCGGCACGATCAGCCAGAACCCATCGCCACCCAGGCCGTTCATGTGTGGGTAGACCACGGCGATGGTAGCTGCGGCGGCGACCATGGCTTCAATCGCGTTGCCGCCTTTGCGCAGGATCGCCAGCGCGCTTTCGCTGGCGAGGTGGTGCGGCGTGACGGCCATGCCCAATGGCGCGGTGTTGCTGTTAATCATTTTTTGGCCCTTGTTTGAGGTCAGCGTCTGCCTCAAACACAAGCAAGAGACGTTCCATATTTTCTGCCAGGGCAATAATCGCTTGCCAGCGGGTGGATTGGCCGTGTTATGTTCCGCTGAAACGAACGTTACATCCCCGTCATATTTCACACTGCATCGGCGTTGGCTTCCCTCGCTCACCCCAGTCGCTTAGAGGGCTAAGCTTCTGGGGATTCGTTCGGTTGCCGCCTGGCTGCACTCTGAAATCTATTGGGGAAAGCAGGAGTAGCAATGCAGCAGATTGATGAACGCCTGCGCGGGGAATATCCGCAGCTTACGCCGCAGGAACAGCGGGTGGCCGATTTTATTTTCGATCATTTCGATGACCTGATCAGCTACAACAGTGCTGAACTGGCGCGGTTGAGTGGGGTATCCAAAGCCACCGTTAGTCGCTTGTTCAAACGCCTGGGCTACCCGAGCTATCGCGCTATGCGTGACGAATTGCGCACTCTGCGCCAGAGCGGTATGCCGCTGACCGATAACCGTGACGCGGTGCAGGGCAATACTCTGCTGGCGCGCCACTACAAGCAGGAAATGGCTAACCTTACCCAGTGGGTGAACCATATTGATGCCGGCCAGTTCAACGCAGTGATTGCTGCTTTGGTGCAGGCGCGGCGCGTGGTGTTGATGGGGTTTCGCAACAGCTATCCGGTGGCGATGCACCTGCGCCAACAACTAATGCAGGTGCGTGAGCAGGTGTTACTGGTGCCGCAACCGGGTCAGACACTGGCGGAAGAGCTGGTAGATTTGGCCCCGCGAGATGTCGTGATAGTAGTGGCGTTTCGCCGCCGACCGCGCCAGATACGGGCGTTATTGACGCAGTTGCAGGTTCAGCAGGTACCGACACTGCTGGTGTGTGAACCCCAGGCACAGGCGCTAATCCCGCTGGCGAACTGGCATCTGGCGGCACCGCTCGACAGCGTTTCCGCTTTTGACAGCTATTCCGCCGCCATGAGTCTGGCCAATCTGCTCAGCAATGCGCTTCTGCACGAGACGCTGGCGCAAGGGCGGCAACGAATTCACCAAATCGCAGATCTGTATACGGGTCTGGATGAGCTGGATCAGCGCTGAACCCAGCGCCGTTTTGGTGCTTTCGCACTTTTATGGTGCGCAATTTGCCCGCTTTATTCCTTCACCCTGTCATCACGTTGGCAGGGGAATTCCCAGCTTAATCCCCTAACTTACCGCCACTAAAGCCGATCGTTCCCTACGCTTTTTTTTGGCACATTAGTTGCAGAGTGGTGATCAAAGAATCTTTTGTTTCATCATTTCACCATCGGGGATAGTCTATGAACTTCAAGAAAATCGGCGTAGTGGCTTTAGGTGCAGTGCTGTTGATGGCTCAGACTGCTTCGGCGATGGCGGATCAACTGCAGGAAATCCAGCAGCGTGGTGTGTTGCGGGTCGCAGTGCCCCAGGACTTCCCGCCGTTCGGCTCCGTGGGCACCGATCTGCAACCACAGGGTTATGACATCGATATGGCGCAGTATCTGGCCGACAAGATGAAACTTAAGTTGCAGCTGGTGCCGGTCACCAGTGCCAACCGCGTACCTTATCTGCAGACCAACAAGGTTGATCTGGTGATTTCCAGCCTGGGCAAAAACGCGGAACGCGAGAAGGCGATCGCCTTCAGCCGCACCTATGCGCCGTTCTTCCTGGGCGTCTTTGGCCCGAAAGCGTCGGTGCTGGCAGACGCCGCGCAGTTGGACGGTAAAACCATCGGCGTGACGCGCGGTGCGGTGGAAGACATGGTGCTGAGCGACACCGCGCCAAAAGGCACGCAGATTAAGCGCTATGAAGACAACAACACCACGCTGTCGGCTTATCTGTCCGGTCAGGTGCAGTACATCGCTACCGGCAATCTGGTGGTGAGCGCCATCGCGCGGCAGAACCCGACCAAGGCACCGGTGGCCAAATTTATGCTGAAAGATTCACCCTGCTTCGTCGGACTGCGTCTGGGGGAGCCGGCGCTGAAAGCGAAAGTGGATCAACTGATTGAACAGGCATTGAAGGATAACACCCTTAATGGCCTGTCCGAGAAATGGCTCAAAGCGCCGTTGCCTGCCAATTTCGGCGCATAACGGGGGCGTCTGATGACCTATCAGCTGAACTTTTCCGCCCTGTGGCCTTACCTGCCTGAGTTGCTGGTCGGTTTATTGACCACCATTGAGCTGACGGCTATGGCCACGTTGATCGGGGTGGCGCTGGGGATTTGTGGTGCGGCGATCCGCAGCGGTAAGGCTAACCTGGCCAGTCGCATTTGGGGTATTTACGTTGAGGTGGTACGCAATACGCCGTTCGTGGTGCAACTGTTCTTCATCGTCTTCGGCCTGCCGAGTCTAGGCTGGAAACTGACCGCCGGGCAGGCGGCGCTGCTGGCGATGGTGATTAACCTGGGAGCTTACAGTACCGAAATTATCCGTGCCGGTATTCAGGTGACGCCGAAAGGCCAGTGGGAGGCCGGCAGGGTGCTGGGCCTGGGCCGCAGCCAGATTTTTTTGCGCATTGTGCTGCCACCGTCGCTGCAGCGGATTTACCCGGCGTTGGTCAGCCAGTGCATTATCGTCATGCTGGGGTCATCGGTGGTGTCGCAGGTGTCGTTTGAAGAGTTGACCTTTGCCGCCAACCTGATCCAGTCCCGCACCTTCCTCAGTTTTGAGGTGTATCTGGTGACGGCGCTGTTTTACCTGCTGTTGTCGATATTGATGCGCCAGCTGCTGCTGGCCGCCGGACGTCGTTTTCTAGGGAGCCAGAGCTGATGTTGACTTTTACCGACTGGGACATTGTGCGCAACCTGCTGCTGGCGGCGCGCTGGACTTTGCTGCTGTCGCTGACGGCGTTTTTGGGTGGCACCTTGGTGACACTGCCGCTGTTGTTGCTACGCCTGAGTAAACGTAAGTGGGCGCTGCGCTTTGTTCGCGGTTATTCCGAGCTGTTTCAGGGCACGCCGCTGCTGATGCAGTTGTTCCTGGCTTTTTTTGGGCTGGCGCTGTTCGGCATTGATGTTAGCCCCTGGACCGCGGCCGCGTTGGCACTGACGTTATTCACCAGCGCTTTTCTGGTGGATATCTGGTCCGGCAGCATCGCTGCCTTGCCGAAAGGCCAGTGGGAAGCGTCGTGCTGTCTGGGGCTGAGTTTTGGCCAGACGTTGATGCGAGTGATTGTGCCACAGGCCGTGCGTATCGCCATTGCACCTACCGTCGGCTTTTCGGTTCAGGTGATCAAGGGGACCGCATTGGCGTCGATCATCGGTTTTGTCGAACTGACCAAGGCCGGCACTATGCTGAACAACGTCACTTATCAACCCTTTAAAGTTTTTGGTCTGGTCGCGCTGGGCTATTTCCTGATGTGTTATCCGCTGTCGCGCTACAGTCATTATCTGGAGAAGAAATTCCATGCCGCTCATCACAATTAATCAGGTTCAAAAATATTACGGTCAGAACCATGTACTGAAGGGCGTGGATCTGGATATCGACATGGGCCAGGTGATTTCAATCATTGGCCGCAGCGGCTCCGGCAAAAGCACCTTGTTACGCTGCATCAACGGGTTGGAAGGTTATCAGGAAGGCAGTATCAAATTGGGCGGTATGACGGTGACCGATCGCGATTCGCAGGCGCGTGAAATCAGCCGCTCTATTGGCATGGTGTTCCAGAACTTCAATTTATTCCCGCACATGACCGCGCTGGAGAACGTGATGCTGGCGCCGCGTCGGGTGCTGAAGAAAAGCCCTGCCGAATGCCGCGAGCTGGCGGAAGAAATGTTGAACAAGGTCGGGCTGGGCGAACGGATGCATTATTCACCGGCCAACCTTTCCGGCGGCCAGCAGCAGCGGGTGGCGATAGCCCGGGCGCTGGCGATGAACCCGAAAGTGTTGCTGTGTGACGAAATTACCTCGGCGTTGGATCCTGAACTGGTGGGCGAAGTGCTGAAAGTGCTGGAACAGTTGGCCAAAGAGGGCATGACGCTGATCCTGGTGACCCATGAAATGAACTTTGCCCGCGAGGTCGGTGACCGGGTGGTGTTTATGCACCAGGGCAAGGTATGGGAGCAGGGCGATAGCCGCACGCTGTTCGCCAATCCGCAAACGCAGGAATTAAAACAGTTTATTGCGTCGGTCCGTGGTCTGTCTGAGAACTGATGCCATCAAATCTATTAAGTTATTAAGCTGGTAAGGAATTAACATGTTAGATATCACCCAATTCGATCAGATTAATCCACCTGCCCGCCTGTTGATGGGGCCGGGGCCGATCAACGCGGATCCGCGCGTACTGCGCGCCATGTCGAGCCAGTTGATTGGTCAGTACGATCCGGCGATGACCGGTTACATGAATCAGGTGATGGAGCTGTATCGCGCATTGTTCCGCACCAAAAACCGCTGGACGATGTTGGTGGACGGCACTTCTCGCTCCGGTATAGAAGCCATGCTGGTCTCCGCCATTCGTCCTGGTGACAAGGTGCTGGTGCCGGTATTCGGTCGTTTTGGCCATCTGTTGTGTGAGATCGCTCGCCGCTGTCGCGCCGAAGTACACAGCATTGAGGTGCCCTGGGGCGAAGTATTCAGTGCCGACCAGATTGAAGACGCGATCAAGAAGGTGCGTCCGCGCCTGCTGTTGACGGTGCAAGGCGACACCTCTACCACCATGTTGCAGCCGCTGGAGCAATTGGGGGATATCTGTCGCCGCCACGGCGTGCTGTTTTACACCGATGCCACTGCCTCCTTTGGCGGTAACCCGCTGGAAACCGACGCCTGGGGACTGGATGCGGTCTCCGCCGGTCTGCAGAAATGCCTGGGCGGCCCATCGGGCAGTTCGCCGGTCACGCTCAGCCCGCAGTTTGAAGAGATTGTTCGCCGCCGTAAATGCGTGGAGCAGGGCATACGCACCCTCGATCACGCTGATGGCGAGGACGAGATGATCTACTCCAACTACTTCGATCTCGGCATGATCATGGATTACTGGGGCCCGGAGCGCCTGAACCACCATACCGAAGCCACCAGCATGCTGTTTGCCGCGCGCGAGTGCGCCAGGGTGATCCTGGAAGAAGGGCTGGATAACACCATCGCCCGTCATAAGCTGCACGGCGCGGCCATGCTGGCTGGCATTCAGGGCATGGGGCTGGAAGTCTTCGGCAGCCTTGATAACCGAATGAATAACGTGCTTGGCGTAGTGATCCCGCAGCAGGTTCATGGCGAGCAGGTACGCCAGATGATGCTGAACGACTTCGCCATTGAGATCGGCACCTCGTTCGGCCCGCTGCAGGGAAAAATCTGGCGCATTGGCACCATGGGCTATAACGCACGTAAAGACTGCGTGCTGCAGACTCTGACTGCACTGGAAGCGGTGCTGAACCGGCTGGGTTTCGCCAGTAAACAGGGCGAAGCGCTGCAGGCGGCATGGAATACCTACGACGACGGCAGCCGTTGATGGCCGCGCTATTAACCGCCCTGGAGGCGGAGCAGGCCGCGGCACGGGTGATGGCCCGCTGCGATGCGCTGGCGGCGATCAGCGCCACGCCGGGCCAGTTGACGCGGGTCTACCTGTCGCCGGAGCATCAGCGAGCCAACCAGTTGGTCGGTGACTGGATGCGCACTATCGGCATGGAGGTTTGGCAGGACAGCGTCGGCAACCTCTGTGGCCGCTATGAAGGCCAAACGCCCAATGCCCCTGCACTGCTGCTCGGTTCGCATCTGGATACGGTACGTAACGCCGGGTGCTATGACGGTATGCTCGGCGTGTTAACCGCGCTGGAAGTGGTCGCGCATTTGCATCGACAGCAGCGACGTTTGCCGGTGGCGGTGGAGGTGATTGGCTTTGCCGATGAAGAGGGCACACGTTTTAGTATCGCTCTGCTCGGCAGCCGGGGTATTACCGGCCGATGGCCGGCCGACTGGCTGCAACGCACCGATGCCGACGGCATCAGCGTAGCACAGGCGTTACGTGAGTTTGGGCTGGATCCGGCAGCCGTCGGTGAGGCGCGGCGAGCACCCGGTGATATTTGTGGCTATCTGGAATTGCATATTGAACAGGGGCCGTGCCTGGAGGCCGCCGATCTGGCTTTGGGCGTGGTGACGGCGATCAATGGTGCCCGTCGGCTTAACTGTACCTTTACGGGCCAGGCTGGGCATGCCGGTACCGTGCCGATGGGGCAACGCAAAGACGCATTGGCGGCGGCAGCGGAATGGATGGTGGCGGTAGAGACGATCACCTCGGCCGCCGATCGGCACCTGGTGGCTACCGTCGGCCGGATTGAAAGCCTGCCGGGAGCGGTGAATGTGATCCCCGGTGAGGTCAGGTTGTCACTGGACGTGCGTGGGCCGGAAGATGGCCCGCTGGCTGCGTTGCTGACGCAGTTGCTGGAACAGGCGCAGGCGATCTGTACCCGTCGGGGGCTGCGTTTTGACAGTGAAGAGTTTTACCGCATAAATGCAACGGCTTGTGATGCAAATTTGCAACAACGCTGGCAGCAGAGCGTGATGGCGGTTCAGGGGCGCAGTATGGCGCTGCCGAGCGGGGCCGGGCACGATGCTATTGCCGTAGCGGCCTGTTGGCCGGTGGGGATGCTGTTTGTCCGCTGCGATCGCGGCATTAGCCACCACCCGGCCGAAGCCGTCAGCCAGTCCGATGTGGCGTTGGCGATCCAGGCTTACTGCCATACGGTTGGTAGTTGGGAGGATGGCTGATGAGTCTGCAGCGATTTAATCAGTTACCGGAGGCGGAAGCTGAACGCTTACTGCGGCCCTGCGTAGATATTGCGTCCTGGATTGCGGCGGTGGTGGTGGCGCGGCCCTTCAGCAGCATCGACGCCGCGCTGGCGGTGGCCTGGCAAGCGGCATTGTGCTGGCAGCAGGAAGAGGTCAGCCAGGCACTGGCGCAGCATCCGCGTATCGGCGAACGTGCCAAAGGCCAGGGGCAAGAGGCGCAGTTTTCGCAGCGTGAACAAGCGGCGGTCAACGCGCAGGATGCAGAGCTGACCGAAGCGCTGCGGGTCGGCAATCGACGTTATGAACAGCAATTTGGTCAGGTGTTTTTGATCCGTGCCGCCGGTCGTGACGGCCAGAGCATTCTGCGCGAGTTGCAAAGGCGATTGAGCAACAGTGTGGAACAGGAACAGCAGGAAACAGCCGAACAACTGCGTGAAATCACCATGCTGCGTTTTAAGGAGTTACTGAGCGATGAGTAATATCAGTACCCATATTCTGGACACCTCACTTGGTAAACCCGCTGCGGGTGTACGGGTGTGGCTGGAACATCAACAGGACGGGCAGTGGCGAACCCTGACGGAAAGCCTGACCGATGCTGACGGCCGCGCGCGTGATCTAACTTCTGACAGTCTGACCGCTGGGCATTACCGTCTGTCTGCCGATCTCGGCGCTTACTTTACCGCCGATCGGCGTGAAACGCTGTATGCCACGGCAATTATCGATTTCGTCATCCAGGATGCGGCGCAGCATTACCATTTACCGCTGCTCATCAGCCCGTATTCCTATTCGACCTACCGGGGCAGTTAAACGCCCTTAGCGGTTAACCCGCATTGACGAGGTACTTATGGCTCTGTCTCAGGATAAGGGGGCGGTTTCGTGCTGCCCGGAAGATGAAAAATTGCCGCTGGCAAAGACCTTCGCCTACGGTTTACAGCATATTCTGACCATGTACGGTGGGATTATCGCGCCGCCGTTGATCATCGGTTCGGCCGCAGGGTTAAGTGCGCCGCAGATTGGCATGTTGGTGACGGCAGCACTGTTTGTCAGTGGGCTGGCGACGTTGCTGCAAACCCTTGGTATACCCGGCTTCGGTTCGCGACTGCCGCTGGTACAAGGCGTTTCCTTTGCCGGGGTTGCGACCATGGTGACGATTGCCACCGGTGATGGCGGGCTACCGGCGGTGTTCGGCGCGGTGATTGCTGCTTCGCTGGTCGGGCTGTTGATCGCGCCATTCTTTTCGCAAATTATCCGTTTCTTTCCGCCAGTGGTGACCGGCACCGTAGTAACGGTGATCGGGCTGTCGCTGATGCCGGTGGCGGTGCGTTGGGCCATGGGTGGCAACGCCAAGGCGGCAGACTGGGGATCGACCGGGAATATTGGCCTGGCAGCATTCACGCTGGTGGTGATTTTGTTACTCAATAAAGTGGGTTCTCTGGCGCTGAAACGACTGTCGGTATTGCTGGCGATGGTGATTGGCTGCGTGGCGGCGGTTCTGGTAGGTAACGTGAGCTTTGCCGCCGTCGGCAACGGGCCATGGTTGGCCTTCCCCGAGCCATTTGCCTATGGTTGGCCGACCTTCGAACTGAGTGCGATTATCTCCATGCTATTAATAGTGCTGGTGTTGCTGACGGAAACTACCGCTGGACTGATGGCGGTCGGCGAGATTGTCGGTTCACCGGTGAACGCACGCCGTATCGCCAACGGTTTGCGTGCCGATATGCTGTCGAGCGCGTTGTCACCGGTATTCAACTCGTTCCCGCAAAGCTCGTTTGCCCAAAATATCGGGCTGGTGGCGATCACCGGCGTGAAGAGTCGTTTTGTGGTCAGTGCCGGTGGGGGAATTTTGGTGCTGCTGGGGGTTCTGCCGGTGCTGGGGCGGCTGGTAGCCTGTATTCCGTTGCCGGTACTGGGTGGTGCCGGTGTGGTGTTGTTCGGCTCGGTGGCGGCCAGTGGCATACGTACTCTGGCGAAAGTGGATTATAAGGACAATATGAATCTGGTGGTGGTAGCGACGGCAATTGCCTTTGGCATGATCCCGATAGTGATGCCGAGTTTTTATGATCAGTTCCCAGGCTGGGTACGTACTTTATTGCATTCCGGTATCAGCGCTTCTTGTTTGGTGGCGTTGTTGCTGAACCTGCTGTTTAACCCTATTGATGTTACACAAGACAATACGGCGGGAGAGGAGGTTTCCTGAAATGACGGGCGCAGAGAACCGCGCCCGAGAATATCAATCGTGGCGCAGGAAACTGTCGGCATCACGCCAGGCCGGGAAGGCGCTGCGGTAGCTTTGCAGGTTTTCCAGCGACAGTTCGGCGTCCAGCCGCGCGGCGGCACCGGGTTCGAGCTGGGCCAGTGTTTCCCCCTGCGGACTGAGGATCAGGCTGTCGCCGCTGTAGTTCAGGCCGTTACCGTCTTCGCCGACGCGGTTACAACCGGCCACATACACCTGATTCTCGATAGCGCGTGCCGCCAATAGCGTTTGCCAGTGTTTACTGCGCGGGGCCGGCCAGTTGGCGACGTACAGCGCCAGATCGTAATCCTGCTGATAGCGTGACCACACCGGAAAGCGCAGGTCGTAACAGATTTGCGGTAGAATACGCCAGCCACGCCATTCGAAAATTTCACGTTTTTTGCCTGCCTGATAGTGCAGGTGCTCGCCGGCCATGCGGAACAGGTGGCGCTTGTCATAGGCATGCACCCGGCCGTTCGGCTCCACCAGCAGGAAACGGTTAACCGCGCCTTCGGTGGTTTTCAGTGCCACGCTGCCGCCGACCAGAGCGTTACTTTTGCTCGCCCAACCGTGCAGCCAGTCGACGACCTGTTGCTCCGGTAGTGCGCTTTCCCCGGCATCCATGGCAAAACCGGTGGTAAACATCTCCGGCAGTACAATCAAATCGCGGCCGCTTAAGGGCGCCAACAGCTCATCAAAATGCCGCAGGTTGGCTTCGCCATCACGCCAAACCAGGGGTTGCTGCAACAGGGTAATTTTTAAAGTCGACATAACCGCTCCGCAGCTGCATCCAGCGTGGCATCCTGTTTAGCGAAGCACAGCCGGATCAATTTATGAGGGAAAGGATCGGCACAGAAGACCGACAGCGGGATCGCCGCCACGCCTACGTGCTCGGTTAACCAATGACAGAACGCCACGTCGTCCAAATCGGAGACGGCGCTGTAATCTGCCAGTAAGAAGTATGTCCCCTCGCAGGGCAAAATTTCCAGTCGACTGCTGGACAGCGCCTGCACAAAACGGTCGCGCTTGGCACGATAAAATGCCGATAGCTGCTGCCAGTGTTCCGGCTCGCTGCGCAGCATATCCGCCAGCGCCAACTGGGCCGGGGTGTTGACCGAGAAGGTCAGGTACTGATGCACCTTGCGAACTTCCGCGCTCAGCGCTGCCGGTGCTACACAGTAACCCACTTTCCAGCCGGTCATGTGGAAGGTCTTGCCAAAAGAGGACACCGCAATAGCGCGTTGGCGCAGTTGCGGGTGGGCCAATACGCTGGTGTGGCCGCCCCTGGCGAAACAGATGTGTTCGTATACTTCATCACTCAGAACGTAGATTTCGCGATCGCTAATGGCGTGCCACAGCTGCTGCATATCTTCCGCTTGCCAGGCAGTAGCAGAAGGATTGTGCGGTGTGTTGAGGATCACCAGCCGGGTGCGTGGTGACAGCACTTGAGCAAACTGTTGCCAGTCGACGTTGAACGCCGGGGGCTGCAACGCAATGCGTTTTAGCGTGCCGCCGGATAAGGTCACCGCCGGTGCATAGCTATCGTAGCTGGGATCAAAGCAGACAACTTCATCACCCGAGCGCACCAGCGCGCTAATGGCGGCGAACAGTGCCTCGGTGGCACCTGCCGTGATGGTAACTTCGTTAGTGGCGTCCGGTAGCCAGCCGTACAGAGCAGCGGTTTTCTCGGCGATGGCTTCGCGCAGTGGGGCAACGCCGGTCATCGGTGCATATTGGTTCGCACCCTGGCTGACATGCCAGGCCAGACGTTCTTTCAGGTAGTCTGGGCCATCGAAATCGGGGAAGCCCTGCGACAGGTTGATTGCCTGATGCTGTGCCGCCAGCGCACTCATCTGGGTGAAAATAGTGGTGCCCAGCGCGGGTAGTTTACTTTCGGGAATCAGTGCTGAAGTGCTCATCGTAGGCTAATACTCCTGGCGCTTATGTTGCCGTCAATATAACACGATGTTAGTATTTGGCAATCAAGACGCTTAGATGGCTAAATGAAGAAAAAGTCTTACCCTTAATCAAATCATTCTAGGCATCATTTGCTTATAACCTACAGGTCAAAAAATGTTAATGACTGAAAATCAGCAACTTAAAGCGTTATTGTCGGCCTGTCACTGGATTGGTGAAAAGGGCTGGTGCCCGGCAACCGGCGGCAATATGTCGCTGCGTCTCGATGATCAACATTGTCTGGTCACCGAATCCGGCAAGGATAAGGGCAGCCTGACCGAAACTGACTTCCTGCTGGTGGAAACCGCCAGCAACCATGTGCCGAGCGGCCGCACGCCATCGGCAGAAACTGGTCTGCATACCCTTATTTACCGTTTGTACCCGCAGATTGGCGCGGTGCTGCATACGCATTCGGTGAATGCGACCGTACTGTCGCGGGTTGAACGCGGCGATGGGCTGGTATTGCAGGGCTATGAGATGCAAAAATCACTCGGTGGACAGACTACGCATCTGGACAGCGTGGTGATCCCGATTTTCGATAACGATCAGGACATCCCGCGATTAGCGGCACGGGTGGCCGCCCATGCTGAAGCCACGCCGTTGCAGTACGGCTTTCTGGTGCGTGGCCACGGTCTGTATTGCTGGGGCCGTCAGGTCGCGGAAGCTCGTCGTCATCTTGAAGGGCTGGAATTCCTGTTCCAGTGCGAACTGCAACGCCGTTTACTGGAGGCAAAATGATCCGCGCCATCGTTACCGACATTGAAGGCACCACCAGCGATATCCGTTTCGTTCATCAGGTGCTGTTCCCCTACGCACGTGAACGCCTTGCCACATTTCTCCGTCTTCACGCTGAAGATGCCGAAGTCGCTGCGCCACTAACTACCTTACGCCAGGAGCTTGACCAGCCGCAGGCGGATATTGAGCAACTGATTGCCGCGCTGTACCGCTTTATGGACGAAGACCGCAAATCCACCGCGCTGAAGGCGCTGCAAGGTATTATCTGGCGCAGTGGTTATCAGAACGGCGATTTTCGCGGGCATTTGTACCCCGAGGTGGCCGGGCAGTTGGCCGCCTGGCAGCAGCAGGGGCTGAGGCTGTACGTCTATTCTTCTGGCTCGATAGAGGCGCAAAAGCTGCTGTTCGGCTACAGCGATGCCGGGGATCTGCAGCCGTTGTTCAACGGTTATTTCGATACTCACGTCGGTGCCAAACGTGAAACCGCTTCGTACCTTAATATCGCCGGTAACATTGGTATCGCCCCTGATGAACTTTTATTTCTTTCCGACATTCATCAAGAGCTGGACGCCGCGCGTGCTGCTGGTTGGCATACCTGCCAACTGATCCGCGATGAAGCCGATAGCCAAAGCAAGCATCCGCAGGTTAACCGTTTTGATCACATCGATTTAGGGGAGTTTGCCTCATGAGTGGATTGACGATTTTCAGCGATAAAGAGCCGCAGCAGCCGCTGTGGCAGAGCCGCGATGCCGAAGCTATTCAGCAGCAACTGGCACAAATCGGCGTGCGTTTTGAACGCTGGCAGGCCGATCGTGAACTGGGTGACAACCCGGAACCGGCGGCGGTGATCGCCGCCTATCAGCATCAGATCGACCGGCTGGTGGCGGAGAAGGGCTACCAAAGCTGGGATGTGATCAGCATGCGTCCGGATAATGCTCAGCGCGAAGTGTTGCGCAGCAAGTTTTTATCCGAGCATACCCACGGAGAAGATGAAGTGCGTTTCTTTGTCGAGGGGGCCGGGCTATTTTGCCTGCATCTGGAGGGCAAGATCTTCCAGATCCTGTGTGAGAAGAACGATCTGATCTCGGTGCCGGCCAATACCCGCCATTGGTTCGATATGGGCTCAGCACCGAATTTCACTGCCATCCGCGTGTTCGATAACCCGGAAGGCTGGGTGGCGCATTTCACCGGCGATAACATCGCCGATGCCTATCCGCGTCTCGACTGAGCGCTATAACGCGGGCGTTAGCCCAACGACCGTTGGAAAATCCCTTCATTGACCTGTTGTGGCGTGATCACGCCACTGTCGAAGACCCAACCGCTAATCAATGTCGCCGGTGTCACGTCAAACGCCGGGTTATAAACCGGGGCATCGACGGGTGCCCACTGGCATGAGCCAAAGCTGCCGGTGACACCGGTTACTTCAGCTACGGCCCGTTGCTCAATCGGGATGGCTGCCCCGTTCGGGCAGTGTGGATCGTGAGTAGTGTGCGGCGCGGCGACGTAGAATGGAATGCGGTGATAGTGCGCCAGTACCGCCAGGCTATAGGTGCCAATCTTGTTGGCGACGTCACCGTTGGCAGCGATGCGATCGGCCCCCACCCATACGGCATCTACCTGGCCTTGCGCCATCAGGCTGGCTGCCATGGAATCACATATCAGCCGGTAGGGAATACCCAGTTCACCCAGCTCCCACGCGGTCAGCCGGCCACCCTGCAATAGCGGACGCGTTTCATCGACCCACACCTGCTGTACCTTGCCCTGCTGATGAGCACGCAACACTACGCCGATAGCGGTACCGATACCGGCGGTAGCCAGGCCCCCGGTATTGCAGTGGGTCAGCAGGCGGCTGCCGGGTTTCACCAGCTTGGCACCGTGATCGGCAATGCGATCGCACAATTTTCGGTCTTCTTCCACCAGCCGCAGCGCTTCTTCCACCATCGCAGCTACCCATTGTGGCTGTGCCAATGCCAGCTTCATGCGATCCAGATTATTCATCAGGTTGACTGCCGTCGGCCGTGAGGCACGCAGAGTGATTAGTGCCTGCTCCAGTTCCTTACGCGGCAAGCCGCGCTCTGCCAGCAGGGCTAATAACAGACTGGCGGACAGACCGATCAGCGGTGCACCCCGTACACGCAGGGTAAGGATATGATCGACCAATTCTTCCACACTGTCGCAGCTGCGCCACTGTTTTTCCTGCGGCAAAGCCTGCTGGTCGAGGATCCAAAGTCGGTTGTCACTCAAGGTCAAACTGGTGGTGTTAAGCGCTTGCATCGGCGGTTAATTCCTTGTTGCGTAGTTATTGCATCTGGAAAGCTATTCTGCCAACATGACTTCCGGATGTATAGACGTCCAAATGCTTTTACGTCTAAAAATTATAATCGCTAGGTCAGTGAGAAAGATTAAAGGGGTTGGGGATGTCACATTATCGTACGTTTACTGCTGCTGATGCCGTTGAGTATGCCCGTCAATATGGGAAGTTGGCCGAGCCACAGGTGCTGGTAAGCGCTGACGAGATTGGTGACGGCAATTTGAATCTGGTGTTCAAGATCCGCGATCATGACGGCGTTAGTCGGGTGATCGTAAAGCAGGCGCTGCCGTATGTACGTTGCGTGGGCGAATCCTGGCCGCTAACGCTTGATCGGGCGCGTATTGAAGCGGAAACCCTGTTGATTCACGGCGGTTTTTGCCCAAGGCATACGGTAAAGGTCCTCCATCACGATGCCGAATTGGCGGTGATGGTGCAGGAAGATCTTTCTGATCACCACATCTGGCGCAGCGAATTGGTCAAGGGTCACTATTACCCGCTGGCTGCTGGGCAACTGGCAGAATATTTGGCGCAAACCCTGTTTCATACCTCCGATTTTTATCAGACGGCCCAGCAGAAAAAAGCGGAGGTCAGCCGCTTTAGCAACCCAGAGCTGTGCCAGATCACCGAAGATCTGTTCTTTACCGATCCCTATATCGACCATGAGCGCAATCAGTTCGAACCAGTGTTATTACCGCAGGTGCTTGAGCTGCGTAACGATGCAGCGCTGAAACTGGCGGTCGCCGGGCTGAAGCATCGCTTCCTGAGCAAGGCGGAAGCGCTGTTGCATGGGGACATTCATAGCGGTTCGGTTTTTGTTACAGATGGCAAGTTGAAGGCGATCGACGCCGAGTTCGGCTTCTATGGCCCGATCGGTTTTGACGTCGGCACCGCGCTGGGTAATTTGTTATTGAACTACTGCGGTCTACCGGGCCTGTTAGGGCCGCGCGACGCGGCTGCCGGGCGTGAGCAACGTCTGCAGGATGTGCGCGAACTGTGGTTGATTTTCGCCGATCGCTTCCTGGCATTATGCCACCAACAGACCCGCGAAGCGGCACTGGCGGTGCCGGGTTATGCCGAACAATTCCTGCAGCAGGTGTGGGCGGATACGGTAGGTTACTGTGGCAGCGAACTGATTCGCCGTACTATTGGTCTGGCACACGTGGCCGATCTGGACAGCATCAGTGACGCCGAAATGCGTGCCGAATGTCAGCGCCACGCATTGAGCCTCGGCCGAGCGCTGATCGTCAACGCTCCGCAGATCGAACATATCGATGCACTGCTGGCGCGTATTCGCCAAAACGGCTAGCAGCCTGACGGATACGGCGAGGAAGGGTGCTCATGGATCTGTCGTAACAACCAACAGGCGGGGCGAACCCCGCCGTTGGGTTGCCTTATCCTTCGGTTTCGTAAGCCAAAATGGCGGCAACCTCCGTGTCTCCCAGTGTGATGCGCAGTTCACATAGCGAACCGCGGGTGATCCACATCAGCGCTATCAGCGTTATGCAGATAATCATCAGCCTCAGAACGACCCGTTCTTGCTGTATTTTTGACCTCCTTATCCTTGCCTTGCGGCGGGGAAGAGGCTAACCTGACGTTGCTAAGCGTTCAGAGTGGCCTCGGGTTGATAATATCGACTCGGGGCCTTTCTCTTTCTATC
This sequence comes from Serratia sp. NA_112.1, assembly GCF_052691715.1. NCBI lineage: Bacteria > Pseudomonadati > Pseudomonadota > Gammaproteobacteria > Enterobacterales > Yersiniaceae > Serratia > Serratia sp. NA_112.1. The sequence continues at coordinate 56,503 of NZ_JBQZFO010000001.1, forward strand.
CGTTACCAAGACTCCGGACAGAAAGATCCAGAGCACCCACCGGCAGTCTATCCGATAATCCCCAGGGTTAAATTAGCCGTTCTTATAAGGTTGCGGAGCGCTACGCAATTTTAAGCAGAAATAGAAAAGGGGCGATGATTATCGCCCCTCGGTAAGTCAGTTTATTGCAGTTACGCGGCTTCGGTGTGTTTCAGGCGTTTATCCTGCTTGAGCGACTTTTCCGGCTTACTGGCCGCCAGCGCATCCGGCTCGAAGTCATCCACGTTGATGGAACGCAGACGGCTTTCTTCGGCTTTCACCAGGATCTTCGCCTCATCGGCGTTGATCTTGCCTTCTTCCAGCGCACGTTGTGCCAGACGATCCAGTCGGGTGAATGGCAGGTTCTTGCCGGCCGCCTTGCACAGACGGTCGTGAATCGGTTCGGCGGCGATTACGTCAGCCAGTGCGGCTTCCAGCAGGCCAACCGGGTTATGCTCGCTGGGTGTCAGATACTGGCCACGGCCCAGACGGCTACGGGTAGCAGACGGCTGTTGGAGGATCTTGGCCAATTGGTGATCCAGACGGTCAGACGGTGCGGTATGGACACGGCCTAACGGGAAGACGACCAGGCGCATCACTCCGGCGATAAAGCGGTTCGGGAAGTTGCGCAGCAGGTCATCGAGCGCCTGTTCGGCCTGATGCAGGCTGTCCTGTACGGTCCAATGTACCAGCGGCAAATCTTCTTTCTGACGGCCTTCATCTTCAAAACGTTTCAGTGCCGCGGAAGCCAGGTACATTTGGCTGAGAATATCCCCCAGACGGGCGGAGATACGCTCACGGCGCTTGAGGCTACCACCCAGTACGCCCATGGAAACGTCTGACAACAGCGCCAGGTTAGCGCTCAGGCGGTTCAACTGCTGGTAGTAACGACGAGTCGCGTCTTTGGTTGGTGTGCTGCTGGTGCGACCGTTAGTCAGGCCCAGCCAGAAACTGCGCACCTTGTTGCTGCCCACGTGGCCCAGATGGCCGAACAGCAATTTGTCGTAGGCGTTCAGGTCGTTCTTCTGTGCTGCAGCCATTTCGTCCAGCACGTAAGGATGGCAGCGGATAGCTCCCTGACCGAAGATCATCATGGTACGAGTCAGGATATTGGCGCCTTCTACTGTGATGGCGATAGGCGCGCCCTGATAGGCACGGGCCAGGAAGTTGGATTTACCCAGCATGATGCCTTTACCGCCGGCGATATCCATTGCATCAATGATTGCCTGTTGGCCGCGATGGGTACAGTGGTATTTCACGATGGCCGACAGTACAGCCGGTTTCTCGCCCAGCATCAGGCCGCTGGTGATAAGCGTAGCTGCAGCGTCCATCACATAGGTGTTACCGGCGATACGCGCCAGTGGCTCTTCGATACCTTCCATCTTGCCGATCGACAGCTTGAACTGGCGGCGGATATGGGCGTATGCCCCAATCCCCAGCGCCATGGACTTCACGCTACCGGTCGAGTTGGAAGGCAGGGTGATGCCACGACCCACCGACAGACACTCAACCAACATACGCCAGCCCTGACCGGCCATTTTTGGCCCGCCGATGATGTAATCAATAGGCACGAACACGTCATTGCCGCGAGTCGGGCCGTTTTGGAACGGCACGTTCAGCGGGAAGTGGCGGTTACCGATTTCAACACCCGGCGTGCTGGTTGGGATCAGCGCACAGGTGATGCCCGGCGATTCGTTATCGCCAAGCAGGTGATTCGGGTCATACAATTTGAACGCCAGGCCCAGCACGGTCGCAACCGGCGCCAGCGTGATATAGCGTTTGTTCCAGGTCAGGCGCATGCCCAGTACCTGTTCGCCTTGCCACTCGCCCATGCAGACGGTGCCGACGTCCGGAATGGCTCCGGCATCGGAACCGGCTTCCGGGCTGGTCAGGGCGAAACAAGGGATCTCGTCGCCGCGCGCCAGGCCTGGCAGGTAATGGTTTTTCTGTTCGTCAGTACCGTAATGCTGCAGAAGTTCGCCCGGGCCAAGGGAGTTTGGCACGCCGACGGTGATGGCCAGAATGCCGGAGACGCCGGACAGTTTTTGCAGCACGCGCGCCTGAGCATAAGGAGAAAAGTCCAGGCCGCCGTATTCTTTCTTGATGATCATCGCGAAGAAGCGATGTTCTTTCAGGTACGCCCACAGTTCCGGGGGCAAATCGGCCAGCTCGTGGGTGATTTGGAAGTCGTTGGCCATGCGGCAGGCTTCTTCCACCGGGCCGTCGATGAACGCCTGTTCTTCGGCGCTCAACTGCGGTTTCGGGTAGTTATGCAGCTTGTTCCAGTCCGGTGTACCGCGGAACAGATCGCCTTCCCACCAGGTGGTCCCGGCTTCGATCGCTTCCTTTTCGGTGGTGGACATTGGCGGCATTACCTTGCGGAATGCGCGTAGTGCCGGGGCAGACAACATTGAACGGCGTAATGACGTGACGTTTAACGGCAGCAGGATAATCGCCAGCGGCAGCAGCACCCAGAAGCTCCACAGGCCGATAGCACCCATGGCGGCGGTGTATGCCAGAAGAATAAGGCTACTGAGGGTGAGGTTCACTCGGTGATAAAACACCACACCAATGAGTGCCAGCAAAACAACAATACTAAGAACCATCATAAGAAGCTCCAAAGTGGCAAGAGGTCTGACCTGTTGTGTGTATGTAATAGGTTTTAGTACAACCCCATATTTTTATCAATGCATTTACAGTTTAATTACAACTTAAGTCACAAACTGACCGCATCAATCATCAAAAACCTCATCGCTGCCTCAACCGGGCTGCTGTTTGACTGACAATGCTTCTCGGTTTTTCCCCGATCCGTTACACTGCGGGGCGGAAGATTGACGATAACAAGAGGTTCCTCATGTACCACGACCTTATTCGCAGTGAACTGAACGAAGCGGCCGATACCCTGGCGAAATTTATCAATGACGATGCCAATATTGACGCGATCCAACGCGCAGCCGTGCTGCTGGCTGATTCCTTTAAAGCCGGCGGGAAAGTCATCTCTTGCGGTAACGGTGGTTCCCACTGTGACGCGATGCACTTTGCCGAAGAGCTGACTGGCCGCTACCGTGAAAACCGTCCGGGTTATCCGGCGATTGCCATTTCCGACGTTAGCCACCTGTCTTGCGTCAGCAACGACTTTGGTTACGAGTATGTGTTTTCACGCTATGTGGAAGCGGTAGGTCGTGAAGGCGATGTATTGCTCGGCATTTCCACCTCGGGTAATTCCGGCAACATTATTAAAGCCATCGAAGCGGCGCGCGCCAAAGGGATGAAAGTGATTACTCTGACCGGCAAAGACGGCGGCAAAATGGCCGGTTCTGCCGATGTGGAAATCCGCGTACCGCACTTCGGTTACGCCGACCGCATTCAGGAAATTCATATCAAAGCGATCCACATCTTGATTCAGCTGATTGAAAAAGAGATGGTTAAGGCTTAATGGCTTTAGGGGGCGTTAAGCCCCCGCTAATCATGTATAGCGCGAGTGGTTAAGGAGTGGCAATCGATGTGTGAACTGCTCGGGATGAGCGCAAACGTACCGACCGATATTTGCTTTAGCTTTACCGGGCTGGTTCAGCGCGGTGGCCGTACCGGGCCACATAAAGATGGTTGGGGCATTACCTTCTACGAAGGGAACGGTTGCCGCACGTTTAAGGATCCCCAGCCGAGTTTTGACTCGCCGATTGCCCGTCTGGTGCAGGAATACCCGATCAAATCCTGTGCGGTGGTTTCGCATATCCGCCAGGCCAATCGCGGTGAAGTGGCGCTGGAAAATACCCATCCCTTCACCCGTGAATTGTGGGGCCGTAACTGGACCTACGCGCACAATGGCCAGTTGAAAGGCTACCGTCAGTTGGAAACCGGCACTTTCCGTCCGGTTGGGCAGACTGACAGCGAATACGCTTTCTGCTGGTTGCTGCATCAACTTTCCCTGAAATACCCGCGCACCCCGAGCCGTTGGCCTGCGGTTTTCCGGTATATCGCTTTGCTGGCGGATCAACTGCGTCAGAAGGGGGTATTCAATATGTTGCTGTCGGATGGGCGCTTCGTGATGGCTTATTGCTCGACCAACCTGTACTGGATCACGCGTCGCGCGCCGTTTGGCAAAGCCACGCTGCTCGATCAGGACGTAGAGATTGATTTTCAGCAGCAGACCACACCTAACGATGTGGTCACGGTAATGGCTACCCAGCCGCTGACGGCGAACGAAACCTGGCACAAGATTGCGCCAGGTGAATTCGCACTATTTCACTTCGGTGAGCGGCTTGGTCTGAGCGAAGGGATTGGTACTGACAACGGGAGCCGTGGTTGACGCGTACTGCGTCATCTGGCTGCTGCTCAGCACGGGTTGACCCAACACGTACTGGCCATTGGCTACGCTGACCATCGGCGGCTGGTGGTTTTTGACGAAGTAGTCATAGCCCGGCTTCAACTGGCGCCAGAAGGCGATATAGCTGGAGGAGCTGTGGCGTTTCAGGTTCTTGTCGGTCATGCGGAACGGATAGATGCTGATATCAATCCGACTCTGGCCGTGAGCAAACGCGGCTTCGACGTAGCGATAAATCTCATCCATATAGGCGTTGGTCATTGCATAACACCCAATAGATTTACATTCACCGTGGATCATCAGATAAGCACCGGAATAACCCTGTGATTTATCGTAATCATTCGGGAAGCCGATATTGATGGCACGATAATACTTGCTGTCGGGTTTCAGATGGCGCGCGTCGACGCTATAAAAGCCTTCTGGACTCTTAAAGTCACCTTCACGGCGTTTCGGGCCGAGGCCGCCGGAAAAATTACAGATTTGGAAAGAGTTCACTAGACGGAATTCGTTGCCCATTTTGGCATACAATTCCAGCGTGCGTTCCTCTTTGAAGATCTGAATATAAACCGGTGAACCCACTAATTGCTGCTTAACTACCGGAAGCTCGGGAACCTGCTCGCTGGCGCTGCAGGCCGTGATCATCGGCATAGAAAAAAGCATCGCAAACAACAACGCGATTTTGCTCATTATTATTCCTGCTTATATTTATCTGCTGGCTCAATGCACTTGGCCAACATGCCACTGATTATTGTTTTACGCTCTTAAAACACCGTCAGATTACCAGTGTGTTCTTTTTTAGCAATATGTGTTGTGTATAAAAAAACTACTAACCTCGATAAAAGTGAATCGACAGGCAGATTTTAACGATTAGTGGGGCGAAACAGCCGAAATTTAATTGTGTTTGCTTGACTCAGGTCACTGCCTGACGCAGAAAAATGTTGTGGAAAATGTTAATATTCCACCTCGAATTAGCGCGCAAAAAATGGACGCGGGAGTTAATCAACGGAATGTACACTACCCCATTTTGTCAGTGCGAAATATTTCACGTTGAGCGTGATGCCGTTGCGCTCAACCCAGAGGCTACCGAAGCGGCCTCATCATCCAGGCATCGTCAGCACCAGCCTCTGGGGCCGGTAAGACGTGTGAAACTAACCAACATCGTATAAATCCTATGATTAAAATCAGAAAAGGGTTAGATCTGCCAATTGCCGGAGCCCCGGCTCAGGCGATTCAGGACGGCCCAATCATTCAGCATGTCGCCCTGCTTGGGGAAGATTACGTCGGAATGCGCCCGTCTATGCTGGTGCAGGAAGGCGAGAACGTTAAGAAAGGCCAGGTGCTGTTCGAAGATAAAAAGACCCCCGGGGTTTTCTTCACCGCTCCTGCCAGCGGCCGCATTCTTTCGATCAACCGCGGTGAACGGCGAGTCTTGCAGTCGGTGGTCATCGCCGTTGAAAACGGCGGCGATGAACAACTTGAGTTTGCTCATTATCCGGTTGCCGAACTGGCCATGCTGCCGCGGGAACAGGTCGAAAGCGAATTACTCGCCAGTGGCCTGTGGACTGCGCTGCGTACCCGCCCATTCAGCAAAACGCCGGCACCGGGCACCACTCCACGTGCCATCTTCGTTACCGCGATGGACAGCCAGCCTCTGGCTGCCGATCCGCAGGTGATCATCGCCGAGCAGTTGGCGGCGTTCAACGCCGGGCTGGCGGTATTGGCCCGCATGACCGACGGCAAGGTGCACGTTTGCCACGCCGCTGGCGTGAACCTGGGCAAACAGCCCGATGCCCAGGTGGTCTATAACGAATTTGCCGGCCCACATCCAGCAGGCCTGGTAGGCACTCATATTCATTTCCTCGAGCCGGTCAGTTTGAAAAAAACCGTCTGGCATATCGGCTATCAGGATGTGATCGCCATCGGCACCTTGTTTACCACCGGCAAGCTCGATACCCGCCGGGTGGTGGCACTGGCCGGGCCGCAGGTGGAACAGCCGGTATTGCTGCGCACCCGCTTGGGCGCCAGTATCGACGAACTGACCGCCGGGCGTCTGAAAGCCGGTGAGAACCGGGTGATTTCCGGTTCGGTGCTGAGCGGCACCCACGTTGACGGGCCGAACGCTTACCTCGGCCGTTTCCATTCGCTGGTTTCCGTACTGCAGGAAGGGCGCGATAAAGAGTTATTTGGTTGGATCGTGCCATCACCGAATAAATTTACCATCACCCGCACCACGCTGGGCCACTTCCTGAAGAACAAACTGTTTGCCTTCTCGACCACCACCAACGGCGGTGAGCGTGCAATGGTGCCGATTGGCAACTACGAGCGGGTGATGCCGCTGGATATCCTGCCGACCCTGCTGCTGCGCGATCTGCTGGCGGGTGACAGCGATAGCGCACAGGCGTTGGGCTGTCTGGAACTGGATGAGGAAGATCTGGCGCTGTGCACCTTCGTTTGCCCCGGCAAGTATGAATACGCTCCGGTGCTGCGCGATGTGCTGACCAAGATTGAGCAGGAAGGATAACCGATGGGCCTGAAGAACTTTTTTGAAAAAATCGAGCATCACTTCACACCGGGCGGCAAGCTGGAAAAGTGGTACCCGCTGTATGAAGCGACGAGCGCGGTGTTCTATACCCCTGGTTCGGTGACGCGCGGGGCTTCGCACGTACGTGATGCCATCGATCTGAAACGGATGATGATCCTGGTGTGGCTGGCGGTATTCCCGGCGATGTTCTGGGGGATGTACAACGTCGGCCAACAGGCCATTCCGGCATTGCACCACCTTTACAGTGGCGATCAACTGCAGCAGGTGCTGGCGGGGGATTGGCACTATCGGTTGGCGCAATGGTTGGGGGCCTCACTGGCGGCGGACGCGGGCTGGATCAGCAAAATGGTGCTGGGCGCCTGCTATTTCCTGCCGATTTACGCCGTGGTGTTCCTGGTCGGTGGTTTCTGGGAAGTGTTGTTCGCCGTCATTCGCAAGCATGAGGTTAACGAAGGCTTCTTCGTTACCTCAATCCTGTTTGCACTGATTGTGCCACCAACGCTGCCGCTGTGGCAGACCGCGTTGGGTATCACCTTTGGCGTAGTGGTGGCGAAAGAGATATTCGGTGGTACCGGACGCAACTTCCTCAACCCGGCTTTGGCGGGGCGAGCGTTCCTGTTCTTTGCTTATCCGGCACAGATTTCCGGTGACCTGGTGTGGACCTCCGCCGACGGTTTCTCCGGTGCGACGCCGCTGGCACAGTGGAGCGCGGGCGGGGCACATAGCCTGAGCAACGTGGCTACCGGCCATTCCATCAGTTGGATGGATGCGTTTCTCGGCAATATTCCCGGCTCGGTAGGTGAAGTCTCCACGCTGATGATCCTGCTCGGTGGGGCGATAATCCTGTTTGGCCGCGTAGCTTCCTGGCGCATTGTCGCCGGGGTGATGCTCGGCATGATGGCGACCGCCTTCCTGTTCAACAGTATCGGTTCAACCACCAACCCGCTGTTTGCCATGCCCTGGTACTGGCACCTGGTGTTGGGCGGTTTCGCCTTCGGTATGATCTTTATGGCTACCGATCCGGTTTCCGCCTCGTTCACCAACAAGGGGAAGTGGTGGTACGGCATTCTGATTGGCGTGATGTGCGTGCTGATCCGGGTGGTCAACCCGGCCTATCCGGAAGGCATGATGCTGGCGATCCTGTTCGCCAACCTGTTCGCGCCGCTGTTCGATTACCTGGTGGTGCAGGCCAACATCAAGCGGAGAAAAGCCCGTGGCGAATGAATCTAAAAACGACAGTATCGGTAAAACACTGCTGGTGGTACTGCTGCTGTGCCTGGTGTGTTCTGTGGTGGTGGCGGGTTCCGCCGTCGGCCTGAAGTCCAAACAGCAGGAACAGAAGCTGCTCGACAAACAGCGCAATATTCTCGACGTGGCCGGTTTGCTGCAGCCGAAAATGGAAGGCGAGCAGGTCAAGGCGCTGTTCACCCAACGTATCGAACCGCACCTGCTGGACTTGAACAGCGGTGAGTTTGTCACCGGCAAGGCGACGGCGTTTGATCTGGCTGCGGCGCTGCGTGATGACGCCAAAAGCGTAGCGCTACCGGCGGCTGACGATCCTGCCGGCATCAAGCGCCGCAGCAACCAGGCGGAAATCTACCTTGTGCGGGACGACAGCGGTGCGGTCAACAAAATCGTACTGCCGGTCTACGGTACCGGCCTGTGGTCGATGATGTACGCCTTTGTGGCGCTGGATAGCGACGGCAATACGGTGAAGGGCATCACTTACTACCAGCAGGGGGAAACTCCGGGGCTGGGCGGTGAGGTCGAAAATGCCAGCTGGCGCCAGCAGTGGATCGGTAAAAAGCTGTTTGATGACAGCGGCAAACCGGCGATCCGCGTGGTGAAAGGCGGGGCACGTCAGGGGGATGAACATGGGGTGGATGGCTTGTCCGGAGCCACGCTGACCTCCAACGGCGTGCAGCATACTTTTGACTTCTGGTTGGGCGAGCACGGCTTTGGCCCGTTCCTGCAAAAAGTTCGTGAAGGAGCGCTGAAAAATGGCTGATTCCAAAGAGATTAAACGGGTCCTTTTAGGACCGCTGTTCGACAACAACCCGATTGCTTTGCAGGTGCTGGGTGTCTGTTCCGCGCTGGCGGTGACCACCAAGCTGGAAACGGCGGTGGTGATGACCATCGCGGTGACGCTGGTTACTGCGTTCTCCAGCTTCTTTATTTCGCTGATCCGTCACCATATCCCGAACAGCGTGCGCATCATTGTGCAGATGGCGATTATCGCCTCGTTGGTGATTGTGGTCGATCAGTTGCTGCGCGCCTATGCGTTCGAGATCTCCAAGCAACTGTCGGTGTTTGTCGGCCTGATCATCACCAACTGTATCGTGATGGGGCGCGCCGAGGCGTACGCCATGAAGTCACCGCCGATCGAGAGCTTTATGGACGGTATCGGTAACGGCTTGGGCTACGGGGTGATCTTGGTGTTGGTCGGTTTCCTGCGTGAGCTGTTCGGTTCCGGCAAGCTGTTTGGCATTCCGGTATTGGAAACGGTGCAGAACGGCGGCTGGTATCAACCGAACGGCCTGTTCCTGCTGGCACCGAGCGCGTTCTTTATCATCGGCCTGCTGATTTGGGCGCTACGCACCCTGAAACCAGCGCAGATCGAAAAGGAGTAATGGCCGATGGAACATTATATCAGCCTGTTTGTACGCGCGGTGTTCGTTGAGAACATGGCGTTGGCGTTCTTCCTGGGGATGTGTACCTTCCTGGCGGTATCGAAGAAAGTATCGACTGCCTTTGGTTTGGGCATCGCGGTGACCTTGGTACTCGGGATCTCCGTGCCGGTGAACAACCTTGTCTACAACCTGGTCCTGCGCGACGGTGCGCTGGTGGAAGGCGTTGATCTGAGCTTCCTCAACTTCATTACCTTTATCGGCGTAATTGCGGCGCTGGTGCAGATTCTGGAGATGATCCTCGATCGCTTCTTCCCGTCGCTGTACAACGCACTCGGCATTTTCCTGCCGCTGATCACCGTGAACTGCGCCATCTTTGGCGGCGTCTCCTTCATGGTGCAACGTGACTACAACTTTGCCGAATCGGTGGTGTACGGCTTCGGCTCCGGCACCGGCTGGATGTTGGCGATTGTCGCAATGGCGGGGATCCGGGAAAAACTCAAGTATGCCAATGTCCCCGCAGGGTTGCGTGGCCTGGGCATTACCTTTATCACCACCGGGCTGATGGCGTTGGGCTTTATGTCCTTCTCCGGTGTTCAGTTGTAAAGGCGGGAAGAATTTATGGAAATTATTTTAGGTGTCGCGATGTTTACCGGCATCGTTATGGTGCTGGTGTTGCTTATCCTGTTTGCCAAATCCAAGCTGGTGAACACCGGTGACATTGCGGTGGAAGTAAACGGCGATTTGGACAAGAGCTTTACCGCTCCGGCGGGTGACAAGCTGCTGAATATGCTGTCCAGCCAGGGGATCTTCGTTTCGTCCGCCTGCGGCGGCGGTGGTTCTTGCGGCCAATGCCGGGTGGTGATCAAAGAGGGCGGTGGCGATATTCTGCCGACCGAACTGTCACACATCAACAAACGTGAAGCGAAAGAGGGCTGCCGCCTGGCTTGCCAGGTTAACGTGAAGCAGAACCTGAAAATCGAGCTGCCGGAAGAGATCTTTGGTGTGAAGAAGTGGGAATGCGAGGTTATCTCCAATGATAACAAAGCCACTTTTATCAAAGAGCTCAAGTTGAAAATCCCTGACGGGGAAGACGTGCCGTTCCGCGCCGGTGGTTTTATCCAGATCGAAGCGCCGGTACACGACATCAGCTATGCCGATTTTGACGTGCCGGACGAATACCGTGGTGACTGGGACAAGTTCAACCTGTTCCGTTACCGCTCGGTAGTGGATGAAACCACGGTGCGCGCCTACTCGATGGCCAACTATCCGGACGAAAAGGGCATTATTATGCTCAACGTGCGTATTGCCACGCCGCCGCCGCGCGATCCTGACGTGCCGCCGGGCATCATGTCCTCTTATATCTGGTCGTTAAAAGCCGGTGACAAGGTGACGATCTCCGGGCCGTTCGGCGAGTTCTTTGCCAAGGATACCGACGCGGAAATGATCTTCATCGGCGGCGGTGCCGGTATGGCACCGATGCGTTCGCACATCTTTGACCAGCTCAACCGCCTGAAGTCGAAGCGTAAAATCACCTTCTGGTACGGTGCGCGTTCACTGCGTGAAATGTTCTATGAGGACGATTTCAATCGGTTGCAGGAAGAGAACGAGAACTTCACCTGGCATGTAGCGCTCTCCGATCCGCAGCCTGAGGATAACTGGACGGGTTACACCGGCTTTATCCATAATGTTCTGTTAGAGAACTATCTGCGGAACCACCCGGCGCCGGAAGACTGCGAGTTTTACATGTGTGGTCCACCAATGATGAACGCTGCGGTGATCAAGATGCTGAAAGACCTGGGTGTCGAAGACGAAAATATCATGCTTGATGACTTTGGTGGCTAAATGCGCGCATGGGCAATGAAGGGGTTAATGACGACGGTGGCGCTCAGCGCCACCCTGTTATTGACCGGCTGCGGGCCGGAGCAGGTCAATCTCGATGGCAAAACCATGGGGACTTCTTATTCTGTCCGTTACGTCACCGGTGACGACACGCCGACTGCCGCCAAAATTCAGGCGGAGATCGACAAACGGCTGGAATTGGTGAATGACCAGATGTCCACCTACCGGCCAGGCTCTGAACTGAGCCGCTTCAACGCCAGCCGCGTGATAGATAAACCCTTCCCGGTATCGGCAGCGACCACCGAGGTGGTGCTGGAAGCACTGCGCATTAACCGCGTCACCGACGGCGCGCTGGACGTGACCGTCGGGCCGCTGGTTAATCTGTGGGGCTTCGGCCCGGAAGGGCGACTGGGCAAGGTGCCGAGCGCTGCCGAACTGGAGCGCCGCCGCGCCTGGACCGGTATCGACAAGCTGTCGGTGCAGGGCAACGCATTGGTAAAGAGCATCCCTGAGCTGTATGTCGATCTCTCTTCGATTGCCAAGGGCTACGGGGTGGATGTGATTGCCCAGTATCTGCAATCGCAGCAGATTAAGAACTACATGGTGGATATTGGCGGCGAAGTCCGTACTCGCGGCCACAATGGTGAGAAAAAACCGTGGCGTATCGCCATTGAACGGCCGACGGCCGGCATGGAGCAGAAGGCGCAACTGGTGATCCAGCCGGGCGAGATGTCGATCGCCACTTCGGGGGATTATCGCAACTACTTCGAACAGGGCGGCGTGCGTTATTCGCATACCATAGATCCGGTTACCGGCAAGCCGATCCATCACCATCTGGTATCGGTGACGGTGCTGAGCCCGACCTGTATGGCTGCCGACGGTCTGTCGACCGGGTTGAACGTATTGGGGCCGGAGCGTGGCATGGCGTTGGCGAACCTGATGGGGATCCCGGTGTTTATGATTGTGAAAACTGCCAAAGGTTTTGAAGAGCGCTACTCCGAGGCGTTCAAACCCTATTTGAACAAGAGCTAGTGAGGTCGCTATGTTGACAGTATTTGTCGCCAGCTTCGTGCTGTTTCTGCTGATTGTCGGCGGGATGTCGCTGGGTTACGTGTTCAAGCGTAAAAGCCTGCAGGGCAGCTGCGGCGGCATTACGGCGTTGGGGATGGATAAAGTCTGTGACTGTCCTGAACCCTGCGATGCGCGGAAAAAGCGTCTGGAAAAAGAGGCGTTGCGCCAGAAACAGTTGGAAAAACACCGGATCATCTGAATAACAGGGGCGCATGCAGCGCCCCTTAGGTTGCTGACAAAGCAGGAAAAAGCGTGGTTTTTCCTGCTTTGTGGTGAGCAGCCGAAAATCAATAAATTGATTTTCCTGATTTTTATTTATCGGCCTCTACTCGCTCTGGGCAGGAATGAGGTTTGTCATCAGTCTGAGGGGCGCATGCAGCGCCCCTTTTTTATCGGTTATTTTGCCTTAACAAAGCTCTTTGCTTCGGCCGGTGAGTTGACCATCACCCCGTCCACGCCTAACGCCACCGCCTGCTGGTATTCCGCCGGTGAGTTGATGCCGAACAGAATGATGTGCGCTGGCCCTTGTGAGCGGAAGCAGTCGATCGATTCTTTATCCCAGGTCAGAAACGCCTTGGAGCGCCCTTCACCCAGGGTAAATTTCTCCACCACTTCCACTTCACGCTTTAGTTCCAGCCCATACCAGCGCGGTTGCTGATGGCTTGGTTTCAGCTCACACAGGTGCGATAGGCTGATATTCGCCAGCAGGTCGCGGGTTTTATCGCGGGTTTCAAAACGCTTAATTGCCAGTGGCAGCGCTTGCAGATATTTGGTATCGGTGGAGTACACGCGGGTGCGGTTCAGGCTGTTGGTTTTTTCCAGCGTTGCCAGCAGGGCTTTGCCGAACTGGGCCGGGTCTGCGTCTGGGGATTTGATATCCAGATAGAAGTTAACCTTGGGGAAGGCATTGAGGATCTCATCCAAACGAGGAATGCCAATGCCTTTCCCCCGGAACGGGTAGGTTTCACCTTTGGTGAATGACCAACCGGCATCAACTTTCGCCAGTTGTGCAGCGGTAAAAGCGGAGACCAGCCCCTGCTGATTGGTTAGCGCTTTCAGATCGGAAGGGCGGTAAAGCACGATCACACCGTCTTTGGATTCCTGCAGAGTGATCCAGATGGCGTCAGCGCCATTTTTCAGCGCGGTTTCAATCGCGACGCGGGTATTTTCAGGAGCGTCGGCAGTACCACCACGGTGAGCGATAATGGCGGGAGCTGCGGTAGCGGCAAGGGATATCAGGGATAGGGCTGAAGCTAACAAATAGACCGATAATGATTTCATGTAGGGCACCATCCTGTGCGTAGAGTTATTGTTATCAGTAACAGCGGTGGTTAATTTGCCATAGCGTACTATTGAAAAATTACGCTTTTTTAACAAATCGAAGATAATTGGGTGAAAGCCTGTTTTCACCGAGTCGAGCCGGGGCTTGAGCTTTCCATTTTTGACTGTATACTTATACAGTACTATTGGAGGCGCGATGCGTAAAATCATTCATGTCGATATGGACTGCTTCTTCGCAGCGGTAGAAATGCGCGACGATCCCAGCCTGCGCGATATTCCGTTGGCGATCGGCGGCAGTGCCGACCGGCGTGGGGTGATCAGCACCGCCAACTATCCTGCACGTCGCTATGGCGTACACAGTGCGATGTCGACGGCGATGGCACTCAAGCTTTGCCCGCACCTTAAGCTGTTGCCCGGCCGTATGGCGGCGTATAAGGAAGCTTCGCAGCATATCCGCGAAATATTCGCCCGTTACACCCCATTGATTGAACCACTGTCGCTGGATGAAGCCTATCTGGACGTGACGGACTGCAGCCAGTGCAACGGCTCGGCGACGTTGATCGCCGAGCAAATCCGCCAGACTATCTCCGACGAACTCAACCTCACCGCTTCTGCCGGTATCGCGCCGATCAAGTTCCTCGCCAAAATTGCCTCAGAGCTGAATAAACCGAACGGACAATACGTCATCACCCCGGCACAGGTGCCAGGTTTTTTACAGCAGTTACCGCTGAGTAAAATCCCCGGCGTGGGCAAAGTGACCGCCAAACGGCTGGAGGAAGTGGGGCTGATCACCTGCGCCGATGTACAGCAGTATGACCTGGCGGCGCTGTTAAAGCGCTTCGGCAAATTTGGCCGGGTACTATGGGAGCGTTGTCAGGGGATCGATCTGCGTGAAGTTTCGCCAGAGCGGTTGCGTAAATCGGTGGGGGTGGAGCGCACGCTGGCGGAAGATATCCATAACTGGGAAGACTGCGAAGCGCTGATCGTCGACAAACTCTATCCCGAGCTGGAACTGCGGTTGCGTAAGGTGAAACCGGATCTGCACATCGCCCGGCAAGGGGTAAAACTGAAGTTTCAGGATTTCCAGCAAACGACGCAGGAACACGTTTGGCCGGTACTGAATAAAGACGATTTGATCAACGTGGCGCGGCAGGTATGGCGTGAGCGGCGTGAAGGTCGCGGGGTGCGACTGGTCGGGTTGCACGTGACGTTACTGGATCCGCAACTGGAGCGGCAACTGTTGCTACCCTGGGAATAACAAAGGCGCAAATATTTGTGCCTCAGACTGATGACAAACCTCATTCCTGCCCAGAGCGAGTCGAGGCCGATAAATAAAAATCAGGAAAATCAATTTATTGATTTTCGGCTGTTCACCACAAAGCAGGAAAAACCACGCTTTTTCCTGCTTTGTCAGCAACCCAAGGCGCAAATATTTGCGCCTTGGGTTTATCTGGAATATTACGCGCGTTCCGGGATCGCTTTCAGCAGCGCCGTCAGCAGTTTCCAGTACAGGCCCACGCTTTCGATATGCACCTGTTCATCCGGCGAGTGTGGCCCGGTGATGGTTGGCCCAATCGATACCATATCCATGTTCGGGTACGGCTTTTTGAACAGACCGCATTCCAGACCGGCGTGGATCACCATGATGTTCGGCGTCTTGTTGAACAGATCCTGATAAATCTCGCGCACCAGATGCATCACCGGTGAGTCCGCGTCTGGCTGCCAGCCTGGGTAGCCGCCTTTTGGTGACACTTTGGCGTTGGCCAACTGTCCCAGAGCGGTCAGCATGCCGACCACGTAGTCTTTACCGCTGTCGATCAGCGAACGGATCAGACAGATGATTTCTGCTTCGCTGTCGCTGGTGGTGACCACGCCCACGTTCAGTGAGGTTTCCACTACGCCTTTCACCGCGTCGCTCATGCGGATCACACCGTTTGGCGTGCCATTGAGCAGCGCCACAAAACGTTGTTGGCTGTCGGCAGTCATCGCCTGAGAGGTGCTGGAGACAGGCTCCAACAGCACGGTGATGTTCTTCTCTTTGGCCGCCAGCTCATTTTGCAGGGTGGCCAGGAACACCTGACTCAGCGTTTTCAGCGCATCGGCTTTCTCGGCCGGCACGGCAACCACTGCAGAGGCTTCACGCGGAATAGCATTGCGCAGCGTACCGCCGTTCAGGTCCAGCAGGCGCAGGTTCAGCTCGGCGCTATGGTCGAACAGGAAGCGTGCCAGCAGTTTGTTGGCGTTGCCCAACCCGACGTGGATATCCGCGCCAGAGTGGCCGCCTTTCAGGCCTTTGATGGTCAGCTTCAGGGTCTGATAACCGGCAGGCACGGCTTCGCGCTGCAGTGGCAGGGTGGTGATGAAGTCAATCCCCCCGGCGCAACCCATGTAGATCTCACCTTCCTCTTCTGAGTCGGTGTTGATCAGGATATCCGCTTGCAGCCAGTTAGCCTGCAGACCAAATGCACCGTCCATACCGGCTTCTTCGGTCATGGTCAGCAGCACTTCCAGCGGGCCGTGTTCGACGCTGTCGTCGGCCAGCACAGCCAGTGCGGAGGCCATACCGATACCGTTGTCGGCACCCAGCGTGGTGCCACGCGCCTTGATCCACTCACCGTCGATGTACGGCTGAATCGGATCCTTGGTGAAGTCGTGCACGGTGTCGTTATTTTTCTGCGGCACCATGTCCAGGTGTGCTTGCAGGGCAACCGGCTTGCGGTTTTCCATCCCCTTGGTCGCGGGCTTGCGCAGCAGGATGTTGCCTACATGGTCACGCTCGGCGTGCAGGTGTTTCTCTTTGGCCCACTCGAGGATGTGCTGTGCCAGCGCTTCTTCATGATAAGAAGGATGCGGAATAGAGCAGATTTTGGCAAAAATATCCCACAGCGGCTGTGGCGAAAGTTGAGACAATTCAGACACTATAAGTCTCCTGTAACAGCATTCTCGGCAGTGCGGGAATGCCGCTCGGTTTGGGTTAGGGGCATCTGTGCGGTTTTGGCACGATCTCCAGAGAATATCACTTTATTCCGGGCGGTGCCCGTACCGTATTGCGCTGTTCAAGCGCTTGATCACACTCGTTTGGTTGGTTATTGCTCATTTATTTAGCATCAATCACCATATGAAATACTTATGAAATTCCAGGTACAACTGGTATTTGATGCGGTCAGTCTTTATAATCTCGCGCAACCTTTTTTCCCCTGATTACTGAGTAAGCCGCACCACTGCTGGCTGGGACACCATTCTATGAGCGAAAAATACGTTGTTACCTGGGACATGCTGCAAATGCAAGCTCGCAAACTGGCTCACCGCCTGCTGCCGGTTGAGCAATGGACTGGCATTATTGCCGTAAGCCGCGGCGGTCTGGTACCGGCTGCCTTATTGGCGCGTGAGCTGGGTATTCGCCATGTGGATACCGTCTGCATTTCCAGCTATGATCATGACAACCAACGCGAAATGAAAGTGCTCAAGCGCGCCGAAGGCGACGGTGAAGGCTTTATCGTTATCGACGATCTGGTGGATACCGGCGGCACCGCGAAAGCGATCCGTGAAATGTACCCGAAAGCGCATTTCGTCACTATTTTCGCCAAACCGGCAGGTCGCCCGCTGGTAGACGATTATGTAGTTGATATCCCACAGGATACCTGGATCGAACAGCCATGGGATATGGCGGTGACCTTCGTGCCACCGATCGGCGGTCGTTAAGTTTGCCACGCTGATTGATTAAAACGCCCGGCTGAGCCGGGCGTTTGCATTTCTGATTTCCGTCCCACAGATACACCTTCAAGTATGACGGGTTTATCGCGACAGAGTTAGGTACACTACCTCCAGTTGATTAGGCTGTTTGCGGCCTATTGCCAGATTTACGGAGGCTGTTGTTACCATGGCACAAGCCAACCTTTCTGAAACCCTGTTCAAACCCTCATTTAAACATCCTGAGACCTCAACTCTGGTACTGCGCGCGCGCAGTAAAGTCAGTGCCGATCTGCATTCCACGTTGGAGGGTAATACCGTCAGCAATTGGTACCGCATGCTCAACCCGCTGTTGTGGGCCTGGCGCGGTGTCGATCCGATAGAAATCAACGAAGTGCTGGCACGCATTGCCGTCGCTGATGTGGAACACACCAACGACAAATGGCTGGATACCGTGGTCGGTTACCGCAACGGCAACTGGATCTACGAATGGGTACACCAGGGCATGCTTTGGCAGCAGCGTGCCCTGGAACAGCAGGATCCGCTGATCGGTGGTCAGCATTGGCTCAATGCTGCCAACTTTTACAGCATTGCCGGCTACCCGCATCTGAAGGGCGATGAACTGGCCGAGCAGGCGGAGGCGTTGTCCAACCGGGCTTACGAAGAGGGCGCGTTGTTACTGCCGTACCAGTTGAAAGAACTGGAGTTTCGCATTGAAGGTGGCAGCAGCATTTCCGGCTTCCTGCATCTGCCGGAGAAGGGCGAAGCGCCGTTCCCGACGGTGTTGATGTGCGGCAGCCTGGATACCCTGCAGACCGACTATCACCGCCTGTTCCGCGATTATCTGGCACCGCAGGGCATCGCCATGCTGACTATTGATATGCCTTCCATCGGTTCTTCTTACAAGTGGAAGTTGACGCAGGATTCCAGCTTCCTGCATCAGCAGGTGCTGACCCAGTTAACCACAGTGCCCTGGATTGACCATCAGCGCGTCACCGCGTTTGGTTTCCGCTTTGGCGCCAATGTGGCGGTGCGTCTGGCCTATCTGGAGCCACAGCGGCTGCGTGGGGTGGCCTGTCTGGGACCGGTGGTGCATCGCCTGCTGTGCGACAGCAGCACCCAGAAGCACGTACCGGACATGTATATGGACGTGCTGGCCAGTCGGATGGGCATGGCCAACGCTTCGGATCATGTGTTGAAGGTCGAGTTGAACAGCTATTCGCTGAAAACCCAGGGGTTGTTGGGCCGTCGTTGCCCGACGCCGATGCTGGCCGGTTACTGGGAGCAGGATCCGCTCAGCCCGAAAGAAGAGTCGCAACTGATTGTTTCATCCTCGATGGACGGCAAACTGATCGCCATACCGCGCAAGCCAGTGTACAGCAGTTTCCACAAGGCGCTGCTGCAAATGTCCCATTGGATGAAAGATAAAATGCGTTAATTAGTTGCTAAATTTTAACAATTTGTTAAAAAGAGTGGTCTACATTGAGGAGCTTAAGAATGACGTTACCGAGTGGTCACCCTAAAAGCCGACTAATGAAACGTTTCGCCAGCTTGGGGCCGTATCTGCGAGAAGGGCAATGTGAGAACGACCGTTTTTTCTTTGATTGTTTAGCCGTCTGCGTCAATGTTAAGCCTTCTCCAGAACTGCGTGAGTTCTGGGGCTGGTGGATCGAACTGCATGCCGAAGATACGCGTTTCACCTACGCCTATCAGTTTGGCCTGTTTGATAAGAAAGGGCAGTGGACGCCGGAAAAGATTAAAGATACTGAAGTGAAAACCAAGCTGGAAACCACCCTGCGTGATTTCCATCGTCGTCTGGGCGAACTGCTGGCCACCATGGAACTGACGCTTGAACCCGCCGCTGATTTCAAAGAAAAACTGATTAAACTTTCCGCCTGACCCCGTTTGACCGCAAGTATTCTGCTGATTTCGCGTTGTGCCTGTTGGCATAACGCGTCTCTCCTGTTACAAAGTCCCTAGTATCATTCTTCTCATCTTATACGGCAGAAACACTATGAACGGCAGCCAGACACTGGTTGTGAAATTGGGCACCAGCGTGTTGACCGGCGGATCGCTGCGTCTTAACCGTGCCCATATTGTCGAACTGGTTCGCCAGTGCGCACAACAGCATGCAGCGGGTCACCGCATCGTTATCGTTACCTCCGGCGCGATTGCCGCCGGGCGCGAACATTTGGGTTACCCCGAACTCCCCGCCACCATCGCCTCCAAGCAGTTGCTGGCGGCGGTCGGGCAGAGCCGGTTGATCCAACTGTGGGAGCAACTGTTCTCCATTTATGGCATCCACGTCGGGCAGATGTTACTGACGCGTGCCGATCTGGAAGACCGCGAACGCTTCCTCAATGCGCGTGACACCATGACGGCGTTGCTGGACAACCGTATCGTGCCGGTGATCAATGAGAACGACGCGGTTGCGACCGCAGAAATCAAGGTTGGCGACAACGACAACCTGTCGGCATTGGCGGCGATCCTGGCCGGGGCCGATAAACTGTTGTTGCTGACCGATCAGCAGGGGCTGTACACCGCCGACCCACGTAACAACCCGCAGGCAGAACTGATCCGTGAAGTGCACGGCATCGACGACGCACTGCGCGCCATCGCCGGCGACAGCGTTTCCGGCCTGGGCACCGGCGGCATGGGCACCAAGCTGCAAGCCGCCGACGTGGCCTGCCGTGCCGGTATCGACGTGATCATCGCCGCCGGCAGCAAACCGGGCGTGGTGGCTGACGTGATTGAAGACAAACCGGTGGGCACCCGTTTCCACGCGCTGGAAACCCCGCTGGAAAACCGTAAACGCTGGATCTTCGGCGCACCCCCGGCCGGTGAGATCACCGTCGACGACGGTGCGGTGGACGCCATTATGGCGCGCGGCAGTTCACTGCTGCCGAAGGGCATTCGCGAAGTCAAAGGCGATTTCTCCCGTGGTGAAGTGATCCGCATCCGCAACCTGACGGGGCGCGATCTGGCGCACGGCGTTAGCCGTTATAACAGCGACGCGATGCGCATGATTGCCGGTCACCACTCGCAGGAAATCAGCGAAATTCTCGGTTATGAATACGGCCCGGTGGCAGTTCACCGCGACGATATGATTGTCAGCTAAGGAGTGAGCATGCTGGAGCAGATGGGGAAGGCCGCCAAGCAGGCCTCCTGGCAACTGGCGGTGCTGAGCACGGCGAAGAAAAACCAGGTTCTGTCGGTGATTGCCGACAGACTGGAAGCCGAAAGCGAAGTGATTTTACAGGCTAACGAACAGGACATGGAACAGGCACGCGCCAGCGGGATGACCGAAGCGCTGCTCGATCGCCTGTTGCTGACCCCGGCACGCCTGGCGGCGATAGCCAACGACGTGCGCCAGGTTTGCCGCCTGAATGACCCAGTCGGCCATGTATTGGACGGCAGCCTGCTGGACAGCGGGCTGAAGCTGGAACGCCGCCGGGTACCGCTCGGGGTAATTGGCGTGATTTATGAAGCACGGCCCAATGTCACCATCGACGTCGCCAGCCTGTGCCTGAAAACCGGCAACGCGGTGATCCTGCGCGGCGGCAAAGAAACCCACCACACCAATCAGGCGACGGTGAAGGTGATCCAGCAGGCGCTGGAACAGTGCGGCCTGCCGGCTGCGGCGGTACAGGCGATTGAAAGCCCGGATCGCGCATTGGTGAATGAACTGCTGCGGATGGATCGCTACGTCGACATGCTGATCCCACGCGGTGGCGCTGGCCTGCACAAGCTGTGCCGCGAACAATCTACCATCCCGGTGATCACCGGCGGTATCGGCGTTTGCCATACCTACGTGGATGACAGCGTTGATTTCGACAAAGCGCTGACGGTAATCGAGAACGCCAAAATCCAACGGCCAAGCGCCTGTAACTCGCTGGAGACGCTACTGGTGAACCGCAACATCGCCGCAGAGTTCTTACCTGCCTTGAGCACGCGAATGGCGGCGGTGGGAGTGACCCTGCACGTGGCAGAGAACGCCATGCCGCTGTTGCAAGACGGCCCGGCAACGGTGGTGGCGGTTGCAGCGGAAGATTACGATGACGAATGGCTGTCGTTGGATCTGAACGTGGCGCTGGTGGATGATATCGATCAGGCCATCGACCATATTCGCACCCACGGCACCAGCCACTCCGACGCGATCCTCACCCGTTCACTGAGCAGCGCCGAGCACTTCGTGCGCGCGGTGGACTCTAGCGCTGTGTACGTCAACGCCAGCACCCGCTTCACCGACGGCGGCCAGTTCGGCCTGGGCGCAGAAGTGGCCGTCAGCACCCAAAAACTGCACGCCCGCGGCCCGATGGGCCTGGACGCGCTGACCACCTACAAGTGGATCGGTTACGGTGATGATTTGGTTCGTAGCTAAGTTTTAGTTCGGGGCAGTAAAAATACAGGGGCGCAGTTCATTCGACTGTGCCCTTTTTGTATTTGGGGGATTGTAGCGTTTCACGGTGGTCGCTGGAACTTTGCCGATGCCAATCTGCAGTTGCATACCATCCATCATCTGGGAGCCGGCAATTTTATTCGCAGTGGCGACACCCTGCGGGCAAAGACGCTGTAAATACTGGTGCCGCTAAGCACCGTTCAACGCCTTTTTTTAAGCATAGAACCTGAGTCAGAGATCGCCACCGGATGCCTGGTCCACGCCTTTGATATGGGTCAATTCCACATAAGCATAAGGTAATAAAACCTGGCCTTGAACCGATAATTTGATTATAAACACCGGCGTTAGGGACAATGTTCTCATCTGAATTGGAGTATTTATGTTGGCTAAAATCAATCGGCTGCTTGCCGGTGCATTATTGGTGTTACTGCTTCCTGCCGTCGCTGGCGCAGCAGATTACCGTGCGGGCGAGCAATTCACCCGCCTGGATAAACCAGTCGCTTCCGCCCCTGCGGTGGTGGAGTTTTTCTCCTTTTATTGCGGCCCTTGCTATCAGTTTGCCGAGACTTACCATGTGGGCAGCACCGTCAGCCAGGCCTTGCCGGAGGGCACTAAACTGATCAAATACCACGTTGGCCTGATGGGTAAGCTGGGGAATGAGCTGACCGAAGCCTGGTCGGTGGCGATGGTGATGGGCATTGAGGACAAAATCGAAGGTATGCTATTCGACGAGTTGCAAAAGAAGCGTGCCATCAACAATGAACAGGATATTCAGCGGGTGTTTGCCGCTGCCGGTGTTGATGCCGCCAGCTATGAAAATGCGCGTCACAGCCTGCTGGTGAAGGGCATGATCGCCAAACAGAATGAAGCGGTCAAAGCGCTGGACGTGCGCGCCACGCCATCGTTTTATGTTTCCGGCAAGTACAAGATCGACAATGCCGGAATGGCGAGCCAAAGCGTGGACGGCTACGCCAAAGAGTACGCAGCCGTGGTCCGCTATTTATTGGATACCCAGCCCTAAGCGCTATTTTGCGGCAGGCAAATCCAGCGCGTGACGCAGTTCTTCACGCGCTGGCAGGTATTGCTGCTGGAAATCTTCTTGGTGTGAGAGCTGCTGGCTGATCACGCTGCCGGAGATTCGGCCCATCTCAATATCTGACGGGGCGTGAATACCGGCGACCACGCGGTTATCGCCGTATTGCCAGGCGCGCCATGATCTCGGCGCGCTTTTCCGGCACCATAGTGAACAAACACAGTGCCAGCGCAGATTTTTGTAATAATTTTATTAGTCATACCCATGGTGTGAAGGTGGCTGTCATCAAACCGAGCTCTATATTTGGCGAGTGTTGTGATGGTTACATGACGGAAAAGTGTCGATTTAATGACGCTGCCGATATTGCGAACGCAATCTGTGATCCCAGCGCCAGATCCCGGTTTCGGCATTGCTTGTATGTTATCGGGTTGTTATGTTGATTTTCTGTTCATCGCTGATGTTGGAAGGGGAAAAGCATGGCAATTTCCGCGCAGGTCAGGGAGGCCAGCTTCGAGGAGTGGTTGGCGAAAATCAATTCCGCCTGCGGCCGGTTTTGCGCCAGGACATTGGGGCCTGGTTTTAGCGGTGCTATGCAGGAGTTTCGCTCCCACGCGCTGCGCCTGAGCGTGGTGGATGCCGCCCAGACCCGGCTGTATCGTACCCAGCAGGAGATTGCCCGCAGCGACGGCTCGCACTTTTTCACGGTGTTTCAGCTACGTGGCAGCTCATTGATGGAGCAGGGCGATCGGCAGGCGGTGTTGTCTGCCGGTGACGTCACGCTAATCGACGCTTCGCGTACCAGCAGCTTTACCTTTCAACAAGACTCCCGCCAAATTTCATTGCTGATGCCGCGCAGCTATCTTGAGCAGTCTGCGTCAGATGTACAGTGCGTGCGGCGGCTTGATGCGCAAAGCAGCGTGGTGCGCCTTAGTCGGCAACTGGTGCTGGGGTGTATGCAGGACTCACAGATGAGCGCTCCAGAGAGTGAGGCGATCCTGAACGCGGTTGCGACGCTGTTGCGTCCGGCGCTGGTCGATCGCGTAGTGGGGGAAGAGAGCCCTCCGCGCAGCTTCAGCCGTACGCTGGCGTTTATCGATACGCATATTCAGTCGCCGCAGTTACGGCCGGAGTGGATCGCCGATGAGCTTGGCGTTTCGGTGCGCAGTCTGTATCGGATGTTTGCTCGTCAGGGGCTGGTGGTGGCGCAATATATCAAGCACCGCCGTCTGGATTTGTGCGCGCAGGCATTACGCAGCTCGCCGGAGCGACAGAAACTGGCCACTATCGGCTATGACTGGGGTTTTGCCGATCACAGCCACTTTTCCACCGCTTTCAAAAGCCGTTTTGGCGTTTCGCCGAGCGAATATCGCAAGCAATATCAGTAGCGCCGCAGGCGACGCTACTGATGATCCGGGTACTTTAGTATCTGATGCACACCGATTTGGATTCGGTATAGGCATCCAGCCAGTCCGGGCCAAAGTCACGGCCGCTGCCCGATTGTTTGAAGCCGCCAAAAGGCATGTTGGCATCGATCAACGTATGGGTATTGACCCACACTGTACCGGCCTGAATGCGTGGGGTATAAGCCATCGCCGCCTGCAGGCTGGTGGTCCATAGGCTGGCGGTCAGGCCGTAATCGGTGTCGTTGGCTTTGCTCAGCGCTTCTTCGGCGTCCGCCACCCGGATCAAATTGACCACCGGGCCAAACACTTCTTCGCGTGCCAGATTCAACTTATCATCCGGGTTTATCACCAGCGTCGGCGGAATATAGAACCCTTGCGAGTCCGGCCCGGCTGCGCCGCTGATCAGCTCCGCATGCTTGGATCTGGCGTCGTCCAGATAGGCTGCGACTTTATTACGGTGATCGCTGGAGACCAGCGGGTTGATCTGCGCGTTGGCATCCATGCCCGGCCCGACGGTCAGAGACTTCACCGCCTGCTCGAACCCGGCGACCAGGCTGTCGTAGACTGGTGCTTCAATATAAATCCGCGAACTGGCAGCGCACACCTGGCCCTGATTGAGGAAGCTGCCCGCCATCAGGCCTTCGATCACCTGTGGTAGATCGGCATCTTTCAGCACGATGGCCGGGTTCTTGCCGCCCAGTTCCAGCGTGACGCGGGTCAGGCGATCTGCCGCCGCCCGCGCGATGCCTTTACCCACCGGTGTGGAGCCGGTAAAGCTCACTTTGGCGATCAACGGGTGTTCGGTCAGTGCCTTGCCACAGCCGGTGCCTTTGCCGGTCACCACGTTAAATACGCCCGGCGGAATACCGGCTTCGGTGGCCAGTTCGGCCATGCGCAGCAGGGTGAGCGGGGTGGTTTCAGAGGGTTTGATGACGATAGAGCAACCCGCCGCCAACGCCGGCATCACCTTCCACATGCCGATCATCAGCGGGAAGTTCCATGGCACGATACCGGCTACCACGCCAATCGGCTCTTTACGGGTATACACCTGATATTTGGCACCCGGTGGCATCGGGATCGACACGTCCAGCGTCTGGCCGGTGATTTTGGTGGTCAGCCCGGCGGTGTAGCGCATCCAGTTCAGCGTGCAGCCGACCTCGAACATGCGGGCAATATTGATCGACTTACCCTGTTCCAGCGTTTCCAACTGGGCCAGCTCTTCGGTGTGTTGTTCAAGCAGGTCGGCATAGCGCAATAGAATGCGCTCGCGCTCGGCGGGTAAACGCTGGGCCCAGACTCCGGAGGTGAAAGCCTGATGGGCGGATTGCACAGCGCGCGCGACGTCCTGTGCATTGGCGTCGGCGGTGGAGGAGATTTGTTTTCCGTCAGCGGGGTTAAATACCGCCAACCGGTGTTCGGCACTGGACTCGCACCATTGGCCGTCGATATACAGCCCATGATGACGATCGAGAAAACGCGAAACGCTGTCCATCACTGCTAGGGTATTGTCAGGCATACGCCCTCCTGTCAGACAAAAAAGGTCGCTATCGTTAACCTTAAAAGCTTACAGCAGGTGGAGAAGCACGACTTTTGTCTGCCTGACAATCGGTTTGTCCTGCGTGACATAACGGCTGAGCGAGCCAGCCGTTAATCGACAGGATCAGGAGCTGAGGGTCGCCAGGCGGGTGGCGAAGCCGAGGAACAGCAGGCCAATCAGGCCATTGCCCAGTTTTGCCAGGCCTTTCTTGTGGTTAAAGAAGTGCGCCAGCATCGCGCCGGAAAAGATCAGCGTGGTCATATAGATAAAGCTGACCGATTCGAGGATCAATGCCAGAATGGTGAACGACAGGCCGGTGTGGGCATAGTTGAAGTCGATAAACTGCACGAAGAACGACACATAAAACAGGATCGCTTTCGGATTGGTCAGGCTGAGCGTCAGCGATTTGCGCAGAATGCTGTGGCTGCCTTCAATCTGTTGATGCTGCTCGGCATTTTTCTGAATAAAGGTGGCGTAAAGAATTTTGGCACCCAGGAACAGCAGGTAGATCGCGCCGAGAAAACGCACCAGGGTAAACAGAAACGGCGTGGTACGGATCAGCGAAGCCACGCCGATATAGGCGCAGAAAATCAAGATTGCATCACCGATAAACACGCCCAGCGCGGCGGTATAGCCGGCCCGCACACCGCGTGTTACGCCGGTTTTCAACACATACAACGTATTCGGGCCCGGCAGGATGATGATAAAAACCACCCCGGCCAGATAGGTCCAAAGATTCAGGACGCCAAAACTTTCTAACACAATAACCTCTCCATGCGCGGAACTGACAGCCAATAACACTGGCTACACCCGTAGCCGGGCGCGATCCTAACGCCGCAGGGGCGGGTTGGCAACGTAATAAACTTCATGTTGATTGCCATCTTTTGTCATCAGTCGCGCGCAGCCAGACAGGGGTTATGGCTTACGTGCCAGCAGCGTGGCGAAACGCAGTGAAATGCGATTACCGGCGGCATCGGTTTTGTGTAGTTGGCCAACGTCCTCGTTGTACTTAAGCACTTCCCAGCCGGCGTAGTAGTCTTTCAACTCACCCGGTTTAAAAGTGAATGGGAAGGGCAGGCTGCAAGGGTAATCCGGGGTATCCATCGCTGCGACGATCAGGTTGTAACCGCCGTTGACGGTGCTGTCCTGCATGTCTTTCACCAGTCGTGGGATCTGCGCCGGGTTGAGGAACATCAACACCACGGTAGAAAGGATAAAGTCGTATTCGCCGCCGAAGCTGTGGGTATTGAGATCCTGCACGCTGGCGCGAATGTGCGAAAGGCCTTCGCTGTCGATAATGTTGTTGAGGTTATCGATCGACGGGCCGTGTTTGTCCCATGCCGTGACGTCAAAGCCTTTCAGGTTGAGATAAAGCGAGTTACGTCCGCCGCCGCAGCCCAGATCCAGCGTTCTGCCGGGCGCGATCTGCTGGACGGCCTCAATCACTTCGGAGTGGGTACGCGTCAGTTGGTATTTCTTGTGATAGTAATCTTCCGGCGAGCAATAGAAAGCCAGTTGGCAGGTCATATCATCGGAGAATGAAACGATGCGGTGCCATTGCTGCGGCTCGATAAACGGCGGTTGGTTTTCGGGGCTGAACTGCCAGGTTTCGCTGGCCTCGCCCTGTTCGTTCATCAGTGCGAAGGTTAATGTTCCGCTCAGTAGCTTGAGCTTGGCCCAGGTACCGCTTTGGGTGTTGTGCTTTTGCTGGAAACTCTCTGGTAGTGTAGTGCTGTTCCACTCCGGCAGGGTTTTATAACAAAGCAGTTCGTTCATCAATCACTCCTTGGTTCTGCGTTGCCGCATGTGGCGGGCGAACAGAATTATTTTATATGTTGCATGTAAAATACATTTTTATCGGTGATTTGAACATGTCTGAGATCATCAAAGCAGATGTTCCTAGTGGCCGTACGAGAGGATTGGCATATTTAAACTGGATCACGGCCCCAGCCTGGGCTAACGTCAGTGCAGTTTATGCTGAAAGATCAGGGAAAAGATGCTAATTCGCCATTTTATCAAGCCATTGAGCCTGGGTGCACTGTTGGTGCTGGCCGGTTGTAGCACCAAAACCACGACCACTACGCCGGTGCAACGTCCGGCAGACGTCAAAGCCCAACTGGTGCGGTTAATGCCGGCCAACACCGCAGACCGCCAGGGGTGGGCCACCGATATCACCGCTGCCTTTGCCGCGCAGGGCATTGAACCCAGCGACCAGAACCTGTGTTCGGTGCTGGCTGTCACCGAGCAGGAGTCGACCTTCCAGGCTAACCCGCCGGTGCCGGGGCTGCCAAAAATCGCCTGGAAAGAGATCGACCGCCGCGCCGACCAGCTGCATATTCCCAACTTCCTGGTGCATACCGCCCTGATGATCAAATCACCGAGCGGCAAGAGCTACCGCGAGCGGCTCGATAAGGTGCGCACCGAAAAAGACCTGAGCGATATCTTTGATGACATGATTAATTCGGTGCCGATGGGGCAAAGGTTGTTTGGCAGCCTGAATCCGGTGCATACCGCCGGGCCGATGCAGGTGAGTATTGCCTTTGCCGAAGCCCATGCCAAAGGCTACCCGTACCCGATTGACGGCACCATCCGCCGCGAAGTGTTCAGCCGCCGTGGCGGTATGTATTTCGGTATCGCTCACCTGTTGGGCTACCCGGCCAACTACAGCCAGCCGATTTATCGCTTTGCCGACTTCAATGCTGGTTGGTACGCCAGCCGCAACGCGGCCTTCCAGAGCGCAGTCAGCCGGGCGACGGGTATTCCGCTGGCGCTGGACGGCGATTTGATTAACTACGGTACCGACAAGCCGGGCACCACCGAGCTGGCGGTGCGTACCCTCGGTAAACGGTTGGATATGAGTAACTCGTCGATTCGTCGGGCGTTGGAAAAGGGGGATTTGCCGGAGTTTGCCGACACCGACCTGTATGAGCGAGTCTATGCCCTGGCGGAGATATCCACCGGCAAGAAACTGCCACGGGAAATGCTGCCGGGCATTCAACTGGAAAGCCCGAAAATTACCCGTAAGTTGACCACCGCCTGGTTTGCCAAGCGGGTGGATGAGCGGCGCCAGCGTTGCATGACGCGCGCTTCGGCGGGTTAAACCTGTGGGGTGCTGATAAACGCAGGATGCCTTTGCCACCCGTGGCGCATGCGTTACGTCTGGGGGCAAGGCGGCACCACCCACTACTGCAAGCCTTGCAGCAGCAGGTGGTGCAGATTTTGGGAAAATCCGCCGTTCCCTGAGCAACGGCGGATCCGGACAGGTTAAGCGCGACGCGGGTTGGTCAGGCCAAAGTTAAAGTTATTGCAGCGGCTGCAGAACTCCTTCATCACCGGCGGTGTGTCCATCATCGGCACCTTTATTTCGATAAAGATCAATTGATCCTGTCGTGAGGCGTGCTCCAGCGCCAACTCCAGCTGTTGAGTGGTTTCTACCGCCACGCAATACGGTGTCGCCTGGGTGTTGAGCACCGCAGGCAGTTTGGCGTAGTCCCACGGCCCAATATCGTTGTACGACGAATTTTCGCCGAGAATGTAACGCTCAATAGTGTAACCGTCGTTATTAATCAGGAAGATAATCGGCTTTTGCTCGTAACGCAGCAGGGTTGAAACTTCCTGTGCGGTAAGCTGGAACGAGCCATCGCCAATAAACAGCAGGTGCCGACGTTCCGGTGCGGCCATCATGGTACCCAGCAGCGCCGGCAGGGTATAACCGATCGACCCCCAAATTGGCTGATTGACCACCTGGACGCCGTCAGGCATCCGCATGCCGCCAATCGCCGCGCCCGAGGTGCCGTTTTCTACCACCAGCACGTCATCGGCCCGAATAAAGCGTTGCAGGCGCTGCCATAAATAAGCTTGATCGATTGGGGTTTCGCTCGGTGTTGCCAGCCGATGGCGCGCTTCGGGTAGCGGGGCCGGGTGATGATCTGCCACGCCTTCACCCAATGCCAGCAGCGCCTGTAGCAGGTCTGCCGTCGCCACTGCCGGATAAGAAGTCTCGCCCAGCTTCACTGAAAACGGCTGAATATCGATTTGCGCGTCGGACAGGATGCGATGCGAGAAATAGCCGGTGGTAGAGTCCACCAGCCGTACGCCGAAGCTCAGCACGCAGTCGGCGTGTGCCATGTGTTCATAGAGTTCGGGGCGTGACAGATTACCGCTGTAGCCGCCCATCCAGCCCGGCGTGGTTTCCGGAATAATGCATTTGGCCGTCGGCATGTTGGTGAGCGGGATGGCGAATTTATGCGCCACGTCGATCACTAATTGCTGTAGCTGAAAGCGATCCACCATTTGGTCGACCAGAATAATCGGTTTTTTCGCCTGTTTGATTCGCGCCAGCAACGCCATTGCTGCCAGTTGCACATTATATTTGTCGCTGGCGGGCAATTGCGGTGGTGCCACAGCCTGAGTAATTTCAATTTCTACATCACAAATATCGGAAGGCAATTGCAAATAAACCGGTTTCTTTTCCGTCCAGGCGCGGGAAATAACGCGGGGGATTTCCACCGCCGCATTTTCCGGCGTAATTAATGCCTGGGCGACGGTGAATTGTTTAAAGCAGTTCATTACGTTATCAAAGTTGCCGTCCGCCAGCGTGTGGTGCAGCAGCAGGTGGTTTTTCATGGCATGCAGCGGCGGGGTGCCGGACAGACAGACCACCGGGGCCGATTCGGCGTAGGCGCCGGCAATGCCGGACAGTGCGGCCAGGTCACCGACGCCATAGGTAGTGATCAGTGCTCCGGCACCTTTTAGCCTTGCATAGCCGTCGGCCGCATACGAAGCATTGAGTTCATTACAATTGCCGATGAACTCCAGCTTGTCATCCTGTTCAATCAGTTCCAGCAGCGCCAGATTATAGTCGCCGGGTACGCCATAAATACGATCGATGTTGAGGGTGCGGAGCTGTTGCAGGATAAAAGCCCCGATAGTGATTTTCATGTATTTCTCCGGATTTCTTATCTTTCTTTTATCAGGCAGAGAACGGCAAAATTAATTGCCGGCGATGTTGTGTGGCTAATCATGAAATAAAGCTGGGCCCTGTAGGCTGGGCTGCGCTGGTTAGCTTTAACAATTATTTAAACTATCGGCTTGTTCAAGTTACGGCGGTTGTATCGGGGGCCAGTGGCTTGTATTCGGGGGTTTACGCTGTGCTGATGCTGCATGAATTGTGTGGATACTGCCGAGGGTATTTTTCATTGAATGTAACGGATATGTAAAATCTGGCTTGTGCAGCCAGATCATGGGGCACGGGTTACGCACCCGGTACTTTTGCCTGCTGATTAAATTACTCTCTGCCATACGCCTGTTATTGGTGGCTTGGGCTTCAATTGCAGCGATGTAACTGCATATTTACAGCGGCTCTGTGCGGCAGAGGCCTTAGTTTGGCAGGATCGCCGATAAAACGGCTTTTCAGTAGCGATTAAAAACGTGACCGCCGTTACATTTGTTTGCCGGAAGGGGGTAAACATTTCGCTACATCCAGAATAGAAAAGAAGTTTTACCCCAGGCCGCATAATTGCCAACACTTGCTGCCGTGGCGGTGCGATTGCGGAGTTTTCTGACAGACGCCGCCCTGGGGGAAGGGTAGCCTGAGCGCCCCAAATCGGCTCTCTCCCCTGATGGCGGCTAAACTTAACCAAGTGACAACAGGGAGCAGAAACAAGCTGGAAGAATAAGATACAGCTTGATCTTGGCGGGGTGATCGGTAAGAATCCCCGGCCTTATTTTTTACAGGAATCTATGATGTTTCTTAAACGGACAATTTTGGCTTGCACACTGGCGTTGCTATTTTCTGCACTACCTTCTTACGCTGAGGTTGGTGCAGAAAATAGCAACGCTATGCAGGTTGAAAAGCCGAGTCTGTGGCAGCGTTTCACCAGTAACGTGGCGGAAACCTGGAACAACTCTCCGAATAAAGATATCTATGTGCCAGCAATTACTTGGCATAACCGTCTGACTTACAGCCAGGAAAAAATCGACTCGTACAACGAGCGGCCGTGGGGCGGTGGCTATGGTATCTCGCGTTACGACAGTGACGGCGACTGGCATGGCCTCTATATGATGGTATTCAAGGATTCGTTCAATAAGTGGGAGCCGATCGGCGGTTACGCTTATGAGAAGATCTGGCGGCCGCTGGAGGACAAGGATTTCCGCCTTGGTCTGGGCTTTACCGCCAGCATCACCGCGCGTGATAACTGGAATTACATTCCTATTCCGGCACCGTTGCCGTTGGCCTCTATCGGCTACAAACAACTGACCTTCCAGGCCACCTATATTCCCGGTACCTACAATAACGGTAACGTGTTTTTTGGCTGGTTCCGTTGGCAGTTCTAATCACCGGCGGGTCGTTCGATTCGCCCCCCTGTTGCTGATTATTTAGCCAAAAATTTCCTGAATTCTGAAAAAATCGTGGCGTGGTCAGTTAAAAGGAACTTGTCGCCGGTTGTGGCGTCCGAACAATTGACCCAGCGCATTGCGCTTATTGCACCGGATAGACCTGCCTGATTTCCCTCGTCGCACAGGGCAATGGAAGCAGGCAGGAATGGCGAGATAACAGGAGTTTTACCCCATGAACACCAAACAACGTTTACTGTTGGCACTGACATTGACCACCGCTATGACCTGTGGCGCGGCTCAGGCAGCCGGACTGATGGATTCTCTCAGCAGTGCAGCCGGTGAACTGAGCAAGTCAGGCGGCAGCACTGGCGGCACTTCACTGTCCTCACTAACCAGCCTGTTGAACGGCGGTGACAAAGCGCTGAGTTCCAAAAGCATGACCAATGCCGCCGGCATCCTGCAGTACTGTGTGAAAAACAACGTTCTGTCAGGTAACAGCACTGAAGCGATACAGGACAAGTTGTTGAGCAAGCTGGGTATCAGCAGCCCTGAGAACGCCAAGAGCCAGGACTACCAGCAAGGGCTGGGCGGTCTGCTGCAAACCGGCGAAGGCAAGAGCCTGGATCTGAACAGCCTGGGTACCTCGCAAATTACCGAAAAAGTGAAGCAAAAGGCCTGCGATCTGGTGTTGAAGCAGGGCGCGTCATTCATTTCCTGATAATGTAAACGGCGGTTGCTTATGCACCGCCGTTTTTAATTTGTATAAGCTGAAAACATGAAAAAAATTCTGATGATCTCGCTGTTCGCAGGGATGGCGATGCTACAGGGTTGCACCATGAAATCCAACGATGCGCCACCCCCACCCAAGATGAAATCAATCGGCATGGCTAATCCGGCAGACGTTTATTGCACCGAGATTGGCGGCAAATTGAATGCCAAACAAAATGCCAACGGCCAGTATTCCACCTGTACCCTGCCTGATGGCCAGGAAATTGAAAGCTGGGAACTGTTCCGTCGTGACCACCCGGTGAAGAAATAAGCGCTCTGGTTAAAACTCACGATCGCTGATCGGCTGTAGCTGCACGCTGCCGTCCGTTTGCGGGGTTAGCGGCAGCCGCCAATTCTGCTGGCTGCTGAGGGTGAAAGGCCGGGAGCGGAAGTTACAGCCGCTTTTGATATTTCTGACCTTCAGGACATATTCGCCGGCCGGATTGGTTTTGAGATTGAAACTGCCGGCCGCGGGAATAAACACTTCTGCCAGCTGTTGCGGCTGGCCGGGCGTTTCCAGTTTAACCAATACCGGAAAATCGTTGTTTTGATTGTCCAGCGTCAGTTGCTGCAGGTGTCCGTTGGCCTGGTGTTCTGCCTGGTGCAGGAAACCGGCCGAGGTTGGCCAGGGTTGTCCTGCATTGTCATGCAGGGGGCCACCGCACTGTTCGCGTGCCTCGCGCAGCGGCATTTCACGCTGGATAGCCCGGTTGTAATCAGTGGGGATGACCGAGACAAACTCATCGTCATTTTGATGAGCACGCAGATAGCGCTTGGCGCTGAACACCCCAACGGCGATCAGCATAAAGAAGATAAAAATCGTCAGGCGACTCCTGAAAATCCCCCCAAACAGCCTGCCCGGCAATTGAAACAGCCACTTCACCACTTTTGACAGCATTTTTTTCCCTTAGCGCCCAAGCCGTTACGTTCTGCGGTAACGTTGCTTGCCTCAGTATAGCCAAAGCATTCAGGCTGAGGGGATCGTCTGTTGAAATACCTGCGTTTAACCGATCCCTTCTTCCAACAGCAACAGCAGTAAAAAACCGGCAAAAAACATCGCGGTAGCCAGCGGCGTATCTTTGCCTCCTTCATGCGCCTCAACCAGCAGTTCCTCCGTGACCAGATACAGCAGGGCAATCAGGCCAAAGGCCAGAAACGCCGTGAGCCAGAAGGCGCCCAGCGTGGCAATCGGCGCACCCAGCATGCCGCCGAGCGGCAGCAACAGGGCCAGACCGATCACCGCCAGCATGGCTCTTATCCGTCTGCCAAGAAAATCACGCAAATCGCCGACGATCGACAACCCGAGAAACAGCACTTCCAGCGTCAGTGCCAGGGTCAACAGCAGACCCGCTTTGGCACCGGCGGCAAAGGCGATACCCAGCACCAGTCCATCGATAAAAATGTCCACGCCGACGGCGGCGACAAAACCTGCCGGCCCCTGCGCACGTTCTCCCAGACGCCTGACCAACAGCATCAGCAACACGCCGACGATCCCACCAAGCAGTACCGGCCAAGGCGATTGCTGTTTGAGGTCGGGCAGAATTTCGGTGGCGGCGGCGGCAAACACAATACCGGCGGTAAAGTGGTGAATGATGCGCATAGTGGCAGCGCCAGGGCGGCGATAGAGTGCAACGGCGGCACCGATCGCGGTGGCGGCGGCGGGGAACAGCGTATAAAGCACGGCGGAGGTCATCAATATTCCTTTATCTGAGACGTAACACTTCAGTCAAAGTCTAGTCCAGGGCTGTCCATTTGCGATAAGGGATAAATGGGTTGTACGTTTATAAACGTTTATGTACATTCATGATCACTTATTCGCCTCTGAGAGACAGAATGTCCAAACTGCTCCCCAACCAGCGTCATGAAGCGATCCTGACCCTGCTACAGCAACAGGGGCAGGTGCTGGCGGCTGAAATGGCCGTGCGCCTGAACACCACCGAAGCCACCATTCGGCGCGATCTGCGCCAGTTGGCGGCTCAGAACCTGTGTAAGCGAATTTATGGCGGCGCACTGGCACCGACACCGGCAACCGGGCCGATTAGTACACGACTGCATTTGAGCGTTGATGAGAAACAGGCGCTGGCACTGGCTGCACTGACGCTGATCAAGCAGGGTCAGGTGATTTTCCTCGATGCCGGCAGCACCCACCTTTATCTGGCCGATCTGTTGCCCTCTGACCAACGGCTGACAGTGGTGACCAATTCGCTGAGTATCGCCGCCAAAATGCTGGCAAGGCCGGGGATCCGCACTATTTTAATTGGTGGTGAGCTGGATGCCGACATCGGTGGTTGCGTGGACGCCAAAGCGGTGCAGGAAATTGACGGCTTTCATTTCGATATCGCTTTTACCGGTATCTGCGCCTATGAGCCAGGCAGCGGTTTTTCGGCGCTGAATTATCAGGATGCTCAGTTCAAGAAACGCCTGCTGACGCGTTGCGGAAATGTGGTGGTGCTCTGTACCGGTGACAAATTGAATACCTATGCCCCTTACAGCTTCCTTCATGCCAGCCGCGTTGATTATTTGGTGACACCTCCCGGCAAGCACACACAGCTCGAACAGCAGGTGACCCACAGCGGTGGCAAGGTGTTGTACAGCGATTCATCAATTGGAGACTGAAATGAAAATAGCCCATGTTGCCCTGTGGACCCGTGATATTGATGCGCAGGTGGCGTTCTGGCAGCGTTACTTCAACGGCGTGGCCGGAGAATTATATGTCAGCAACAACCGTCCGGGTTTTGTTTCCCGTTTTGTCAGCCTGGCCAGCGGCCCAATGCTGGAGATCATGAGTTTGCCGGAGTTGCTGCCGGCGGAGCAGGCCAATGAACGAGTCGGCTGGGCGCATATTGCGCTGTCGCTAGTCGATCAGGGCCTGGTCGATCAACTGGCGCAGCGCGCGCAGCAGGAGGGGATCCTGCAAGCGCCGCCGCGCTGGACTGGCGATGGTTTTTACGAAGCGATCATCTGCGATCCGGACGGTAACGCCATAGAAATCACCGGTTGATCACTCTTCTTCGATAGTCGCGAACCGTTGCGCCAGATAGTCAAGCAGCAGCCGCACCGCCGGCAATAGCCCACGGCGTGACGGGTAAACCGCATGCACCACGCCGCCCTGTGGCTGCCAGCCGGGTAACAGTTGCACCAGCTCGCCACGCAACATGTCGTCGCGCATCATCATCGACGGCAATTGTACAATACCGGCACCGGCAATCGCCGCGGTACGCAACATCAGCATATCGTCGGTGACCAGCCGTGGCCGGTGTTCCCATTCCACTTTCACGCCGTCCGGCCCGGTCAACTGCCACAGATGCTGTGCACGCGCAGGTCCGAGATCGAGCGTGGGGTACTTATGCAGATCCTCCGGTCGTTGCACTGGGCCGAGGGTGCGTACCAATGCCGGGCTGGCGGCGATACACCAGGTGCGCTGCGCCAAGATCTTCAGTACCAGATCGCTGTCTTCCAGCGGCGGTGGCCGCACGCGGATCGCCAGATCCAGCCCTTCACCCACCACATCTACCCGGCGGTTGGTGGCGTCCAGGTGTACCGTGACTTGCGGGTAATCGGCCATAAAGGCCGCCACCATGCTGCCGACCTGAGTATGCAGGATCGCCACCGGGCAGGACATGCGCACCGTGCCGCAGGGTTCGGCGCGGGTTTGTTCGATTGCCTGTTGTGCCGCATCGGCTTCCACCAGCATCGCCTTGCAGTGTGCGTAGTAATTCAGCCCCACGTCGGTGACGGAAAAACGCCGCGTCGAGCGTTGGATAAGGCGCACGCCCAGACGTTCTTCCAACAGTGCCACGCGGCGGCTCAGTTTGGACTTGGGAATACCCAGCGCCCGACTGGCGGGGGCGAATCCCTGATGGTCGACCACGCTGGCGAAATAAAACAGATCGTTCAAATCAGTGAACATCGCCTGTCCTTATCGTTCCATATATAGAACGCTGAGTGTACATCTTGCCTACTACTGCAGCAAATGGCGTTGGATTAAACTTCTGGCATCAACCTAAGGTCGTGAGACCTGAAACAGGAGCCCAAGATGAAAAAGATCCTCGGTATTTACAACAGCCCTGAAGCCCATTGGGTCGGCAACGGCTTCCTGGTGAATTCGCTGTTCTCCTATAACGATCTGGGGGCGGAAATGAGCCCGTTCCTGCTGTTGGATCATGCGGCGCCAACCAAGTTTCGTTCTGCTTCCGGCACCCGTGGCGTTGGCCAGCACCCTCATCGTGGGTTTGAAACGGTGACCATCGTCTATCAGGGGGAAGTCGAGCATCGCGATTCCACCGGCAGCGGCGGGGTGATTGGCCCCGGCGACGTGCAGTGGATGACAGCCGCTTCGGGTATTTTGCATGAAGAGTTCCATTCACGGGATTTCTCGCGCAACGGCGGCACCATGGAAATGGTGCAGTTGTGGGTAAACCTGCCGGCCAAGGACAAAATGGCTGAGCCAGGTTACCAGACGCTGCTGAATGCGGATATCCCGGTGGTCTCACTGGCGGACGGCGCAGGGCAGGTTCGGGTGATTGCCGGTAGCTTCGGCGACGCAGCAGGCCCGGCACGCACTTTCAGCCCGCTCAATGTCTGGGACATGAAGCTAAACGCCGGTCACACCACCACGCTGACGGTGAAAGAAGGCCATACGCTGGCGCTGGTGATGCTGCACGGTGCCATTCATGTTAACGGCGAGGAAGTGGTGCGTGAAACCCAAATGGTCAGGTTTGACCGTGCGGGGGATTCAATCACTATCGAAGCCAATAATGACGTCAGCTTGCTGGTACTGAGCGGCGAGCCCATCGACGAACCAATCGTCGGCTACGGCCCGTTTGTGATGAACAGCGATGCGGAAATTCAGCAGGCTTTCCATGACTTCAACGGTGGCAAGTTTGGCAGCATGGTGGCAAAGCACGAAGCCGTCTAAGCTCAATCCACACCTCAGAACCGGATCTGGAAGCACAGTTCCGGATCCGGTTCTATACTTTAAGGCAATCTCTGCGCTCTGGCCTTATCGGCCAAGGGCAACTTTAGCCGCAATAATCAAAACCCCACAGGAGTAAACCATGACTGCAAATTATAAGCGCCTCGATAAGGATCAGGCCGCCGTATTGCTGGTGGATCATCAAGCAGGACTGCTTTCACTGGTACGAGATATCGATCCCGATCGTTTTAAAAACAACGTACTGGCATTGGGTGATTTAGCGAAGTATTTCAATCTGCCGACCATCCTGACCACCAGTTTTGAAGATGGCCCCAATGGCCCGCTGATGCCGGAGCTAAAAGCGCAATTCCCCGATGCGCCCTTTATCCCTCGTCCCGGACAGATCAATGCCTGGGACAACGATGACTTCGTCAAGGCAGTGAAAGCCACCGGTCGTAAGCAATTGATTATCGCCGGTGTAGTTACCGAAGTGTGCGTGGCCTTCCCGGCACTATCTGCTCTCAGTGAGGGTTTTGAGGTGTTTGTGGTCACCGATGCCTCCGGCACCTTTAATGAGTTGACCCGTCAATCGTCCTGGAGCCGTATGGAAGCGGAAGGCGCGCAGTTGATGACTTGGTTCGGGGTTGCCTGTGAACTGCACCGCGATTGGCGCAACGACGTCGAAGGGCTGGGTACCCTATTTGCGAACCATATCCCCGACTACCGCAACCTGATGACCAGTTACAATACGCTGACCAACGGCAAGTAATGTAATACAGGAAGCACACCTCGATTATTCTTTACATAATCCTTAATTTTTCATCACGTTAGAGGTGGTATGTAAGCAAAGATCATCTGAGGTGAAAAGGTCGCGAAAAGCGACTTTCTCATGGGCCGGGGGCGGAGTAGGTTAAATCCAACCCCGGCAAATGAGATCAATAACATGAAAAATACCGTCAAAGTACTGGCACTGCCTTTTCTGGCTGGCTTGACGCTGTTCAGCGTCAGTGCGCTTTCTGCTCCGGCTGATAAAAACGCCCCTCCACCGACTGAGCAAGGCTTTCGCTTGCAGCCGTTCCCTGGTGGGCCTATGCCCAAACCGGGTTTCTGCCACAGGGGGGAGCTATTCTGCGCGACTTCCGCTAGTGATAATCCGACTGAAACCATCAATAAGCTAACCTCGGTGATCCCGGCCAGTAGTGCCAAACATTATGAGGTGCGTATCTCCGTGGTAGCCTTGCCGGATAACCCACCGGTTCCGCCTGCGCCTTAAACGAGCCTGCTGGTACTGAGGGGGAATGCGCGTTAGTCTGGTGGCAACCCCTCAGGAGGCAGGATGAATCGGCCAGGACTCCCCCCTTATCTACAGCCCGGTGATCGGGCATTGTTATTCGATGGTGAATGTAATCTGTGCCACGGGCTGGTGCGATTTTTGATCCGTGCCGATCGGCAGGGCAAGATCCTGCTGGCCACGGTGCAATCCGAGGAAGGGCAGGCCATTCTGCGCTGGCTGGCGTTACCCACCGATCGTTTTGACTCCATTGTTTATCTGGAGCAGGGCCAGCATTGGCTGCGCTCGGCGGCCTTCTTTCAGGCACTGCAACAGTTTGGCAGGCCATTTCGCCTGCTGGCGCTGGCTCGCTTTCTGCCGTCACGGCTGGCGGAGGCGTTTTACAATGCGGTGGCGCGTAACCGCTATCGGCTGTTTGGCCGCAACGACGGAACTGCCTTGCCTGGGCTGGAGTTGCCGGAGCGCTATCTGCATCATCGTGGTGAATAAACCCGCTGAGCTTTACTCTTCTTTACCCTTTAATCGATTGAAATATCAGCATTCCGGCCCTATATAATGGAACGGTCAGCCAATAGGGAGAGAGTATGGGAATCAGTGAAGAAGAGCACATCCGCCGTTTAAGTCAGGAAAAGAATACGATGGGGAATACGGCGAAATGGGTAGCGATTGTCTCTGCCATTTACTTTACCCTGATGGTGTTTTACGGCCATCCGATCGGCGTACTGACCATGTCCGGGCTGATTTTTATCGTCTCCACCACCACCTGGCTGAAGAAACGCCAGAAGGTGAAGTCCTACCGCCGGAAACTGGCGAAAATTAACGATGAACCCCCGTCTCAGCAGCTCTGATAGGCGCTGCGCGTGATGCTGTATACCAGGCTTGGCCTATCGCCGGGTACGTCATCGAGGGTATCCACCAGACGCAAACCTGCTTTTTCCAGGACGCGGCGCGAGGCCAGATTCTTTTCACGAACAATCGCGGAAATTTCTGCCAGCCGCAGCTGTTCGAAACCATATTTCAGCGAGGCTTGCGCCAGTTCCGTAGCTAATCCACGGCCCCAAACCTGCGTATCAAAACGATAGCCCAGGTTCACCGTACGTTGGGCCCCCAGAGGCCGCCAGGAAATCCCGCCAAATCCAATAATCCACTCCGGCCGTTCATGCAGCGCAATCGCCCAGGAACCATAGCCGTGCTGCCGCCAGTTTTCGATCCTTTCTGACAGCGCCTGTTGTGCCAAGTGTTCACTGGCGACAGGTCCGGCGGGATTAAAGCGTTGAGTTTCCGGATCGCCAAAAATAGCGTAAAAGCGGGCAACATCGTCGGCCACCGGCGGACGCATCAGCATACGGGCGCTAACAAAAGGGCGGGTAGAGGGAATTTGTGGCATGGCTTCTCGTCACTTGCAGTTAATGGCAAGGGTTAACTGTAGACCAGGATGCGGGGAACAAGAAATAGTAAACCCCTCCCCGGGCGGAGAGGGGGCAGCATCAGATAAACGAATCGTCGTCGCCGTAGTCGTCATCAGAGAAGTCGGTATTATCGTCGTTTTGATAATCCGCGTTCTGGAAGCCATTGTCCTGATTGAGGAAGCGACTATCGCCACCGTTGAAGGTGTCGAGGTTGTTAGAGGCGTCGAAATTGCTCATCGCACTGTCATCCACCGGCGTTGCCGGGGGCTCATCGATAATGTTCACAATCTCTTGCGGTTGCGAATGACGGAACATGCCGGTCAGCATATCGGCCAATACCACCCCGCCTGCCACACCGGCTGCGGTTTGCAATGCCCCACCAAGGAACCCACCGGCACGTGAAGGTGCCGCCTGTGGTGGCTGGCTGTAAGCCGGTTGTTGCTGCTGTTGTGGAGCATAACCCGGTTGCGGCTGATTGTTCCAGGCCGCGTTATTCTGTTGTTGCGCCTGGAACTGCTCGCGCGGGCTTGGCGTGTTACGGTTACCGCCGCCGAACAGCCCGGCCAGAAAACCACCGCTGCTTGGCTGGCTGGCGTTATTTTGCTGCTGTTGGGCAAGTTGGCCTTCCAGATCTTTCACTCGCTGATCCAACTGTTTGAGCGCCGCTTCCTGAATGATCATCGCCTGCGCCATGTAATAGGGTGCGGAAGGCTGTTCACGGATGTGCTGGTTGATTTGCTGCTCTGCCTGGAGATCCCTTTGGCCCGTCTTGGTCTCGGCTTCTTTCAAGCGGCCAAACAGACCATCGATAAGACGTTGTTCTTCGGATTGCATAGGATTACCTCAAGGAGATGAATAACGTTACTGGATGAAGAATATCATCGGTGGCCACCACCCTAGCGCGTTTATATGAACCAATAAACAAATGGCAGGTAAACCTGTTTATGAATTTGTTACCAGTTACGGCAGAGGGATCAGCATCACCAGCTTCAACCCGCTATTTTCCGCCGGGTTAAACGTCAGTTGCCGATAGCGCAGCTGCCCCTGTTGCAAATGGGTAAACACACGCTCGCCTCCTTCTCTTGCCAGCACGTCCTGTTGTTTCCACCAGTGGTTAAAGGCCTCACTGTTGTGCGTCATGTTGCGTACGAAAGCGCGCATTTCTTCGGTGTTCTGATGGTGACTGGTTTCGGCCCGAAATTCGGCGACCACGC
This sequence comes from Serratia sp. NA_112.1, assembly GCF_052691715.1. Taxonomy (NCBI): domain Bacteria; kingdom Pseudomonadati; phylum Pseudomonadota; class Gammaproteobacteria; order Enterobacterales; family Yersiniaceae; genus Serratia; species Serratia sp. NA_112.1. Next base: position 98,206 of record NZ_JBQZFO010000001.1, read on the forward strand.
GTCGTGCACGGTTGTCCCAGTCGCTGACCAGGGTTTTGGCCAACGGGTGGAAAAACATAAAGTGCAGCAGATTGGGGGTAGCGGCCTGGCCCAGCCAACCGCTGAACAGGCTTTCCGCCTGCGGGTTCCAGGCAACGACTTTCCAGGTGATATCCAGCAGGTAGCAGGGCACCGTTACCTGGTGAACGCTTTGCAACACGGCGCTGTTTGCCGTTTCCTGATGATGCTCTTGTTCTGGATCGGCCACTCGCGCCAGGGTAAACAGGTAGTGACGTTCGGCTGCCCCCAGGCGTAGCGCTTTGGCAATGCGTGCCAGCGTATGGGGGGATATGGAAACTTCGCGCCCCTGTTCGATCCAGGTATACCAGGTGGCGCTGATACCGCTGATTTGGGCCAGCTCTTCACGGCGCAGGCCGCTGGTGCGACGGCGTGGGGCGCAGGGTAAACCCAGCATTTCCGGTGTGATGCGTTCCCGGTGTGCGCGCAGGAAGGCACCGAGGGCTTTAGGGCCGGATAAGGCTTCTGATTGCATAGACTGGTACCTCCTTATACTAGGATAACTGCTTATATTGTACCCGTATAATAAGCTGATTATAGTCATTAAAAGCCATCCGGCACAGGCGAAAGCCATACAATAAAGGGAGCAACTATGAGCATCGGCAATAGCCATAAAAGTGCGGTCGACCGTCAGTTTGGCGAGCAGGCCAGCGCCTATCTGACCAGTGCAGTGCATGCACAGGGAAAGGATTTACAGCGGCTGGCACGATTGTTGGAACCCGATACCAACGCCAAATTACTGGATCTGGGGTGTGGCGCGGGTCATGCCAGCTTTGCCGCGGCAGCCAAAGTGGCGCAGGTGGTGGCCTATGATTTATCGGCGCAGATGCTGGCAGTGGTAAGCCAGGCGGCGGCAGATAAAGGCTTCAACAACATTCAGGTGCAGCAGGGCGTGGCAGAATCGTTGCCGTTTGACGATGCCAGCTTTGATGTGGTGATCAGCCGTTACTCGGCGCACCACTGGCATGACGTGGGGCAGGCGCTGCGCGAAGTTCGGCGGGTATTGAAACCGGGTGGCAGGGCCATCTTTATGGATGTGGTTGCACCGGGGCATCCGCTGTTGGATATCTATCTGCAAACCGTAGAAGTACTGCGCGATACTTCACATGTGCGCAATTACACACCAGGTGAATGGCTGAGTCTGCTGACAGAGTCTGGATTGTTGGTTCGGGAGGTGACGTCGGATCGGCTTTATCTGGAGTTCAGCAGTTGGGTGGAGCGCATGCGTACACCAGAGCATTTCGTCACTGCGATTCGCGCGTTGCAACAGGGACTTTCTGAAGATGTGTTGCAGCATTTTGCCATCAAGCCGGACGGTTCATTCACCAGCGATATTATGATGTTTGAAGTTATCAGAGGTTAAATAATTCAGGGCAGCCGATATACCCTTCATTTTCCCGATAGCAATCGGAAATTCATGGGATATAGCGGCTGCCCTGACAGACTATTACCGGGCAGACATTATTTCTTGTCTTCCAGCAGGCAGCGATAAATCAGACCGCCAATAGCCCCACCTACTAATGGCACCAGCCAGAATACCCAAAGCTGTTGCAAAGCCCAGGTTCCCTGGAATATTGCCACGCCGGTACTGCGCGCTGGGTTAACGGAAGTATTGGTTACCGGAATACTGATCAGGTGAATCAGGGTTAACGTTAAACCAATGGCCAACGGAGCAAAGCCGGCAGGCGCACGTTTATCTGTTACACCATGAATCACGATCAGGAAGAATGCGGTCAGTACCAATTCAATAACGATAGCGGACTGCAGAGAATAGCCGCCCGGTGAGTGTTCACCGTAACCGTTGGAGGCAAAGCCGCCGCCGGTAGCGTCAAAACCTGCCTTGCCGCTGGCGATCAAATACAACACCGCTGCTGCAGCAATACCACCAATAACCTGAGCAATCACATAGGGGATCACGTCTTTAGCGGCGAAACGGCCACCGGCAAACAATCCCACGGTAATCGCCGGGTTAAAGTGCCCGCCGGAAATATGACCAACGGCATAAGCCATGGTGACCACGGTCAAACCAAAAGCGAGCGCGACACCAAGAAAACCAATACCCAGCTGTGGAAATGCTGCTGCTAATACTGCGCTACCACAACCACCGAACACCAACCAAAATGTGCCAAAAAATTCGGCAAAAAGTCGCTTTGACATAGACTCCATCCTACGGAAAATACTAACGGGCGTTAGCACTAAAAACTATAGAACACCTTTTTCAATTAATGCAGGTTTCTATCGGGATTATTCTTAATGCAGTTTGAGTAACGACAGGTATTAAATCCCCGCCAATTAACTTTGTCTATGCGAAAATGCCTATATTTTGAGGGTCAGAGCGCGTTTGCTGATTTTTTTATCGCTGTTATAAGAATTTACCCTAAGCTTAAGTGGTATAGGTATTTATGGCTAAAAATAGCTACGATTAAATTCGATTTATCATATGATTTTTCCATTGGGTTTATCAGAGTTAATTGTTAATTCCTATTTGATATATTTAATTTTTACGATAATTCATGGTATTAGGTCTGTCTGTCATCAAATCGTCATGCAGAACAAATACCTTAGCAAGCTGCCAACTTCACACCCTTAACTCTGAGCCATAACCATGAAAATAAAATCGGTTTCGCTGTTAATCAGTTCGTTGTTTCCTCTGTTCTCCTATGCTGCCACTGACGTTGAGGCAGCGCGCTATGTGGTCAGCTTTCCCGGTGGCGAACATGTGAGCTATCAAGGCGCATTCGCCAGGAATTTCCCACAGGGGTTGCCTGTAGGTATTGGTTCGGGCCTGGTATTCAATGGTCGTGAAGGCCAGGAACTGCTGTTGACCACCCTGACCGATCGTGGCCCTAACGCTGATGCACCAGCGGTTGGGGAACAGGAAGCAAAAATTTTCGCCAACCCGGAGTTCGTTCCGTTGTTGATGGATATCCGTGTCGGCGGCGGCAAAGCGGTTGCCGGCAATGCACGCCCGCTGCATGACCAGCAAGGGCCGATCAGCGGGTTGCCGCTGCCAGCGGGTCTGATTGGTTCCACCAACGAAGTGGCACTGAGCGATACGCTGAAAACCTTGCAGGGCGATCGGCGTGGGCTGGATACCGAAGGTATCACTGCGGACGGCAAGGGCGGTTACTGGCTGTGTGACGAATACGGCCCGTTCCTGATCCATATCGACAGCCAGGGCAAAATCCTCGCCAAATACGGCCCAACGCCGGAGCAGGGCGAGCAGGCGGTGGCGGGCGGGTTACCGAATATCATCAAGTGGCGTCAGCCGAATCGCGGTTTTGAAGGTATCACCCGGATGCCGGACGGACGGATTTTAGCGGCGGTACAGAGCACGCTCGACGTTGAGGGTAAAAGCAAGAACAAGGCGCAGTTCACCCGTCTGGTCAGTTTTGATCCCGCCAGCGCTAAAACGACGATGTACGGTTACCCGATCGATATCGACAGCTATAAAAAAGCCAAAGACGCCAAGGTCGGCGACATTGTGGCGGTCGATAACCAGCACATCCTGTTGGTTGAGCAGGGCAGTGATAAAGACAAGCAGATGATCAACAAGATCTACCTGGTTGATCTCAGCCAGGCAACTGACCTGACGGCTTTTGACGGCAAGGGCAAGGCGCTGGAATTTGACGATGCGAAAGATCTCGCTAAACGCGGCGTGAAGCTGGCACAGAAGCGCGAAGTGGTGGATCTGCGCAAATTGGGCTGGCAGCAGGAGAAAGTGGAAGGTTTGTCGTTGATTGACGATCGCACCTTAGCCGTCATCAACGATAATGATTTTGGCCTGCAGGCCAAGTTGGTGGACGCGCAGCCGAAGGCCAAGAAAATCGGCGATTATCAGTTGGATCAACAGGGCAAGCTGAGCCTGGATGGCAAAACCGTCTCGACCCGTATCGAATTGCAGCCGCTGGAAAAACCGGAGTCGCTCAGCGAACTCTGGGTATTGACGTTGCCGCAATCGCTGAAGTAAACACCAGGACAGGGGGCATGCCCCCTGTTTCCTTCCTTATATGATAGCGTCGCGGCTAGCCTGCGATGCTCTGCCACGCGAGATGCTTACCCATACCGCTACTGCCACCATAATCAACGTGGTCAGGTCATTCACCATCAATAAATCGGTGAGATAGGCAATCGGTGCCAGTGCCGTCCAGGACTCCATTTCGCTGAGGGTGGAGCCGGTGATCAGAATGGTGTCTCCCAGCGCGACGATCACAAACAGTTGGCAGCGTTCTGCCAGGTGATGGCCTTCAATCGTCCATTCGCTGCTGCGGTCGGAGCGGCCAAGCACCGGTCAGCGTCAGGTGATGCAGCAGATAATGGGAAAGTTGGGTAACGGCAAAAACGTAGATCAGAGCGAACAGCAGTTCCGAAAACGAAACCGAGGCACCATGGCCATCGCGTACACGTAGCAAGGTTTGTGACATAGAGAGCCCTTCCAAAATGATAACCTTCAGCAATAGCGTAGTTCAGCCGCCCGGATATGGATGATAAATCTTAAAAACGAGATTTTTATCTTTCTGTGACCAAACTGATTTTTCATTGTCATCTGTCGGGGGTATTGTTGGTCTCTCCTCTAGGAAAAATCTTCGACAAGACATATCCTCACTCGCCTTCTCCTTATTTTCGTCACAATGATTGATGTTCTTTACATTGCATTACGTCCATTTTCATTGCCTGGCCGATAATTAACTCCACTGATACGACAAAATAAACAAAAACACCTGGAGTTAATCATGAAACTATTAACTGGCATCGCAGCAGTTCTGTTGGCAGCCGCTTCGTTCTCTTCATTTGCAGCGCCGCTATCATCGGTAAAACAGGTCAGTACCGAGCAAACCAGTGGCCTGCAGAGCCTTGGCGTGGTATCGGTTTCCGGCGTCAGAGGTTCACCGTCTGATGCGGTTCACGCGCTTAAAGAAAAAGCTCAGGCGGATGGCGCCAGCCATCTGCGTATTATTGGGCTGGACACCCCGGGGGATTCCAGTAACTGGCGTGGTAATGCGGAAATCTACCGGTAATTATCAGGCAGTAAATTAAAATCGGTCACTTAAATAAGTGGCCGATAAAATAAACGGTTGTGGATAATAATCTGACCGGCAAGGCCGTTATTGGCTTACCCGATGATCATTATCGCAGCCGTTTTTTTTTGCCGGTTGTCAGTTGCATTTTATTACAACTGTGTCGGTGGTTTTAAGACTCATGTTAATGAATGCTTAAGGAATTGAGTTCAGATTGGTGGCTACTCAACCTAAGGAGGCCCCAATGTTAAATGCGACCCGGCTGCAACTGAAGAACCACTTTTCCTATCTCCAGCAGTTTATGGCTTCGCCACGCACCATTGGCACTTTGGCACCTTCTTCCCCCTGGCTGTGCCAGGCGATGCTCAATCAGATTGAATGGACAGGGGCACTGTCGATCGCGGAATTGGGTGCGGCGGATGGCGTCTTGACCAAGCGCATATTGGGACGCATGCGGGCCGATGCTTCGCTGGAGGCTTTTGAAATTCAATCAAACTTTGTCCATCAATTGCGGAAAATTGATGATCGTCGCCTGCAGGTGATGGATCGTTCGGCAGAACTGATGGCTCGCGATTACGACGTGGTGTTCTCCTGCCTGCCGCTACTGTCAATTCCGCTTAAAATCAGCATTCGTATTTTGCAGCAGGCGCAGCAATGCTTGCGTGTAAACAACGGGACATTGGTGTTGTTTCAGTACAGCCACCTGTCAGAAAAATTACTGTCCCGCTATTTCCATTGGAAGCGACTGCGGGTGGTGCGTAACTTCCCGCCGGCGTTGGTGTATATCTGCACGCCACGTTAACTAAAGCCTTTTTTCCATCACCACCACCTGGCCATCATATTGCTGCCGGCGTTCGATGGTTTGCCAGCCCCAGCCGGTATACAGCGACTCTGATTTGTCGGTAATCAGGTGCAATACGGGGTGGTTGCGCTGGCGTGCCAGTTGGACGATGGCGGCCTCCAGGCGCTGCGCAATGCCCTGACGGCGATGGTCAGGGTGAACAAACACCCCGGCCAGCCAGGGGGAAAGGTCCATCCGGTGATGATCGTCGCTCGGCCACAGGCTGGCCATGCCCAGCGGGCGTTCGTCCTCAATCATCAATAAGGTGGTGTAGTCTTCACTCGGTTGTGCACATTGGGCAAAGCGTTGACGCGTGCGTTCCAGAGTACCGCCGCGCTGCGAACCCCATTGGCCAAAGGCCCATGCGGCACAAACGTCGCTGAACTGTGGGCACTCGGTCAGTGGAATAATCTGTTGAGTCATCTCTGCACTTCCTTTTATTTGCCACTCTGGTTCAGCCGTCATCGGATTATCGACCGCTTTTTTAACTTAATAAAACCGTATTTATAGCGGTTTTGCACGCATCAGTGACGAAACTGCGTCATTCAGTGGATTTGACCCGCTCTTTGTCTGTTATGATTGAAAGTGCTAATGAGAGTGATTATCATGCGCGCATATTTTAGCTAATCCGGCTCACTGATGCGCAATTCCCTCATTTTTCTGCTGCTTTCCCTGCTGCTTGGCTTCTTTGGCGTTCAGGCAAAAATGGTCACTGACATTACGGGTCGTCAGGTTGAGGTGCCAGATAATCCGCAGCGTATCGTGCTGGGCGAGAGCCGCATGTTGTATACCCTGGCGCTGCTCGAGCCGGGAAACCCCACCCAACGTATCGTTGGGTGGCCGGAAGATATGGCGCGTTTCGATGCGCAAAGCTGGCAACTCTACACGCAGAAATTTCCGCAGATTAAAGCGATCCCCTCGATAAGCAAGGGTAATTTCCGCCAGGTAAATATTGAAAACCTGATCCGCTTGAAGCCGGACTTAGTGATCCTCGCGCGCTATGCGCGGGAAGAAGGTGACAGTGATTTATTGCTGAGTGCGTTGAGCAAGGCCGGAATTGCGGTGATCTACGTCGATTTACGGGTTGATCTGCTGCACAACACCGTGCCTAGCGTCCGCCTGTTGGGCGAAGTGCTTAACCGTCAGCAGCGCGCAGAGCAGTTCATTAACTTCTACCAACAGCATATGGCGGTGATCCAGCAGCGGCTGGCCGGTTATCAGGGACCTAAACCCAAGGTGATGTTGCACTTGCACCTCGGGCGGCGCGAAACCTGCTGCACCACGGCGGCACATGGCAACCTCGGTGATTTACTGGCCTTTGCCGGCGGCGATAATATTGCCAACGCCAGCATCAAAGGCGTCTACGGTGAGCTGAACCCGGAAACCATTCTGACCGCCAACCCCGACATCTATATCGCCACCGGCATGGCCGGGCCGCAGGGCAAGCATTTTTCCGATCTGCGCCTTGGGCCCCTGGTCACCCAGCAGGAGGCTGATGAGAGCTTTAGTCGGGTGATGCAAAAGCAGCCCATGCTCGCCAATCTGAAAGCAATAAAAAATCATCAGGCCTGGAGCCTCTGGCACAACTTTTATCTCAGCCCTTACCACGTGGTGGCGGTTGAGATGTTCGCCAAAACCTTCTATCCGGATCTGTTTGCAGACATCAACCCGCAGCAGACCTTTAAGCAGTTATATCAACAATTTTTGCCGTTACCTTTTTCAGGGACTTATTGGAGTCAGTTAAATAATGAATAACACCCAACGTGGCTGGTGGTGTGCGCTGCCTTTGGCGGCCTGTGCATCGGCACCGGCGATCGCTGCCGACAAAACCGCAGACAAGGGTGAAACCCTGGTGGTGGTCGGGCAAAAACAGACCGGCGGTGTGCAAAGCTATCAGCCGCTGACCAGTGTGACCGGCACCCGCACCGAAACCAGCCTGTTGAACGTGCCGCAGGCTATTGACGTGGTGCCGCAGCAGGTGATTAGCGATCAGGCGGTCAGCAGCCTGGATGAGGCGCTGTATAACGTCAGCGGCATCACCCAGGCGAATACGTTGGGGGGAACCCAGGACGCCGTGATGAAGCGTGGCTTTGGCGATAACCGCGACGGCTCAATTTTACGCGACGGCGTGCGCTCAGTGCAGGCGCGCAACTTTACCCCAACCACCGAACGGGTTGAGGTGCTGAAAGGCCCGGCCTCGATGTTATACGGTATGGGGGAACCGGGCGGGATGATCAATATGATCACCAAAAAGCCGCAGTTGCAGCAGCACACCCATGTGGAAGGCTGGGGCAGCAGCTTCAAGGGCGGTGGCGGCCAGTTGGACGTTACCGGGCCGCTGGGGACTTCAGGTTTTGCCTATCGGATGATTGTCGACCACGACGAGACCGACTACTGGCGCAACTTTGGCCGCAACCGTCAGACGGTGATCGCACCGTCGCTGATGTGGTATGGCGAGAGCACCACGGTGCGCGTTGCCTACGAGCATATGGAGTATTTGGTGCCCTTCGATCGGGGTACCATCATTGATTCACGTACCGGCAAACCGGTGAATACGCCGCGCGATCGTCGTTTCGACGAAAGCTATAACGCCACGCGTGGCGATCAGGACAGCGTTACCCTGCAGGTTGATCAAGTGTTGAACGAGAGTTGGAAAAGCTCGCTGACCTACGCTTACAGCCGCAACAGCTACAGCGATAACCAGGCACGTGCGCTGGCTCTGGATCCTGAAACTGGCGTACTGACGCGCCAGGCCGACTCCACCGCCCATGCCGTCAGCCATGCCAACGCGGTACAGCTGACGCTTAACGGTGATGTCGACTGGGGCAGCATCAACCACCAGATGTTGTTCGGCTTTGATTTTGAAGATAATCGCACCTACCGCGGCGATATGATCCGCGGCAAGAAGAACAGCGATTTCAATATCTACAATCCTGTTTATGGCCAGATGCCTACCTCGAACGCCGTCAGCGCCAAAGACAGCGATCAGCGTGAAAACCTCACCAGCTACGGCTGGTTTATGCAGGACTCCGTACAGCTGACCGATAAATGGCTGGTGATGGGCGGGCTGCGTTACGATGCCTTTGACGTGTTTGCCGGCAAAGGGCGACCGTTTGTGACCAATACCGACAGCTCTGACGGCAAACTGGTGCCCCGCACCGGGGTGGTCTACAAGCTGACGCCGTATGTGTCGCTGTACAGCAGCTATACCGAGTCTTTCAAACCGAACTCTTCTATCGCCAGCCAGATTGGTTCGCTACCGCCGGAACAGGGCAAGGCCTGGGAAGTGGGCAGCAAGGTTGAATTACCCAACGGTGTCACCGGTACCCTGGCCTTGTTCGATATCACCAAACGCAACGTGATGGTCAGCGAACTTGTGAATGGCGAAACCGTGACCCGCACCGCCGGGCGCGTGCGCTCGCAGGGTGTGGAGCTGGATGTCGCGGGCAATATTACCGACTCGCTGAGCCTGATCGGTTCTTATGCCTATACCGATGCGCGGGTGGTGGATGATCCTGACAACAAGGGCAAGGAAATGACCAACGTGGCTCGCCACACGGCTTCACTGTTCCTGACGCAGGATTTGGGTTCCCCAGGGCTATACAGCGGAGACAACGTGCGCATGGGGGCCGGTGCACGTTATGTGGGCCGCCGCCCTGGCGATGCTGCCAACAGTTTTAATCTCGATAACTACACCGTCGTCGATGCCTTCGCCGCTTACACCATGCCGGTCAATGGCTATCGGGTGAAATGGCAGTTGAACGTGAAGAATCTGTTCGACAAAACCTATTACCCTTCCAGCGGCGGTAATTTGCGTGTGGCGGTGGGGGAACCACGTGAAGTGGTGCTGCGTGCCAGCGTCGACTTCTAATTTGGCGGGCCGATAAACCAGTTCGGCGGCGGGTATCTGCCGTCGGATAAATCTGGTTAAATAGCCGGCCTGTTGTTAAGGAGAATCCGATGAGCCTGAAGATCCGTTTGGCGCAACTGCAGGATATTGCTCAACTGATCGCCGTCGAACGGTCGGCTGCGCAGTTATTTCATCAACAACCGGCTTGGGCTTTTATTGCCGAAGGCCCGGTGATGGATGCACGGCAGCATACTGATTTTATTCAGCAGCGGCAGGAATGGCTGGCGGAAAGCACCGTAGGTGAGGTGGTCGGGTTTATCGCGGTGACGGCGCAACAGCAGGATTGGCATATCGCCGAACTTTCGGTTGCCGCCAACTGGCAACGTCAGGGCATTGGACGTCGGTTGATTGCCGAGGTCGCAGCACAAGCCAGGTTGAAGGGCGCGCAGCGCCTGACGCTGACCACCTTTATCGAGGTGCCCTGGAATGCTCCCTATTACCAACGGCTGGGGTTCCGGCCAATAGCCCCTGAGCGGCTCAGTGCATCATTGAGCTCTCGGTTGGCGCAAGAGGTGGCGGACGGCTTCACCGTCGGCAGTCGCTGTGCCATGGAATTTACACTATCGTAAATATTGAAATACAAGATGATGGCGGTATGATGCAGCAACCACGCCATCGCAGGATCAGCACGCCGGGTTTTGGCGAGCAAATGCACTCAAGTCACCGTATAAGGGACAACCCGTAATGACACAAACCATTTTCATGGTAGGCGCGCGCGGAGCCGGTAAAACCACGGTGGGCAGCGCACTGGCGCTGGCGCTGGGCTATCAATTCATCGATACCGATCTGTTTATGCAGCAGACCACGCAGATGAGCGTGGCGGAAATGGTCGAACAAGAAGGTTGGCTGGGATTTCGTCGCCGTGAAAGCATTGCTCTGCAAACGGTCACTCAACCGTCAACTGTAGTTGCCACTGGCGGTGGTGCGATCCTGGCGGAAGAGAACCGCCGCTATATGCGTCAGCACGGCAAGGTCATTTACCTGCGTTCACCCGCTGAAGTATTGGCACAGCGGCTGGAAGAGTACCCGCAAGACACACAGCGCCCTACGCTGACCGGCCGTCCGATTGCCGAAGAAATGCTGGAGGTGCTGGCCGCGCGTGAAGCGCTGTATCAGGAGGCCGCGCACTACGTGATGGACGGCACCGATGGTCCGCAACAGGTGGTGGAGCAGATCTTCGCCGCCCTGCAACTGGAAACGGTAAAATAAGACCTCAGTGAGTTTTCTCTTGGGGCACCGTCAATTGCGCTTGACGGCGGCCTCGTTTTTCTCTCGAAAATGAGTTTCGCGCTGAACAAAATACAATCCCGGTGTAGTGCCAAAACGCTGGCGGAAAGCGGCAATGTAGGCGCTGACATTGTCATAACCGCAGTCGCCGGCAATCTGATTGACGGCTTCACCGCGAGATAGCGGCTCCAGCGAACGGATCACCCGGGCTTGCTGACGCCAGCGGGCGAACGTCATGCCGGTTTCGTTGATAAAACGCCGGCTCAGGGTGCGTATGCTCAACCCTGCCCAGGCGGCCCACTCACTCTGTGTTCGGTTATCAGCTGGTTCGTTCAGCAGCGCACGCGCAATTTTCAACAACCGTGCATCCTGCGGTAGCGGCAGTTGCAGCGGTGTATTTTCCTGCATGCGTACCTCATCCCGTAATACCTGTAATAGCCGCCGTTGTTGCGCGTTCAGCCTTTGGCCTGCGAATTGTGCAAGGCGTTCCACCAACGCTTGAATCAACCCAGAGGCGGTGCTGAGGTGTGGTTGTTCCGGTAGCCCGCTACAGTAAGGTTCCGGCAGATACAAACTCCAGCCTGCAACGTTACCGCACGCCAGCGCCTGATGAGCGCAATGGGGTGGCAGCCAGCCGATACTGCCGGCGGTCATTGCCCATTGTTGCTCCTGAGTTTCCAGCGCGATCATGCCGTGGGTTAATAAATAAAGCTGTCCGCTGGTGTGTTGATGCCAGGGTGTTAAGTGTTTTTTCTCATGCCAAAGTCGTGCGCTTTGCAGGATCATCAGGATTGGCCGTTTTGCGGTATATAAAGTCCATGTGCGGTTATTATGCCATTCCCTGTCTGATTTATGCTCTGCTCATCATTCAATTTTTGGAGAAAAATGATGAGCCTGAAAACCCCAACTGCCATTGTGCTCGAGGCCCTGCAGCGGGTCGTCGCGGCACCACAACACCAGCCGCTGCTGATTGCTGAGTTTTTCAGTGAAGATTACCTCCAGCAGGTAGACGGCAACATGCTGGATTATGCCCATTTTATGCAGCATATGGCGTTACTGAAACAACTCACCCGCAGCATGATGCTGGAGATCGTCGCTGTGGCCGGGCAGGGGGATTCGGTACTGACCCACCATCTGGTTCGGGTGGAAAAACGTGACGGAGGCCGTAGCCTGGTTAAGGTGTTGGCCCATTTCACCGTGCGTGACGGCAAGATCTGCGCCTGCGATGAGCTGACGCAACTGCTGGAAGGCGAACACGGCGATCGCGATCTGGGGTCGCGCGTGTCGGTATAAATACCGCTGCTATACTTAACCCTGTGGAATCAAACGGGAGATCAGCATGCGTGAAAATAACCGACCTGGCTATCCGAGAACCGCCCGAGTGGTCGCCGTTGACCGGGGCGATCCAAGCTTGCATATGCACCGTTTTGAGGTGCGTACCGATGACATTGAGCCGAATACGCTACTCAGTGAGCATCCTACCGAGCAGGAAGCGCTCGATGCCAAGCATCGTTACGAAGATCCGGCGCTGGAAGATTAAATTGTATCCCTCTGAAACCGGCGTCAGGCCGGTTTCTTTATTTATTCCGCTTACTGCTTTAATTACCTCACGCGATAACGATAAATTAGCATGACATGCTGATTTATACCCCCGTGGTCGAATAACCAAGTGGTAATAGGCTTATTTTATCCGCGTTCGCCTTTGCATTTAATTTAGCAAAGCATCATCCGCTGCTATTAATGGTCGGGATAAAAAATAAACTGCTTGACGATAAGTTGTACGAGTTTTAGTTTCTAATTATCAAACATGAACTGAGTTCCATATAGTGGAACAAGGCGTGCGATGACAACTCTGGAAAATGCTGCTGCGGTATTAAAGTTATTTTCACAACAGCGAATGATGCACGGCCAGGCTGGTATTTCATTCAATGATGTAGTGAGTCAATTGGCGCTGCCAAAAAGCACCGCCTCGCGTCTGTTACAGACCATGGAAAATGAGGGCATGCTGGAGCGCGATCCTGACAGCAAGCTGTATAAAATCGGTCGTTTGCTGTTATCGGTCTCCAGTCACTATTTATCGACGCCGTTGGTCGACAGCGTGGCGGCCAGTATGGTGCAGCTCAGCCAACAGACTAACTGCACGGGTTATGTTTCGGTGCTGGAGGCGCAGGAAATTATGGTGATGCGCATGTTCCCCGGTCGCCATTTCCTCCAGGTGGTGACGCCGGCGGGCAGTCGCTTACCGGTGGCGGAAACCTCGGTAGGCCGGGCGATACTGGCGCGTGACAGTGATGAGCAGGTGATAGCGCTTTTTGCCGCAGGCTACCGTGCGGCTTCACCCAACGCTCCGCAAACGCTGGAAGCCTTGTTGAGTAAGCTGGCACAGATTCGCCAGCAGGGCTGGTCTCTGGCACGTAACGAGACGCTGCAGGGCATCAGTTCGCTGGCGACATCGGTGACCAACAAACACCGCAATGAGACGGTCGGTCTGTGCTTGTCTTTTCCTACGCAGGTGGAAGAACAGCCATTTTCACCCGGTGTGCTGGAAGCATTAATGACAGTATCCCGGCAATTGGCGGATAAACTTGGTGATGATTATTGGCAAAAGATCAAATAACACACCGCAACAATCTGCCAGTAACTGATAATTAAAGAAAACCAACACCAGGGAATTTCTTAATTATCTATCTTGGGTTTATGGGCAATAAATACTTAACGGCACTCACAGTTCCAATATTCGGAACTGTGAGTGCTGCCTCATGCCGAAATTAACGTTGCCAGACGCCAGGGAAGATTCAGAGAAATTAAAACTATGAAACCAAATAGCAGCATAAATCCTTTGAAAGATATCGGTGCTCTGCTGGTGATGGTGCTGCTGTCCATCGTCGGCGCGATTATCGGCGTGCAGCTGATCACCACGCTGGGCGTGACGCCCAACACGTCGATTATTGGCGCGTTGCTCGCCATGTTGTTGGCACGCATTCCACTGCAAATGTTCCAGCGCTACCGTTCGGTACATACGCAAAACCTGGCGCAAACGGTGATCTCTTCCGCCACCTTTGGCGCTGCCAACTCGCTGCTGATGCCAATTGCCGTGCCTTATGTGATGGGACAACCGCAGCTGATCCTGCCGATGTTTTGCGGGGTGGCGGCCGCGATGTTGCTCGACGCCTACCTGCTGTATCGCATGTTCGACACCAAAATCTTTCCTGCGGCCAATGCCTGGCCACCGGGCGTCGCGGCGGCGGAAGCCATTAAGGCCGGTGACCGGGGCGGTAAACAAGCCTGGCTGCTGGTGGTAGGGGTAGCGGTCGGTGTCGCCGGTTCGATGCTTAAAATCCCGATGGCGGCGTTCGGCACCGCGTTTATCGGCAATATCTGGGCATTGGGCATGTTTGGTGTCGGCCTGTTGTTGCGAGCCTACGCTGAACCCATGGCAGGCTTTGATATCAATGCACATTTCATTCCTCATGGAGTGATGGTGGGGGCTGGGCTGGTGGCGTTGATCCAGGTGGTTCAGGTGATCCGCAGCAAGCGTGCGGATACCGGGGGTTATAGCCAGGCCGACAGCGAAGTGCGCAAAGCGCTGGGATTAGGCGCAGTGGGATATATCGTCATTGCCGCACTGCTGGCGTTGGCCGGTGGGCTGTACAGCGAGATGTCGCTGGGCATGCTGGTGCTGTTTGTGATTTACGCCGCGTTTGCTGCCTTTGTGCATGAACTGATCGTCGGCATCGCCGCGATGCACTCCGGCTGGTTCCCGGCCTTTGCGGTGGCGCTGATTACGTTGATTATCGGCATCCTGATTGGTTTCCCACCGCTGGCGCTGTGCGTGCTGACCGGGTTTACCGCGGCTACTGGCCCGGCGTTTGCCGATATGGGCTTTGATCTGAAAGCCGGTTTCATTCTGCGCGGCTACGGCAAAGATCTGCAACAGGAGCTGTTGGGACGCCGCATTCAGTTATTTGCCGCGCTGATCGCCTTTGTCATCGCTATCCCGGTGGCGTACTTCGCTTATACCAGCTACTTCCTGCAGGATCTGATCCCGCCGGTGGCACGAGTGTACGCCAAAACCATCGAGGCGGGGGCTCAGCCGGGCATTGCCTATAGCCTGCTTTTCTGGGCGGTCCCCGGTGCCGTCGTGCAGTTGATTGGCGGACCCAAGCGTCAGCTCGGCGTGCTGTTGGCCACCGGTCTGTTGATCAACAACGCGTTGGCAGGTTGGGCGGTGATCGTCGGTATCGCACTGCGCATCCTGATTATTCGCCGTTGGGGTGACAAGGGGCGCACGCCGATGGAGATCATGGCGGCCGGTTTTATCGCCGGTGACGCGCTGTACAGCTTTTTCAATTCCATTTTTTCCAGCAAAGGGAAATAACCCATCCGGTTAAATTGTGAGGTCAGCCGATTATGAGTTTGCAACAAACGCTGCAGGCTTTTGAATTAATTGATAATGCTTATGTGAACGGTCAGCAGGTGGTCGATTTGTTCACGTCCTATCCCGGCATTCGCGCCAGCACGCTGCGTGCTAGTGGGCCGAAGGGGGCGACCGACTTCGTGCGCATTGAGATCCCCGGCAGCAATGGTAAAAGTCAGGGTGGGAATGCACCGACTTTGGGTATTATCGGCCGCTTGGGCGGTATTGGTGCGCGACCAACGCGTATTGGCCTGGTGTCCGACGGTGACGGGGCGATAGCCGCAATTGCCAGTGCGCTGAAGCTGGCGGAAATGCAGCGCAAGGGCGATGTGTTGGCGGGCGATGTGATCATCACCACCCACATTTGTCCTGATGCGCCAACCCGTCCGCACGACCCGGTCGACTTTATGGATTCACCGATCGACGACGTGACGATGAACGATAATGAAGTGGTGCCAGAGGCCGAGGCGATTTTGTCCATCGATACCACCAAGGGCAACCGCATCATCAACCACAAAGGCTATGCGTTGTCACCGACGGTGAAAGAAGGTTACATCCTGCGGGTGGCGGAAGATCTGCTGCGGATTATGGAGATGACCAGCGGCCGCCCGGCAGTGACCTTCCCGATCACCACCCAGGACATTACGCCGTACGGCAATGGGGTACACCATTTGAACAGTATTCTGCAGCCCTCCACCGCAACGTCTGCGCCGGTGGTCGGTGTGGCAATCTGCACCGAGTCAGTAGTACCGGGTTGCGGTACCGGCGCCAGCCATGAAGTGGATATTGCACTAACCGTCAAGTTTGCGGTGGAAGTGGCGAAAGAGTTTGGGCGCGGTACCTGTCATTTTTATCAGGCCGATGAATACGCGCAGTTGCTGGCGCTGTACGGCAGCCTGAGTCACCTGCAAAAAAGGAAATAACCGCATGAATGCCTCATTTGCCACGCTGACTATCGGTCAGGCACCGCGCAGCGACATTATGCCGTTGCTGTCTGCCTATCTGCCTGCGGAGCAGGTGAGGCATGTCGGGCTGCTGGACGGGCTGAATGCCAGCCAGATTGATGAGCGTTATACACCGCAGGCCGGAGAGAAGGTGTTGGTTTCACGCCTGCAGGACGGCACACAGGTGAGATTAGCGGCCTCGCGGGTCGAGCTGGGGTTGCAGCAGAAAATCAATGCGCTGGAAGCGGAGGGCTGTGAGGTGATCCTGCTGTTGTGCACTGGGGAGTTTGGCCAGTTGCATGCACAACAGGCGCTGTTATTGGAGCCGGACCGCATTATTCCACCGCTGATTTCTGCCATTGTCAGCCAACATCGGGTCGGCATTGTGGTGCCGGTGGCGGAGCAAATCAGCCAGCAGGCAAGCAAGTGGCAGTTGCTGGCGACGCCACCCTGTTTTGCCGTCGCCAGCCCTTATTTGGCGGATGACGCGGTGCTGGAGTTGGCCGCATGTGAGTTACAGCGGCAGGGGGCGCAGGTGGTGGTACTCGATTGCATTGGTTATCACCGGCAGCATCGTGATTTCCTGCAGGCACGGCTTGAAATACCGGTGCTGTTGTCCAATGCGCTAGTGGCCAAGCTGGCCGCTGAGCTAATTGATTGATTAAAAAGCCAATAAAATCTCATGTGGCGGTCTGTCGGGGGCGGCGTTGCGTTCTTTTGGGCGTGGACCCAGAACGGCAGGCTGAAGGTCAACCGCTCGGCAGCGTTTTACTCTGCGCCACGATCGCATTTCGCGAGAAAAACCAGTGACAGATCAACCGCAATCCCCCAATATGGATTTCCCATAAAGTTGATTACGCGGGTGACAGTTATGCTGAAAGTGAACGAGTATTTTGCTGGAAAAGTGAAGTCTATCGGTTTTGATAGTAGCAGCATCGGTCTTACCAGCGTCGGTGTTATGGAAGAGGGTGAATACACCTTCAGCACTGCCCAGCCGGAAGAAATGACCGTGATTACCGGAGCGTTGAAAGTGTTGCTGCCGGGCTCGCCGGACTGGCAGGTGTTTACGCCAGGGGAGAAATTCTTCGTACCGGCCCACAGTGAGTTCAACCTGCAAGTGGCCGACGCGACCGCCTATCTGTGCCGTTATTTAAGTAAGTAATCATACCCTTCTTACTTGAAGCTGCAGCGTTGTTGGCCGCGTGCGCTCACCCCAGTCACTTACTTGAGTAAGCTCCTGGGGATTCTCACACTTGCCGCCTAGCTGCAACTCCAATTAATTTGGGTATGTTGTTTGTTTTGCAAAAGCTGCGCATGTAGAGCAAAGGCGCAGCAATTTTCAGGTTTAGCGCTGAGTTTCGCCACCCAGAGCTTCGATGGTGTTCTTGATTAACGCCGCCAGCTCGCTGGTCATCAGGATAAAGTCGGCGTCAAAACGCTGGGCGAAGTCGTCACGATCGATATCGTCGTTCTGCTCGCGCAGCGTATCGGCGAACTTCAAACGCTTCAGCGAGCCGTCGTCTGCCAGCACCAATTGAATGCGCTCCTGCCAGTCCACAGCCAGCTTGGTCACCAGCTTGCCGGCTTCGATATGTACCGCAATCTCATCGCTGATCAGGTTCTGTTTCTTGCAACGGATCACGCCGCCGTCTTCCAGAATCGCTTTCAGCTCCGCTTCGTCCTGAATGATAAAGCCGGCAGGCAGTTCGCCGGAACGCACCCACTCGGTCAGCGTCAGTTCGATCGGGCTTTCCATGGTCAAGGGCACTACCGGCAGTGAACCCAGACTTTTGCGCAGCAGCGCCAGAGTGTCTTCCGCGCGTTTGGCGCTGGCGGCATCAACCATAATCAGGTCGTTAACCGTGTCGATCCACATAAAAGTCTGATTAAAGCGGCTGAAGGCGCGTGGCAACAGGCTGTGCAGCACTTCGTCTTTTAGCGCGTCTTTCTCGGTTTTCTTCAGCTTGCGGTGCTGTTCACCCTCCAGGCGTTCAATCTTGGCCTGCAACTCTTGTTTGATGACCGGCGACGGCAGGATCTTTTCTTCCTTGCGCGCGCAAATAACGATCTGGCCGTTAACCGCGTGTGTCAGTGACTCGCTGTGGGAACCCATTGGAGAAACCCAGCCGGTTTTCGCCATGTCCTGGCTGCCGCACGGGGTGAAAGCAAAAGCGCTGAGTTGTTTTTCCATTTCATCCGCGTTTAACGCCACTTCGCGGCTCAAACGGTAAACCATCAAATTCTTAAACCACAGCATAATGTTATCCCTGGCTGGGCGTGCATCTGGCACGCTTATTCATCAAAAGCAGGGCGGCATAATAACGAATCAGGGGCGAAAAATCGCCTCATTCCCTCCGAATTGCGTCAGCGGCCGCGTTTGAGCGGCGTGCCCGTTGCAGTGCCAACGCCAGTTGCCGCTGGCTGAAAGGCTTGCGCAGCAGTTCCACATTGGGCAGCGTGTCTTCGTGGTGGCGACGTATATCCTGGCCGCTGATCAGCAGCGCGGTAAGGCGCGGATTAATCTCTCGGGCCAGCCCAATCACCTGCACGCCGTCCAGTTCGCCCGGCAGCATTAGGTCACTTATCAGCACCCCAATATCTGGCGTCAGGCGCAGTAGTGCCAATGCCTCATTGCTGTCTGCGCAGTCCAGCGTCAGGTAGCCGAGCTGGTGCAGGTGTTCGCACAGCGTATGACGCACGTCGTTTTCATCTTCCAGCACCAACACCAGGCTGTCGGTGCCGTCGCTTTCTTCGAGTTGTGGGGGCTCTGCTTGTGCGATTGCCTGTGCCGGGGCGCGCGGCAACTGCAGACGCACCAGAGTGCCTTCGCCCGGTGCGGTTTCAATCTGCACCCGGCCGCCTGACTGGCGAACAAAGCCGTAGACCATCGACAGCCCCAACCCGCTGCCGCTGCCCACCGCCTTGGTGGTGAAGAAAGGTTCGAACACCTGCGCTTTCACTTCCTCCGACATGCCGCAGCCGGTGTCGATTACCTCCAGCGCCACCATGTCCTGTTTTTTGCCACCGCTGCGCACCACGCGTTGGTTGTAGATGCGGATCCTAACCACGCCGCTGCGGCCTTCCATGGCATCCCGGGCGTTGACCACCAGATTGATCAGCGCGTTTTCCAACTGATTGGCATCGACCCACGCCGGCCAGCCGGGCCGCTGAGTCTCAATGCTTAGCGACAACGTCGTGGGCAGTGAATGACGCAGCAACTCCTGCAAGTTTTCTACCAGCGTCTGTAGCGTGATGGCCTGCGGATGCAACGCCTGTTTACGCGAAAATGCCAGCAACCGCTGGGTAAGCTGTGCACCGCGTTCGGCGGCCTTCAGCGCCCGGGCAATGCGCTGTTCGGTTTGGGCGTCCTGGGTCTGTTGGGTAGTCAGTTCCAGGCTGCCGATAATCACCGCCAGCAGGTTGTTAAAATCATGCGCCAGGCCGCCGGTGAGTTGACCGACCGCCTTCATTTTCTGGCTGTGCAGCAGAGCTTCTTCCAGCGCCTTACGCTCTGTGCGCTCCAGCACCACGTTAACTACGCCGCGATTGGGCACCGGGCTGAAGCGCAGTTCGACGGTGCGGCCGTCGCTCAGGCGCAGTTCCTGCGGCTGCGGCAGTTCACTGGACAGGTTGGCCAGCACCGCTTCCCAGCGCTGACCCACCGGGGGCGTCACGTGTTGCAGTAATTCGCGGTAGTGTTGGCCACGGTGCAACTGGTGTTCATTTAGCCCCAGCAGCAGCGGATATTGCGGGTTCCATACCACCAGTTGACCGTCGTTATCAAACAGTGCAAAGCCGTCGCGCATCGCCAGAAAGGTGGTTTCCAGTTGAGTGCTTTTCTCTTTCAACAGGCGAGAGGTTTGTTCCAGCGAGGCGGTGTTGCGCGCAAAGACGTTGAATGCCCGCGCCAACTCGCCCAGTTCGTCACGGCGTTGCAATGCCGGTACGCTGACCTCACGCTCACCCCGTGCCAATCGCGTCATGGCACCGGCGATTGCCGTCAGGTTCGATCCGAGATTGCGGTAGATATACCACCCGGCGAAACCGGTAATCACCAGTGCCAGCAGGGCGAACAGGCCGATAAACCAGCTGATGGAGCTGAGTTCACGATGGGTCTGATGGGTGCGCAGTTCCGATTCGTCCGCCACCTTCTGCACGTAGAGATTAATGTCGTCATTGAGCATCGCCACCAAGGCTTTGATATGGTAGGTGTAATAGGCCAGTGCCAGATCGCTTTGCTCCAGCTCCAGCGTTTCGGGCAGCAGGCGTTGCTCGCTGTCGCGAAACTGGCGTATTTTCTCGTCGAGCAGTGCATCCGGGCTATGTTGTGGCCAGTAGGCCATCACGCTGTCGAGTTGCTGGGCGGCGGCCTTGGGCGTCGGGGTTTGAATAGCGATTGCCAGCAGCCGGTCGATCTGGCTCAGCAGCGGCTGCGAGGGCGGGCTCAGATTATTACGCTGATTGAGACTGGCGATATGCCGCAGCGTGCTCTGCGCCTGATACAGCCCACTGAGCAGGATATTGCGTTGCAGATGCCGGGCGTGACCGAGATCCAGCATGCGGGTCACGCTGGTTTCCAACGCGTTGCTGCGGCTAATGATGCGTTGAACCAGCTCCGGCTCGCTATGTGCCAGCGGAGCGGCCGCCAGTCGGCCCAGAGAGGCCTGCAGCGCCAACTGGGTTTGCTTGAGCCGGGCTGACTCGCTCTGATATTCCAGAGCGCCTACCACCTGCGATAGCCGAATGGCAGCGGTCGCCACATTCGAGGTATCCCGGCTCAGCGCCATGCTGCCGTTCATCTCATTTAGTGTTTGCGCCTGAACTTGTTCCTGCAGCTTGCCCGCATGGTTAAAACCGACGATCGCCACACCGCTGACCATCAGCGTCACCGCCACCACCAACAGGTTGAACATCAGCAGGCGCCCACGTGCACCGGCAAGGAAAGGCAGTCTGCGCATTGGATCCCCCGTAACTGATTGTCCGCATTATAAATCCCCGTCCCATTAACAATATGACAAAGATGAACGGCCGCTGACATTTTGCATTTATTTATGCGTGGTTTACTGCACTCAGTCCGAACCGCAACCCGAGGTATGACGATGAGCGCGACCCCGATCCTGGAAATGCACAACATCGCCAAGAGTTTTGGTCAGTTTTACGCGCTGAAGGGCGTCAACCTGACGGTTTATAGCGGCGAGATCCACGCGCTGATGGGTGAAAACGGCGCGGGTAAAAGCACCTTAATGAAAATATTGGCCGGCGCTTATATCGCCAGCAGCGGGGAAATTTTTATCGATGGGCAGCCGTTTGCCATTAAAGGGCCAAAAGATGCCCTGGCGGCGGGTATCACGCTGATTTACCAGGAAATGAATCTGGCACCGAATCTGACGGTGGCGGAGAACATTTTTCTGGGCAGCGAGATCCAGCGCGGCGGCTTGGTGAAACGCCAGCAGATGTTGCTGGAAGCCCAGAAGGTCATCGATCGTTTGGGCGCGCAGTTCAGCGCCGGCGATCGGGTGATGAAATTAACCATCGCCGAACAGCAGCAGGTGGAAATCGCCCGGGCGCTGCACCGCAATAGCCGCATTCTGGTGATGGACGAACCGACGGCGGCGCTTTCTTCGCGTGAGACGCATCGGCTGTTTGAGTTAATCAAGCGTCTGCGTGATGAGGGGATGGCGATAATTTACATCAGCCACCGCATGGCGGAAGTCTACGAGCTGTCGGATCGCGTTAGCGTGCTGCGCGACGGCCAGTACGTCGGCAGCCTGATGCGCGACAAACTGTCTGCCGGCGAATTGGTGCGCATGATGGTGGGTCGCCCACTGAGCGATTTGTTCAACAAGGAACAGGGTATTGCGGTGGGGGAGCCGCGCCTGACGCTGCATGGCCTGACCGATGGCAAGAAAGTAAAACCGGTCAGCCTGCAGGTGCGTGCTGGAGAGATCGTCGGCCTCGCCGGGCTGGTGGGTGCCGGCCGTTCCGAACTGGCGCAGCTGATTTTCGGCGTGCGCAAGTCCAGCGGCGGTACGGTAGAAATTGACGGTAAGCCAGTCAATATCCATTCACCGCGTGATGCCATTGCGCTGGGCATTGGTTTTCTCACCGAAAACCGCAAAGAGCAGGGCCTGTTTCTCGATCTGGCAGCGCATGAAAATATCGTTATGGCGACGCTGGAGCGCGACGGACGTTATGGCCTGCTTAATCGGCGCAAGGCGCAGCGCATTTCCAGCGACGCCATCGGCCTGCTGAACATCCGCGTGCCGCACGCTCAGGTGCGGGCCGGTGGGCTGTCCGGCGGCAACCAACAGAAGCTGCTGATTTCACGTTGGGTGGCGATCGGCCCACGCATTCTGATCCTCGATGAGCCGACACGCGGCGTTGACGTCGGCGCCAAAAGCGAAATTTACCGCATTATGAGCCAGATGGCGCAGCAGGGAGTGGCGATCCTGATGATCTCCAGTGAACTGCCCGAGGTGGTTGGCATGAGTGACCGGGTTTATGTGATGCACGAAGGCAGTATTGCCGGGGAACTGAGCGGCGGAGAGATCAGCCAGGAGAGCATCATGACGCTGGCCACCGGCGTCGAACCCGTCCTGGAGGCGGCTAGCCATGAATAATTCTATCCCTACGCTCAAGGAGCCTGTCATGACTTCGAACCCGCTGCCACCCGCCGCAAAAAATCCCACGCTGAAACGGGCGTTATTGGGCGATATGATGCAAACCGTCGGCATCTTGCCGATATTGATCCTGATCGTCGCCGTTTTCGGTTTTGTCGCACCCAATTTCTTTACCGACGCCAACCTGCTGAATATTGCCCGGCAGGCGTCGATTAATATTGTGCTGGCGGCGGGGATGACATTCATCATCCTGACCGGCGGTATCGATCTTTCTGTCGGCTCGATGCTGGGCACCACGGCGGTGGTGGCGATGGCGGTTTCACTGATGCCGGGCCTGTCCGGGCTGTCGATCCCGCTGGCGCTGCTGGCCGGTTTGGGCATGGGGCTGTTTAACGGTTTTCTGGTGGCCTACGCCGGTTTGCCACCCTTTATTGTCACGCTGGGTACCTATACCGCACTGCGCGGCGCGGCTTATCTGTTGGCCGACGGTACGACTATCATCAATTCCGATATCAGTTTCGAATGGATCGGCAATTCGTATCTGGGGCCGATCCCCTGGCTGGTGATTATCGCTTTTGCCGTAATTGCACTGTGCTGGTTCATTCTGCGCCGCACTACGCTGGGAGTTCATATTTACGCCGTGGGCGGCAACATGCAGGCGGCACGCCTGACCGGAATCAAAGTTGGCGCGGTGCTGCTGTTCGTCTATGGCATGAGCGGTTTGCTGTCAGGGCTGGGGGGAATAATGAGTGCCTCACGGTTGTACAGCGCCAACGGCAACCTCGGCATGGGCTATGAGCTGGATGCGATTGCTGCTGTGATCCTCGGCGGCACCAGCTTTGTCGGCGGCATTGGCACCATTACCGGCACGCTGGTGGGGGCATTGATTATCGCCACCCTGAACAACGGCATGACCCTGATGGGCGTTTCTTATTTCTGGCAGTTGGTGATCAAAGGGGCGGTGATCATCATAGCTGTGCTTATCGACAAGTACCGCACCCGCAATTACCAGCACTAACTTACTCGTCGTCTTTCAAGCTGCGGCGTGAGTGATAAAGAAAGGTTGGTGCCCACCGGGGCAGGTTTTTCGTAGATCGGAAAATAATGAGGAAAACACTATGCGTTTCAAGCCATTGATTACCGCTTTGCTGGTTACTGCCGCGCTCGGCAGTGCCTCGTTGGTGCAGGCAAAAGAGTTAAAATCGATTGGGGTGACGGTGGGCGATTTGGCCAACCCGTTCTTTGTCCAGATCACCAAGGGTGCAGAAATGAAGGCGCGCGAGTTGGCCGGAGATAAGGTCAACGTGACGCTGGTGTCGAGCGGTTACGATCTCGGCCAGCAGGTGGCGCAGATCGACAACTTTATCGCTGCCAAGGTCGATATGATCATCCTGAACGCCGCAGATTCCAAGGGGATCGGCCCGGCGGTAAAACGCGCCAAGGATGCCGGTATCGTGGTGGTGGCGGTTGACGTGGCGGCCGAAGGCGCCGATGCCACCATCACCTCGGATAACACCCAGGCCGGTGCCATGGCCTGTAAATACATCAGCGATCGCCTGAAAGAGAAGGGCAACGTGGTAATCATCAACGGGCCACCGGTGTCCGCCGTGCAAAACCGGGTCGAAGGCTGCATGACCGAACTGAAGAAACACCCGGAGATCAAGCTGCTGTCCTATAACCAAAACGCCAAGGGCAGCCGTGAAGGTGGGCTGGAGGTCATGACTGCGCTGTTGGCGGCTAATCCGAAGATCGACGGCGTATTTGCAATTAACGATCCTACGGCGATCGGCGCCGATCTGGCTGCCAAACAGGCACAGCGCAGCGAGTTCTTTATCGTTGGCGTGGATGGATCGCCGGATGGGGAAGAGGCGCTCAAGCGTGGCGGAAAATCGCTGTTTGTCGCGACGCCGGCACAGGATCCTCAGGTTATGGCGGCCAAGGCGGTCGAGATCGGTTACGACATTCTGCAGGGTAAACCTGCGCCAACCGCTCCGGTGTTGATCCCGGTAACCATGATCGATAAAAACAATATCGGCAGCTACAAAGGCTGGACGGTGAAATAACCTGCTATCGGTGGGGCCTGCCAGACTGGGCCCCTCATTTCCTTACCGTTTCCGGAGGCACCATGAACCGTTCCGCCGTGAACCAAATCCTGCAGCAAACCCAGCACTTTTTTGCCCGTTTCGACGTCCAGCTTCCGCCCTTCGCCCATTTTAGCCCCTCGGCCTGGCAGCAGCTCGATCGTCAGTCGTGGCAGGAGGTGTTTGACCTGAAACTGGGTTGGGATGTCACGGCCTTCGGCGATGATGACTTCGCCCGCAAGGGGCTAACGCTATTTACCCTGCACAACGGTTCACCCGGCGGTAAACCCTATGCCAAAAGCTATGCGGAGAAAATCATGCATTGCCGCGAAGCTCAGGTGACGCCGATGCATTTCCACTGGCGCAAGCGGGAAGACATTATCAATCGTGGCGGAGGCAACCTGATTGTTGAACTGCACAACGCAGACCCTCGGGAAGGGCTGGCCGAGACTCGCGTTACCGTGACGCTGGATGGCTGCCGACAGACCCACGCCGCCGGTTCGCGTTTGCGCCTGGCGCCGGGAGAAAGCATCTGCCTCACGCCGGGTATCTATCACAGTTTCTGGGGCGAAGAGGGCTTCGGAGACGTTTTGGTAGGGGAAGTCTCGACGGTAAACGATGACGACAACGACAACCGTTTCCTGCAGCGGCTCAGCCGCTATAGCCAGATTGAAGAGGACCAGCCACCACAGTGGTTGCTGTGTCACGAATACTTGCGCTTTATCGCTTAAGGAGAACCAGAATGGCATTGATTTCATTGGCGCAGGGCTTGGCGCAGGCTCGTCAGCACGGCTATGCGCTGGGCGCATTCAACGTGCTCGACAGCCACTTTCTACGTGCGTTGTTCGCTGCGGCGCAGGCGGCGCGATCGCCGTTTATTATCAATATTGCAGAAGTGCACTTTAAGTACGTCTCGCTGGAATCCCTGGTGGCGGCGATTAAAAGCGAAGTGGCGCAGCACGATATCCCGGTGGTGTTGAATCTGGATCATGGTCTGCATTTCGAGGCGGTGGTGCAGGCGCTGCGGCTGGGATTCAGTTCCGTGATGTTCGACGGCTCCGGCTTGAGCTACGAAGAAAACGTGCGTCAGACGCAGGAAGTGGTACGCATGTGCCACGCGGTCGGCGTATCGGTTGAGGCTGAACTGGGCGCGGTCGGCGGTGACGAAGGCGGCGCGCTGTACGGCGAGGCCGACAGCAATAAATTTACCGACCCGCAGCGGGCGCGCGAATTTGTCGAATTGACCGGCATTGATGCGTTGGCGGTGGCGATTGGCAATGCGCACGGCAAATATAAAGGCGAGCCGAAGCTCGATTTTGAACGGCTGGCGGCTATCCAGCAGCAGGCGGGGATCCCGCTGGTGTTGCACGGCGGTTCCGGCATTAGCGATGCCGATTTCAAACGCGCGATCGGGCTGGGCATTCACAAAATCAATTTCTATACCGGCATGTCGCAGGCGGCACTGGGGGCGGTGGAGCAGCGAATAACGCAGCGCCACGCGATTTACGATGAATTTGCCGAAGTGCTGCTGGCGGTAGAGCAGTCGATCAGCGAAGTGGTGCAACAGCAAATGCATATTTTCGGCAGCGCCGGGCGGTTGTGATGATCCGGCGTGGCATTGTTTCGGCCGGTAACATGCTGGTGGATCATGTGCATCAAATTGCGCACTGGCCGCAGCCGGGCTGGCTGGTAGAGATTGAACATAGCCAGCGTGCTACCGGCGGCGCACCGCTCAATGTACTGCTGACGCTGGCACGCATGGAGACCGGATTACCGCTGGCGGCGCTCGGGTTGATCGGCTGCGACGCCGACGGTGACTATATCCTGCAGATGCTCGCGCAGCACCGGGTCGACAGTGGCCTGGTCAGACGTAGCGAAACGGCGATGACCGCCATGTCGCAGGTGATGACCGAGCCGGGCGGCCAACGGACGTTCTTTCACGCGCCGGGGGCCAACCGGCAGTTGGATCTGGCCGATTTTAACGCACTGCACACTGAGCATAAAATTTTCCATCTGGGTTATCTGCTGTTGCTCGACAGTCTGGATAGCCCGGACGAAGAGTTTGGCACCCGCAGCGCCCGGTTGCTAGCGCAAATGCAGCAGCGTGGTTATCAGACTTCATTGGATTTAGTGTCGCGTCAGGGCGATCCGCGCTATCGGCCGCTGGTACTACCAACGCTGCGCTGGCTGGATTATCTGGTGATCAACGAGCTGGAGGCCGGTGAATTTACCGGGCTGGCATTGCGTGCGGCCAGTGGCGCGGTGCAGCCACAGTTGATGGCCCAGGCCGCAGAACAGCTATTGCTGGCCGGTGTGCGGTGGCGAGTGGTGATCCACTGCCCGGAAGGGGCATACGGACTGGAGCAAGGCGGGGAAGGGCGCTGGCAGCCGTCGTGGTGCGTCAGTGAAACCGAAATCGTCGGCAGCGTCGGTGCCGGGGATGCCTTCTGTGCCGGGGTGTTGTACGCCAGTCATGAAAGCTGGCCTTTGGCAGAGACGCTGCAATTGGCGCATGCCTGTGCGCGGTTCAATTTACTGTGCGCCAACGCGATCGATGGCGCACGCCCCTTGTCGGAACTGCAGGATTATATCAGGCGGCAGCCACCGGTTGGCTGACGTCGGCGGCGAAAACATAGCCCAGCCCACGAATGGTGCGGATCAACTCGGGCTGATGGGGGTTGATCTCGATCTTGCGTCGCAGCCGCATGATCAACACGTCGATAGTGCGATCGAACACCTCCAGCGTTTCGCTGTGGGTCAGTTCAAGCAGGCGATCGCGGGTCAGTACTTTGCGCGCATGCTGTACCAGCGCCAGCAGCAGGCCGTATTCGCCCTGGGTCAGATCGACCGGTTGTCGCTGTGGGTTGTGCAAGGTGCAGCGGACAGTATCCAGGCACCAGCCGTTGAACTGCCAGCCTTCGGGTTTGTGCTGACTGGCGGTGGCCGGTTCCAGCGCCAGCGCACCGGTACGGCGTAGCACCGCCTTGGCGCGGGCGACCACCACGCGTGGATTAAAGGGTTTGGCAATGTAGTCGTCGGCCCCCATCTCCAGACCGACCACCACGTCGGACTCGGAGCCCAGGCCGGTCAGCATCACCACCGGCAGATCCGGGCGCAGACGGTGGATCTGCTGCAACACCAGTAGGCCATTGGTGTCCGGCAGGATCAGATCAAGCAGCACCAGAGCAATATCCGGCTGCTGGTTGAGTAACGTTAACGCCTCGCTGCCCCGGTGGCAGGCATGCACGGTAAACACGTGCTCATTGAGGACGTCGCAGAGCAGGTCACAAATGGCAGGGTCGTCGTCGACGATCAATACGGCAGGTTTCATCGCTGCTCTCCGGATTTTAGGATGCGGAAAATGTTATCAACAAGTTAACTGCAGTGTACCCGATGACTAATTAATAAGCGGTAGCCGGTGTGAGTCTGATGCGGAAATTGCCATCACCGTCACACTCGGCGCTGATTGAGTGATCCCGGCAACTGAATATATTAGGCTGTGGCAACGTTGTTGTGCATTGAGGAGAAAAATCGTGCGCATTGGTATCGACCTGGGTGGCACTAAAATTGAAGTGATCGCGTTGGCCAATGATGGGCAGGAACTGTTCCGCCATCGCATCGCTACGCCGCGTCATGACTATCAGCAAACGCTGGATGCGATTACCGGTCTGGTGAAATTGGCAGAAGAAAATACCGGCCAGCAAGGCTCGGTCGGCGTCGGCATTCCCGGCACGCTGTCGCCCTATACCGGGCTGGTCAAAAACGCCAACTCGGTGTGGCTCAACGGCCAACCGATGGATAAAGACCTGTCAGCGATGCTGGCGCGCGAAGTGCGTATTGCCAACGATGCCAACTGCCTGGCAGTGTCGGAAGCCACCGATGGTGCTGCGGCCGGCAAGCAAACCGTGTTTGCGGTGATTATCGGTACCGGTTGTGGCGCCGGGGTGGCGATCAACGGCCAGGCGCACTCGGGCGGCAACGGCATCTCTGGCGAGTGGGGGCATAACCCGCTACCGTGGCTGGATGATGACGAGTTGCGTTTTCGGGCAGAGGTTCCCTGTTACTGCGGTAAGCAGGGGTGCATTGAAACCTTTATCTCCGGTACCGGCTTTGCTATCGACTATGCTCGCCTGAGCGGTAATCCGCTAAAAGGTCATGAAATCATGACGTTGGTAGCACAAGGCGATGCCCTGGCAGAGCAGGTCATCAGTCGTTACGAGCTGCGGCTGGCAAAATCACTGGCGCATGTGATCAATATTTTTGATCCGGACGTCGTAGTGCTGGGCGGAGGAATGAGCAATGTGGATCGTCTGTATCAGCACGTACCGCAGTTGGTGAAATCCTGGGTATTCGGTGGCGAATGCGAAACCCCGATCCGCAAGGCGGTCCACGGTGACTCCAGCGGCGTGCGCGGCGCGGCCTGGCTGTGGCCACAGCTGTAACTGTTACAAAAAAGCGCGGGCCTGCTCGCGCTTTAATCAATTCCCTGTACAAAATCTGGACTTCCCTCTATGCTTTAGCTAACTTAGCTAAGGAGATCGCGTATGCCTATTCAGGCCAATATGCACGAAGCAAAATCCAACCTGAGCCAACTGGCGGATAAAGCCGCACAGGGAGAGACCGTGATTATAGCGAAAGCAGGGAAGCCGTATGTTCAGCTTATGGCCATCAAGGGGCAAACCCGCAAGCCGGGTGCTGCCAAGGGAAAATTCACCGTACCGGACAATTTTAATGATGGCGATGCAGACATCACTGCGCTGTTTGAGGGCGACGAGTGAAACGTTTGCTGCTGGATACTCATGCGTTGTTGTGGTGGCTGATAGATGACTCCAGCCTGGGGATTAACGCCAGAAGGCAGATCGCCGATCCCGGCAATGTGGTGTATGTCAGCGCAGCCAGCATTTGGGAGATTTCGATTAAGCGGGCACTGGGTAAGCTAATACTGCCGGAAGACATCTTTGAGGTGATTGAGGCCGAAGATTTTCTGCCTTTACCGATGGCGGCCTTCCACGGTCAGCAGGCGGGCCAGTTGCCGCCGCATCATCAGGATCCTTTTGATCGCATGTTGATCGCCCAGGCGCAGGCCGAAGGGTTGACGTTAATTTCCGCCGATGCCGCTTTCCCGCAGTACGGCATCCGGGTGTTTGACGCCCGGCGCTAAAGCGGGTTAATCCTCGGGTTCACTACGCACCGGCTCTTTTTCGCCGGTGCTGCACCCCTGTTTCTCTGTTAGTGTCGTGTTATTCCAGCCTGAACTGCGGCTCCAGCCGGCTGATGCCGAGCCCGTTGACCTTTTTCACCTTAATTTGTACCGGGATCCGCTCTTTCATGGCCTCAACGTGGCTGATCACGCCAATGGTTTTCCCGGAGGCGTTCAGGCTGTCGAGCGCGTCCAATGCGGTATCCAGAGTTTCCGCATCCAGCGTGCCAAAGCCTTCGTCGAGGAACAGCGAGTCGATACTGGTCTTGTGGCTGACCAGATCGGACAGCGCCAGTGCCAGCGCCAGGCTCACCAGGAAGCTTTCACCGCCGGACAGGGTGCGGGTGTCGCGCAGCGCGTCCGCCTGCCAGGTATCTACCACCTGTAGCTCCAGCGCATCGCTGGTTTTACGTTGCAACAAATAGCGTCCGTGCAGCCGTCCCAGTTGGTTGTTTGCCAGATACACCAGATGATCGAGCGTCAGACCCTGGGCAAACTTACGGAATTTATCCCCTTCTTTGGAGCCGATAAGCTGATTGAGATAGCTCCAGTCGTCGTACTGGCTCTGGCTCTGGCTGATTTGCTCAAACAGCGACTGCTGATTGATGCGGCGGGCAGCATCGCTTTCCAACTGATTGCGTACTTCGCCCTGGCGTAGCTGCAAGGTTTTTAATTGCTGTGCCAGCGCTGCCAGACTCTGGCTCAGGATCTGGGGATCGGTCTGGTTCTCATCCAGCTCTTTAGGACGCTGTTGCAGATGCTGCTTCAGACTTTCTATGGTCTGTGTCAACAGGGCGCTGGCCTCTACCTGACGCTGTTGCAACTGCTCTTTGCGCTGCTGCAGTTGTCGGCGCTGGTCGTCATCCAATAATGCGGCAATGAAGGCGGTTTCATCGCTGAATTCACTGACGGCCAGCGTTTGCAGCCACTCTTGTTCCGCTTGCTGCAACCGCTCGGTCTGTTGCAGCAGTTGCTGCTGTAGCCCGACAAGCTGGCCGCTCAGCCGGTCGCGTTGTTCCTGGGCTTTTTGCCATTGTTCGGCCGCTTGCTGGCTGGCCAGCTCACAGGCCGTCTGGCGGGCGCGCAACTGTTCGCGCACCTGAGTAATTTGCTGTTCACCAAACAGTGCCTGCCGCTGCGCACGTTGCTCGCCCAGGGCTTGTTCACCTTCCTGCCACTGTTGCTGCAGGCGTTGCTGTTGCAACTGGGCCTCTGCGTGGCTTTTCTCCAGCAGGATGTAACGCTCGTCCAGCCGCGCTTTCTCTTGTTGCGCCTGCTGCTGTTGTGTTTGCAGTGCGGCTAATTGGTCTTTGGCCTGCTGCACGGCATGCGATGCCTGTTCGTGTTGCAGCAGGGCGGCCTGACTCTGACGTTCTTCGCTGTCGCAGGCGTTCAGCCACTGGCTCAGGCGGTCGGCGTCTTGCAGGCTAAAGTCAAATGCCAGCGGCGTGGTGAGGGTTTGCCACTGCTGAAGGTGGGTGGCCAACTGTTGCTCGTCTTGCGTGATGAGTTGCTGTTGACGCTGTTGCTGTTCTTTCAGGCTTTCGCAACGGGTGCGCAGTTCGGTGCCCTGCGTATACAAAGCCTCGGTTGTGGCGCGCATCTGGGCCAGGCGCAATGCGGTTTCAGAAGGTTTTACCGCCTGATACTGTTCAATGGCCGGGTGGCTGCAGGAGCCGCACAGCGGGCAGGGTTCACCGGTTTGCAGGCGGGCGCGTTCTGCTTCCAGGCTAACAATGCGCTGTTCCAGCTCGAGGGCTTTTTCCACGTCTGTCTGGTGGGCTTTTTGCTGCTTATACTGCAGCCGCGTCTCTTCGAGCTGTTTTTCATGTTCGCCAAGCTGTGTCTGACGGGCGGCGGAGTCTTTACGCTGCTGATCCAGACGTTCGCTGACCTGGCTAAACAGGGACGATAGGGTAAATAACTGCTGGCGTACCGGGCGCAGCTCGGCCAGTTCGGTCTGACGCTGGCGCAGTGCCGCCAGGGGCGACTGGGCTTCCAGCGTATTTTGTTGTTGCTGCTGCGCCGACAGCGCGGTGGTGAGACCGTTAAGTTTTTCCTGATGCTGGCCCGCTTGTGCGGTCAACCGGGTTCGCTGAACTTCGAGCTGCTCAAGCGCTGTTTTTTGCTGGGCATACTGTTGTGCGGCGCTATCGCATGCCTGTTGCAGTTCGGCCTGCGTTTTCTGTAACTGGGCAATCTGGTTATCGAGCGGGACGACTTGCTCGTCGATCAACCGCTGTTGCGTCTGCTGGTGTTCAACATGTGCCTGCAACTGGGCACGGGCTTGCTCCACCGCCTGTTGCAACGGCGCCATCTGGGCTAGCTGTTGCTCCTGCTGCTGCGTTAATTGGCTTATCTGCTGTTGCAGCGCCTGTTGGTCGTTGCGGCAGCGGTTACGTTCGTTAAACAATGGCCGCAGTTTTTCTGCCGGCTCGCTGCGCGCCAGTTGCTGCAGTTGCGGTTCCGCCGCCGCCTGTTCCTGCTGCGCCGCGTTCAGTTTGCGTTGGTATTCCTGTTGTTTTTGCTGAGTTTGTTGCCACTGCTGTAACCAGTTCAGCGCCTGCTGCTGCAGGCGGGCCTGTTCGCCAAGGGCATTCTCCTGCGTCCCCAGCTCAACCAACTGGCTCTCCAATTGTTGACGCTGTTCGTCATTGAGCAGTTCAATGCCGCTGGCGCGTTGATGCAGCGCATCCAAATCGGCCTTGGCCTGCTTATGCTGTTCGAAAACCCGTTCGGAAAGCTGGCCGTAGATCTCGGTGCCGGTCAGCTCTTCCAGCAGTTCGGCACGGTCATTGGCATCGGCATTGAGGAAGGCGGCGAACTGCCCCTGGGATAACATCATCGATTTGGTGAAGCGGCCGAAGTCTAACCCGGTGATTGCGGCGGTCATATCCAGCTTGTCGCGTACCTTGTCCGCCAGGATTTTTCCGTCTTCACGCAGCGCCAGCTCCACTTTCGGTGCCTGCAGGTTACCGTCTGGGGCATTTTTGGCACGGCGCTGGCTCCAGAAGGCGCGGTAGCCGACCCCTTTGACTTCAAATTCGACCTCAGCCAGCGATTCGGCGGTGTGGCGCGTCATCAGCTCGTTCTGACTCGGCGTGACGTTTAGCCGCGGCGTCTGGTGATACAGCGCCAGGCAGATAGCATCCAGCAGGGTGGTTTTTCCTGCGCCGGTGGGTCCGGTGATGGCGAATAACCCATTGCTGGCAAAGGGTTCGGCAGTAAAGTCGATTTTCCATTCGCCCTGCAGGGAATTGAGGTTTTTTAACCTCAGGCTGAGGATTTTCATTGGCTCGGCTCCTGGTCGTTGTGCCGCACGGACTCGACCACCTGCTGGAACATTTGGCTCATTCGTTGCCGACGTTGTTCGGCCATTTCAGGCTCCTGCGCCAGCCGCCGCTCGAACACCTCGTTGACGCTCAGTTCGTTGAGCGTTTCCTTGTCCTGCTGTTCAATGGCCTGACGTCGCTGTTCTTTGCTGCGGCGCAACAGCACCACTTCTACCGGCAGTTGATCGGCCAGTAACTGGATGCGGCGCTGAATGTCGCTAAGGTAGTCCTGTGTTGCCACTTCAATGTCCAGCCACACCGGGAATTCGCCTTGATAATCGGCGAACTGCTGCAATTGTTGCTCGATCTGTGCCAAATCACCTTTGATAAGCTGCATCGGTTGGAAGCTGGGGATCTCCAGCGCAGTGATCTGTTGCAGAGCGTCCGCGCTGAAATCCACCATAAATACGCTTTTGGCTTTGCCCAATTCGTCAAAACTGAGAGGGATCGGCGAGCCGCTGTAGCGAATATGCTCGGATTTAGCGACGTTCTGCGCGCGGTGAATATGACCCAGTGCGATGTAGTCAGCCGGCGGAAAGGCCTGCGCGGGGAAGGCGTCCAGCGTGCCAATGTAGATATCGCGTACCGAATCGGAGGTGGTGACGCCCACGGTGGTCAGATGGCCGGTGGCAATAATCGGCAGTGGCAAGCCCAGTGAATCACGACGTGTACAGGCCGCCTGATACAGCTTTTGATAATGGTCGGCGATAGCCTCTTGCAGCGCCTGCTGTTTTTGCACTCCGGACTCGCCGGCGCGGCTGGAGAGCAGATCGCGTGGGCGCAGGAAAGGGATGGCACACAGCACCGCACCCGGCTGACCGTCGCGCTGATTCAACACCAGAATTTGTTGTTCGGTTTCGCTCTGCGCGTTGGCAATCACGGTGGTATTCAGGCAGGAAAGCAATTCACGCGACTCATTCAAGGTTGCCACGGAGTCGTGGTTGCCGCCCAGCACCACCAACTGGCAACCGGTGCGCTGCAGTTCCACCACGAAACGGTTATACAGCTCGCGGGCATAACTTGGCGGCGAACCAGTATCGAACAGGTCCCCGGCGACGATCAGCGCATCCACCTGCTGTTGCTCGATTTGCTCAATCAGCCAGCGCAGAAAAGCCTGATGTTCGGCGGCGCGGCTTTTGGTGAAAAAAAACTGGCCAAGATGCCAGTCAGAGGTGTGGATCAGGCGCATGACACTCCCGGGGCGATAGGGTAATGGCGGGGATTATAAAGGGAATATGATGTTTCTGCGTGATTAGAAATAATCGCTATGCTTACTGCCTGTAACAGGCAGGTTTTTTCAAGGCTATTTATTTCATAAATCTGTCACAAAACTGACGCATAATGGCGCCCGCAATCAACTGTGATCGCTAACACATTGGCAGGATTGACGATGGCAAGACGCATACTGGTGGTGGAAGACGAAGCGCCGATCCGTGAGATGGTGTGCTTTGTGTTGGAACAGAATGGTTACCAACCGTTGGAAGCTGAGGATTATGACAGCGCAGTGACGCGCCTGTCTGAGCCGTTCCCTGATTTAGTGTTGCTCGACTGGATGTTACCCGGAGGTTCCGGCATTCAGTTTATTAAACATATGAAGCGTGAAGCTATGACCCGCGATATTCCGGTGATGATGCTGACCGCTCGCGGTGAAGAAGAAGACCGTGTCCGTGGCCTGGAAGTTGGGGCGGATGATTACATCACTAAACCTTTCTCGCCGAAGGAGCTGGTGGCGCGCATCAAGGCGGTAATGCGCCGCATTTCACCGATGGCGGTGGAAGAAGTGATTGAAATGCAAGGGCTGAGCCTGGATCCTTCCTCACACCGGGTGATGGCCAACGAGCAGGCGCTGGATATGGGGCCGACCGAGTTCAAATTGCTGCACTTCTTTATGACTCATCCAGAGCGTGTTTATAGCCGCGAACAGTTGCTTAATCACGTCTGGGGCACTAACGTTTATGTGGAAGACCGCACCGTTGACGTGCATATCCGTCGGCTCCGTAAGGCGTTAGAGACCAGTGGTCATGACAAAATGGTTCAAACCGTTCGGGGCACCGGCTACCGATTCTCAACGCGTTATTGATCGCGACGCGCTGGAGAATATGCCGTGCTAGAACGTCTATCCTGGAAGAGGCTGGCCCTGGAGCTGGCCCTTTTCTGCTTGCCTGCCTTACTGCTGGGGCTGATTTTCGGTTATCTGCCTTGGTTGCTACTGGCCGCCGTGCTGGCGGCGCTGGCATGGAATTTCTACAACCAACTCAAACTTTCCCACTGGCTGTGGGTTGACCGCAGCATGACGCCGCCACCCGGGCGCTGGAGCTGGGAACCGCTGTTTTACGGCCTGTATCAGATGCAGCAGCGTAATCGCCGTCGGCGGCGTGAGCTGGCGCTGTTGATCAAACGCTTCCGCAGCGGCGCGGAATCGCTGCCCGATGCGGTAGTGATGACCACCGTCGAAGGCAATATCTTCTGGTGTAACGGTTTGGCGCAGCACCTGCTGGGCTTCCGCTGGCCGGAAGACAATGGTCAGCACATCCTTAACCTGCTGCGTTATCCGGAGTTCAGTCATTATCTGCAACAGCAGGAGTTTTCCCGTCCGTTGACGTTGCAGTTGAACAATGAGCACTACGTCGAATTCCGCGTGATGCCTTATTCCGAAGGGCAATTACTGATGGTAGCGCGTGATGTCACCCAAATGCGCCAGCTGGAAGGCGCGCGACGTAACTTCTTCGCCAACGTCAGCCACGAGCTGCGTACCCCGCTCACGGTGTTGCAGGGCTATCTGGAGATGATGAGCGACGAAGAGTTGGATGGCTCGCTGCGCGGCAAAGCGCTGGGCACCATGCAAGAGCAGACCCGGCGTATGGATGGGCTGGTCAAACAGCTGCTGACGCTATCGCGCATTGAGGCGGCACCTAACGTCGATATGAACGAACGGGTAGATATCCCGCTGATGTTGCGGGTGTTGCAACGCGAAGCGCAGTCGCTGAGCAGCGGCAACCATGAGATTAGCTTCCGGGTGAACGAACAGCTCAAGGTGTTCGGCAACGATGACCAACTGCGCAGCGCGGTATCAAACCTGGTGTACAATGCCGTCAATCACACGCCAAAGGGCACCAATATTGAGGTGAGCTGGCAACAGACGCCAAACGGTGCGCAGTTCCAGGTCAGTGATAATGGGCCGGGCATCGCCGCCGAGCATATTCCGCGCCTGACCGAACGTTTCTATCGTGTCGACAAAGCCCGTTCACGCCAGACTGGCGGCAGTGGGTTGGGGCTGGCGATCGTCAAGCATGCGCTCAGCCACCATGACGCGCGGCTGGAGATCCTCAGTGAGCAGGGCATTGGCACCCGATTCATCTTTACCTTGCCTAACCGGTTGATTGTTCCCGCAGCTTTGTCAGAGAATGCGGTGAAAAATTAACGCGCGAGAGGCTGGTATGATCCGAATGATCCGAGGGCTGTTGCTTTGCCTGGCGCTGCTGGCGAGCCGTGGCGCGTTAGCGCAGCCGGATGGTATGCTGTCCGGCAACCTGTCGAGCGTCGGCTCCGATACGCTGGCGAACCTGATGGCGCTATGGGCACAAGACTTCAGCCAGCATTATCCCAACGTTAATTTGCAGATCCAGGCCGCAGGCTCTTCAACTGCGCCGACCGCTTTGGCTGCGGGGGCCGCGCAATTGGGGCCGATGAGTCGGCCGATGAAGGCGGCGGAAGTGTCGGCATTCGAACACCGCTATGGCTATGCGCCGCTGGCAGTGCCGGTCGCCGTCGATGCGCTGGTGGTGTTGGTCCATCAGGACAACCCGCTACGCGGTCTTAATTTGCAGCAGCTTGACCGAATTTTCTCCGCTACCCTGCGCTGTGGTGAAAACCAGCCGGTGACGCGTTGGGGGGAATTGGGGCTGAAAGGCGATTGGCAGCAGCGTGCGCTGCAACGCTTTGGGCGTAATTCGGCATCCGGCACCTATGGCTATTTCAAACTGCGTGCGCTGTGTGGCGGAGACTTTATGCCACGGGTCAATGAACTGCCCGGTTCTGCCTCGGTGGTGCAGGCGGTGGCCGGTTCGCTGAACAGTATCGGTTACGCCAGCATTGGCTTTCGCGCCAGCGGTGTGCGGCTGTTGCCGCTGGCCGAGTCCGGCGAGAATTATGTTGTCCCCAACGACGTCAACGTGCGCAACGGTAGCTATCCATTGTCGCGCTACCTGTATATTTACATTAACAAAGCGCCCAACCAGCCGTTGGAGCCGCTGACCGCCGCATTTCTCGATCGCGTGCTTTCCGACACCGGGCAAAACCTGGTGAACCATGACGGCTATCTGCCGCTGCCTGCTGCTACTTTGCAGAAAACCCGTCAGGCGTTAGGTCTGCAATAAATTTCCCTCGGGGCGTTGATTTGCCCTCAACATGAATTTCTCATCGCTACCGATGAAAATTCTTCTATTACTGCCCGGCAGTCGCTATGACAGGATACCTTCTATCCATTTAGAAGTCTGGATGTCCATAATGGCCTGGCGTAATAATTCAAACTGTCAATTACTGTGGTAAAGGCCCGATCTTTTACCTGCTTACCGGGAGTCATAATATGTGCGATTGCAACCACGCTTTCACGCTGACGTTGTCGGCAGTCTGTTGCGCCCCGCAGCGCTGAAAACTGCTCGTCAACAGTTTCAACGAGGCGAAATTGACGCTCCTGAACAGGTGAAACAGCGTCTTGAGGAGGCCGCGCAGTTTGTCGACCATAGCCAACTTTGCCTCAGCACCCAGTGCGGTTTTGCCTCGACCGAAGAGGGCAACAGCCTGAGTGAATCACAGCAGTGGAATAAACTGCAAAGCGTGGTGAATATCGTCCGGCAGGTTTGGTAGTAGCGAAAAATTCGTTCAGACCGCGCGAAAACTGGCTGTTTATTGGCGTTTTCGCGCGGTGGTTAACCATAGGATTCACGTTTTGTGAATGCGTTGCTCAAAAATGATACAAATCATGTATTGTATATTTATTGATAGCCACTATGATCGACTGGTGTGGGAAGATTATCTGGTCTATAACTCTGCTTTTTGTCATGCGTCTTGCCTTACAACGCTATAAACGTTTAACTTAGCCCTCGTTGTCGGACTAAACCTCCATTTATAACTCCTAAAACTCTGCCCATCATCATGAGTGGTCACTTTCGAATAAGGACAAAACGCCGGACGTTATGCGTTTTCTGCTCTTATTGGTCTCGCGATGAAATGGCAAGCCGGCAACCGGGTGGTGCATCACGCTACCACCTATTGGGCACTTTTTTTCATTTGAACAGGCAACACGACATCATATGAGTCATCGTTTAACGTCAAAAGATATTATCGCATTGGGTTTTATGACCTTTGCCTTATTCGTCGGCGCCGGGAACATCATTTTCCCGCCGATGGTCGGTTTACAGTCCGGTGAGCACGTCTGGACTGCAGCTATCGGCTTCCTGATCACTGCGGTCGGTCTACCGGTGATGACGGTGATCGCGCTGGCTCGTGTCGGTGGCGGCATTGACGCCCTGAGTACGCCAATTGGACGTCGCGCCGGTCTGCTGCTGGCGACCGTCTGCTATCTGGCCGTCGGCCCGCTATTCGCTACCCCGCGTACCGCGACCGTCTCCTTTGAAGTGGGTATTGCACCGCTGACCGGTGATGGCGCCATGCCGCTGTTTATTTACAGCCTGGTATATTTCGCGCTGGTGATCGGCATCTCTTTGTATCCGGGCCGCTTGCTCGATACCGTCGGCCACGTACTGGCACCGCTGAAAATTGTTGCGCTGGGCGCGCTGGGTATTGCCGCGCTGGCCTGGCCTGCGGGCACGCCAATTCCGGCGACCGAGGTTTATCAGAACGTTCCATTCTCTAGCGGCTTCGTTAACGGCTATCTGACCATGGATACGCTGGGCGCACTGGTCTTCGGCATTGTCATCGTTAACGCCGCGCGTTCCCGTGGTGTGAAGGATGCCAAATTACTGACGCGTTACACCATTCTGGCGGGCCTGATCGCCGGTGTCGGTCTGACGCTGGTTTACCTGAGCCTGTTCAAGCTGGGTTCCGGTAGTGGCGTGCTGGTGCCGGATGCCACTAATGGTGCGGTGATCCTGCATGCCTACGTACAGAATACTTTCGGCGGTCTGGGTAGCTTCTTCCTGGCGGCGCTGATCTTTATCGCCTGTATGGTGACTGCGGTTGGCCTGACCTGCGCCTGTGCTGAGTTCTTTGCCCAATACCTGCCGTTCTCTTACAAGACGCTGGTGTTCATTTTGGGCCTGTTCTCGATGCTGGTTTCCAACCTGGGCCTGAGCCATCTGATCCAGATCTCTATCCCGGTACTGACCGCGATTTATCCGCCATGTATCGTGCTGGTGGTGCTGAGTTTCACTCAGCGCTGGTGGAACAGCGCACCGCGTATCATCGCGCCGGTGATGTTAGTCAGCCTGTTGTTTGGTATCCTTGACGCGGTGAAAGCGTCTACCTTCCAGCATTTCCTGCCGGATTGGACCAATCACCTGCCATTGGCGGTTCAGGGACTGGCATGGTTGCCGCCGTCGCTGCTGATGCTGGTGCTGGTCGCAATTTATGACCGGGTTTGTTCGCGTTCTGAAGTGACCGCGCACTCCTAATTCCCCGGCTAAATTTTGGGCCACGGACTTGTCCGTGGCTTTTTTACGTTTAAAAAACACGGGTTATCTTCATGCAACAACAGTCACCCGCCGCTCCTGCGGCCAATAAGCTGAAACGCGGCCTCAGTACGCGCCACATTCGCTTTATGGCGCTGGGCTCGGCTATCGGCACCGGTCTGTTCTACGGTTCGGCGGACGCCATTAAAATGGCCGGCCCGAGCGTTCTGCTGGCCTACCTGATTGGCGGTATTGTCGCCTTTATCATCATGCGCGCGCTGGGCGAGATGTCGGTCAACAACCCGCAGGCCAGCTCGTTTTCACGTTATGCGCAGGACTATCTTGGCCCGATGGCCGGATATATCACTGGCTGGACTTACTGTTTTGAAATCCTGATCGTTGCGATTGCCGACGTAACGGCGTTCGGTATCTATATGGGGATTTGGTTTCCAGAGGTGCCGCATTGGATTTGGGTGCTGAGCGTGGTGCTGGTGATTGGTGCCATCAACCTGATGAGCGTGAAGGTATTCGGTGAGCTGGAGTTTTGGTTCTCGTTCTTTAAAGTGGCCACCATTATCATCATGATTGCTGCCGGTATCGGTATCATCATCTGGGGGATTGGCAACGGCGGGCAGCCTACCGGTATCCATAACCTGTGGTCTAACGGCGGCTTCTTCAGTAACGGCTTTATTGGCATGATCTTGTCGTTGCAGTTGGTGATGTTTGCCTACGGCGGCATCGAAATTATCGGTATCACCGCCGGTGAAGCCAAAGATCCGAAAAGCTCGATTCCCAAGGCCATCAACTCGGTGCCGTGGCGTATTCTGGTGTTCTACGTCGGTACGCTGTTCGTCATTATGTCGATTTACCCATGGAACCAGGTGGGGACTAATGGCAGCCCGTTCGTGCTGACCTTCCAGCACATGGGCATTACCGTGGCGGCAGGGATCCTTAATTTTGTGGTGATCACCGCGTCGCTGTCAGCGATTAACAGCGATGTGTTTGGCGTTGGCCGCATGCTGCACGGCATGGCTGAACAGGGCCATGCGCCGAAGATATTCAGCAAGGTCTCCAAACGCGGTATTCCGTGGGTTACGGTGGTGGTGATGATGCTGGCGCTGTTGCTGGCGGTGTATCTCAACTACATCATGCCGGAAAACGTGTTCCTGGTGATTGCCTCCCTGGCGACCTTTGCCACCGTGTGGGTGTGGATCATGATCCTGTTCTCGCAGATTGCCTTCCGTCGTAGCCTGAGTAAAGAGCAGGTGAAAAACCTGACCTTCCCGCTGCGCGGCGGCGTATTTACCTCGGTGGTGGCGATCATCTTCCTGGTGTTTATCATCGGTCTGATTGGCTACTTCCCAACCACCCGCGTATCGCTGTATGCCGGTCTGGTCTGGGTAGTGGTGCTCTTGGCGGGGTACTACTTCAAGCTCAACCACCAGAAGAAACTGGCAGCGCTGGTGCAGCAGCAGGACTGAAAATGAAAACACCGGCCATGCGCCGGTGTTTTTTTATCGATTTTCCTCGGGTTCATCGTCGCCGGAGGCGCGAGCCTCAATGCGCGGGCTGCTGTCGCTGAGGCGTTCTTCATTCTCGTCGCCTGCCGCGCGTGCCAGCATCTCGCTGATATCCTGCATGTTACGGCTTAGGGTACTGAGTGCCGGCTGCAAGGTTTGGCTCATACGGCTTTCGTCCAGCGAGGCGTTGTGCAAGCAGCCAATAAACATCAGGGCGGCCAACAAGCTAAACAGCCGGTGGCGTAGTGGTTTCAGCAATCCTCTTTTCCTTCAGCGGGAATCAATCAATGCATTAACGCTGTTTTTATGCTGAAAGAAAAGCGGACTGAGACATCCGTTGCTCCTGGGTTGAGAGTCATTTCAGGCGGAAACAGTTACGTCAGCTTGCGTCAGGAAATCTCTGCCGTTTACCGCATTTGGCTGAGCATGCTGCGCATGTCGTTGCCGGTTGGCGTTTGATGTACCCGCAGGTCGAATTCGTTAATCACCGCCAGAATATGGTCAAAAATATCCGATTGAATACTTTCGTATTCCGCCCAGACTGTGGTGTTGGTGAAGGCATAAATTTCCAACGGCAATCCTTCTGGCAGCGGGGCCAACTGACGCACCATCAGCGTCATATTCTGGTGAATATTTGGGTGGGCGCGCAGGTACGCCACCAGATACGCGCGTAGCGTACCCAGATTGGTCAGGCGTCGTCCGTTGAGTGGGGAACTGAGATCGCCGGCAATCTGCTGGTTATGTTGACTCAACTCCTGTGTTTTATCGTTCAGATAACGTTGCAGCAGCGGATTGCGGTTCAGCCGCTGTTGCTCTTCATCCGACAGGAAATGGACGCTGGTGGTATCGATATTGATACTACGCTTGATGCGGCGTCCGCCGGATTCCGACATGGAACGCCAGTTTTTAAAGGAGTCGGAAATCAGCGCGTAGGTTGGAATGGTGGTGACGGTATTATCCCAGTTACGCACTTTTACCGTGGTCAGGCCGATGTCGGTGACTGCGCCGTCCGCGCCGTACTTCGGCATCTCCAGCCAGTCGCCGATGGTCAGCATATCGTTGGCAGAAAGCTGAATACCGGCCACCAGACCGAGGATCGGATCTTTAAACACCAACATTAGCACGGCGGTCATCGCCCCCAGGCCGCTGAGCAGCAGCAATGGCGACTTGCCCATCAGCAGGGAGACGATCATGATGCCAATCAGAATGGCGGCTATCAGCTTGAGCCCCTGGAAAATACCGCGCAACGGCAACTGGTTTGAAATCGGGCTTTGGCGTAGCATCGCCAACAGCGTATCGAGCAGGGAAAACAACGACAGCAGAGTGAAGCCCATGATCCACACCTGGGCGGCGGTGACGATAACCGCCTGCGTCTGGCCACCGGCGTGTAACCACAGCACCGCCTGCAGATTAATGATCACCCCCTGTAATAACAACGCCATACGCTGAAACAGTTTGTACTGGGTGATTGCCTGCTGCCAGACGCGCTGCGATTGCTGGCCACGGCGCTGGATCGCCTTCAGCACCACGCGGTGCAGCACCAGATGGATTGCCACCGAAATCAGGACGATCAGCCCCAGCACCATCAGCAGAGACATTACCCCACTAAATTCCAGCCCGAACTTCTCCAGCCACAGGGTTATCTGTTGTTGCATTGCCGCTCCTTTAAAAATGTGCAAAAAATATCCGATAGATTCTAAACACGTTAGCCTAATGGCTGCGGGGCGTAATGTGCGTCTTTTTACCCTTTTTTACATAGGGTTGCCGCTGACCGACTATCTCCACCCCCCGACTCCTCCCCGAGTTAACCGGCAAGAGAGGAGGGGGACTGGCACTCAACGTGGCATTGTTCGTGGCATTGAATAACGTCGTCGATTTCGTTTTGTACAGCAGGAGGAAAGTCATGCTTAACGCCTGGCATCAACCGGCCCCACCCTTCGTGGTGAAGAAGGGGCAGCGCTTGGATATCACGCTGTGGTTACAGGGTGATGATTTGCCCGAACGGGTATTTTTACGCGCCGAACCTGATAATGAAGAATGGCTGTTGATCATGAAAACTCAGCAGGTGGAAGGTTTTCACCGCTATCAGGCCAGTTTGACGCTCAATGAAGGTGAGCCAACCCGTCGTTACTGTTTCAAACTGGTTTGGGCCGATCGTCAGCAATGGTTCGGCCCCCAGGGCTGGTCAGTGACACCGCCGGGGCAGTTGACACAGTTTGCGGTCGACGTGCCCGATAGCAGCCCGGCCTGGGTGGCGGATCAGATCTTTTATCAAATTTTCCCCGATCGTTTTGCCAGTAGTGGGGGAGAACACGGCATTCAGAGCGGCAGTTATCGTCATCATGCAGCCGGTTGTGATGTGGTGCGTCAGGATTGGCAACATCCGCTGGAAGACCGGCATGCCGCGTCGACCTTCTATGGTGGTGACCTGGATGGCATCAGCCAAAAGCTGTCTTATTTACACAAGCTGGGGGTGACGGCGCTGTATTTAAACCCGATTTTCACCGCGCCGAGCGTGCATAAATACGATACCGAAGACTATTACCAGGTCGATCCCTACCTCGGTGGTAACGCCGCCCTGCAGCGTTTGCGAGTGAGCACTCACAAGGTTGGGATGAAACTGGTGCTGGACGGGGTGTTTAACCATACCGGGGATTCGCATCCGTGGTTTGACCGCCATCAGCAAGGTGAGAACGGCGCTTGCCATCACCCTGATTCTCCCTATCGCGGCTGGTTTAAT
This sequence comes from Serratia sp. NA_112.1, assembly GCF_052691715.1. Lineage (NCBI taxonomy): Bacteria > Pseudomonadati > Pseudomonadota > Gammaproteobacteria > Enterobacterales > Yersiniaceae > Serratia > Serratia sp. NA_112.1. The sequence continues at coordinate 142,742 of NZ_JBQZFO010000001.1, forward strand.
TTCTACCCCGATGGTCGGGCGCTCGACTGGAAGGGCAATGCAAGCCTGCCGAAGCTCAATTTCGCCGAGCCGCAGGTGGCCGAGGCGATTTATCGCGGCGACGGTAGCGTGGTGCGTTATTGGCTGCGGCCGCCGTATAGCATTGATGGCTGGCGGCTGGACGTGGTGCATATGCTGGGTGAGAACGGCGGGGCTAACGGTAACTTGCAGCATCTGGCGGGTATTTATCAGGCGGTTAAACAGGAAAATCCGCGGGCTTACGTGCTGGGGGAACATTTTGGCGATGCGCGCCGCTGGCTGCATGCCGGTGTGGAAGATGCCGCGATGAACTATATGGGTTTTGCCCTGCCGGTGCGGGGGTTCCTCGCTGGGCTGGACGTGGCGCACCACCCGGTACAAATGGACGCGGCGGGCTGTGCCCAGTGGATGGATGACTACCGGGCCGGGCTGCCGCATGGTCGTCAGTTGATTCAGTTCAATCAGCTAGACAGCCATGACACTGCACGTTTTCTGACGCTATTACAGGGCAATCAGGCGCGGATGCGCATGGCGGCGGTGTGGCTGATGAGCTGGATCGGCGTGCCCTGCCTGTATTATGGCGATGAGATTGGCCTGGATGGTGCCAACGACCCGTTCTGCCGCAAGCCTTTCCCGTGGGACGAAAACCAGTGGGACCAGAGCCTGTTGGCCCTGTGCCAGCGTATGGCGGCACTGCGTAAACAGAGTCTGGCGCTGCGCCGTGGCGGTTGTCAGGTGTTGTACGCACAAAGTGAGACGTTTGTGTTTGTACGTGTCTATCAACAGGAGCAGGTGCTGGTGGCGTTACAGCGCGGGGGCAGTGGCACAGTGACTTTGCCGCACAGTCCGCTGCTGGCTGCAGGCCAATGGCAACGGTTGGAAGGGGATGGCGAGTTGCATGACGGGCAGAATGCTGTCTCGCTGCAATTAGGCGAGGAATCAGTGACTCTGTGGCGACGAGCCGGTTAGTTCGGTAAAGGGGCCGGAATACCGGCCCCTTACTGGGTTAGTGGGCGTTCACACGCCCAGTCAGATCAATAGCCTACGGCAGAGCCGGCCGGACGACGAACGTCGTTGGCGCCGTACAGGTAGCCTTCACGCACCTTGCCGGAAACCGCGGAGTCATTACCTGAGTTGGCAGGGCTGACGCCGACCGCGCTTGGCAGACCGACCAGGATCAATTCAGCGGCACCCCACGGCGTTTGCTCGACCATCTTGTAACCCATGCCGCTGAGAATTTTCAGCGTATCGGCAGAAACTCCGCGTTGTTCGTAATAAACCTCATCTGGCAACCATTGATGATGGATACGCGGCGCATCGACGGCTTCCTGCGGTGCCATACCGTGGTCGATCACGTTCAGTGCAGTCTGCAGCGTGATAGTGATGATGCGCGATCCGCCCGGCGAGCCGAGAACCATAAAGATTTTATTGTCCTTGGTCACCAGTGTCGGGCTCATCGACGATAGTGGGCGCTTACCGGGGGCAATGCTGTTAGCGGTACCCTGCACCAGGCCATAGAGGTTTTTCTCCCCGACCTTGACGGTGAAGTCATCCATTTCATCGTTGAGGAAGAAGCCGGTGCCCGGTGCGATCACCACCGCGCCAAAGCGGCCGTTAACGGTATAGGTGGTAGAGACGGCGTTGCCATCATGATCGACAATCGAGTAATGGGTGGTTTCCGGCTTCTCGTGGGGTTCCATGCCGGGCTGTACGTTTTCCGACGGTGTAGCTTTGTCAGCGACGATTTTCTTGCGGATTTCTTCGGCATAACTCTTACTGACCAGCCTGTCGATCGGATTCTTGATGAACTCCGGGTCGCCGAGGTAGGTATTACGGTCCACATAGGCGTGGCGCATGGCTTCGGTCATGGTGTGGATGGCCGCCGCCGAGTTAAAGCCCATGCTTTTCAGGTCGTAGCCTTCGACCACGTTAAGGATTTCGCACAGCGTGACGCCACCGGAGCTGGGAGGGGGAGCAGAAACAAATTTATAGCCGCGATAGCTGCAGGTAATCGGCGGGGTTTCGGTAACTTTGTAGTTGGCGAAGTCGGCCGCCGTCAGAATTCCGCCACCCTGTTTGGCTGCTGCCTCGACTGCCTGCGGAATTTTGCCTTTATAGAAGGCATCTGAGCCGTCTTTGGCGATGGCCTCCAACGTATTGGCCAGATCGCTTTGCACCAGGCGATCGCCCGGCTGTAACGGCGTGCCGTCAGGGCGCAGGAAAATCCGCGCGGATTCCGCATCCTGTTTAAAGCGTGCGACGGTGGTATCGAGAATATCGGTATCGGCACGGGTCAGCACAAAGCCCTCACGCGCCAGTTTGATCGCCGGCTCCATCACCTGCTCGCGGCTCAGTTTGCCGTATTTCTTGCGCGCAGTTTCCATGCCCAGCACGGTACCCGGTACCCCTGCGGCCAAATAGCCGTACAGGCTGGCACCTTTCTTCACGTTGCCTGTGGCATCCAGATACATATTGGCGCTGGCCGCTGCCGGCGCGGTTTCGCGGAAGTTGATAAAGGTGTCGGTGCCATCGGCCAGGTGCACCGTCATAAAGCCGCCACCGCCGATGTTACCGCAGCACGGGTTGACCACCGCCTGCGCATAACCCACGGCTACTGCTGCATCGATGGCATTGCCGCCCAGTTTCAGGATATCCACGCCGACCTGCGAGGCCAGATGTTGCGATGTCACTACCATGCCGTTTTTGGCTTCGACCGCCGGATTGGAGGCGGCATACAGGTTGCTGCTGACCAGCAGCGCCGCCAAGGTCAGCGGATTGCTCCATTTTTGTAAAAACATAGTTATTCCCTTCCTTCTTATTGTGTTTGGCTTGCCATGGTTGCTCTGCAAAGAGCGGGCCAGCGTTATTGATACTAACCAGAGTTAATGGATTGTGCGGAAAATAGCCGGGGAAATGTGATCGGAAACAAGTAAATGAAGCACACAATGGGGGCGGTGCGCCCTAAAAAAGGGCAAAAAAAAACCGGCCATGAGGGCCGGTTGATACACTTGCAGGCTGAAATTACAGCTTGGAAGCGTTCTCGGACAGGTATTTAGCCACGCCATCCGGAGATGCGCCCATACCTGCTTTGCCTTTTTCCCACTGAGCCGGGCACACTTCGCCGTGTTGCTCGTGGAATTGCAGCGCGTCAACGGTACGGATCATTTCGTCGATGTTACGGCCGATTGGCAGGTCGTTAACAACCTGAGCACGAACCACGCCGTCTTTGTCGATCAGGAAAGAACCACGCAAGGCAACGCCTGCTTCTGGGTGCTCGATGCCATAAGCTTTCTGAATCTCACGCTTGATGTCAGCAACCATTGCGTATTTCACTTCCCCGATACCGCCATTTTCGACAGGGGTTTTACGCCATGCGTTGTGGACAAATTCTGAGTCGAATGAAACGCCAACCACTTCAACGCCACGCTTCTGGAATTCTTCATAGCGGTGATCGAAAGCGATCAGCTCAGAAGGACATACGAAGGTGAAGTCCATCGGCCAGAAGAACAGTACGGCTGGTTTGCCGTTCAGGTGCTTCTTAAAGTTGAAGTTTTCTACGATTTCGCCATTGCCGAGTACGGCAGCAGCGGTGAAGTCAGGGGCTTGACGAGTTACCAGGACCATAATTACTCCTGTAATAGGTGTTAAGGGGTTGATGTAAAAGCAAGGGCCAGTATAGGGGCCACGACTTGGTGAAGAAAGGGCAAAAGACCAATCAATGAGATAGCTTTCACCTATCAAAGTCGGTTATTAAATTTAGCAGTCTTTAAAAATAACCTTTTCCCATAAAAGGGCAAGACTTAAAACGCAATTTCTTGTAAAGCATAGCATTTTCAAAGGCTTTGGCTTGACCTTACAGCTGCTTGTCTTTGGCCTGCTGCATCATCTGTGGGTAAAACTGCCAGAATTGTGTTTCAAGCTGATGATAGTTGCGCTCCACGTCGGCGAAGGAGCCGGCCAGTGCGGCCAGGCGCGGACGACGGCTGGCCATGCCTGCCAGCACGTTACCGATAAACGGTAGTTCGGCGTAGCGCTCCAGCCAGCGTTCCGGCCATAAATAGCCGTTCAGATTCTGAAAGCGTGGTGGCGTCAGTGGCAAATGCGGCAGGATTTGGCCCTGAGCCTGCTGGGTAAACCCCTGCAGGCTCAGGGAAGGTTCCAGCTGTTGCCAGTGACGTGCCAGGAAGTGATCCCACACTACGTCAAGCGTGATGGGGGCTATGCGTCGATGCTCTTCCGCGAAATAGGCGCGGCAGGCCTTTACCTGCGGCAGGCCGTCGGTCAGCACATCGACGCGACGGTGCATCATAATGCCGGCTACCACGGAGGGATCGTACTCGCCGGCAGGGTTGCCGCGTACGAAGTCAGCCAGCAGATTACCCAGCAACGAGCTTTCCGCCAGTGAGGCTAAATGGAGATGAGCGAGATAATTCATCAGGCAACTATAACGCAACTCATGCAAATCCTCCTTATTTCTTGCCGCTGACCGCCCACAGCTTTAGACTAGGCCGCCTGTTTTTTAATGACCAATCCCATATTGAAGAAGTGAATAGCCATGCGCGTCGCCGATTTTTCGTTTGAACTTCCCGAGTCCTTGATTGCCCACTATCCCCAGCCTGAACGCAGCGGTTGCCGTTTGCTGCAGTTGGATGGGCCTAGCGGGGAGCTTAAGCATGGCGTATTCACCGATCTGCTGGATAACCTGGAAGCTGGCGACCTGCTGGTGTTCAACAATACCCGGGTGATCCCGGCTCGCATGTTTGGCCGCAAGGTCAGCGGCGGCAAGATTGAAGTTCTGGTCGAGCGCGTGCTGGACGACCATCGGGTGCTGGCGCACGTTCGCGCCTCGAAGGCCCCCAAGCCGGGCACCGAACTGCTGCTGGGTGACGACGAAAGCATCGCCGCCACTATGGTAGCGCGCCACGATACGCTGTTCGAACTGCGCTTCAACGACGAGCGGGATGTCTTCACTATCCTTAATGCCGTCGGCCATATGCCGCTGCCGCCGTATATCGATCGTCCGGACGAAGACGCCGACCGTGAGCTTTATCAGACGGTCTACAGCGAGAGACCGGGCGCTGTAGCTGCACCGACCGCCGGGCTGCACTTCGACGAGCCGTTGTTGGCTGCATTGCGCGAGAAGGGTATCGAGATGGCGTTTGTCACCCTGCACGTGGGCGCGGGCACCTTCCAGCCGGTGCGGGTGGAAACCATCGAAGAGCACGTCATGCATGCCGAATACGCAGAAGTGCCGCAGGAGGTGGTTGACGCCGTATTAGCCTGTAAAGCGCGCGGCAAGCGTGTGGTGGCAGTCGGTACCACTTCGGTACGTTCGCTGGAGAGCGCCGCCAACGCCAGCAAAGATGCATTGATTGCGCCGTTCTTCGACGACACCAGCATCTTTATCTTCCCGGGTTACCACTATCAGGTGGTTGACGCACTGGTGACCAATTTCCACCTGCCGGAGTCGACGCTGATTATGCTGGTTTCTGCTTTTGCCGGTTATAAAAACACCATGCATGCCTATCAGCAGGCGGTGGCCGAGCAGTACCGTTTCTTCAGCTACGGCGATGCGATGTTCATCAGTCGTAACCCGCAGGCGGAGCACGAGTCCATCTGCAAATAAATTCCCTGAGTCGCGCAACTGGCGCGGCTCGATGTTAATCACGCCAGACTGTTTCTCTGGCGCTGGAGGCTTTGTGAAGTACGAATTAGACACAACCGATGGCCGCGCTCGCCGTGGCCGCCTGATCTTTGAACGTGGCGTGGTGGAAACCCCAGCCTTTATGCCGGTCGGCACCTACGGCACGGTAAAGGGCATGACGCCGGAAGAAGTGAAAGAGACCGGTGCGCAGATCCTGCTGGGCAACACCTTCCACCTGTGGCTGCGCCCAGGCCAGGAGATCATGAAACTGCATGGTGACTTGCATGATTTCATGCAGTGGCATGGCCCTATCCTCACCGATTCCGGCGGCTTCCAGGTGTTCAGCCTGGGGGCGATGCGCAAGATTAAAGAAGAAGGCGTACATTTCCGTAACCCGATTAACGGCGATAAAGTCTTCCTCAGCCCGGAAAAATCGATGGAAATCCAGTATGACCTGGGTTCCGACATCGTGATGATCTTTGACGAATGTACGCCATACCCGGCAGACTGGGACTACGCCAAGAGCTCGATGGAAATGTCTCTGCGCTGGGCGCAGCGCAGCCGTCAGCGTTTTGACGAACTGAATAACAAGAACGCTTTATTCGGCATTATTCAGGGTGGTGTTTACGAAGATTTACGTGATGTATCAGTAAAAGGGCTGGTGGATATCGGTTTTGATGGTTACGCTGTTGGCGGTTTGGCAGTCGGTGAGCCAAAAGAGGATATGCATCGCATTCTCGAACATGTTTGCCCGCAAATTCCGGAAGATAAGCCACGTTACCTGATGGGCGTTGGCAAACCGGAAGATCTGGTAGAAGGCGTGCGTCGCGGTATCGATATGTTCGACTGCGTGATGCCAACGCGTAATGCCCGTAACGGCCATCTGTTCGTGACTGACGGTGTGGTAAAAATCCGTAATGCCAAGCACAAGGATGATACTTCTCCGCTGGATAAAGACTGTGATTGCTACACGTGTCGCAATTACAGCCGCGCCTACTTGCATCATCTCGATCGTTGCAACGAAATACTGGGTGCCCGATTGAACACCATTCATAACCTGCGTCACTACCAACGCCTGATGGCGGGTTTACGCGAGGCCATTGAACAGGGTAAATTAGAGCTGTTTGTTGCGGATTTCTACGGTCGGATCGGTAAACCGGTTCCACCTTTAAACGCTTGAATTAATAATTGATAACTTAATGAGGGAATTTCAATGAGCTTTTTCATTTCTGACGCCGTCGCATCCGCAGGAGCTCCGTCTCAGGGAAGCCCGTACTCTCTGATCATTATGCTGGTAGTTTTTGGCCTGATTTTCTATTTCATGATCCTGCGTCCACAGCAGAAACGCGCTAAAGAGCACAAGAAACTGATGGACTCGATCGGCAAGGGTGATGAAGTGCTGACCACCGGTGGCCTGATCGGCCGCGTGACCAAAGTGGCTGACACCGGCATCATCGCTATTGCGCTGAACGACACCACGGAAGTGATGATCAAGCGTGACTTCGTGGCGGCCGTTCTGCCGAAAGGTACCATGAAGGCCCTGTAATTTTGTTTTCCCGAAGGGAATTGCCGTGCTAAACCGTTATCCTTTGTGGAAGTATCTGATGCTGATCGTCGTGATCATCGTCGGTCTGCTTTATGCGCTTCCCAACCTCTATGGTGAGGATCCGGCTGTACAGATCACTGGCGCGCGCGGTGTCGCCGCCAGTGAAACTACGCTGGACCAAGTCCGTACCGTATTAGAAAAAGACAAGATCGCGAGCAAGTCGATTGCGCTGGAAAATGGCGCCATCCTGGCTCGCTTTAGCAATCCTGATATTCAGCTGCGCGCCCGTGAAGCCTTGATGGCGGAGCTGGGCGACAAGTTCGTGGTGGCACTGAACCTGGCTCCGGCAACGCCGGCCTGGTTGGCCATGCTGGGCGCAGAACCGATGAAACTCGGTCTGGACCTGCGTGGCGGTGTGCACTTCCTGATGGAAGTGGACATGGACACTGCGCTGAGCAAGCTGCAGGAGCAGACCATGGACACCCTGCGCAGCGAGCTGCGTGAAAAGGGCATTCCTTATGCGTCTATCCGCAAACTGGACAACAACGGCGTGGAAGTACGTTTCCGTGACGATGCTGCCCGCGATCAGGCCATCAGCTACCTTGGCCCGCGTCAACGCGACATGGTGTTCTCTGCCAACGGCATCAATACTCTGAAAGCCAACCTGACAGATGCCCGTCTGAGTGAAGCGCGTGAGTATGCGGTGCAGCAGAACATCACTATCCTGCGTAACCGTGTTAACCAGCTCGGCGTTGCCGAACCGCTGGTACAACGCCAGGGTTCTGACCGTATCGTGGTCGAACTGCCGGGTATTCAGGACACCGCTCGCGCCAAAGAGATCCTGGGGGCTACTGCAACACTGGAATTCCGTCTGGTTAACACCAACGCGGATGCCACTGCGGCAGCCAACGGCCGCGTGCCGGGTGACTCCGAGGTAAAAGACACTCGTGAAGGCCAGCCGGTTGTGCTGTACAAGCGCGTGATCCTGACCGGTGACCACATCACCGACTCCACCTCCAGCACCGACGAATACAACCAGCCGCAGGTTAATATCTCGCTGGACAGTGCCGGCGGTACTGCTATGTCCAACTTCACCAAGGACAATATCGGCAAGCCGATGGCGACCCTGTTTGTGGAATATAAGGACAGCGGCAAGAAAGACGCTAACGGTCGTGCAGTCCTGGTGAAACAGGAAGAAGTGATCAACGTGGCGAACATTCAGTCGCGTCTGGGCAACAGCTTCCGTATTACCGGTATCGGCAACCCGAACGAAGCACGCCAGCTTTCGCTGCTGCTGCGGGCCGGTGCGCTGATTGCGCCTATCCAGATTGTGGAAGAGCGTACAATCGGTCCGACCCTGGGGCAACAGAACATCACCCAAGGTCTGGAAGCCTGCTTGTGGGGCTTGGTGGCATCCATCGTGTTTATGGTGGTTTGGTACCGTAAGTTCGGCATGATCGCCACCACGGCGCTGGTCGCCAACCTGGTGCTGATTGTCGGCGTGATGTCCCTGTTGCCGGGGGCGACGCTGACCATGCCGGGGATTGCCGGTATCGTGCTGACGCTGGCGGTGGCAGTCGACGCCAACGTACTGATTAACGAACGTATCAAGGAAGAGCTGAAGAACGGACGTTCCGTTCAGCAGGCGATCCATGAGGGCTATAAAGGCGCGTTCTCCAGTATCGTTGACGCCAACATCACTACCCTGATCACCGCGATTATTCTGTACGCAGTGGGCACCGGTTCGATCAAAGGCTTTGCGATTACCACCGCAATCGGTGTGGCGACGTCCATGTTCACCGCGATTGTCGGTACCCGTGCCATCGTCAATCTGCTTTACGGCGGCAAACGCATTAACAAGCTGTCTATCTGAGGAGTGCGTTGTGGCACAGGATTATACTGTTGAACAACTCAACTACGGCCGTAAAGTCTATGACTTTATGCGCTGGGATTACGTGGCCTTCGGCATCTCGCTGGTGCTGCTGATCGCGTCAATCGCCATTATGTCGGTGCGTGGTTTTAACTGGGGTCTGGATTTCACCGGCGGTACCGTCATTGAAATCAGCTTGGAACAACCGGCCAACCTCGACCTGATGCGCGATACGCTGGAAAAAGCCGGGTTCCAGGACCCGGTTATTCAGAACTTTGGCAGCAGCCGTGACGTGATGGTGCGTATGCCACCGGCGATCGGCACCGCAGGCCAGGAACTGGGTAACAAAGTGATCGGCGTGATCAACGACTCGGTTGATAAAAACGCCACGGTGAAGAGGATTGAGTTCGTCGGCCCGAGCGTGGGCACCGAACTGGCGCAAAACGGCGGCATGGCGCTGCTGGTCGCGTTGATCTGTATTCTGATTTACGTCGGTTTCCGCTTCGAATGGCGCTTGGCACTGGGAGCGGTTATCGCGTTGGCGCACGACGTGGTCATCACCTTGGGTGTGCTGTCGTTGTTCCATATCGAGATTGACCTGACCATCGTCGCATCCTTGATGTCGGTTATCGGTTACTCGTTGAACGACAGCATCGTGGTTTCCGACCGTATTCGTGAGAACTTCCGCAAGATCCGCCGCGGCACGCCTTACGAAATCATGAACGTGTCGTTGACTCAGACGCTGAGCCGTACCTTGATGACTTCCGGTACCACCTTGATGGTGGTTCTGATGCTGTACATTTTCGGCGGCGCGATGCTGCACGGCTTCTCTCTGGCTATGCTGATTGGTGTGTCTATCGGTACCGTATCCTCTATCTACGTGGCGTCCGCGCTGGCGTTGAAGCTGGGTATGAAACGCGAACACATGCTGCAGCAGAAAGTGGAAAAAGAGGGCGCAGATCAGCCTTCGATTATGCCGTAATTCACGGTATTTTCAGCGAAGTGAAAAGGAGCGCCGGTTGGCGCTCCTTTTTTTTTCCTAGTGGCTCAATGTTGCTGGACCACTGCCGGTTGGGCGGTTGGGACAATGCTGTGCAGCCGCACAAAGCCCAGTTGATCCGGTGTCAGACCGCTGAAGCGCAGCTCAAAACTGTATTCCGTTTTGGGCAGTAGCGAGTCCGTACTGGCAATGGGTTGCGAAAGTGCTTCAGCCGTCAGCGGTTTGCCGGTAGTCGCATCCAGCGGGCCCCATTCCACCATGGCCTTGAATGCCGGCAGGGAGGCCTGCGAAAGCGTGCGAACGTGCAGCATGGCCTGGGTGCCGTTAGCCTCGCTTTTCACGTGGCTGAGTGACACGCTCAACTCACCGAGGCTGCTGTGCAGGCGGGCACCGTTATTGGCCGCCGGCAGCAGATAGACGCCGCTGGTGGAGTTCTGATTCAGCTGGTTTTGCTGTTCCAACGCGGTGGCCTGATTAGTCAGGGTGGTTAATTTCTGATTCAGTTCAACCACCTGATTACGCAATTTGGGTACTTCGCGAGTTTGCGCGCAGCCTGCCAACAGCACCAGTGTGCAGAGCAGGAAAATCTTTGGGTAACGGGTTGTCATAGCGGGGATTTCCTATTCAACTTCTCCTGTTATCAGCTTAGTCCGCCTGTTGGGGAAAGTCATGTTCATTGCCCTTCTGGGGCGTCGTTCAGAGGGGCGGTCCGCAACAAATAGCCGACGGCCTTTGTTGTAATCGCACTTCGGGGTAAACTGTTCTTAACTATAAAAACGTTTATCAGGACGTGTTATGCATTGCCCTTTCTGCGCTGCCGTTGATACCAAAGTCATTGATTCCCGCCTGGTGGGTGATGGTTCGCAGGTGCGCCGTCGCCGCCAATGTTTGGTTTGTAATGAACGTTTCACCACCTTCGAAGTGGCTGAACTGGTGATGCCACGGGTAATCAAAAGCGATGAGGTGCGTGAGCCATTCAACGAAGACAAGCTGCGTCGCGGCATGCTGAAGGCATTGGAAAAACGCCCAGTCAGCTCTGACGACGTGGAAAACGCGATCAACCACATCAAATCCCAGCTGCGCGCCACCGGCGAGCGCGAAGTCCCGACCAAACTGGTTGGTAACCTAGTGATGGACGCGCTGAAAAAGTTGGATAAAGTGGCCTATATTCGCTTTGCCTCTGTTTACCGCAGTTTTGAAGATATCCGCGAATTCGGCGAAGAGATCGCCCGTCTGCAGGACTAAAGGGGCTTTGATGCATAACGACGAATTTTATATGGCTCGCGCCTTTGAGCTGGCGCGACTGGGGCGTTTTACTACTGCCCCGAATCCGAATGTCGGCTGCGTTATCGTGCGCGACGGCGAAATCGTCGGTGAGGGTTACCATCTGCGTGCCGGTGAACCGCATGCGGAAGTCCATGCGCTGCGCATGGCGGGCGAAAAGGCGCGTGGCGCCACCGCTTATGTCACGCTGGAACCCTGTAGTCATCACGGCCGTACGCCGCCCTGTGCCGATGCGCTGGTCGCCGCCGGCGTAGCCCGGGTGGTTGCGGCGATGCAGGATCCCAATCCTGAGGTCGCCGGTCGCGGCCTGTACAAACTGCAGCAGGCGGGATTGGATGTACGCCACGGTTTGATGCTGAGCGATGCCGAAGCGGTGAATCTGGGCTTCCTCAAGCGGATGCGCACCGGCTTTCCTTATGTGCAACTGAAGCTGGGGGCCTCACTCGATGGCCGCACCGCGATGGCTTCCGGTGAAAGCCAATGGATCACCTCACCGCAGGCGCGTCAGGATGTTCAGCGTCTGCGGGCGCAAAGCGCCGCTATTCTCAGCACCAGTGCCACCGTGTTGGCTGACGATCCGTCACTGACGGTGCGCTGGGATGAGCTGGACGCTGAGACGCAAAGCATTTACCCGCGTGAAAACCTGCGTCAACCGCTGCGCATTATTCTGGATAGCCAAAATCGTGTCACTCCACAGCATCGGGTGGTACAACAGCCGGGTCAAACCTGGCTGGCGCGCCTGCAGCAGGATGAGCAAATTTGGCCGCAGGGTGTTGAGCAACTGAACTTCCCGGCGCACGGCGGTGGCATTGATCTGGTGGTAATGATGATGCAACTGGCGAAACGCCAGGTGAATTCCATCTGGGTCGAAGCCGGCGCGCAGCTGGCCGGTGCCTTGTTGCAGGCCGGGCTGGTCGATGAGCTCATTTTGTACATCGCGCCAAAACTGTTGGGTGATAATGGCCGCGGTTTGTGTCATTTGCCGGGCCTTGAACACCTGACCAATGCACCGGAATTTGTCTTTAGCGAAGTGCGGCAAATCGGCCCTGATTTACGGCTGCGACTGAAAGCAAAATACTGATTTTAAAACCTGCGTGCCGGGTCGGCTGTCGTTTTACAAAACCGCCCGCGCAGGCAGATAAAGAATGTGATAGAATCCGCCCCCCTGCGGGGTATTGAACCCATTTTTAAGGAAAGCCCATGAAAGTTATCGAAGGTGTTGTTGCTACTCCAAATGCCCGTGTGGCGATTGCAATTGCACGTTTTAACAATTTCATCAATGACAGCCTGCTGCAAGGTGCTATCGACGCACTCAAGCGCATTGGCCAGGTTGCTGACGACAACATCACCGTTGTCTGGGTCCCGGGCGCTTACGAGTTGCCGCTGACTGCACGCGTGCTGGCTAACACCGGCAAATACGATGCAGTCATCGCACTGGGCACCGTTATCCGTGGGGGCACCGCGCACTTCGAATATGTCGCGGGCGAAGCCAGCTCCGGCCTGGGCAGTGTTTCAATGAACACTGAAATCCCAGTTGCCTTTGGCGTGCTGACGACCGAAAGCATCGAACAGGCTATCGAGCGTGCCGGCACCAAAGCGGGCAACAAGGGCGCTGAAGCGGCTCTGACCGCACTTGAAATGATTAATGTTATCAAAGCTATTAAAGCCTGAATTTAGTTAAGGGGAATTCCGTGAAACCTGCTGCTCGTCGCCGCGCTCGTGAGTGCGCTGTTCAAGCGCTTTACTCTTGGCAGTTGTCTAAAAATGACATTGCCGATGTTGAACACCAGTTCCTGTCGGAGCAAGATGTCAAAGATGTAGACATCGTCTATTTTCGGGAGCTGCTGTCCGGCGTGGCGGTGAATGCAGGTCTGCTGGATAGCCTGATGGCACCTGTCCTGTCGCGTCAGCTCGAAGAGCTGGGCCAGGTAGAAAGAGCCGTTCTGCGTATTGCGCTGTATGAGCTGAAAATGCGTGAGGATGTGCCTTACAAGGTGGCAATCAATGAGGCGATCGAGCTGGCGAAAACCTTCGGCGCTGAAGACAGCCACAAGTTTGTGAATGGCGTGCTGGATAAAGTGGCACCAAGCATTCGCAAGAAAAAATAAAAAATTAAGGCCGGTATCCCCGGCCTTAATTACTTCTATTGGAATATCGACCATGGCATGTGGCGAATTTGACCTCATTGCCCGCTATTTTGACCGGTTTAAGAGTCTGCGCCGGGATGTACAGTTGGGCATTGGAGATGACTGCGCACTTCTGACAGTGGCAGAAAAACAGCTTTTGGCCGTCAGTACCGACACTCTCGTTTCGGACGTTCACTTCCTGGCGGATATCGATCCCGCCGATCTCGGCTACAAAGCACTGGCAGTTAACCTGAGCGACCTGGCAGCCATGGGTGCCGATCCCGCCTGGCTTTCACTGGCGTTAACCCTGCCGGAGGTGAATGAACCCTGGCTGAAGGCGTTCAGCGATAGCCTGTTCGAACAACTTAATTATTACGGTATGCAGTTGATTGGCGGCGATACCACACGCGGCCCGTTAAGCATGACGTTAACCATTCACGGTCTGATCCCGGCCGGGCGGGCATTGACCCGCAACGGTGCGCGTATCGGAGACTGGATTTACACCACAGGTACGCTGGGTGACAGCGCCGCCGGTCTGGCTGTGCTACAGGAACGCTTGCAGGTAACAGACGCCGAGGCACGCAATTACCTGGTTGGCCGTCATCTGCGGCCTCAGCCACGGGTATTGCAGGGGCAGGCACTGCGCGATCTGGCCAGTTCGGCGATTGATCTTTCCGACGGCCTGATTTCTGACCTGAAGCATGTGCTGAAAGCCTCCGAGTGCGGTGCGCGCATCAATCTCGATGAGTTGCCTTTGTCGCAGGCGTTAAGCAGCCATACGGATGCCGATCAAGCATTGCGCTGGGCGTTGACCGGCGGTGAGGATTACGAACTCTGCTTCACCGTGCCGGAAATCAACCGTGGTGCACTGGAGGTGGCGTTAAGCCATCTGGGCGCTGACTATACCTGTATTGGTCAGATTGGCCCGCTTTCCGAAGGCATCAAGTTCTACCGCAGCGATGAAGCGGTGGAACTGCCGTGGCACGGTTTCGACCATTTCAGCGAAGGGCAGGCGTAACATGGATGAAGCTAAGCGCCGCTTGCGGATGAGCAATCCGTGGCACCTGCTGGCCACCGGCTTTGGCAGCGGTTTGTCGCCGGTGATGCCGGGCACCATGGGCTCACTGGCGGCGATCCCATTCTGGCTGCTGTTGATCCAACTGCCATGGCAACTGTATTCGCTGTTGGTGATGTTCAGCATTTGTATTGGCGTCTACCTGTGCCATCAGACCGCCAAAGATATGAAGGTGCACGACCACGGCAGCATCGTTTGGGACGAGTTTGTCGGTATGTGGATTACGTTGATGGCATTGCCGGTCAACGACTGGCAGTGGGTCGCGGCAGGTTTCGTGATTTTCCGTATTTTGGATATCTGGAAGCCATGGCCGATCCGCTGGTTTGATCGTAATGTGCACGGCGGCATGGGGATCATGGTCGACGATATCGTCGCCGGGGTCTTTTCCGCCGGTATCATCTACCTGATTGGCCACCACTGGCCGCTTGGGTTGTTCTGATTTTGAGGGCACAGTTCAATGCTGCGCCCTTGAACCCTCCTGGTTATTCAAATCCTGTCACGTGGTGCGGTACGTAGGCTGTTTCCAGCTCGGCAATCTCCTCCGCCGTTAGCTCGAGATCGACAGCGGCAATGGCGTCTTCCAGATGGTCATGGCGTGAAGCACCGATAATCGGCGCGCTAACGACAGGCTTGCTCAACAGCCACGCCAGTGCGATTTGCGCACGGGGCACACCACGCTCTTCGGCAATACTGGCCACGCGTTCGGCAATGATGGCGTCGATGCCCTCGGTTTCATCGTACAGATTTTTACCGACCTGATCGGATACCAACCGTGCAGTAGTTTCTCCCCAGGGGCGGGTTAAGCGGCCCCGTGCCAACGGGCTCCAAGGCATCACTGTAATGCCTTCGGCAGCGCACAATGGCAACATCTCACGCTCTTCTTCGCGCTGGATCAGGTTGTACTGGTTCTGCATGCTGACGAAGCGTGTCCAGCCGTGCAGATCGGCGGTATACAGCGCCTTGGCAAACTGCCAGGCGTACATCGATGATGCGCCGATATAGCGCGCCTTACCGGCTTTCACCACATCGTGTAACGCTTCGAGCGTTTCTTCCAGCGGCGTTTCATAATCCCAACGATGGATCTGCAACAGATCAACGTAGTCGGTGCCCAGGCGCTTGAGGCTGTCGTCGATAGATTGCATGATTTTGGCGCGCGACAGGCCGCGTTCCAGGTTGCTCAGGGGGAAATAGACTTTGGTAGCGATCACCACCTGGTCGCGGCGGGCATAATCACGCAGTGCCTGGCCGACGATCTCCTCACTGCTGCCGTCGGAGTAGCTGTTGGCGGTGTCAAAGAAGTTGATGCCGGCATCCAGCGCCTGTTTCAGCAGCGGTCGGCTGCTTTCCTCCGGTAACGTCCAGGCATGGTTGCCACGGTTGGGTTCGCCGTAGGTCATGCAGCCCAGACAGATACGTGAGACGTTCAGGTCAGTTTTACCCAGTTTCAAATACTTCATGTTTGCCTCCCGGTGTCAGCACAGAACTTTAACTGTAGCGGATTTCCGGGTGACAGAAATAAAAACGCCCCCGCAAAGCGGAGGCGTCGATCGAGCAGGGGCGAGGATTATTGCGCCAGCCAGACCTCAATTTGCCGCTGTATACCGGTGGCGTCCAGACACAGATCGACTCGGACTTCTTCCTGGCTGCCCTGGGAGACAAAGAAGTCCGGCAGGCCGATATTCAGCACCGGTATCATGCGGCGCTTGGCCATCAGCAACTCGTTCACGCCGCTGCCGGCACCGCCCATAATGGCGTTTTCTTCCAGCGTGACCAGTGCGTCGTGGCTGGCAGCCAGTTCCAGAATCAGCTGTTCGTCCAGTGGCTTCACAAAGCGCATATCCACCAGCGTCGCGTTGAGCGTTTCCGCTACCTGCGCGGCTTCCGGCAGCAATGTGCCGAAATTCAGGATCGCCAGTTTTTCACCTTCACGACGGACAACGCCTTTGCCGATCGGCAGAGAGTTGAGAGGCTCCAGTGGTGCACCGGTACCATTGCCGCGTGGATAACGTACGGCGCTTGGGCCTTCGTTATAGTGATAGCCGGTGTACAGCATTTGACGGCACTCGTTTTCATCACTTGGCGTCATGATCACCATGGTCGGGATGCAACGCATAAATGACAGATCAAAGGCCCCCTGGTGAGTCTGGCCGTCAGCGCCGACAATACCGCCGCGATCGATGGCAAACATTACCGGCAGCTTTTGAATGGCGACGTCATGGATCAACTGATCGTAAGCCCGCTGCAGGAAGGTAGAATAAATTGCTACCACCGGCTTATAGCCGCCAATGGCCAAACCGGCAGCGAAGGTCACCGCATGCTGTTCGGCAATCGCCACGTCAAAATATTGCTGCGGATAGTCGCGGGAGAACTGCACCATGCCCGACCCTTCACGCATGGCCGGGGTGATGGCCATCAGCGAGCTGTCTTTGGCGGCGGTTTCACACAGCCAGTCGCCAAAAACTTTTGAATAGGTCGGCAGGCCGCCGGCGCTTTTCGGCAGAGTACCGCTGGCCGGATCGAATTTTGGCACCGCGTGGAAGCTGATCGGATCTTTTTCCGCCGGGGCGTAACCACGACCTTTTTTGGTCATGATGTGCAGCAGCTGCGGGCCTTTCAGGTCACGCATGTTTTTCAGCGTGGCAACCAGCCCCTGGACGTCGTGGCCGTCGACCGGGCCGATATAGTTAAAGCCCAGCTCTTCGAACAGCGTGCCCGGAACCACCATGCCTTTCAGGTGTTCTTCGGTGCGCTTGACCAGCTCTTTAATCGGCGGCAGGCCGGACAGCACTTTTTTGCCGCCTTCACGCAGGGTGGAGTAGAGCTTGCCGGACAGCAGTTGCGCCAGATGGTTGTTCAGCGCGCCGACGTTTTCCGAAATCGACATTTCGTTATCGTTCAGCACCACCAGCATATCCGGGTCGATGTCACCGGCGTGGTTCATGGCTTCAAACGCCATGCCGGCGGTGATCGCGCCATCGCCGATCACGCAGACCGTACGGCGATTTTTGCCTTCACGTGCAGCGGCGACCGCCATGCCGAGACCGGCACTGATCGAGGTGGAGGAATGACCGACCGACAGTACGTCGTATTCACTTTCTGCCCGCCACGGGAAAGGGTGCAGGCCATTTTTCTGGCGAATGGTGGCGATTTTATCGCGGCGACCGGTCAGAATTTTATGTGGGTAGGCCTGGTGGCCAACGTCCCATACCAGATGATCGAAGGGGGTCTGGTACACATAGTGCAATGCCACCGTCAGTTCAACGGTACCCAGCCCGGAGGCAAAGTGGCCGCTGGAGCGGCTGACGCTGTCCAGCAGGTATTGCCGAAGTTCGTCACACAGCTTCGGTAGGCTCTCTTTTGGCAGCGAACGGAGTTCATCCGGATTTTCCGCTAGCGCCAAGGTCGGGTATTTGGCTATATCAAGACTCATTCGATACTCATATCAGAGGATTTTACCCTTCATCTTTCAAGGTACAGCGGTGTTGACCGCCTTCTCTCACCCCAGTCACTGGAATGACCCAGCTCCAAGGGATTCGCTCAGTTGTCGCCTGGCTGCAACTTGAAATCTATTGGGCATCACGTCACACGTTAATTGTCGCGTTCAATAATGAAGCTGGCTAACGCTCGCAATGGCGCTGTGTTATAAGATTGTGCTGCCAAAGTGTCTAATGCAGCTAAAGCTTCCTGATAGAGATCCCACGCTTTTGCTTTCGCGCTGTCAAGCCCGAGCAAAGCTGGATAGGTGCTCTTTCCGTGTTGCTGGTCCGCGCCCTGGCGTTTACCGATTTTTTCGGTTTCGCCGACCACATCCAAAATATCATCCTGTACCTGGAACGCCAGGCCAATCGCGGCGGCGTAGCGGTCAAGCTGCACCAGCGCGGCACGGCCAGGTTCACCGGCGGCTAACGCCCCAAGGCGAACGGCTGCGCGAATCAAAGCGCCGGTTTTGTGACGATGGATTTGCTCCAGCGCTTCCAGACCAATTTGCCGGTCTTCGGCTTCCAGATCCAACGACTGGCCGCCACACATGCCGGCCACGCCGCTGGCGGTTGCCAGTTCGGAAATCATCGCCAGCCGGTCGCGCAGTGCCACGTCGGGCATCTTGGCATCGGCCAGAATGGAAAATGCCAGCGTCTGCAGGGCATCGCCGGCTAAAATGGCGTTGGCCTCACCAAATTTGATGTGGCAGGTCGGCTGACCGCGACGCAGATCGTCGTCGTCCATCGCCGGCAGATCGTCATGGATCAGTGAATAGGCGTGAATGCATTCTACCGCAGCGGCGGGCGCATCCAAATTATTCAGTGATACGCCAAACATCTGTCCGGTGGTGTACACCAGGAACGGACGCAGGCGTTTACCGCCCAGCAGCGCGCCGTGACGCATTGCCGCCACCATGTTGCCATCATTGAACGGCAGCGGCGCGATAAAATTCAGCAGCGTGCGGTCGGCCCGCTGGCGCAGGGCCTGCAACTGGTCAGAAAAAGCGGTCTGTTGGGCAGTCTCGGACATGATGATTACTCGGCATCCGGTGTGAAAGGCGTCAGCGCCGCATCATCGGCGCTGTCGTTAAGCAAAATCTGTACGCGTTGTTCTGCCTGCTGCAGTTTCTGCTGGCCCTGGCGTGCCAACTGTACGCCGCGTTCGAACTCATTGAGCGCGTCTTCCAGCGGTAACTCACCCGATTCCAGACGCGTGACGATGTTTTCCAACTCGCTGAGGGAGCTTTCAAAGCTGACGCTTTGCTCTTTACTGTCTGATTGTGCAGGTTTTTTTGGCATAATTTTCTTTTTACATCATCATGTGAGCAGTGGCGCCAGAGCCTATCTTAGCGGGTCTTGATTGGCAAATCATGGCGCACATGTGTGGTTTTGTGCACCGAGCCCCACCAGATAGTGGTATACTCAGCGCCGCAAATGCGATTGATAAAACATTCGGCAGCCCCGTTGGTTTTATCAATCGCATATACATTGTAAATCCTTTTCCCTCGTAATTCTGACAATAAAGACCGCCATGAAGTTTATCATTAAATTGTTCCCGGAAATCACCATCAAGAGCCAATCTGTGCGCTTGCGCTTTATCAAGATCCTCTCGACCAGTATTCGTAACGTCCTGAAGCAGTATGATGAAACACTGGCGGTTGTCCGTCACTGGGATCATATCGAAGTTCGCGCCAAAGATGAAAACCAGCGGCCGGTGATTGCCGACGCGCTGACGCGCATTCCCGGTATCCACCACATTCTGGAAGTGGAAGACCGCGACTATACCGATATTCACCACATTTTCGAGCAGACGCTGGAAGCCTACCGCGAGCAACTGGAAGGCAAGACCTTCTGCGTGCGTGTTAAGCGCCGTGGCAAGCAGGACTTTAATTCGCAGGACGTGGAGCGTTACGTCGGTGGTGGTCTGAACCAGCATATTGAAAGCGCGCGGGTTAAGCTGTCGCATCCGCAGGTGACGGTCAATCTGGAAATCGAAGACGACAAGCTGATGCTGGTGAAAGCCCGCCGTGAAGGCATCGGCGGCTACCCGGTCGGCACTCAGGAAGACGTGCTGTCGCTGATTTCCGGTGGTTTCGATTCGGGGGTTTCCAGCTATATGTTGATGCGCCGTGGTTGCCGCGTGCATTATTGCTTCTTCAATCTGGGCGGCGCGGCGCATGAAATTGGTGTGCGCCAGGTGGCTCACTACCTGTGGAACCGCTTTGCCAGTTCGCACAAGGTACGCTTTATCGCTATCGATTTTGAACCTGTGGTTGGCGAGATCTTGGAAAAGGTCGAAGACGGCCAGATGGGCGTAGTGCTCAAGCGCATGATGGTGCGTGCCGCTTCGCAGATTGCCGAACGTTATGGTGTGCAGGCGCTGGTGACCGGTGAAGCGCTGGGACAGGTATCCAGCCAGACGCTGACTAACCTGCGCCTGATCGACAACGCGTCCGATACACTGATCCTGCGTCCGCTGATCTCTCACGACAAAGAGCACATCATCAAAGTGGCGCGTGAGATTGGTACCGAGGACTTCGCCAAGACCATGCCGGAGTATTGCGGTGTGATCTCGAAAAGCCCGACGGTGAAGGCGATTAAAGCCAAGATCGAAGAAGAAGAAGGGCACTTTGACTTCAGCATTCTTGACCGTGTGGTTAGCGAAGCCAAAAACGTGGATATTCGCACCATCGCCGAGCAGACTCAGGAGCAGGTTACCGAAGTCGAAACCGTGGCGGAGTTCGATGCCGACCAGGTGATTCTGGATATTCGTTCTAACGACGAGCAGGAAGACAAACCGCTGAAACTGGATCAGGTTGAGGTGAAACCGCTGCCGTTCTACAAACTCAGCACCCAGTTTGGCGACTTGGATCAGAGTAAAACCTATCTGCTGTACTGTGAGCGTGGCGTAATGAGCCGCCTACAGGCGCTATATTTGCTGGAACAGGGCTTCACCAACGTGAAAGTTTACCGCCCGTAAGTCATTCAGGGGGCGCATCTGCCGCCCCCGTGATTTAATCGCGGAAATCGTACATTCCAGGTATCAATACCAGCTGAGCGGCGATCTCCGCCGCTTTGGCTTTCCCCAGCAACAAATCAATCAACTTTAGCGCAAACTCCATTGACGTTCCCGGCCCCTGGCTGCTGAGTAGGTTAACGCGCGGATCGAACACCACACGTTTTTCTATCCATTTGTCGGCCGGGATCTGTTCTTTCAGCCCCGGGAACCCGGTCATATTGCCGATGGGGAACAAATTGTGGTGTTGCAGCACCAGTGCCGGCGCTGCACAGATGGCAGCGACGATATTGCCCTGCAGGTGCATCTGACGCACTTTCTCCACCAGCAGCGGGCTGTCGCGGAAGCACTCGGCACCTTTCAGGCCACCGGGCAGCACAATGGCGTCGAAAGGCTCGTCCACAATCGACACCAGCGGCGCATCGGCCAGCAGTTTTACCCCGCGTGAACAGACAATAGTCAGGTCGCCATCGCCGGCTACGCTGGCGGTGGTCACTTTAATACCCGCCCGCACCAGCAAATCTATAGTGGTGACGGCTTCGATTTCTTCGCTACCAGGTGCCAGGCAGACCAGCGCCGATACGCTCATATTCATTTTCCTTTCGCTTAATCAATTCAAACAGGCGTGCGTTCTCTGGCAGAGTCACGCCGTAGCTACGCGCGCGGCGCAGCAGGTAACCGGTAATGTAGTCGATTTCGGTGTGTCGCTGGGTGCGGATATCCTGCAGCATCGAAGAGACGTTGTCCGCGGTGCTTTGGATCACCTCCATGACGTACTGCTGCAAGCCCTCGCATGAGGTGTGGTAGCCCTCCATTTCCATCACGCTGGAGACCTCGCGGCAGATCAGCTCGATTTGTTCGGGATAGCGTTGCAGATCGCCATTATGGCAATTATACAGCGCCGTTAGCGGGTTAATCACGCAGTTGACCGCCAGCTTGCGCCAGTTCGCCGAGGCGATATTATTGTGCCAGGCGACGTCAGGCAGGGCCTGGTGCAGCACTTCTGCCAGATGGCTCAGTGATTGCGCCGCCGGTGAGGTCGGGCCGATATGAGTGATGCCGCCGGCGACATGGATAATAGTGCTGCCATCATGGCGCGCCGCATGGGTGGTGGTGCCCTGCAATATCGGTTGGTTGTTCGCCGGCAGTTCGTCCTGGGTGCCCATGCCGTTATGCAGCAGCAGGATGGCGCAGCGTGGGTTCAATTTTGGCAGCAGCGTGCTGACCGCGCTGGAGACCTGCCAGGCTTTCAAGGTGACCAGCAGCAGTTCGCTCTGGGCTAAATGTTCAGGGTTGTTGGTGGGTAAATTACGGTTGAACGAAGCGCCTTCCGGCTCAATCACGTTCACTGCGCAGAAGGGTTGTGGCACCCGTAGCCATCCCTGTACATCGTGACCCTGCCGATAAAGCCGGGAGAGCCACAGTTGTCCGAGCGCGCCGCAACCAAGAATAGTTATTTTCATCCAGACTCCTTGGGGTAACGGGAATATCGCTCAATGACTGTCTTATAATTATAGACTTTTCTGCTGTTCGACGGCTTATCCACCGGTAGCTTCAGCAGATTTTGTCTGAGACGCTAAAGCGGTTATCATGCTCGGCATCGAAATCGCCTATCGCATTAGGCTCTCATTCAGGAGGAAGAAGTATGCCATCTTTCGACATTGTTTCCGAAATTGATATGCAGGAAGTGCGTAACGCCGTCGAGAACGCCACGCGCGATCTGGGCACCCGTTGGGATTTCCGCAACGTGCCGGCCAGCTTTGAGCTGAACGAAAAAGACGAAAGCATTAAAGTCGCCAGCGAGTCTGATTTCCAGGTGCAGCAGTTGCTCGATATTCTGCGTGAAAAGCTCAGTAAACGCAGCATCGAAGGCAGCGCACTCGAGATCCCGGAAGAAATGACTCACAGCGGTAAAACCTATAGTGTGGATGCCAAGCTGAAGCAGGGGATTGAAAGCGCCCAGGCGAAGAAGCTCGTCAAACTGATCAAAGACAGCAAGCTGAAGGTCCAGGTACAAATTCAGGGCGATGAAGTGCGGGTGACCGGCAAATCACGCGACGATCTGCAGGGCGTGATGGCGCTGGTGCGCGGTGCCGATCTCGGACAGCCGTTCCAGTTCAAGAACTTCCGCGATTAAGGTTTTTGCGAAAGTGAAGATCTTGAAGGGTCAGCTTGCTGACCCTTCAGACTGATGACAAACCTCATTCCTGCCCAGAGCGAGTAGAGGTTGATAAATAAAAATCAGGAAAATCAATTTATTGATTTTCGGCTGATCACCACAAAGCAGGAAAAACCACGTTTTTTCCTGCTTTGTCAGCAACCAAAAGGGCCAGCTTGCTGGCCCTTTTGGTTATAGTGAATTCACCAACGCTTCCAATTGGACTCGGTTAGTCTGTTTGGTATCGACCTTCACGTAGGCACTGCGCTCTTCCGGCACCACTATCGCTTCCGCCACGCCCGGTTGGGCTTTCAGGCGGCTTTCCAACGCGGAATCCTTCACGGCCAGTTCCGACAGCGTAATACGTAGGCTGCTGACGTAAGGCGGTTCTTGCATGGTACTGCTGACCAAAAACCAGACAGCCGCCAACACCGCTCCGGCAATAAACACCAGCCCCGCACCCTGCAGGCCATACAGCAAGCCACCCAGGCTGCCGCCGATCGCTACGCCGATAAACTGGCTGGTGGAGTAAACCCCCATCGCCGTCCCTTTATAGCCGGCCGGAGACTCTTTACTGATCAGCGAAGGTAGAATCGCTTCCATGACGTTAAACGCTATAAAGAACAGCTGTACGCCGGCAATGATGCCCCACAGGTGCGCGCCGGACAGCCACAGCAGCACTTCCGCACAGAACAATACCGCTACGCAACCCATAAAGACCTGCTTCATGCGGCGTTTCTTCTCGGCATAAATGATAAATGGCACTACGGCGGCAAAAGAAACCAGCATGGTGACCAGGTAGACAATCCAGTGTTGGCTCGGTGCCAGCCCGGCTTTTTCCATCGCCAGTGGCAGCGCCACGAAGCTGGACATCAGCAGGATATGCAGACACATGATGCCGAAATTGAGCTTCAACAGCCGGGAGTTGCTCAGTACCTTGCTGAAGCTGCCGCGTACGATGCTCGATTCCCGGTTCAGCACGTGGTGGCTGGCCGAAGGGACCACCGTCAGAGTGATCACGATGCCGGCCAATGCCAGCACGGCAATCATCCAGAACAGCGCATGCAGGCCAAAGGCGTGGGTGACGATTGGACCAACGACCATCGCAATAGCGAAGGTAATACCGAAGCTGACGCCGATAAACGCCATTGCCTTGGTGCGGTTCTGTTCCCGCGTCAGGTCTGACAGCAGTGCCATCACTGCGGCGGCAATAGCGCCGGAGCCCTGCAATGCCCTGCCGAGGATCACCCCCCAGATGGAGTCGGTCGCGGCGGCAATGACACTACCCAGCGCAAAGATCAGCAGCCCGCCGACAATCAGCGGTTTGCGGCCGATACGATCGGAGATCAGGCCGAAGGGGATCTGAAACACCGCCTGCGCCAGGCCATAAATACCGATGGCGATACCGATCAGGGTTTCGCTGGCGCCGTTCAACGCCATACCGTAGGTGGTCAGTACCGGCAACACCATAAACATACCCAGCATGCGCAGTGAGAATACCGTGCCTAATCCCCAGGTCGCTCGTCGTTCCAGCGGGGTCATTGCATTATCGTTCATTAAAACCTCATTAAAAGCCATTCTGTCAGGCTATCGGTGATAACGCCTGAGGGGATAGCTTCTGTCAAAGCTGCGTCATTTTAGTGTGAAGGGCAGGGGGGGTAAATCTAATGTTGTTTAGCAGATATTACAGCTCTCCCTTCATGTTTGAAGCTACAGCGGTGTTGGCTGCGAGTACTTACCTCGGTCACTTGGTTGGCCAAGCTCCCGAGGATTCGCATTCTTGCCGCTTTGCTGCAGCTCCAATCATTTCGGGAGTAAACGGACTTCTGAACCGACAAATAAAATGGGCCGCGAAAGCGGCCCATTCACAGACGATTTGGCTTACCAGACGTACGTCATCAACGCTTCCGGCGCGGCTGTCGCGCTGAAGTCGATAGACATCATTACGCTTAGCGAAGTGATGGCAACAATCGAGAACACAAACAGCTTGCGTGCCCAAATGCTGTCATTTTCGGTTTTGTAACCACGCAGTGCCATGCCCAGCCACCATACGCTTACCGCCGCAGCGACGATCAGATATTTGTAGCCGGCGTAGCCGCCCAAGGTCAACATCAGGGTGGCAATCATAAACGCCACAATGTAGACCGTGATGTGGTTCTTCGCCACCGAAATGCCTTTCACTACCGGCAGGACCGGAATGTTGGCTGCCTGGTAATCTTTAAAGCGGAAGATGGCAATCGCATAGGAATGCGGCATCTGCCACAGGCTAAAGATAGCCAGCAGGATCAACGCACCGGCATCGAACTCGTTGGTGACTGCGCAATAACCGATAACCGGTGGCGCAGCGCCCGACAGGCTGCCGATCAGCGTGCCGTAGACCGAGTGGCGTTTCATGTACAGGCTATAAACGCCGACATAAACCACGAAGCCCATCACCGCCAGCCACATGGCCAGCGGGTTGGCACCGATATACAGCAACGCAAAGCCCGCAATACCCAGAGCGGTAGCATAAACCAGGCTTACACTCGGCGCGATCAGGCCCTTAACCAGCACCCGATTCTTCGTTCTCTCCATTTTCTTGTCGATGTCGCGGTCAATGTAGTTGTTAAATACACAGCCCGAAGCGACAACCAACGAGACCCCAACCAGGGTGGCGAGAAACAGGGGATAGTCGATGCTCCCTTTTGAGGCGAGCAGGAATCCCCCGACGACAGAAACTAAATTGCCGAAAATAATTCCTGGTTTGGTTACTTGCAGGTATTGCTTAATCATCACGTCCAGCTCTGCTCTTAATCGACCATCATATTGATGTTGAGGTTGTACATAATCCAGAGTGAACCCACAACAACGATACCGATGATCATAGCGGTGAACAGCAATGCCACCAGGTTCCAGCGCTCTTCCGATGAGGTATTCATGTGCAGGAAGTAAATCAGGTGAACAACCACCTGAATCACCGCCATGCCGACTACTACCGCCAGGATAGTGGAGTGAGAGGCGGTGCCGCTCATCACCATCGCAAATGGAATCACCGTCAGGATGATCGACAGAATAAAGCCGATCAGATAGGTCTTGACGCTACCGTGGCTTGCGCCGCCGTGAGAAGTTTCATGGGATGAATGACTCATGACATAACCCCCAGCAGGTAAACAACGGTGAAGACGCAGATCCAGACCACGTCCAGGAAGTGCCAGAACAGGCTCAGGCACATCAAACGGGTTTTGTTGGTTGCGGTCAGGCCACGCTTGCTGACCTGAATCATCATGATGATGATCCAAACCAGACCGGTAGTTACGTGCAGACCGTGGGTTGCAACCAGAGCGAAGAAGCTGGAGAGGAACGCGCTGCGATCCGGACCATAGCCTTCAACGATCAGGTGATGGAATTCGTAGATTTCCATCGCGACGAAGCCCAGACCGAACAGGAAGGTCAGGAACAGCCAGGTGTTAACGCTGCTAACCTTACCTTTGTTCATGCCGATCATCGCCATACCGTAGGTGATGGAGCTGAACAACAGCAGGAAGGTTTCAACCAGGACAAACTTCAGATCGAAGATGTCTTTGCCAGAGGGACCGCCAGCGGTTCCGTTCACCAATACTGCATAAGTCGCAAATAAGCTCGCAAACAAAATACAGTCGCTCATCAGGTAGATCCAGAATCCGAAGACTTTGGTCTCTCCTGCGTCGTGGTGCCCATGCTCTGCATGGGCTGCGTTATGGTTAGTCAGAGTATCAGTTGACATGTTTCACGCCTGCTTTGCTGATTTGTTCATAGTGTTGGTTTTCAATGCGCTCGATCTCATCAACCTGCACATAGTAATCAACATCTTCATCGAAGCTCTTGGCAATCCAGGTCACGATCATACCTACGAAGGCAGCGATCGCCATCCACCAGATTTCCCAGATCATCGCGAAACCAAATACCAGGCTGAAGCCAGCAATAATCACACCGGCACCTGTATTCTTCGGCATATGAATCGGTTCGTATTTAGCCGGTTTCTTATAAGCTACGCCTTTTTCTTTCATGTCCCAGAATTCATCACGGTCATGAATCTGCGGCACTACGGCAAAGTTATAGAACGGCGGTGGAGACGAAGTCGCCCACTCCAGCGTACGAGCACCCCATGGGTCACCAGTCAGGTCACGGTTCTGCTCACGGTCACGCACACTGACGAACACCTGAATCACTTGGCACAGGATACCGCAGGCGATCAGAGCCGCGCCGCCCGCCGCTACCAGCAGCAGTGGGTGGAACTCTGGGTTGATGTTCTGGCTGATACGACGAGTCATACCCATAAAGCCCAGAGCATACAGTGGCATAAAGGCCACGAAGAAGCCGATGATCCAGAACCAGAACGCACGGATACCCCATTTTTCGTTCAGCGTGAAGCCGAAGGATTTAGGGAACCAGTAGGTCAGGCCTGCGAAACAACCGAACACCACACCACCAATGATAACGTTATGGAAGTGGGCAATCAGGAACAGACTGTTGTGCAGCACGAAGTTCGCGCCCGGCACGGCCAACAGAACACCGGTCATACCACCCACGGAGAAAGTGATGATGAAGCCGATGGTCCACAGCATAGCGGAGTTGAGCTGAATGCGGCCCTGGTACATGGTGAACAGCCAGTTGAAGATTTTCACCCCGGTAGGGATGGAAATGATCATGGTGGCGATACCGAAGAAGGCGTTTACGTTCGCGCCGGACCCCATGGTAAAGAAGTGGTGCAGCCATACGATGAACGACAGAACGGTAATCGCGATGGTTGCCCATACCAGTGAGGTATAGCCGAACAGGCGTTTTCTTGAGAAGGTCGCGGTAACTTCAGAGAACACACCAAACACTGGCAGAACCAGGATATACACCTCTGGGTGACCCCAGGCCCAAATCAGGTTGATGTACATCATCATGTTGCCGCCCATATCATTGGTAAAGAAATGGGTGCCCAGGTAGCGATCCAGGGTCAGCAACGCGATGGTAACAGTCAGAATTGGGAAAGAAACGATGATCAGGACGTTAGTACACAGAGCCGCCCAGGTGAACACCGGCATCTTCATCAGAGGCATGCCAGGAGCACGCATCTTCAGAATGGTGGCGAAGAAGTTCACACCGGTCAACAGGGTACCAATACCGGAAATCTGCAGGCTCCAGATCCAGTAGTCGACCCCGACGCCAGGACTGTATTCCTTACCCGACAGCGGTGGATACGCCAGCCAACCTGTTTGCGCGAACTCACCAACCCCCAGAGAGATGTTGATCAGCACTACGCCCACCACGAAGAACCAGAAGCTCAGGGAGTTCAGGAACGGGAAGGCAACGTCGCGCGCACCGATTTGCAAAGGTACCACTACGTTCATCAGACCGACCACGAAAGGCATCGCCATGAAGAAGATCATGATGACGCCGTGGGCGGTGAAGATTTGGTCGTAGTGGTGCGGCGGCAGGAATCCGGCCTCGCCGGCGGACGCAAGCGCCTGCTGACTACGCATCATGATGGCATCGGCAAAACCACGCAGCAACATAACCATTGCCACGATGATGTACATGATACCAATTTTTTTATGGTCAACCGAAGTCAACCAATCGTTCCATAGCCATTTCCACTTGCCGAAATAGGTTATCAGCGCCAGCAGTGCCAGGCCCCCAATAACAATTGCAGCAACGGTGACCATGATGATCGGTTCGTGGTACGGAACCGCATCAATCGTTAATTTTCCCAACATCAGTTTATTCCTCGGCTCCGGCGTGAGCATGTTCACCCATGTCCATACCTTGGCTCATGTCCATACCTTCGTGCGCAGTAGCGCCTTTGTGCATGTCCATATCACCCATGAATTTGCCAATAGTTTCTTTGAACAAATTCGGTTTGACACTGGAGAAGTACTCGACCGGGTTGTTTTCACTCGGCTCTGCCAGTTTGTTAAAGTCGCTGGTGGCGTTTAGGTTATTCGACGATGCTTTCACCTTGGCAACCCACTGATCGAAGTCGCCTTCGGTTGGGGTGACAATGGCGGTGAATTTCATGCCGGAGAACCCGCGACCGCTGAAGCTGCTTGAAATACCGTCGTATTTGCCTGCTTCATTGCCGATCAGGTGCAGTTTGGTTTGCATCCCGGCCATCGCATAAATCTGCCCACCTAACTGAGGAATAAAGAACGAGTTCATTACCGAGTTAGAGGTGATTTTGAATTCAACTGGAACGTCTTTCGGGAAAGCCAGTTCATTAACCGTTGCAATGCCTTGCTCTGGGTAGATGAAGAGCCATTTCCAGTCGAGCGACACCACTTCGATCGTCATCGGCTTCTTGTCAGTGACAATCGGCTTGAACGGATCGAGCTCGTGGGTAGTCTTCCAGGTAATGGTGCCAAGGATGGCGATGATAATGATAGGAATGGTCCAGACGACCGCTTCGATTTTGTTGGAATGTGACCAGTTCGGACTGTATTTGGCATCTTTGTTGGAAGCACGGTACTTCCAGGCAAAGGCGAACGCCATAAAGATAACTGGTACCACCACGATCAACATTAATGCGATTGCAGTGATAATCAGTGTCCGTTGCTCAACACCAATTGCTCCTTTAGGATTCATCAATACCATATTGCAACCACTAAGCATTACAGTGGAGACAATTAATGACAACATCCCAATACTTTTATTGTATTTCTTAAGTCTCATCTAACGACCTCAATTACAAAGGCTCTATTGTCGTTTCATGTGTGCGAGCATTTTACGGGAAGGTTGCAGTACTGTAAACATGCTTAAGGGAGTGTCAGCGCCTTGTTGACTCTTTCTGTTAAGGGGGTCACAGATGTCACGTTGCGTGACAATTTACTAATGGCAACAAAGCGTTGGCAGGCTGAATCGTGCCGGGCAATTCGTATGTTAAGGAAAACTAAAGGTATGATGAATCCGGCAGGTAAAAACGCTTTTTTGAAATACGAATGAAAGGTTTATTTAATGTAAAAGAATTGTGTATTAAAGGTGAATTTAATTTTATTTCCTGAGCGCCACATTCGGATAAAAAATAATTTGGACGGGAATTATATTTTTTAACTAAATAAATACATCACACTGATGCATTTTTGCCGACCGGTGTTACCACCGGCCGACGATATCAGGCCAACCGGGTGCGCCGCAACGCCAGATAGTCCAACAGGCTACCCATCGCAATCCCCACCAGGCTCAGTGCGGCACCCATCTGTAGTAACCGATCGGCCAGACCTGGCAAGATGCTCCAGTCGAGAGCGTTGGTGATAAGCAGAATCAACCACAGCCCCAGCAGCGCGCAACCTAGGGTCAGCATACGCAACGCCCAGCGGTAAAACTGACGGAATTCGGTGCGTGGCATGAAGTTATCCGTACGCTGGGTATATTCAAGCGTCTGTCGACACAGGCGCAGCAACAGCAGGCCGGGCAGGGCAGCGGCAATCGAGAATAAATAGAACAGTGGCCAGCCGTGCGCTTCGACAAACCAGCCGGCAATTGGGCCAACATAGACTCGGCCGACGGCGGATAACGCCGACAGCAGGGCAAATTGGGTAGCGGAAAATGATTTGTTGCACAGCGTCATCAGCAGCGCAACGAAGGCGGCGGTGCCCATGCCGCCACACAGGTTTTCCAGGAAGATAGCGCTGCCCATCGTCATGAGGTTTTTATCGGTAACCGCTAATATCCAGTAACCGAGATTAGAGACCGCCTGCAGGATGCCGAACAGCATCAGGGCGCGGAACAGGCTGAGGCGTTGCATCAGCACGCCGCCAAACAGCGCCCCGACGATAGTGGCGAACAGGCCGAGGGTTTTGTTCACCAGCCCTACTTCCCCGGCATCGAACCCTACGCCGCGGATCAGGAAGGTGGTGCTCAGGCTGCCGGCAAAGGCATCGCCCATTTTGTACATCACAATCAGCAGTAAAATCAGCCAGGCATTGTTACGCGCGAAGAAATCACGCAACGGGGCGACTACCGCCTGTTCCATGGTACGCGGTGCCGGAATGCTGTCGTCCGGTTCTGGTGCCAGCAAAGTAGCGACGATGCCGATCAGCATCAATCCAGCCATCAGCCAGTAGGTTGACTGCCAGCCGAAGTAACGATCCGCCAGCCACAACGCCAGCCCGCCGGACACCAGCATCGCCAAGCGGTAGCCCAGAACCGAAATGGCGGCACCGGCACCGCGTTCTTCAGCGCTTAACAGATCGGTTTTATAGGCATCGAAAACAATATCCTGCGATGCAGAACAGAACGCCACCAATACCGCTAATGCTGCCAGCCACCACAGATGCTGTGCCGGTTGCATAAAGCCCATCGCCACAATCGATACTACCAGAAGCAGCTGGCTGATCAGCAGCCAGCCGCGTCGGCGCCCGAGGAATGGCGGGGTATAGCGGTCCATAAAGGGTGACCACAGGAATTTGAACACATAGGCCTGACCGACCAGCGAAAAAATGCCGATGGTTTTCAGATCGATGCCTTCGACGGTCATCCAGGCTTGTAGCGTGCCGGAGGTCAGCGCCAGTGGCAGACCCGAGGCAAAGCCCAGCAGCAGCAGGATCGCGGAGTTACGCTGGGTGAAGAGGTTAAGATAGTTTTTCGACATGAGTTCCCTGTCTGCACCGCCCGACTATCCGGGCGGTGCAAGGCGTTCGCGGATTAACGCGCGTTTTGCTTGATAAAGTCGTTGACGCTGGTGTCCTGCGCCATATCGGCAATAACGTCACCCAGTACGCTATTGACTGCGTTAGTGATTTTATCGTTGGTTGCCGTGAAGGCGCCCTGGACGTTATAGGTTGAGCGGTAGTTTTTCACCTGCTTATTGCCGTTTTTCGCCTGAGCGATGATTGAGATATCGGCCTTGGTGGTGATGTTGTAGCGCAGGTTGCCTTCGGAGACGTCTGCGTACAGGTTATTCACTACGATTTGCAGATCAACGGCGCCGTCGGCACCGATCATATAGCCGCGTGCGCCCATTTGTTTCTCTAACACTTCCTGTAGCAGGAAGCGCAGGTCGCGTGATGGTGTCAGCGTTACCAACTGGCCGTCGCGATTGACTTTAGCCAGGGCTTGATCTTTGCGCTGATCCGCGCCGTTAATACTGATGGTGACGCCTTGCAGAGTCGGGTCCTGCTGTGGTAGCACGATCTTTGGAGTCACGTTCAGGGTGTTGCTGCTGGTAGCACAGCCGGCCAACAGCAGTGCGGCCAACAGTGGAAGGCAAAGTTTCTTTAACATAGTTACTGTCTCATTCTCGATGGATTTTAAGCTGCCCAATATAGAGAGGCTGGCTTGAGCAAGCTTTCTGTAATAATCAGAGCGGGATAGCCAACAACAAATTGTCGATATCATAGCATCGCCGCCGGCCGGAGGAAGCGCAGAACGCACCGGAGTGACAAATTTTTACCTGTCGTTGATAAAAACATGCTTTTTTGACCGTCTCAATCAGAAAAACCTCAAGCGATGACGGATGTTGGCCGTTTTTTGTCCGCAAAGAAGAGAAATTTACCTGCGCAATGGTCTAAAAGGGGAGAAAGAGGCTAATATTGAAATAGATGGGGACGGTCCTCTGCCGGTGTAGTAAGGAGATCCTATGATTCGCGAGCAAATAGAAGCAAAGTTAAGGGCGGCATTTGAGCCCGCGTATCTGGAAGTCGTTGATGAAAGCTATCGTCATAACGTTCCGGCGGGTTCAGAAAGTCATTTCAAGGTGGTGTTGGTCAGCGATCGCTTCGTCGGCGAACGTTTCCTGACGAGGCATCGCTCGATTTACGGCGTCCTGTCGGAAGAGTTATCCGATGGTGTACATGCGCTGGCGTTGCACACTTACACCCTGAAAGAGTGGGAAGGGTTGCAGGATACCGTGCCGGCCTCGCCCCCTTGTCGTGGTGCCGGTACCTTGGCCTGACGGCTAAATTTGCGGTATCAGTGGAACTTTGACCACGATTTGGGGTATTACTACTGACGAATTTTGGAACGGCCTGCGGGCCGTTTCTGTTTTTGACGACGACACAGCCGATGTGCAATGCAGCCAAGGCCGGGTCGGCTTCGGCGGCCTTTTGGCGATCAAATCGACAAAAGTGTGAGTTTTAGCGCGCCGCCGCTGCCTTGCTTTCCTCGACTCGCTCCGCTTGCATCGCTATAATGTCGCGTCTTATTTTTCCGGAATGGTTTCGGGACACTTCTGTCATCAGGAAACTCGGTTCTGTAATGTAGCCGTCCTGGTTCTTCGAACGGAGTTGACCGAGCACTGTGATTTTTTTGAGGTAACAAGATGCAAGTTTCAGTAGAAACCACTCAAGGCCTTGGGCGCCGTCTCTCTATTACTGTACCTGCTGATACAATCAAGCAGGCTATTAAAAAAGAGCTGATCAACGCTGCAAAAAGCGTTCGTATCGATGGCTTCCGTAAAGGCCATGTACCGATGAACATCGTTGAGCAACGTTATGGCGCTTCAGTTCGTCAAGACGTACTGGGCGATGCGATGCAACGCAGCTTCGTTGATGCGATCATCAAAGAAAAGATCAATCCGGCTGGCGCGCCAAACTACGTGCCAGGCGAGTACAAAGAAGGTGAAGATTTCACTTTCGCCGTTGAGTTCGAAGTATATCCGGAAGTTGAGCTGAAAGGCCTGGACGGCATCGAAGTTGAGAAGCCGGTGGTTGAAGTTAACGACGCTGACGTTGACACCATGCTGGACACCCTGCGCAAGCAGCAGGCGACCTGGAAAGAAACCGATCGCGCAGCTCAGGCTGAAGACCGTGTGACCGTTGACTTCTCTGGTTCTATCGACGGTGAAGAATTCGAAGGCGGCAAAGCCTCTGATTTCGTACTGGCCATGGGCCAGGGCCGCATGATCCCAGGCTTCGAAGAAGGTCTGGTCGGTCATAAAGCCGGTGAAGAATTCGCCATCGACGTTAACTTCCCAGAAGATTATCATGCTGAAAATCTGAAGGGCAAAGCGGCAAAGTTCGATATCGTTCTGAAGAAAGTGGAAGAGCGTGAACTGCCAGAACTGACTGAAGAATTCATCAAACGTTTCGGCGTGGCTGATGGTTCCATTGCTGGCCTGCGTACCGAAGTTCGCAAGAATATGGAGCGCGAGCTGAAAGGCGCTGTGCGTAACCGCATCAAGACTCAGGCAATCGACGGCCTGGTCAGCGCTAACGAAATCGACGTTCCTGCTGCGCTGATCGACGGCGAAGTTGACGTTCTGCGCCGTCAGGCTGCACAACGTTTCGGCGGCAACGAGAAGCAAGCGCTGGAACTGCCACGCGAACTGTTCGAAGAGCAGGCCAAGCGTCGCGTAGTTGTCGGTCTGCTGCTGGGCGAAGTGATCAGCACCAACGATCTGAAAGCTGACGAAGAGCGCGTTAAAACGCTGATCGAAGAAATGGCTTCCGCTTACGAAGATCCAAGTGAAGTTGTTGAGTTCTACAGCAAAAACAAAGAGCTGATGAACAACATGCGCAACGTTGCTCTGGAAGAACAAGCAGTTGAAGCCCTGCTGGCAAAAGCGAAAGTGACTGAGAAAGCCACTACCTTCAGCGAGCTGATGAACCAGACTCAACAGGCGTAATGTCTGTATGCCAGGGCGCAACTTGTTGCGCTCTCAGGGCCGGCTTGCCGGCTCTGGCGTTAAAAAAGCCCGTAACCCTCGGTTGCGGGCTTTTCTTTTTGCCACGTTGCTGATTAATCTCAGGTTAAGCGTGACAATATGCACTATATTTACACTGTTGGTCTTGGCACAGTCTGGCATGATGGTTATCACTTGCAGTCAGGGTGTGCAGGATAACCGCTAAAAATACTCTGCCGGGCTTGAAATTCTGACTGTGGCCCCAATCTGTAAAAATGTATATATACCCTATAGCTTTCAAGTTACAGCTAGGCGCCCAGCTCGCTTATCCCCAGGCGCTTACTCGAGTAAGTAACTGGGGGGAGCGACAAATCTGTCGGGAACAGATTTGAACGCTGCGACTTGAAAGATGACGGGTATAGGCTGTTTGCCAGAGTGCGCGGGATAAGAAAAACCGTCGGGTACGTGTGGCGTGGGTCGAATGCTTGAGCATAGTCATCATGACCGTTCTCAAGTAGAATCGGTGTAATAGGGTGTAACCCTGGCCGCCAAGGCAATTTCTATTAGGAGACGGTAATGTCATACAGTGGCGAACGAGATCAATTTGCACCTAACATGGCCCTGGTGCCGATGGTGGTAGAGCAGACTTCACGCGGGGAGCGTTCTTACGACATCTATTCCCGCCTGCTGAAAGAGCGCATTATTTTCCTGACCGGCCAGGTCGAAGATCACATGGCCAACCTGATTGTGGCGCAGATGCTGTTCCTCGAAGCAGAAAGCCCGGAAAAAGACATTTTCCTCTACATCAACTCCCCGGGTGGCGTGATCACCGCAGGCATGTCAATCTATGACACCATGAAGTTCATCAAGCCGGACGTCAGCACCATTTGTATGGGCCAGGCGTGCTCGATGGGCTCCTTCCTGCTGACCGCGGGTGCCAAGGGCAAACGTTTCTGTCTGCCGAATTCACGCGTGATGATCCACCAGCCGCTGGGCGGCTATCAGGGCCAGGCGACGGATATCGAAATCCATGCGCGTGAAATCCTGAAGGTGAAGGCGCGTATGAATGAGCTGATGGCAGAACACACCGGCCAGACACTGGAGCAGATCGAACGCGATACCGAGCGCGATCGCTTTATGACCGCGGAAGAAGCGGTAGAATACGGTCTGGTTGACGGCATTCTTACGCACCGCAAGTAACACCACGCGGCTGGCGAGGTAATTGTGCGAGCCGATAGACTATAGTAATCAGAGCGGGCGTGGCTCGCTCTGGTGAGCATTATCGGCATTCCCGGTATGAATTCGGGGCGCACGGCCGCCGTGATTTTCCTGCGGGACAAAGACTAAAGAAGAGGTTTACTGATGACAGATAAGCGCAAAGACGGTTCAGGAAAGCTGCTGTACTGCTCTTTCTGCGGCAAAAGCCAGCATGAAGTGCGTAAGCTGATTGCCGGTCCGTCAGTGTATATCTGCGATGAATGTGTTGACCTGTGTAACGACATTATTCGCGAAGAGATTAAAGAAGTTTCACCGCATCGTGAGCGCAGCGCGCTGCCGACGCCGCACGAGATCCGCCACCACCTGGATGACTACGTCATCGGTCAGGAACCGGCAAAGAAAGTGCTGGCGGTAGCGGTGTATAACCACTACAAACGCCTGCGCAACGGCGATACCAGCAACGGTATCGAGTTGGGCAAAAGCAACATTCTGCTGATTGGTCCTACCGGTAGCGGTAAAACCTTGCTGGCAGAAACGCTGGCACGCTTCCTGGATGTGCCTTTCACCATGGCCGATGCCACCACGCTGACCGAAGCCGGTTATGTGGGTGAGGACGTGGAGAATATTATCCAGAAGCTGCTGCAGAAATGTGACTACGACGTGCAGAAAGCCCAGCGCGGCATCGTCTACATCGATGAAATCGATAAGATTTCTCGTAAGTCAGACAACCCGTCCATTACCCGTGACGTTTCGGGTGAGGGCGTGCAGCAGGCGCTGTTGAAGCTGATCGAAGGCACTATTGCTGCCGTTCCCCCTCAGGGTGGCCGTAAGCATCCGCAGCAGGAATTCCTGCAGGTTGATACCTCGAAAATCCTGTTTATCTGCGGCGGGGCATTCGCTGGCCTGGATAAAGTGATCGGTCAGCGCGTTAATACTGGTGCCGGTATTGGTTTTGGCGCTACCGTGAAGGGTGAGTCTGAGAAAGCGACCGAAGGTGAACTGCTGCTGCAGGCTGAACCGGAAGATCTGATCAAGTTTGGCCTGATCCCGGAGTTCATCGGTCGTCTGCCGGTCGTGGCCACGCTGAGTGAGCTGAGCGAAGATGCGCTGATCCAGATCCTGAAAGAGCCGAAAAATGCCCTGACCAAACAGTATCAGGCATTGTTCAATCTGGAAGGTGTGGAGCTGGAATTCCGTGAAGAAGCACTGAACGCCATCGCCAGAAAGGCGATGAAACGCAAAACAGGTGCACGTGGCCTGCGTTCTATCGTGGAAGGCGCACTGCTGGACACCATGTATGACCTGCCTTCAATGGAAAGCGTCGACAAAGTGGTGATCGACGAGTCGGTTATCGCCGGCCAGTCCAAACCGTTGCTGATTTACGGCAAACCGGAAGCACAGGCTTCAGGCGAATAATTAGCCAGTCAAACCAGAAAGTTAATGTCAAAATGGGGGATTTTATCCCCCATTTTTATTTCCTGCATTCTTGCCGTTGAATGTAAGAGATTCATCCCCATATACTCATTAACCAGATTTTGTGAAACGTTTGATGCTTGCGTCTCATGAGATTCCCCCTCAACCTGGCGGAAGTTAAACTTAAGAGAGAGCTCTATGAACCCTGAGCGTTCCGAACGCATTGAAATCCCCGTGTTGCCGTTGCGCGACGTGGTGGTTTATCCGCACATGGTGATCCCGTTATTTGTTGGCCGGGAAAAATCGATTCGGTGCCTCGAAGCAGCAATGGATCACGATAAAAAGATCATGCTGGTGGCACAGAAAGAGGCCTCAACGGATGAACCTGGCATTAATGATTTGTTCTCAGTCGGCACGGTAGCGTCGATCCTGCAAATGCTGAAATTGCCTGATGGCACGGTAAAAGTGTTGGTCGAAGGCCTGCAGCGGGCGCGTATTACTACGCTTTCCGACAGCGGCGAGCATTTTGCTGCCCAGGCAGAATATCTTGAGTCACCCGCGATTGACGAGCGTGAACAAGAAGTGCTGGTACGCACTGCAATTAATCAGTTTGAAGGTTACATCAAACTGAACAAGAAAATTCCACCGGAGGTGCTGACGTCATTGAACAGCATCGACGATGCTGCGCGTCTGGCGGATACCATCGCCGCGCACATGCCGCTGAAGCTCAGCGACAAGCAGTCGGTACTGGAGATGTTCGATATCACCGAGCGTCTTGAATACCTGATGGCGATGATGGAATCGGAAATCGACCTGCTGCAGGTTGAGAAACGCATCCGCAATCGCGTCAAAAAACAGATGGAAAAAAGTCAGCGCGAGTACTATCTGAATGAGCAGATGAAGGCGATTCAGAAAGAACTGGGCGAGATGGACGATGCGCCGGACGAGCATGAAGCGCTGAAGCGCAAGATCGAAGCGGCGAAAATGCCGAAAGACGCGCGTGAAAAAACCGAAGCGGAACTGCAAAAGCTGAAAATGATGTCGCCAATGTCTGCGGAAGCAACCGTGGTGCGTGGCTACATCGATTGGATGCTGCAGGTGCCGTGGAATGCGCGCAGCAAGGTTAAAAAAGACCTGCTCAAGGCGCAGGAAGTGCTTGATATCGATCACTACGGCTTGGAGCGCGTCAAAGACCGTATCCTTGAGTATCTCGCAGTACAGAGCCGTGTAAGCAAAATCAAAGGGCCGATCCTGTGCCTGGTAGGGCCTCCTGGCGTGGGTAAAACCTCGTTGGGTCAGTCGATCGCTAAAGCGACCGGCCGCCAGTATGTGCGTATGGCGCTGGGTGGCGTGCGTGACGAAGCGGAAATCCGCGGTCACCGCCGTACCTATATCGGTTCAATGCCGGGCAAACTGATCCAGAAAATGGCCAAGGTTGGGGTGAAGAACCCGCTGTTCCTGCTCGATGAGATCGACAAGATGTCTTCCGACATGCGTGGCGATCCGGCCTCTGCACTGCTTGAAGTGCTGGATCCGGAACAGAACGTGGCGTTTAACGATCACTATCTGGAAGTGGATTACGATCTGTCCGACGTGATGTTCGTGGCGACCTCGAACTCGATGAACATTCCTGCGCCGTTGCTGGATCGTATGGAAGTGATCCGTTTGTCCGGCTATACCGAGGACGAGAAACTCAATATTGCCAAGCAGCATCTATTGCCGAAGCAACTAGAGCGTAACGCCCTGAAAAAAGGTGAGTTGACGGTCGACGACAGCGCCATTACCGGCATTATTCGCTTCTACACCCGCGAAGCCGGGGTGCGTAGCCTAGAGCGTGAAATCTCCAAGCTGTGCCGTAAAGCGGTGAAAACGCTGCTGATGGACAAGAAGCTCAAGCATATCGAGATCAACGGCGACAACCTGAAAGATTACCTGGGTGTGCAGCGTGTCGACTACGGCCGTGCGGATACCGAAAACCGTGTGGGCGAGGTTACCGGTCTGGCATGGACGGAAGTGGGTGGCGATCTGCTGACCATTGAAACCGCCTGCGTACCGGGTAAAGGCAAGCTGACCTACACCGGCTCGCTCGGTGAAGTGATGCAGGAATCTATCCAGGCTGCACTGACCGTGGTGCGTGCGCGTGCGGATAAATTGGGTATCAACCCTGATTTTTACGAGAAGCGCGACATTCACGTGCATGTGCCGGAAGGCGCTACACCTAAGGATGGCCCAAGCGCCGGTATTGCGATGTGTACCGCGCTGGTTTCCTGCCTGACGGGTAACCCGGTTCGTGCCGATGTGGCGATGACCGGTGAGATCACACTGCGTGGTCAGGTTCTGCCGATTGGTGGCCTGAAAGAGAAACTGCTGGCGGCACATCGCGGCGGCATCAAAACCGTGCTGATCCCGTATGAAAACAAACGCGATCTGGAAGAGATCCCGGCCAATGTTATCGCCGATCTGGATATTCATCCGGTGCAGCGAATTGATGAAGTTTTGGACCTTGCGTTGCTCAATCCGGCCTTCGGCGCACTGCCGGTAGCGGCAAAATAGTGATGTATCGCAAAAACCATTGATAAAACTTATGCTGGCAAGTCATTTCGGACTTGCCAGTCTTTTTTTGTACCGCTAAGTTAGACAGCTGTCGGCCCGCGTTTTGTCACGCTTACGGTGGCTTGCCAAGGCACGATGGGATTGATATAACAGCTGCGCTGTCGCAACCGTAGGGATTTTTCGGTGCGACGTTTGAATTCTAGAGGGGATGATAGAGTGAATAAGTCACAACTGATCGACAAAATTGCCGCAGGTGCTGATATTTCCAAAGCGGCAGCTGGACGTGCTTTAGATGCAGTGATTGCATCCGTTACTGATTCCTTGAAGGAAGGGGATGACGTGGCCCTGGTGGGGTTCGGTTCCTTCACCGTGCGTGAACGTTCGGCCCGTACCGGTCGTAACCCGCAAACCGGTAAAGAGATCAAAATCGCGGCAGCCAAAGTTCCGGCCTTCCGTGCAGGGAAAGCGCTGAAAGACGCAGTAAACTGATTGTTTGCGTCTAACCGTTTAGCGTTACAGGGCTTTGTAATAAACAATCACCTGACGCAACGGTGCTGGTAAGGTAAGATATAAGGCGCATCAGATTGATGCGCTTTTTTTATTTTTGTCGCAGGGAACGCGCCTGCGCAAGGGTGTTTTTAATCCACATCACAGCGGAGTGTTGTCACACTATGATGGACAATTTACGCGCGGCAGCTAATAACGTCGTGCTCAAAATCATCCTGGCCCTGATCATCTTGTCATTTATTTTGACCGGGGTGGGTAACTACCTGATCGGCGGTTCCGGCGATTATGCAGCGAAAGTAAATGGTCAGGTGATCGAGCGCGCTCAGCTGGAACAGGCTTTCCAAAGCGAACGCAGTCGCATGCAGCAACAGCTGGGTGACCAGTTCTCTGCACTGGCGGGCAACGAAGGTTATATGCAGCAGATGCGCCATCAGGCGTTGTCTCAGTTGATCGACAACATGCTGTTGGACCAATATGCTAAGAAATTAGGCCTGGGCGTCAGCGACGATCAGGTAAAAGATGCCATCCGCAAGGCGCCTTACTTCCAGACTAACGGCCAGTTCGATAACGCTAAATATCTCGATCTGATTAGCCGCATGGGTTACACCGCCGATAACTTTGCACAGTCAATGCGCCAGCAGCTGGTTAACCAGCAGGTGATCCAGGCCTTTGGCGGTTCGGGCTTAATTCTGCCTGCCGAAGTTCAGGATATGACGGCACTGGTGCTGCAACAGCGCGATGTGCGCTTGGCTACGCTGGATCTGAAAGCGTTGCAGGCCAAGCAGACCGTGACCGACGACGAGCTGAAAGACTACTACAGCCAGAACAAGAACAGTTTTATTGCGCCAGAACAGGTCAAAGTAAGCTACATCCCAATGGACGCCGCTGCTATGCAAGACAAGGTGACGATAGCCGACGTGGATATCAGTGCCTATTACGACCAGCACAAAAGCAGCTACGGCCAGCCTGAGCGCAAGAACTACAGCGTGATCCAGTTGAAAACCGAGGCGGAAGCCAATGCGGTACTGGATGAACTGAAAAAAGGCGGCGATTTTGCCGCCCTGGCGAAAGACAAATCCACCGACATCATTTCACGCCGTACCGGCGGTGAACTGGGCTGGCTGG
Organism: Serratia sp. NA_112.1; assembly: GCF_052691715.1. Lineage (NCBI taxonomy): Bacteria > Pseudomonadati > Pseudomonadota > Gammaproteobacteria > Enterobacterales > Yersiniaceae > Serratia > Serratia sp. NA_112.1. The sequence continues at coordinate 184,337 of NZ_JBQZFO010000001.1, forward strand.
AGCCGGACACCACTGCAGACGAACTCAAGCAGGCTAACCTGACCGAAAAAGGCCAGCTTTCCGGCGTCGTGAAGTCTTCGGTAGGTTATCTGGTGATCCGCCTGAACGACATCGAACCGGAAAAAGTCAAACCTTTGAGCGAAGTGCGTGACGCTATCGCCAAGCAGGTTAAGCAGGAGAAAGCGGTAGATGCTTATTACGCACTGCAACAGAAGGTGAGTGAAGCTGCAACCAGCGATAACGAGTCTCTGGCATCGGCCGAAGAGGCCGCAGGCGTGAAGGCGGTGCAGACCGACTGGTTTACCCGCGACAACATCCCGGCAGCGCTGAACTTCAAACCGGTCATTCAGTCGATTTTCGACGGTTCCCTGATTGGTGAAGGCGGCTCTCCGGGCAGCAACTCCGACGTGATCACCGTTGATGGCGACCGTGCCTTCGTGATCCGCGTGTCTGGCCACAAGCCAGAGGGCATTGAACCGTTTGACCAGGTGAAAGATCGCGTGGCAGAACTGGTCAAGCGCAACAAAGCGGAACAGGAAGCCAAACTGCAGGGCGAGAAGCTGCTGGTTGAGCTGAAACAGGGTAAGGGCGACGAGGCGATGAAAGCCGCCGGGCTGAGCTTTGGCAGTGTGCAGAAGATGGCGCGTGCGCCGGAAGACAGCCAGTTGGTGCAGAGCGTGTTCGCGCTGCCGCATCCGCAGGAAGGCAAGCCGGTTTATGGCATGTCGCAGGACCGTCAGGACAACGTGGTATTGATTGCGCTGGATGCCGTGAAGCCAGGCACCTTGCCGGCTGAAGAAATGAAAACCTTCGTCAGCAAGATGGAAGAAGGTGCGACTGGCGTGTCCTTTGACTCTCTGCTGGCCAGCCTGCGCAAAGAAGCCAAGATCACCATGGGTGCCGCTGAGCAGCAGCAACCTCAGTAAAGCGCCGCAGTTTTCTGCAACGCAATGTAATCCTCAAAGGCCGCTTTCGCGGCCTTTTCCATATCTGAAATCCGCCAATTGCTGAAGTGTCTTCGCTGCGGCAAGGTGAGCTTGCTGTTACACACAAGGAGGATACAGCATGCAACCTACAGAAATAAAAGCGATAAATGAGAGTGGCTTTAGCTTCAAAGCCTTGCTGACCGTGGCACTGCTCTGCCTGAGCGGGCCTTCTTTGGCCGTGGAAGAAAAAGCGGTTACCGGGCAACCGGTGCTCTCGGCACCGGCGGCTAATACAGGGCAAGGCGCAGAGGCCGTGGTGGCTGCCAATGATGAGGTATCGGTCAGTATCAATCAGGCGGATGCCGAACAACTGGCCAGCATACTCAAGGGAGTTGGATTGAAAAAAGCGGAGAGCATTGTGCGCTACCGTGAGCAGAATGGCCCCTTTACGCAGATTGAGCAGCTTCAGGAAGTACCGGGCATTGGGCCAGCCCTGTTTGAAAGGAATCGCACGCGGCTCAAAATGTGATTTCGATCACGGCTGTGTGGCAAAGTGATAATGCAGCCCTTTTTCCTCTGCTACATTTTACAGGTCTTACCAGTTTGGCACCTTGACCAAATGGGTGAAGGAGTCGCTTGCGGCTCCTTCTTTCTGTAATCACCAGGCAGGAGCTGTTGTCACCTATGCACCAGACCTTTATCAAAGTCCGTGGTTATCATCTTGATGTTTATCAGCACGTGAACAACGCCCGTTATCTGGAGTTCCTGGAGGAGGCGCGATGGGATTGGCTGGAGAACCAGGAAGGCTTCCGTTGGATGACGGAAAACAACATCGCCTTTATCGTGGTGAACATCAACATTAACTATCGCACCCCAGCGGTATTGGGCGACAAGTTACGCATTGACAGCCAGATGGTACAGCTAAACGGCAAAAGCGGCGTGTTGAGCCAGAAGGTCTCGCAGGATGCCAGCGGGGCTCCGGTAGCAGATGCATTGCTGACCTTTGTTTGTGTCGATCTGAAAACCCAGCGGGCATTGCCGATTGAGGGGCAACTGCGCGAACACCTGCAGGTGCTCACGCCGCTGGAAGACAGGTAAAGCAACGACCGGCAAGCTGTGTCGCCGTTATTCAATTAGGCCAGCCCGGTCTTTTGCTTCAGGCTCGCCATCACTTCGGCCTTGTTGATTTGGTACTGCTGCAGGCCGTTGGCGCGCAGATGACAGGCCGCACATTCACCGCAGCCATCGCCTTTGATGCCGTTGTAGCAGGTCAAAGTCTCCTGCTGCACCAGCTCCAGTTGATGGTAGTAATCTGCCAGTGCCCAGGTTTCTGCCTTGTTCAGCCACATCAAAGGCGTTTCAAAGCGGATATCGCGGGCGATGCCCAGCACTATCGCCTGGTTCAGCGCTTTGACAAACTCGTCGCGACAGTCTGGGTAGCCGGAGAAGTCGGTTTCACACACGCCGGTGATCACCGCTTCAGCTTCGACCTGATAGGCATAAATCGCCGCCAGCGTCAGGAACAGAATGTTGCGACCCGGCACAAAGGTGCTCGGTAACCCATTGCTCTGCGTGCTGTCATAGGCGGGAACCGGAATGTTGTCACGGGTCAGGCTGCTGATCGCCAGCTCATTGAGCAGGCCTACGTCCAACAGCTTATGCGCCTTGGCCCCCAGGGCCACTGACAGTTCCTGAGCCACCTCAATCTCGGCACGATGACGCTGGCCGTAGTCAAAGGTGACGCAGTGAACTTCGTCGTACTGTTGCAATGCCTGAATCAAGCAGGTCGTGGAATCTTGTCCACCGCTGAAAACGACAACCGCGCGCTTCATAAAATAACCTCAATTTATTGCTGAGACCCTACCCGATATACATTCGGGCGGTAAGATAAAAATGCGTTGCGGCAGCAATGGTAGCAGAAATGGTGGCATACCGCTGTGCCGGGCAGATTCAGCCGGTTGATGGAGGAGTCGAATTTTCCACCGGCGGCGGCAGCCAGGCCTGACAGAAATCGAACCAACCATGGGCCGTCAGGGTGACGCCATGAATGCGCGGCGGCGCGCTGATTTGATACTGATAGTGAAACAGCGGAGTGATGATCGCCGCCGCCATAAGCTGCTGATAATAATCTTTCAATTGCTGGTAACGCGCTTGCTGTACCGGGAGCTGCTGGATCTGTTGCAGTGTTTGTTGCTGGTGTTGCCAGCGAGCGTCTGGCAGGATACCGCGCCACAGCGTATCTTGCCGCAGCCAGCTTTCCAGCGTGGCTTCCGGTGACTCTCCAATCAGATTATCCGCCAGCAGCAGATCGGCCTGTTCGATTTGTTCGGCGCTTTGCCAGCGTTTACCTGCGTAGTAGCGCAGCTCCAGCTCGCAGTCGTGTTGTGCCAACAGCTGTTGCAAGGCCACAGTGACTGTCTCTAGTTCTACCGGTGGCCGATACAACAGCGTCAATTTAGCGGGCAGGGCAATATCCTCGTCAACCTGATGCTGTGGAATTGCCCAGCCGGGCAGCATCTCACTGCTGGGGGTGATGACGCTGTTGGGCACCGGCAGATTGGCCAGCAAACCGGATTGCTGGATCAGCATCAGCAGTTTTTTCCCCTGAGCCTCGCTGAGCACGTCGCGCTTCAAATTCAGCGCCAGATAGCACCAACCCAGACTCATGCTGCGCTGTACCGGCCGCGCCAATGCCATCTCTTCTTGCTGACCGAGGGTAATGCGTACCGGATGCTGACAACTGGTATAAGCTTCACCGGTGTTCAGCTCGGGAGTGATCCAATACTCGATGCTCTCAAGAAAAGGATGCTGCAAATGGTAAAACGGGTGTTGTTCCAATCGGACCAGGTGCGGTTGGTTCAGCGTCAGCTTAAACGGGCCGGCTCCCATGCCCGAAGCCTCCGGATGGGTCAGCAGACAAGGCAACTCCGCCAGCCGGTGCGCCAACCAATAGTCTGGGTGCTGCAAATCAAACTGCAGGCACAGCGTATGGGGAAGACTGATAGCGGCAACGTTGGCCAGGCTCGGTTGACTGCGAGGATGCTGCTGCAGTTTTTCCAGCGTTTGCAGCAGTTGCTGGCCGGTCAACGGCTCACCGTTGTGCCAGCGCAATTGGCTGCGTAGAAAGAACTGCCAGCGCAGGCCGTCATGGCTGATTTGCCAATGGTGGGCCAGGTCGGATTGCGGCTCGGGATTACCGGTAATAAACCGCGTTAACCCGGCATGCAGGGTGGCAACCAAATGCTGTTCGGCGCGGCCGGTAAGGGTCAGCGGATCCAGCGATTCGAGCGTGCGGTAGTAGGGAATACGCAGCGTTGGGCTGCCGGCCTGCCATTGCCCACCGAGATGTGGACTGAGCAGCTCCTGCAAATGTTGTGGATCCAACTGCGCCATTTCCAGCGCCCCCTGATGATCGCCCTCCTTCAGCAACTTTTGCAGATGGGCTGCACGTAGTTCATCCGGTGTTTTCAGGCAGTGCAGGTGCGCACGTTTACCGCGCCCGGGCTGTGACTGCCAGCTCAGCCAGCCCTGTTCCTGCAGTTGTTGCACCAGCGTGCGGGCATGGCGTTCGCTGCAATAGAACATCGCCGCCAGCTCGCCAACGGTAATGGCGACCGGCGTGCCACCGAGTTGCTGGTACAGGCGTTGATACTGGCTGAGGCGGTGGGTCAGGCGCATGAAGGAAATCCGGAACAGTTTTCCGGAATTGTTCACTATTACTTCCGTAAATACCATCCCATACTGCTGGGACTGTAATCGCCTTCACATTCACGAGGTTTTTATGTATCGCCTGGCGGCTTTTGATATGGATGGCACTTTGTTGACACCGGACCACCGGGTCGGGCCGGAGACACTGGCAGTGCTAAAACAACTCCTTGAACGTGAGATGGTGGTGACTTTCGCCACCGGGCGCCACTATCTTGATGTGCAACCGATCATGGCGCAGTTAGGCTTGCAGGGTTATCTGATTACCGGCAACGGTACGCGGGTCTATGACAACCGGGGGCAGCAACTGCAGGCTACCGATTTGCCGGCCGATATTGCCGAAGAGGTGCTGCATACCCATTGGCATACCGACGCCAGCATGCACGTTTTCCGTGATGAAGGCTGGATGACCGAGTTTGCGCTGCCGGAGGAAATGTTGCAGGCCCACCACCTGAGCGGCTTCCATTACCAGCTTGCCGAACTGCGGCGTTTACCGGTGTTCGGCAACAGCAAGGTTTGTTTTGTTGGGCCGCATGAGGAACTGCTGAAACTTCAGGTGCAGCTGCGCCAGCAGTTTGCAGCGCGGGTCGATCTCTGTTTCTCGGCTTATAAATGCCTGGAAGTCTTGCCACTGGGCTGCAACAAGGGCTCGGCGCTGGATATGCTGAGCCGCCATCTGGGGCTGAAGATGGCGGACTGTATGGCGTTTGGTGATGCGATGAACGATAAGGAAATGCTGGCGACGGTAGGGCACGGGGTGGTGATGGGCAATGCCCTGCCACAGCTAAAGTCGCTATTGCCACAGCTACCGGTTATCGGCCACTGCGAACAGCAGGCGGTGGCCCACTATTTGCAACATTGGCTGCGTTCACCCTACCTCACCTATTCCCCCGAATTATGATGCTTTATTGGCCGCAGCCGGGTATGACTTACCCGGCTTTTTTTATTATGGCGAGACCTCTAACTGAGGCTTGTTTTTCGTGTTTGGGCTTGGCTGCTTCACGTTCCTGGTGGTATAGAGCGTCATCAGAATGCCGATTAACAGCGGAGCGATCAGCCATAAAGATGTGTTAGTGATAGTCGTTTTATCGACAAGTTTTTCGATGGTAATAGCAATCAAAGGAAACACCAGGAATACCAGTGAGGCCTGGAATGCCGATGCCCGCTGCTGCAAGGCAAAGTAGGCCAGTATGCCAAAAACTCCCGCAACCAGGCCGAGATATCCTACTGATAACAGAGCGTAGGGAGTAAACAAGCTGGTGTCCGGTTTTTCCGTAAAATAGCCCAAAGTAAACAGTAAGATGCCGGCACCCAGACAAGGTAAGGCATTGTAGGTCAGTACTGAAATCTTCTGGCCGTGCTTTTTACACAATACATACATAACAGCATGAATGAATACTGCCGCCAGCAGGGCGGCAATGCCAAGCCATCGGTTTTCCCCATTGCCGGTCGATTCCAGCAACAAGATGCCGGATAAGCTAATAACGCCAATAATTAAGCCTGTTAACTGCGATATGCTGATCCGTTCCCCTAATACCATAACGGAGACCATAAGTACCGCGACAGGCATATTGGCAAAAATGATTGAAGCCAATGCTGAACTGACATAGCGCTCGCCATAAATCATCAGCGTAAAGGGAATGGCAAAATAGGCGACGCAAACCAAGAGTTGGAACCCGCGCTTCCCTTTCGGAAAAAGTAGTGGAGTCCGGGTGAAATAAGCCAACAGCAGCAAGAGTGGCGCAGCCACCAGAAAACGCAGCCCAGTGGCGTAAATCGGTGGGATGACGCTGACTGCTATTTTCATCGCCATCCAGGTAGTTCCCCAAGTCAGTGCGACCAGAGTAAACAAAATAGCAATGATCCCGATCTTCTTGAGCTTGTTATCCATATCGGTGTCCTGTTGAACATTATTGACAATGAAGAATAGAGTACGTGAATGATGAGGAAAAAAGATTGCAATTTTCCCTGTTTAATCGCCTAATGAGAGAAAATTATTCTCCTGGTTGACGATATGTTAGATAAAACAGACCGTAAATTACTGTGCATGCTGCAACAGGACTGTACGCAACCCCTGCAGGTGCTGGCCGACGCGGTCAATCTGACGTCAACACCTTGCTGGAAAAGGCTCAAGCGGCTGGAAGAAGAAGGTTATATCCGTGGGCGAGTCGCGCTGCTGGATAACGAAAAGCTTGGCCTGGGCCTGACGGCATTTGTACTGATCAAAACCCAGCAGCACAGCAGCGAGTGGTATCAACAGTTTGTGCAACTGACCAAGCAGATGCCGGAGGTGCTGGCGTTCTATCGTATGGCGGGAGAGTACGATTACCTGTTGCAGGTGGAAGTGGCAGATATGAAAAGTTATGACAGCTTTTACAAGCGTCTGGTGAACGGCGTGCCGGGGCTGATCGATGTCACTTCCAGCTTCGCGATGGAAAAAATCAAATACACCACCGCACTGCCGGTTCCTGAGTGAAAAGTTCACCAAATTGGCAAAGTAACGGTGGTATCCTACTCTGCTGAGGCAGAACGAGAGACAAAACCAAGACACTTTGAATTTCAAGTTGCAGCTAGGCAACCAGCTCGCTCATTCCCAGACGCATACTCCGGTAAATCGTTGGGGTGAGCGAGTGCAGGAAACAACACTGCGGCTTGAAAGCCGACGAGTATTTTACATCCTGGAATAAAACTGCGTGAGACTATTTGCTCAAATCGGCTGGTATTTCCGCCGCGAGTGGCGCCGCTACCTCGGGGCGGTGGTGCTGCTGATCATCATTGCCATACTGCAACTGTTGCCGCCCAAGCTGGTGGGGATCATTGTGGATGGCGTCACCGAAAAACAGATGTCCGGCGGCGTATTAATGGCATGGCTGGGGCTGATGCTCGGTACTGCCGTGGTGGTTTACCTGCTGCGCTACGTGTGGCGGGTGCTGCTGTTTGGTGCATCCTATCAGCTTGCCGTGGAGCTGCGTGAAAACTTCTACCGCCAGCTTAGCCGTCAGAACCCGGCATTCTACCTGCGTCACCGTACCGGTGATTTGATGGCGCGCGCCACCAATGATGTCGACCGGGTGGTTTTCGCCGCCGGTGAAGGGGTATTGACGCTGGTGGATTCGCTGGTGATGGGATTGGCGGTGCTGGTAGTGATGAGTACCCAAATCAGCTGGCAGCTGACCCTGCTGTCGCTGATCCCGATGCCGATCATGGCGATCGTCATCAAGTACTACGGCGACCAGTTACACCAGCGTTTTAAATCGGCGCAGGCGGCGTTTTCCAGCCTGAACGATCAGGCGCAGGAAAGCATGACCAGCATCCGCATGATCAAGGCGTTTGGCCTGGAAGATCATCAGTCCAATCAGTTTGCCGAAGTGGCCGCCCAGACCGGCGCCAAAAACATGCACGTGGCGCGGGTGGATGCCCGTTTCGACCCGACGATTTATATCGCCATCGGTACCGCCAATCTGCTGGCTATCGGCGGCGGTAGCTGGATGGTGGTGAACGGCACCCTGACGCTGGGCCAACTGACCAGCTTCGTGATGTACCTCGGCCTGATGATTTGGCCAATGTTGGCGCTGGCCTGGATGTTCAACATCGTTGAACGTGGCAGCGCGGCCTATAGCCGTATCCGCAGCCTGCTGGATGAAGCGCCGGCAGTGACGGACGGCGAGCAAGCCTTGCCGACTGGGCGTGGCAATTTGGCAATCGACATTCGCGCATTTCACTACCCGGGCAATACCCACGCGGCGCTACACGATGTGGTGCTGAAGCTGGAACCGGGGCAAATGCTCGGCCTGTGCGGCCCGACCGGGGCCGGTAAATCGACGCTGTTGTCACTGATCCAGCGCCAATTTGATGTTGATGACGGCCAGATAAGCTATCAGGGGCTGCCGTTGACCCAGGTGAAACTCGACGACTGGCGTTCGCGGTTGTCCGTAGTCAGCCAGACCCCGTTTTTGTTCTCTGACAGCGTGGCGAACAATATTGCGCTCGGCAACCCAGGAGCGACGCAGGAACAGATTGAGCATGCGGCCCGCCTGGCCAGCGTGCATGAAGATATTTTGCGCTTGCCGCAAGGCTATGAAACCGAAGTGGGTGAGCGTGGCGTGATGCTTTCCGGTGGTCAGAAGCAGCGTATTTCCATCGCGCGCGCCCTGTTGCTGGACGCGGAAATTCTGATCCTCGACGACGCGTTGTCGGCGGTGGATGGCCGTACCGAACACCAGATCCTGCATAACCTGCGCAGTTGGGGGCAAAACCGCACGGTAATTATCAGCGCACACCGACTTTCGGCGTTGACCGAAGCCAGCGAAATTCTGGTGATCCAGCATGGCGATGTGGCACAGCGTGGGCAGCATGTGTCCCTGGCAGCTCAATCCGGCTGGTATCGCGATATGTATCGCTATCAGCAACTGGAGGCGGCATTGGATGAGGCCCCGGAAAGCGGTGAGGAGAGTGAAGCCAATGAATAAGATGCAAAAGCTGTGGCCGACGCTGAAACGGTTACTGGCTTATGGATCGCCGTATCGCAAACCGCTGGGGCTGGCGGTGTTGATGCTGTGGGTCGCGGCGGCGGCGGAAGTCGCCGGGCCGATCCTGGTCAGTTACTTTATCGATAACTACGTTGCCAAGGGGCAGTTGCCGCTGACTATCGTCTGCGGGTTGGCGGCGGCCTATATTCTGCTGGAGCTGTTGGCGGCGGCACTGCACTATTTTCAGGCATTGTTGTTTAACCAGGCGGCGGTCGGGGTGGTTCAACGGCTGCGAACGGACGTGATGGACGCAGCATTGCGCCAACCGCTGAGCGCTTTTGATACTCAGCCCGTCGGGCAGTTGATCTCACGGGTGACCAATGACACCGAGGTGATTAAAGATCTGTATGTGATGGTGGTGTCCACGGTGCTGAAAAGCGCTGCGCTGATTGGCGCTATGCTGGTGGCCATGTTCAGCCTCGACTGGCGCATGGCGCTGGTGGCTATCTGCATCTTCCCGGCGGTATTTGTGGTGATGGGAATTTATCAATACTACAGCATACCTATTGTGCGCCGGGTGCGGAGCTATCTGGCGGACATCAACGACGGCTTTAACGAAGTGATTAACGGCATGGGCGTGATCCAGCAGTTCCGCCAGCAGATCCGCTTCGGCGAGCGCATGAGCGCTGCCAGCCGTTCCCACTATACCGCGCGTATGCAGACGCTGCGCCTGGACGGTTTCCTGTTGCGTCCGCTGCTCAGCCTGTTTTCGGCGCTGGTGCTGTGCGGCCTGCTGATGTTGTTCGGCTTCAGCGGTGAGGGGGCGATCGGCGTAGGTGTGTTGTATGCCTTTATCAACTATCTGGGGCGTTTGAATGAGCCGTTGATTGAATTGACCTCGCAACAGTCGATTTTGCAGCAGGCAGTGGTGGCCGGTGAGCGTATTTTCGAACTGATGGATCGCAGTCAGCAGAGCTACGGCACGGACAATCGTCCGCTGGAGAGTGGTCGTATTGATATTGACGACCTGAGTTTTTCCTACCGGGATGACAAGAAGGTGCTGCAGCATATTTCTCTGTCGGTGCCTTCACGCGGCTTCGTGGCGCTGGTCGGCCATACCGGCAGCGGCAAGAGCACGCTGGCCAACCTGCTGATGGGTTATTACCCGGTCGATCAGGGGGAAGTGCGTCTCGACGGGCGTCCTCTGTCCAGCCTTTCACACGCTATCCTGCGTCAGGGAGTCGCTATGGTGCAACAGGATCCGGTGGTGATTGCCGAATCGGTGCTGGTCAACGTGACTCTGGGGCGCAATATCAGTGAAGATGCGGTCTGGCAGGCATTGGAAAGGGTGCAACTGGCTGAGTTGGTTCGCTCTTTCCCTGAAGGCATTCACACCCGGCTGGGTGAACAGGGTAATAATCTGTCGGTGGGTCAGAAGCAGCTATTGGCGATGGCCAGGGTACTGGTACAGGCACCGCAGATCCTGATCCTCGATGAAGCTACCGCCAACATTGACTCGGGTACGGAACAAGCTATTCAGAGGGCGTTGAGTTTGATCCGCGAGCACACCACGCTGGTAGTGATCGCTCACCGTTTGTCGACCATTGTGGATGCCGATTCGATTCTGGTGTTGCACCGTGGTCAGGCTGTCGAGCAGGGTAACCATCAGCAACTGCTGGCGCAGCAGGGGCGTTACTACCAGATGTATCAGCTGCAACTGGTGGGTGAAGAATTGGCCGCCGCGACCCGTGAAGGAATACCAACCGCATGATCTCGGGGGGCTGCGGCCCCCTTATTGTTTTGAGCGCCACGCACCACAAACAGGCACAGATCCGTTTTAAATCCCTTTCACTGCACTTTTTCGACGCGATTCGCACCAAAATAGTGCGCAATATTTAACCAGCTCATCAGCTGATCGCGCTCTGCCAGCCGACCGTCGCATGTCAGATCCCCATCCTGCTGGTTAATTTGCTGAATCCGCGTACAAATCCATTTATGGCATAGCCTTTGCTTTATTAAGTCTTGTACCGGGGGGAGTTTGGGCTTAATTCGTGGAGGGGCAATATGAAGCTGGTGACCGTGGTGATTAAACCATTCAAGCTGGAGGACGTGCGTGAAGCCCTATCCTCTGTGGGCATTCAGGGGCTGACCGTAAGCGAAGTAAAAGGCTTTGGTCGCCAGAAGGGGCATGCTGAGCTCTATCGTGGGGCCGAATACAGCGTCAACTTCTTACCTAAGGTAAAAATCGACATCGCTATCGCTGACGATCAGTTGGATGAAGTGGTCGATGTTATCAGTAAAGCGGCCTACACCGGCAAAATCGGTGATGGCAAAATTTTCGTTGCCGAATTGCAACGTGTCATTCGCATTCGCACCGGCGAAACAGACGAAGCAGCACTGTAATCACTGGCTCAGTAAAGTAATGGGGATGGATTGATAATGAAAAAACTTTTATCCATGTTGGGCCTGAGTACGGTAACCATGGTTCCTTCTTTGGCACTGGCCGCTCCGGCGGTCGCAGACAAGGCGGATAACGCCTTCATGATAATTTGCACTGCTTTGGTGCTGTTCATGACCCTGCCGGGTGTCGCTCTGTTTTACGGTGGTTTGCTGCGTTCCAAAAACGTGCTTTCCATGTTGACCCAGGTCACCGTCACTTTTGCTTTGGTGTGCGTGTTGTGGGTGCTTTATGGCTACAGCCTGGCTTTCAGCGAAGGCAATGCCTTCTTCGGCGGTTTCCAGACGGCAATGCTGAAAGGCATAGGTATTGACAGCGTTACCGGAACCTTTAGCCAGATGATCCACGTGGTGTTCCAGTGTTCGTTCGCCTGTATTACCGTGGCGTTGGTGGTGGGGGGCTTTGCCGAGCGTATCCGCTTCTCAGCGGTGGTGATCTTCGCGGCCATCTGGTTCACCATTTCTTACCTGCCGATTGCCCACATGGTGTGGGGCGGCGGCTTCCTGGCCGCTGACGGCGCGCTGGACTTTGCCGGCGGTACCGTGGTGCACATCAATGCTGCCAGTGCCGGTCTGATTGGCGCTTATCTACTGGGTAAGCGTGCCGGTTTCGGTAAGGAAGCTTTCAAACCGCACAACCTGCCAATGGTGTTTACCGGCGCTTCCATCCTGTATATCGGCTGGTTCGGTTTTAACGCCGGTTCTGCCAGCGCGGCTAATGGCATTGCGGCACTGGCATTCCTCAATACCGTGGTGGCCACTGCCGGCGCTATCCTCTCCTGGACCTTTGCCGAGTGGATTGTTCGCGGCAAACCTTCCCTGTTGGGCGCCTGTTCCGGCATGATCGCCGGTCTGGTGGCCATCACGCCGGCTGCAGGCACCGTGGGCGTTGGTGGGGCGTTGATTATCGGCCTGGTTGGCGGTATCGCCGGTCTGTGGGGCGTGGTCACGCTGAAGAAATGGCTGAAGGTAGATGATACCTGTGACGTGTTCGGTGTGCATGGCGTGTGCGGTATCGTCGGTTGCCTGCTGACCGGGGTATTCACCTCGGCCTCACTGGGCGGCACCGGCTACGCAGAAGGCGTGACCATGGGGCATCAGGTGTGGATCCAGTTGCTGAGCGTGGTGATCACGCTGGTGTGGTCAGGTGTGGCGGCCTTTATCGCCTTTAAAGTGGCGGGGGCCATCGTTGGGCTGCGCGTCCCGGAAGAGCAGGAGCGCGAAGGCCTGGACGTCAACAGCCATGGCGAGAGTGCCTATAACCAATAAGCCTTGAAGAAGGGCAGTGCGCTAAATAACTAGAAAATAATGATGATGCAGAAAGGGCGATGCCACCATCGCCCTTAGCCTGATGACAAACACCCGAAAAACGTGGTTTTCGGATGTTTGGGGTAAATCAGAAGATATAATTCTTTGTTTTTTATTAGTCCTCAGATCAGGACTTTTAACTGCAAAGAACGTTGTTAGCAATCTGAGGGCGATGTTACCATCGCCCTTTTTCTTTGGCCTGGGTTTATCAGGCTTCGCGCTGGCGGATCACGCCTTCTTGTACCGTGGTGGCAACCAATACGCCGTCACGGGTATAGAATTGACCGCGTACAAATCCACGGGCGCCGGAGGCGGAAGTGCTTTCCACCACGTACAGCAGCCAGTCATCCATGCGAAATGGGCGGTGGAACCACATTGAGTGATCGATGGTTGCCACCTGCATGCCCGGCTCCAGGAAACCGACGCCGTGTGGCTGCAGCGCCGTCGGCAGGAAGTTGAAGTCGGACGCATAACCCAGCAGGTACTGATGGATGCGCAGGTCGTCTGGCATGGTGCCGTTGGCGCGGAACCATACGTAGCGGTGCGGATCTTCCACGCTGCCTTTCAGCGGATTGTGGAATTTGACCGGACGCATCTCAATCGGTTTCTGGCCGATAAACTTCTCACGCACCTTGTCCGGCAGCATATGCGACAGCTTCTGGGCAATGTCTGATTCACTCATCAGCCCTTCTGGCGGTGGAACATCGGGCATGGTGTTCTGGTGTTCAAAGCCTTCTTCCGGGCTTTGGAAGGAGGCGGTCATGTAGAAAATCGGTTTGCCGTGCTGAATGGCGCTGACGCGGCGGGCGCTGAAGCTGTTGCCGTCGCGCAGAATTTCCACGTCATAAATGATTGGCTTACTGCTGTCGCCCGGACGCAGGAAATAGCTGTGGAACGAGTGGACGCTGCGCTCTGCAGGCACCGTTTGCTTGGCGGCGTACAGTGCCTGGCCCACCACCTGGCCGCCGAAGACCTGGCGTAACCCCAGATCTTCACTTTGGCCGCGGAACAGCCCTTCTTCAATTTTCTCCAGATCCAGTAGATCGAGGAGGTTTTGCAGTGCCTGGCTCATAAAGTTACTACCCTTTTAATAATCATTTTGCGCAGTGTGCGGAATATCACGGTAAGACGTCAATATATTGCGTTATGGCACAGAGAAAATTGACTGAATGCTGAGCGTTATTAGAGGGCTAAGTGATTAATAGGCAGTACTAAATGGATTATTCAGTGTTTTGTGCTAAGTTTAATAGGTGCGGTGGTGAAAGCCACCAACATGTTGATAATAAAAAAGGAGAGCGATCCATGAAACTCTGGCAAATCGTAGGTGGAGCAGCTGCATTGACCATCACCCTGGCGGGCTGTGCCCAAAAGAGTGCGAATGTGCCTGTACCAACAACGGGAAACCCGGCGATTGCGCAACCGCAGATTCAGGGCCCAGCGGTGACTGGCTCGGTTAACATTCGCCAGCGCATCGCGCTGCCACCGGATGCAGTACTGACAGTCACGCTCTCTGATGCCTCACTGGCGGATGCTCCGTCTAAAGTCATTGCCCAGCGTGCGGTTCGCACCGAGGGTAAACAGGCACCGTTTAATTTTGTCCTGCCGTACAACCCGGCCGATATTCAGCCTAATGCACGCATCATCCTGAGTGCGGCAATTACGGTAAATGGGCAGATGACCTTTATTACCGATACAATCCAGGAAGTGGTAAACCGTAACGGCACCCGTGCTGACCTGGTAATGGTCCCGGTACAGGGCGTTGCGGTTCAGGCAGCCCCGGCAACCATGCCGTAAGCCGGCAGTACTGAAGCAGTAAACCATCAACAGCCTTTGCGCTCCGGCCAAAGGCTGTTTTGTTATTACCAGCGCCAGCCGTAAACCAGCAGATCAACCGTGCTGTGCGTGCCGAATATTATCCCTTCCTCAAGCAACGCCTGGCGCTGGCGCTGAAAGTCTTCTCCCTGCTGTGAAATTTGGCCGTGTCGGTTAATCACCCGATGCCAGGGCAGGCTACTGCCTTCGGGCAGGCGCCTTAATACGCCGCCGACCTGACGTGCGGCGCGTGGTGAACCGGCCAGCCGCGCCACTTCGCCATAGGTCGTGACCTTGCCATAGGGAATGGCTGCCACCACATGGAATACGCGTTGGCTGAATGAGGCATCTTCTGGCTCCATTTCTGTTTTCCTGCTGCGGCAAAAACCAAGGATGAAAGTGTGCCACAGTCGAGGTGGGTAAGAAAACAGCGGTTGGCCCCGGTTGGCTTGCTATTTGGCTGGCCATCACCGATAATGCCCACCGCTTCGCAGTCTTGGAAGCCGTCAATGGGGGCCCTGTTGGTTCTCCCGCAACACTAACTTGTGAACTCGGTCAGATCCGGAAGGAAGCAGCCGCAGCAGGTGACGTGTGTGCCGGGATGTAGCTGGCAGGGCCTCCACCAATTTCAGCTTCCGCTTTTTCCTCCCCCACCGCTTACGCACTGTTTTGTCTATCGTCGTTTAACCTGTCCGCTCGATAAATAGACGTTATAATCAGTCATCCGATCAGATTTTTACCTAAAAAATAATATAATGTCTCAAGAATGTTGGTCTCGATGTTTTTTCTTTTTCAGCGATATCTGAATAGGATGATAATTATCTTGATGTTGCGGGGTATCGATGTTGTGGTTAAAATATTGTGAATTCTTGGCGTTGTCAGGCAATAATTTTGATATTGACTATAATGGGGTTGTACGGCGTTTTGGACATTAATCAGGCATCAGATTAGGCTGTAACATGATTTATATCATTGATAACAAAGTTGCCTTTAATACCGAGAACGGCTCTTTAAAGAGTATGAGAAATGGTAAGGAAGTATTTTTATCGAGCCTGAATGTCAGAGTATTCAAATGCTTACTTGAGCATGGCGTGAAGCCGGTCAGCAGGGAGGATATTTTTAAGCAGGTTTGGGGTGAGCAAGGTCTGAGTGTATCTTCCGCAACCTTGAACCAATATATTAGCCTGACTCGCCGGGCATTGCTTTCCGTAGGATTCAGCGATCGCTTGATAATCACGGTGGCTAAAACAGGTTATAGAATTAATAAAACCATTTTAATTAAAATCTTGGAAATTGCCCCTCCCAGCCAATCGCCGGAAGATGCCCCCCCGTTAATGTCTGACACCAGTGGTACCCAAAGGCCATATGCACATCGTTATTATCTGATTACGTTACTTCGTACCTTATCAATTGCATTACCGCTTGCCATCCTGGTTTTCTTGTTTTTTTATTATCAGCATTACCGTGAAAATGAGAAACACCCGTTTATCTCTTATCTTGGTGTGGTCAAAGGTTGCCCGGTTTATTACTCTGGAAGGTATCTCGATAAAAAAACGGATCGCTACCTGCAGTTTTTGACCGAAAAGGATCTTTATGGCAATCGATGTGGTAAGGATGAAGTGATTATTACAGGGCTCAATCACTCACTTAACACCACAGAAGACAGTGGCCGTCAGTTTATCGCAAAATGTGTAATGGACAGCGATCATTTTTATCATCATTGTGAAAGCGAGTATATCCGCGCATGGAAAAAAAGTTAACCGTACTGTCGATGATACTCATTGTTCTGTGCATTGTTTTTGGCAGTAGTATATATTATCTCACCCATTCCCATCAGGATTTAAAGGGCATTGCCTGCGAAGCTAATGCGAAGTTCACTTACGCCAATGATTTGGATAATTCCAGCATACCAATGGATATTCGTCTTGTTTTAAAAATGCACTACGTTTTTTTTACAAGCAATAAGGGTATTATGACTTTGAATGGGGTGGCGAGCAGCGGAGATAAGCGGTTTTTTGTGCGTCGCAATGTTAATTTTACGTATGTCGCACAAGATGATTTTTATAAATTCCAATATGACAATGAACAGCGTTCGGTAAGAGATACCTTACCCTCTGAAGTGTACTCCTATTTTTTTAATAGTGAATCTAACTTCTATCATATAAATTATCTTGATAAGGACACTCTGATGTTTAGTAGCGTTTATGTCCCGATGTTTATTTGTAATGTGAAATCATAATCTGAGGCGTGAGAACATAGTAACGATGGGAATTATTAGTGAACTACTATTCGTCTCCTTTGTTATTATAGTCAGGTTTAGCTTTTCTATTCCTGACTCCCGCCCCACATCAGGATTTCTATAATTATAGAAAATGATATATATTTTTATATATGTTATTTTATTTATTTTATATATTCATGTAATTTGTTGTTTTTATTGATTATTTTTGTTTTTATTTGTTTTTTGAAATATTATTAATTTTATCTTATATATTGTGTTTGGATGCTGTTGCCATTCCTTATTTTTCATGTTTTATTAGATGGTATCTTTAATCGCGCTATTGTTTTGCTTCTTCCCTGAACAGGGGCGTTTGGGAGTGAGAATGCAAAAAATACCTGATTATTATTTTTTCTAGAAATAGGTGAGATGTGGATATACATGACATTGCTCTGAATGACACCCTGATGGAAAATGAGTCAGTTGTATTGGATAACAATAATAAAACATTATTTTTTAAAAGAGAGAACATCGTTATTGAAATGACTGAGTTGCAGCGTCGGTTTATTCTCTGTCTGCTTAGTGGTATATATAAAAAGAATGATATCATTCGCGCAGTATGGTTTTGCAATCATGAAACCATCAGCGATAACAATTATCATCAAATTATATTTCAATGTCGGTCGTTGTTTTCGCGGCACGGTATCCCTGGTCAGGTGATTAAAACCATTCCCCGATTTGGCGTCATGCTGAGTTTTCAGGCCTGCGAGCGGGAAACCACTGAGGGTGCTGGATCTGAAAATAAAAAACTGGCGGAAAGTAAAAAAGGGAAGAAGGGCATTTTGGAAACCATTAACTACAAAATTGCACTGACGTTGACTCTGCTGTTTTCGGTGGCGATGTTTGTGGGTGTGTCTGCTTAGCGCCTGATGAAAACGTGCCGCCAATTTATCTGATTACCCCGAGGCCTAAGTGAGTAAACGGTTTATTGTTTTTTTTATTTCATTTTTCTTCTTGGCGAATGCGGTGTTTATTTTTTCTCAGCTTTGGAAAATTTATCGTCTCGAAAAGACAGATGTATCGTCGCAGCGTAATTTCGTGCCTGAAAGGGGACGTTATGTTGGTTTCCCTGCGCAAGATGATATAGAAAAAATCAACAATGCTGATTTTTTTGGCCGCTATGGGGAAAGTCGGGGAGAGGGAAATAACGGCATGAGCTATAAGATTAGCTCGCAGGGGATAAGCGACGATGTTATCAACAATGCCCCTGAAACGCGTTTGGCGGGCAAAGTTACCGGCTTGCTGTTTAGCGATAACCCCAAACACAGCCTGGCGATAATAGAACGCTCCGGCAAACAGGCCAGTTATGGTATGGGCGATCGCATTGCTAACAGTAACGTCGTCGTATTACGGATACTGCAAGACAAGATATTGCTTGACGAGAATGGATACTACGCCTTGATGATTTTAAAAGACTAGGTGTGCTTTCTTTTTAGAATTGGAACTTTTTAAGGTCATAAGGCTACATTGTGATTACGCATCTTTTTTACCATTTTGGCCATCAACTGGCCCGCCTTCCCTGGCGAGAACTGGTGGTGGTATTAATGTTGGCGGTTACCCCCGGGATAACGCATGCAGCGTCATTCTCTGCCAATTTCAAAGGTACGGATATTCAGGAGTTTATCAATACGGTCAGTAAAAACCTGGGCAAAACGATCATTATTGATCCGGCGGTGAAAGGCAAAGTCACCGTACGTAGCTATGAGCAGCTTAACGATAAACAATATTATCAATTCTTCCTGAACGTGCTGGACGTGTACGGATATACCGTCATCGGTATGCCAAATAACGTACTTAAAGTCATTGTGGCGAAAGACGGGAAAAGAGCCGCTTTGTCGCAGGCCGGCGGTGAGCTGATTGGGGAAGGGGATGAGGTTGTGATGCGTATTGTTCCTTTGCGCAATATCGCGGCCAAGGATATTTCCCCATTATTACGTCAACTGAATGACAGCGTGGGCGTAGGCAGCGTGGCGCACTATGAACAGGGCAACGCGTTGTTGATCACCGGCAGAGCCGCGGTAGTGAATGGGTTGATCGATATTGTTCGGGAGATGGATCAGGA
Source organism: Serratia sp. NA_112.1 (assembly GCF_052691715.1). Classification (NCBI taxonomy): domain Bacteria; kingdom Pseudomonadati; phylum Pseudomonadota; class Gammaproteobacteria; order Enterobacterales; family Yersiniaceae; genus Serratia; species Serratia sp. NA_112.1. The sequence continues at coordinate 203,354 of NZ_JBQZFO010000001.1, forward strand.
CGACAGCAATCAGATAGAAACGCTTGCGCTGAAGCATGCGGCGGCGGCCGAGATTGTGCGTATGGTCAATGCGCTGTTCCGCGAAGAGGGCAAGCAGCGGATGGCGGGTGCTGCGACGCTGCGGCTGGTCGCGGATGAAAGAACCAATACTGTGATGATCACCGGCGACGATCGGATCCGCGAATATGTTAAGGACATGATTTATCAGCTGGATAACAAGAGCGTCAATCAAGGCAATACCCAAGTCATTCAACTGAAATACGCCAAGGCGCAGAGCCTGGTCGAGGTGCTGACGGGGATTAGCTCAGGCTTGCAAAATGAAAAAGAAGGTGCGGCAACCAATGTAGCCTTGTTGAAAAATGTGGTGATCAAAGCCGATGAGCAAACCAATGCGTTGATCATCACCGCTGCGCCGGATGTGATGCGCGACCTGGAAGAGGTGGTGACCAAGTTGGATGTCCGCCGTGCTCAGGTGCTGGTTGAGGCGGTGATTGTCGAAGTGCAGGATGGCCAGGGGCTGAATATCGGCGTCCAGTGGGCCAATAAATACGGCGGTGGCACGCAGTTTGGCGGCAATGTACCTGGCGTTTCATCAGGTTTTGACGGTGGCATGCTCGAGGCTTTCAACAAGGCCAGTGGTTTGATGACCGGCTTTTACAGCGGAAACTGGGGGGTATTGCTATCCGCCATCGCCAGCAATAATCAAAATAATATTCTGGCTACGCCGAGCATTGTCACCCTGGATAACGCCGAAGCGGAGTTTAGCGTAGGCCAGGATGTACCTATTTTGACCGGTTCGCAAACCACCAACAGCGATAACGTTTTCAATACCGTCTCGCGTAAAACCGTGGGGATAAAACTCAAGGTAAAACCGCAGATTAACAAGGGTCAATCGGTCCTGATGCAGATTGAGCAGGAAGTCTCCAGCGTTGCCGACAATACGCAGGTCTCCGCCGATTCCCTGGGCGCCACTTTTAATATCCGTACGGTAAATAACACCGTGTTGGTCGACAGCGGTGAAACGGTAGTGGTTGGCGGTCTGCTGGATAAAACTAATTCAGAGGTGGAAAGCAGCGTTCCGCTGTTGGGAAAAATTCCGGTATTGGGCGCGCTGTTCCGTTCTACGTCGGTGAAAGAGAGCAAGCGCAATTTAATGCTATTCATCCGCCCGACCATCATTCGGACGACCGAAGGATTCTCTCAGCAGAGCCAACGTAAAGTAGGCAAATTTGATGTTGAGCAGCGGGAAGATATCGAGTTGAAAACGGCGTTGCGCGAGGAAATCTCCTCCGGCCAAACCGCGGGTGACAATCAAGCGTTTCTCCGCGTCATTTCGCAGGTCAATGCGTTCTATGACCAAGAGGGAAAATCATGACGCCGAGCCCCTCAGGCCACCTGTTGCCTTTTGCCTGGGCGCGCCAGCACGGCGTGCTCGCCGTCGCCGAACAGAGCGGCACACTGCTGTATTGCCATCAGCAAACGGCTCAGGCCGCGCTGATGGAGGCATACCGCTGTTTGCTGGGCGAGCCGATGTTGGTGCGGTTGGAGCCTGAAATCTTTGAACAAAAACTGGTGGCGTATTACCAGCAGGAGGCCGGTCATGCGCAGAAGATGATCGACGATCTGGGCGGCGAGCTGGACTTTTACACGCTGGCGGAAGAGCTGCCGGAGCAACAGGACCTGCTGGATGAGCAGAACGATGCGCCAATCATCCGCCTGATCAACGCCATGCTGAGCGAGGCAATCAAAGCCCGTGCCTCAGACATCCATATCGAAACCTACGAAAGCGAATTGGTGATCCGTTTTCGGATTGACGGTGCGCTGCAACGCATTCTGGCGCCACAGCGCAAGTTGGCCGCGCTACTGGTGTCGCGCATCAAGGTGATGTCGAAACTGGACATCGCTGAAAAACGGGTGCCGCAGGATGGACGCATGACGTTGAAGGTCGGTGGAAGGGCGATCGACGTGCGCGTATCGGTGATGCCGGCCAGCCACGGCGAACGGGTAGTTATGCGCCTGCTGGACAAAAATAGCGTCAGACTGGATCTGCCCAGTTTGGGGATGACGCAGGAGCGTCAACAGGCGCTTATGCGTCTGATTCAGCAGCCGCATGGCATCATCCTGGTTACCGGGCCGACCGGCTCCGGCAAGAGCACCACGCTCTATACCTTGCTGAACCAGATTAACGACGAAAACCGCAACATCATGACCATCGAAGATCCCGTCGAGTACGAGTTGAGTGGCATTGCGCAGACTCAGGTGAATCCGAAGGTGGACATGACTTTCGCCCGTGGGCTGCGCGCGTTGCTGCGCCAAGATCCCGATGTGGTGCTGATCGGTGAGATCCGCGACGGCGAAACGGCGCAGATTGCGGTTCAGGCTTCGCTGACCGGGCACCTGGTGTTGTCCACGTTGCACACCAATACGGCGATCGGCGCCATTACCCGCCTGCGAGATATGGGGGTTGAGCCATTCTTGCTGTCCAGTTCGCTTAGCGGCGTGTTGGCGCAGCGCCTGGTGCGGCGGCTGTGTCCGCAGTGCCGCGAACCCTACACCTTGTCTGCTCGGCAACGGCGGGCGTTTGATCTGCCTGTGGATCAGGATGTCACTTGCTGGCGGCCTCTAGGCTGTAACGCCTGCAGTGGGCAGGGCTACCTTGGCCGTATCGGGCTGCATGAGCTACTGGTGCTGGATGAATCCATGCGGCTGGCGATCCACCGCGGTGACAGCGAGATCGACATCATGCGGCTGGCCGCCTCGCGCTATCAGTCTTTACGTCAGGATGGGATCGCCAAAATGAGCGCCGGCGAGACCAGCCTGGAAGAGGTGCTGAGAGTGACCCGCGAAGGGGATGGCGATGAGGTTTGATTATCATGCCTGCGACAGGCAAGGGCGTGCCCGACGCGGGGAGCTCGAGGCAGATTCCTTGCGCCATGCCCGTGACCTGCTGCGTGAAAAAGGATGGCAGGTGCTGGCGGTTAAAGCCAAAAAAACGCACAGGTTCAACAAGCTGGCTGGATTCAGGCTGACCTCCGGCGTCACGAGCAGCGATCTGGCGTTGTTGACCCGTCAGTTGGCGACGTTGATGTCCGCCGCGTTGCCGCTAGAAGAAGCGCTGATGGCGGTGGCGCGGCAAACGGAAAAGAAAGGCTTGCAGGCGGTGCTGACGCAGGTACGTCTGCGGATCCTGGAGGGGTTTTCCCTGGCGCATGCCTTGGGGCAATACCCGCCTATTTTTGATCGCCTGTACTGCGCCATGGTGACTGCCGGCGAAATCTCCGGCCATCTTGCGCCGGTGCTGGAGCGTTTGGCCGACTATGTCGAACAGCGTCAGCAAATGAAAAACAAGATCACTCAGGCATTAGTGTACCCAATGGTGCTGACGGTGGTGGCGATCGGGGTAGTAGCCATCTTGCTTACTGCGGTGGTGCCTAAAGTCATAGAGCAATTTATTCATATGAAACAGGCCCTACCGTTGTCTACCCGGCTGCTGATCGGTGCCAGTGACGTCATCCGACAGTGGGGGCTGGCAGTGCTGATGTTGTTGCTGGTGGGCATCGGTTTGTTTCGCTATCGCCTGAAGGAGCCGGCCAGGCGTACCCGGTGGCATGCTTTTATCCTGCGGCTGCCGGTTATCGGCAAGTTGACCCTTGGCGTGAATACGGCGCGCTACGCCAAAACGCTGAGTATTTTGAACGCCAGTGCGGTGCCGTTGCTGGAGGCGATGCGCATCAGCGCCAGCGTGTTGGGCAATGATGATGCCCGGCAGCGGTTGCTGGCGGCGATGGAACGGGTGCGTGAAGGCGAAGGGTTGTCGCCGTCTCTGGAGGGGACCGCGCTTTTTTCGCCGATGATGCGGCACATGATCATGTCCGGTGAGCGCAGCGGTGAATTGGAAATGATGCTCGAGAGGGCGGCGAATATGCAACAGGATGCCTTTAATCGGCAAATAACCTTGGCTCTGGGGCTGTTTGAACCTTTATTGGTGATAGTGATGGCCAGTTCGGTGCTGTTTATTATTTTGGCTATCCTGCAGCCAATATTGCAGCTCAATAACATGATTGGATGAGAAAGATGTTAACGGAAAATAAAGTGAGAAAGAGCAGTCGTGTACGCAAGTTTCGTCAAAAGGGTTTTACGCTTTTGGAAATTATGGTGGTGATTGTGATTCTGGGGTTATTGGCCAGTTTGACTATTCCCAGCCTGATGGGAAATAAAGAGAAAGCGGATAAGCAAAAGGCGACCAGCGATATTGTCGCCCTGGAGAATGCGCTGGATATGTACAAGTTGGACAACGGGCGTTATCCAAGTTCGGAGCAAGGGTTGGCGGCGCTGTCGGCCAAGCCTGAAGTGGCGCCGATTCCTCGCAATTATCCTGAAGACGGTTATATCCGCCGCCTGCCGCAGGATCCCTGGGGCAATGAGTATCAACTGCGTAATCCCGGCAAGCACGGGAAGCTGGACGTGTTTTCCAGCGGCCAGGATGGTATTGCCGACAGTGAGGATGACATCGGTAACTGGCCTGAGAAAACGGCGGATAAAGCAGAGTAATGATGAGGTGCGAACGCGGTTTTACCCTGCTGGAAATTATGCTGGTGCTGCTGTTGTTAGGCATCACCAGCAGCCTGGTGATGCTGCGTTCTCCCGCAGTTGAAAATCAACTGGCAAGGCAGGGTGAGCAACTGGCCTGGCAGCTGAATGAGGTTGCGGAACGGGCTGAGCGTGAAGGAACAACCTATGGCGTGGCGTTCAGCCGCAAGGGGTGGCGTATTGTCGCCGACGGTCAACCGCAGGATAAAACTGCGGTGGCGATAGGCTCACCGCTACCGGCCGAGGTTGAACTGTCGTTGGCCCTGGAACGGCAGGCGGTTTCGCTGAAAGGCGAGTGGCCACCGCAGGAGGAACCGCAGGTTTGGCTGTATCCGGGGGGTGAAACCACCGTGTTTTCCGTCACATTGCTGCAGGGAAAATGCCAGTGGCAGCTCAGCGCGACCGGTTTCTTTACATTTGAAACGACAGAAGCCCACTGTGATGAAGCTTAAATATAAACGGCAGCGAGGCATGACCCTGCTGGAGGTGATGGTTGCGCTGATGATATTCGCCATTGGTTGCATGGCGTTAATCAAAACAACCGGAGGGCAGGTGCAAAGCCTGGGGGCCATCGAGGCGAAGAATATTGCCCTGTGGGTAGCGGATAACCAATTGACTTTGTTGCAGCTTGATAGAGTCCTGCCCGCGCAGGCATGGCGTCAGGGGACGACGGAAATGGCGGATGAAACCTGGTATTGGCGTTATCGCGGCAGAGACACCACGGATGCCGGGATGCGGGCGATAGAAATGGAAGTTCGGCGCGATCCGCAGGCGCCAGGCGCCTTGATCAGGCTGTTGGCCTACAGAGAATTGCCATGAACAGGGACGCGGAGCGCGGTTTTACTCTGGTGGAAATGATGCTGGCCATCGTTATTTTTTCTTTGCTGTCGCTCACGGCGATGATGATTTTCAAAGGTGTATTGAGAAACAGTGAGATCACCCAGCGAAAATCGACGCAAATGGTTCAGTTGCAACGGGCGCTAACCCTCATTGAACGGGACTTTACTCATGCACTCACCCGCACACCGGCCGGTTTGGCCGGTCAACCCGGCATACCTGAGTTTATGGCGCGCGGGGCTGCGGAGAGGGATGGCGGCTATCGGGTCACGATGATCAGAAATTACTGGCATAACCCCGGTGCCAGGCTGCCGCGTTCGACGCTGGAGCGGGTGGAATATCGGTTTCAGAAGGGGAGATTGGACCGCCTGAGCTCCCCAGCCCTGAACAGCCCGCCGTCTGCCGCGCGCAGTGTGGCGTTGTTGTCGGATGTGTTGCGGTTCCAACTGCGTTTTTATTATCAAGGCGAATGGTTAGCGGCATGGCATGCCAGCACCTGGCTGCCTCAGGCAGTCGAGATCACCGTCGAAACAGGTTCTTTCGGCGTGGTGCGGCGCATTGTCCCGCTGTCGCCTGAGGAACAATCATGAATAAACAGCGGGGAATGGCGTTGTTGATGGTTTTGTTAATGATGTCGGTGATGACGATTATTGCGGTGAATATCAATAGCTACTGGCAGCGGTCGTTGACGCGAGCGCAGTTTCAGCAGGATCAATTAAGGGCCAAATGGCTGCTGTTGGGCGGAGAAATCTATGCCAAAAGGCAGTTGCAACAGGCGTTGGATAAGCAGGTCTCGGTGAGTTTGGGGCAGGCATGGGCGCGTGAAGATATGGCCATGCGCACGGAAGAGGGAGAGATTTCAGTGCGTATCGTCAGCGCCGATGTTTGTTTTAATTTGAATGCGCTCGCGGCGTCATCCCCGGTGGATGACGCTGGGGGCGAAAAGCCGAAAATAGCGAGAGAGAAGCGGATATTCATGCTGTTGCTCACCAATCTGGGCGTTGACGAGCCGCAGGCCGGTGCTATCGCCGACGCTGTTATTATGAAAATCAGCGCACAACGCGGTACGTCTGAAACGGGCTATCTGATTGAAGATGCTAGTGAGTTGCGGGAGATCGGCGTCATAAACCGTGAACTGTACCTGCGTATAGCGCCATTGGTCTGCGCCTTACCGGATAATACGCTGCAAATTAACCTTAACACCGCCACGGAGCGGCAGTTGCCGCTGATCAGGGCGATGTTGCTGAATGCTTTGGGGAACGAGCAACTCCTGGCGATCATCGCCGGTCGGCCGCAGCTTGGCTGGAGCTCATTGGACTTTTTAACCACGGATAACTACCCCGAACTGCGTAAGCTGAAAGACGGCGGCCTGGCTGATGGACTGGTCACTACCGGCAACCGCTTTACTGTGGAACTGCGGGTGAAACTGGATGACGGCAGGTATCGCTTGGTCAGCATCTTGCAACGGAACAGTACCGGCATGAAGGTCATTCGGCGCCAGTTTGGCTGGGGAGAACACTAGAGTATGTCGGACAATATTCTGTTAATCGCCCTGGGACACGGCGCCGTCGCCGATGTGCGTTGGGGCAAGGTGGGGGAAGCGCAAAGCGTCTTTGCCGCCAGCCTCGATCTGGATAATGCGGGTGCCGAGCTGGCGGCCATGGCGCGGAATAGCAGAGTGGTGGTGCTGGTTCCTGCGCGCCATGTGGTGCTGCGCAATACGCAGTTTCAGGGGAAATCCAGGCTGGTGACACCGATGGCGTTGGCGTTCCAGCATGAAAGTGAACTGCTGACCGACGTGGAGCAGATGCACTGGGTAATCCTGGGCAAGGAGCAGATGAATTTCGGCATTGCCGGGGTCACACTGACGCAAATGCAAACCTGGTGCGAACGGCTACGTGCCTGCGGCCTTCATGCCGATAAAATGCTCCCGGACGTGCTGGCATTGCCCCTGCCCGGAGAGTGCAGCGTGGCCTATTGGCCCGATCGATGGTTGATAAGAACGGGAAAATGGCAGGGCATGCAATTGCCGTGCGCATGGGAGGACACTGAACTTCCGGTCACGCCGGATCTTTGCATTCACGCCGGTGGCAGTGTGCCCTCGACATGGGAGAGCGGATCCTGTGCAGGGGATCCTCTATGGCAATTGGCGAACGAAGCCGGGCGCAGCAAGAGCAACCTGCTGCAGGGGAAATTTAAACCCGCCCTCAGATGGCCGCGGTTTATTCCGGGAAAGATCGCCTGTGCGTTGATATTGGTCAGTTGTTCGTTGCTGGTTTGCGGTTTGTACCATCAACTGAAGGCCGGGCAAGCCGAAAGGCAGATGGCTGCTTTATATCAGCATCTGTCGCCGGGGCAGCCGCTAACGGCTTCGCCTGTTGAGGAGGCCAGAAAAAAAGTCAGACAGATGCAAAATATATTGAAGGAGCCTCAGCTGTTTAAGCTGTTGCCTTATGCCACCGAGGCGCTATCTCTGTGGGAACAGCCGCAACTACAATCGTTAATTTTCGATGGCGCTAAAAATGAGCTGGTTATCACCCTGTTAAAAGAGGATACGCAACTGGCGCTGCCAACCGAAGACAATGGCATCAGCATCGCTATGACGGAAGGGCCTTCGGATAATTTGGTGACCCTGACGGTTGGAGAAGAGCAATGAAAGCGCGGATAGCTGATTTAAGAGCCGATAAAAGCCTGCAGGTGGCGGTGGCGTTGAGCCTGATGCTGTTGGCTGCCTTCAGTTATTGTCTGTATCAGTTTCATCAGGTGAAAAAAAATACGCAGCGGTTGGAGGCGCTTAATGTGCAGATGGGCAACGTCGCCCGGTTGCAATCGCGATTACCTCCTGACGCCGCCCTCCCTGGGCTGTTGCAGGAACGCCTGCGGCAGAGCGCGCAAGAAAATCAAATTCCCGTTACGGCCTGGGAAGAAAGCGAAGAAGGCGTGCGGATGACGTTAGCCTCGATCCCGTTCGCGCGTTTAACGATCTGGCTGGCCGAATTGCAGCGCGAACAAGGGATTCGGGTGGCGCAACTGGCCGTTGAACGCAGCGAACAGGCTCAGGGCGTGGTGAAGGTCAGCCAACTGTTGGTGGTGGCGCAGCAAGCCATTTTATAAGCGATTCCGGTTTTATTCATTCAGAGGGAAATATGTTATCCGTCATTGAAAATATGGCCAGTGACTGCTGGTTATTATTCAGCGCAGTGCTGAGCCTTTGTTTGGGCAGTTTTATTAATGTGATAATTTACCGACTGCCCAAGATGCTTGAGCGTGAAGAGGATGAAAGGGTTAATGGCCGTCATCCTGATGTATTTAATTTTTTTCTGCCAGGGTCAGCGTGTCCGCATTGTTTAGAGAAAATAAAACCCTATGATAATATTCCACTGCTGAGTTGGTTGATATTGCGCGGGCGTTGCCGCCACTGCCGGGGGGATATTTCCTCACGTTATCCGCTGGTGGAATTAGTTACCATGCTGGCCGGTATATCGATAGCCTGTTTTATCGGCGTCGGTATCGACTGGTTTTTCATGTTGGCGTTATTTTCATTATTGTTGGCACTGTCGGCTATCGATGTGGAACAGCAGCTATTGCCCGATTGTTTAACGCTGTCATTGCTGTGGGCCGGGTTGTTGTGGCATAGCATCGCGCAGCCGCAATTTTTACCCGCCGCGGTAATCGGGGCGGTAGCGGGTTATCTCACCCTTTGGCTGCTTTACTGGGGTTTCCGGTTATCGACCGGGCGTGAAGGCTTGGGATATGGCGACTTTAAATTGCTGGCGGCGTTGGGGGCGTGGGGGGGATATGAAGCCCTGCCGCCTATCCTGCTTATCGGTTCTTCCAGCAGCCTGATCTGGCTGCTGCTACTGCGCGTGATGCGCTCCCGCAGCTGCTCGCAGCCCTTGCCGTTCGGGCCAGGACTGGCGATAGCCGGATGGTCGTGGATGCTTTACCACTGGATTATCCAGCCGGTTGTCGGTTAGCGCGTATGCTCAAGAAAACGCGCCAGCGACTGGTTAAAGCTGCTGCATTTCTGCGCCAGGGGCGTAGCGTCGGCATTCAGCCGAGCAAATACCCCTTTGGCCGCATCGAGTAATTGGGTTTGATTCACGTCTTGGCTTGGCCAACCTTTTTTATTTGCTTCGTTCAATGCCGCTGCGGCCAACTTATCATTGGTCGGGATGTCGGCACGGCTGCATTTTTCCCGAAGAAACTGGCTGGCTCCGACCAGTGAGGACAGTTGTTCCAGCTGATGCTCAGCCGTTGGCGGTGTGGTTTTATGTTCTGCAGAATGCTGGCAGCCGGACAGCAGTCCGAGGGATATCGTTAACGCAGCAATATTTTTAGTAAACACGCTATTCTCATATTCGGTATTGGGAGTGGCTGGTTATTTTATATTCGGATTATTATGGTTTCAATGCTCTCGTTTTTTTTTAAGTATTCTTCATATTTACTAAGGGTTTGCTGCCATTAATGTGCATTAAGTTAAGGCAACCTAAGTATCTCAGGCTTAATTATTCGTTTTATTCTCTTGGGGCGGGAAGTTTCCGCGTTCATTAGAACAGTAAATAATTCGACTGAAAGTTATTTGACTTTTATCAGTTGAAAGCCGAACAGTTTAACTGGAGTAGTAATGAAATTATCAAAAATTGCCTTGATGATGGCAACACTTGTCGCCTCTTCCGCTGCATGGTCACACGGTTATATTGAAGTCCCTGAGAGCCGCGCATTTAAATGCAAACTGGGTTCAAACACCGACTGCGGTCGGGCGCAGTATGAACCGCAGAGCGTGGAGCAAATCTCTGGTTTTCCTGCTAATGACCGGCCTCTGGATGGCCAATTGGCCAGCGGCAGCGTCGGGGGCTTTGAGCCACTTGACCGTCAGGGCATCAACATTTGGGCGCTGAATACCATGAAGCCGGGTCCGCAGGCCTTCACTTGGTACCATACCGCCAAGCATAAAACCAACAACTGGCGTTATTACATCACCAAGCAGAACTGGGATGTGAATAAGCCGCTGTCGCGTGAATCTTTCGAAAGTGAGCCTTTCTGTGAAGTCGATGGCCACGGCAATGCGCCAAAAGAGCGTGAGGTTCACCAGTGCGTAGTTCCGGAAAGAACCGGTTACCAGGTGATTTACGGCGTGTGGGAAATTAACGACACGGTAAACAGCTTCTATCAGGCTGTCGACGTTAACTTTGAAGATAGCGGCATTGTTTCCGAGTGGAACCAGCAACTGCAAGGGCAGATCAACGGCAAAAACCTGTTGCTCGGCGATAAGGTTATCGCCCGTTTCTTCAGTGATGCCGGCGAAGTGATTGCCAAACAGGTCGAACTCGATATCAACAGCGAAGCGCTGACTGATAAAAATCGCTGGAGCCAGGCGCTCGCGGAAAAAATTAACGCCACCCATGCCGACGTGCGCGCCGGTGTTAAAGATAAAGATGGCAACGTCAACCCAATCGCCGGTAACAACTATGTCTTCGCCAAGAAAGGCAGCACGCTGAAGAGCGTGGTGATTTCCTATGAGGAAGAAACACCGGCCGTTACCGAGGAAATCCGCATTAGCGGGCTGTCGAGCACCAAGATCAAAGACGGTAAATCCCAGTTGACCTTTAACGCTGAGGTGAAGGGCAAGCTGACCGTCGAAGCACGCGTGTTCGACCATCATCAGACCGAGAAAGGCTACCTGAAAGTCATCGTAGATGACGCCAGCCAGCCGTTGAGCATGGATCTGAACAACGTCAGCGAAGGTCACCATATGTTGAAGGTGATTGCGACTAACGATAACGGGCATAGCATTCAGCCTGATATCGAAAACTTCAATCTGGAAGCAGAATCCACCGGTGGCGGCGGCAATGGCGACTACAACTTCGTCTTCCCGAACGCGCTGAGTAAATACACCGCCGGCACCACGGTGCTGCAACCGAAAGACGGCAAGGTTTATCAGTGCAAACCTTTCCCTTACAGCGGTTACTGCATGCAGTGGAACCGCGGCGCGACTCAGTTTGAGCCGGGCGTGGGATCCAACTGGCAGGACGCGTGGGTTGTGAAGAAGTAAGCCGATAACGAACAGAATATTCAGCGGCCAGCAATGGCCGCTTTTAAGAGGGTTTTATGCAACATCAAACTGAAACGATTGGCATCCGAACTCGTTACGATCTCTTCAGCCGCCTATTGCATTGGATCATTGCCGTCGCGATGTTTTACGTCATGATTGTCGGATATTCACTGCATTTTATGCCGAATGAGCGGATATTTACCTTTTTCTCGGAGACCAATATGTCGTTGGCTCTGGTGCTGACGCCGCTGATGATGGCACGTTTTCTCTGGCGTTTTTTCAGACCCTCGGTCCCCTATGGCGAAATGCTGAAAGGGCATGGGAAGGGGTTGGTGCATTTGCTGCACGAGGTATTCTACCTGCTTATTTTCGTGGTATTGATCAGCGGTTTTTTAATGTTGGAAAAGGGGTTTCAGGTCTTTGGCGTTATAGATTTCCCCCGGCCGGTGGACAGCCTGGAGGTGAACAGATTCTTTTTTGTCATACACCGTTGTTCGTGTGTGGCGCTGGCGGGAATGATTGTGCTCCACGTGGCTGCGGTGATAAAGCATCACTACTTTGAAAAGAATGCGATTCTGCACCGTATGTTGTAGCTTGCGTACTGTTTGGCGTGCCGGTTTTTCCGCTGGTGCGCCGCCGTTATCCGATGGATTTTCTGGCGGTGTAATAAGGAGCGGGTAATTGACAGTGGCTATTACTGAGGGGGGCTACCGACTATTATTACAGGATAGGGACAGTGAATGAAAATCAATGTAAGTCAATAAGATATATGCGTACTTGCTGTAAACATTGAAGCCGACAAAGGTATCGGCTCAACGCATTTATCACCTGGATTACCGTACGAATTTCCAAACGGCAACAGGGATTTTATCGTACAGTTTATTCATGGTGAGCTCGGCAAGACGGTGGTCTGCCGCGGAGTAAAACAGCTCCAATTCGTCATCTGAAAGCTCATACTTGTTTTTTTCAATAACGCGTTCCAGTGTTTCGATCGTGGTGCATTTACGTAAACGCATCAGATAATCAATTTTAGTCATGATAACCTTTGGTGTTATAAACCGTCGAATAGAATAATTTGGGGATAATTATCCCCTAAGTTTTCATTGTCGTACAGATGTCCTCTCCTGAGAACATTCTGAATAATCGCGCCTTGGTTTTCTGCCAGCGACGCAGATCGGAATCATTTATACCGTAACTGCTGAACAGCGTGTAGGTATCATCGAGGTACTCTTCGACCAGTTCCGATAAATCACTTTCGTCCATGTATTTAATTTTATAACTCATCACAAACGAAGCAATATGTTCGATCAACTCATTAAGCTGGAGGTTGACGGAAGACGTCGGATCGTTCACCCAGCCATGGTGGCTGTCGCCCAGAGTGGCGATACCTTCATCATACAGGTTTTCACACAAGAATTTCAGCTGAGCAATATCGTGCCGTTTAGGCGAATACTCATCCATATCATCCCCTCCGTAAGTCTTAATTTCGGTGTTGATAACACTCTGTGAGTAAGCTGATTTACATCATAGACAGAGGTAGCTTAAAGATGATGATAAAATAAACTTCCCGTATAATGAATATAAATCATTTCTTCGCATCTGGCCTGCTGTTATTACGTAAACTTACAATTCATCTGCGGTAGATGGACGGGAGTTATCAATGATGTCAAAGATGAGTCCCGCTTCGGCAAGGCTGAAAGTGACGCTATCGCTGATGTATTCCTCGGCGTTGATATCCAGACAGGCATTGAAAATTGTCCATTTATAGCGGTAACTCATTGAATACTGGCGGCTGTTCAATTCCTGAATATCAAGTATTTCTAATGAACCTTCAGCATAACGCGCGCTTTCAGAATAAAAACTCTGGCCGCTGGTCAATGCAGGCACCAACTCTGATATTTTTTCGTTAATCACTTTCTTTAGTTTTTTAACAGAAAGTGCTTCCGTCATTGTGCCGCAGCGAAGAGTTACTTGCATTTAATGCCTGACAGTATAGCGATTCTATCTATTAATGTTACTCCTTTTTTATCAATTCGTCGGTAAACTTTTCGTTAACAGTTGGCTTTTTTACAGAATCCCAACGTTGTTTATCGATTAATAACCCTGATACTTCTCGGTATATTTAGGAAGGAGTAACACTGACGTTGTCAAGCCGGTGAATTGCCAGCGAAAGTAGCGCATCCCTTGTTACGTTCAGTTGCATTAATCGTAGTATGGGGGCTTGAGTTAGTGAAATGTTTGTGATGTTATAATATAACAATTGACTTTCCTTCCGTCCGGCCATGAAACTGACATCCACACCGCAAGATGGCGCTATGCCGTCTTTAAACTCCTTGTTCACTGCCTCTGCCCGATTGCGCTGTGGCATTGCCATTTTGTTACTGGCCATACTCTGGCTAGGCATCTACTGGGCGGTAGCGTTGCCATGATTAGCTTAAAACAGGCTGTCATGGGCTATGGTAGTACTCCGCTTTTTCCGCCGCTCAGCGGTCACTTCACCGCCGGCTCTTTGACTGCCGTCGTCGGCGTGAACGGTGCCGGTAAGTCAACATTGTTGAAAACGTTGGCCGGTCTTTTGCCTCTACAAAGTGGGGCCCTGTCTTTTAGCGGAAATAAATTACCGCGCATGGCTTATTTGCCACAGCAGGCCGAGCTGGATCGTCAATTCCCAATAGTCGTCAGCGATCTGGTGGCGATGGGAAGCTGGCCGCAGATGGGGATGTTTGCTGGGCTGAATAAGCGTGCTGCACTGCAGATTGCCGAGGCGCTGGATACCCTAGGGATGACTTCTATGGCCCGTAGCCCGGTTGGTGAGCTTTCCGGTGGCCAACTGCAGCGAGTATTGTTTGCCCGCCTGCTGGTCCAGCAGGCACCGCTGATTTTACTGGATGAACCTTTTACCGGTATCGACAGCGCCACAATCCAGCTATTGCTGCAAGTGATCGCTCAGTTGCATCGACAGGGAAGGACGGTCATTGCGGTGCTGCATGACATGTCGATGGTGGCGAAGCATTTCCCGCAGGCCTTGTTATTGACGCCACAGTGTTGTCACTGGGGGGCGGCAGATCGGGTGCTGGAACACATTCCAGCGTTGAATATTGCCAGCTCGCCGCTGTGTCAAATGGCGGTGGCGCAATGACGTTAGTTGATCTCCTTGTCGATCCTTTTGCCTCGTTCGGTTTTATGCGCCGTGCGCTGGTGGCTTGCTTTGCCTTGTCGCTCAGTGCAGCGCCGTTGGGGGTTTTTCTGCTGTTGCGGCGCATGAGTTTGGTCGGAGATGCACTATCTCATGCGGTCTTGCCCGGTGCGGCGATAGGCTATCTGATTTCCGGCATGTCGATGGTGGCGATGGGCGTCGGTGGCTTTATTGCCGGGCTGGCGGTGGCAATGCTATCCGGGCTGGTCAGCCGACGAACGCCGCTGAAAGAGGACGCCAGTTTCGCCGGTTTTTACCTGGGTTCGCTGGCGTTGGGTGTCACTTTAGTCTCGGTGCGCGGTTCCAGCGTTGATTTGCTGCATGTGTTATTCGGCTCGATTCTGGCAGTGGATGTTCATGCGATTGTGATGGTGGGGGCGATAGCCAGCTTTTCGCTGCTGGCATTGGCCGCACTGTACCGTGCCCTGGTGATTGAATCTTTTGATGCCACCTTTTTACGCGTCAGCGCACCACGTTGGCTGGCGCTGATACACGGATTGTTCCTGGCGCTGGTGGTGATCAATCTGGTCGCTGGTTTCCAGATCCTCGGCACATTGATGTCAGTCGGGCTGATGATGCTTCCCGCCGCCAGCGCGCGCTTTTGGGCGAGTAATTTGCCACATATGTTGGCGGTGGCTATGGGTATCGGCATGCTTTCAAGCCTTGTCGGGCTGGAATGGTCGTATTACGCGTCATTGCCTGCCGGGCCGGCGATCGTGCTCAGCGCCAGCGTGATTTTCTTTGGGTCAATTTTGTTTGGGACGCGTGGGGGGATTTATTCCCTGGCGCGCCGTTGAGAAGTACCAAGTGCAAGGAGAAAGTATGAAACGTTTACCTATATCGCTGGCAGTCGCTGCTCTGCTGTCCAGTCCATTGGCCATGGCAAAGACTGTGGATGCCGTCGCCAGTTTTTCTATCCTCGGGGATATCGTCAAGCAGGTGGGGGGAGAACGCGTCAATGTCTCTACGCTGGTGGGGCCGGACGGCGATCCGCACAGTTTCGAACCCTCCCCGAAAGATAGCAAGCTACTGTCGCAGGCTGATGTGGTGTTCGTCAGTGGCCTGGGGCTGGAAGGGTGGATCGATCGCCTGGTCAGTGCCTCGGGTTACAAGGGGCAGGTTATTACCGCATCGCAGGGGATCAACTCGCGCCAGATGAACGAAGACGGCAAAGAGGTCACCGATCCCCACGCCTGGAACAGCATGAAGAATGGCGTGCAGTACGCTACCAACGTGATGAACGCGCTGATTGCCGCAGACCCTGAGGATGCCAACTATTTCCGTCAGCGTGGTGCGGAGTATATCCAGCAACTGCAGAAGTTGGATCTGTGGGCCAAAACGCAGTTTGCCGCAGTGCCCCAGCAAAAGCGCAAGGTGCTGACCAGTCACGATGCTTTTGGCTATTTTGGCCAAGAATATGGCGTCACCTTCCTTGCCCCGGTCGGCTTCTCTACCGAAGCTGAGGCGAGTGCCAGCGACGTGGCCGGGCTGATCAAACAGATCAAGCAGGAGAAGGTTAATGTCTACTTTATTGAGAACCAAACCGATCCGCGCTTGGTGAAGCAAATTGCTGCCGCCACGGGTGCCAAAGCCGGTGGTGAACTGTATCCAGAGGCGCTGTCCAAACCGCAAGGGCCGGCAGCTACTTACGTGCAGGCGTTCAAACACAACGTTGATACCTTGCTCGGCAGCATGAAGTAAACCGCAGTGGCCCTTTCATCAGGATAGGGCCACTGAAAGCGTTTCCGTTTCTCCATAAAAAAAGCCCCGTTGAGCAGCAACGGGGCTTTGCGACAGACAGATCACTGCTTTACTTAGCGCTTTTTCTTACGTCCCTGTACCGCTTTGAAGCGGGGGTTGGTTTTACAGATCACATAGATACGGCCTTTACGGCGCACGACCTTGCAATCCGGATGGCGATTCTTCGCCGAACGCAATGAACTCAAAACCTGCATGTGGATCCCCTGTTACTTATTGCCGGTAAAAAAGCGGCCAAAACGCTGCTGGAAGCGCGCGGTGCTACCTTCTTTAGAGAACTCTTTCTGTTTGCCGGTGTAATACGGGTGCGAAGCGGAAGAGATGTCGAGGGTGACATACGGCCAGCTTTCACCTTCAAGCTCAATGGTGCGATCGGTGTTAATGGTCGAACCCACCTTGAAGTAGGTATCGGCGCTGAGGTCGTGGAACACCACGGTACGGTAGTTTGGGTGGATGCCTGCTTTCATGATGCGCTCCAATGTTATGTTATACTATAACAATCATTATGCGCCGCACGGCAAGGCGGATCAAGTACAAAATGCGTCTGCCGATAAATTAATGAGAGTGGTTTGCATTAAGGCGATGAAGCTAAAGAAAAAGGCCGCATAAGCGGCCTTTGTATTCAGAGGTTCGGGAGCACTACTTTAATCAGTGATGATCAACCGGGTGGCTGTGTTCTATATCGTCAGACTTCTTGCTGAAGCGGCGGCGAACCACCACGAAGAAGACCGGAACGAAGAAGATGGCCAACACGGTCGCGGTAATCATCCCGCCCATAACGCCGGTACCTACCGCGTTCTGTGCGCCGGAGCCTGCACCGCTGCTGATAACCAGCGGCAGTACCCCGAGGATGAATGCCAAGGAAGTCATCAGAATTGGACGCAGACGCATACGCACCGCTTCCAATGTGGCTTCTATCAGACCCTTGCCTTCTTTATCCATCAGATCCTTGGCGAATTCCACAATCAATATGGCGTTCTTCGCCGACAGACCTATGGTGGTCAACAGCCCCACCTGGAAGTAAACGTCGTTGTTAAGGCCGCGCATGGTGGCTGCCAGCAACGCACCGATAACCCCCAGTGGCAGAACCAGCATGACCGAGAACGGAATTGACCAGCTCTCGTACAATGCTGCCAGACACAGGAATACCACCAGAATCGAGATGGCATACAGTGCCGGAGCCTGGTTGCCGGACAGACGTTCCTGATAGGACATACCGGTCCAGTCATAACCAATGCCGCTCGGCAGCTTGGAGGCCAGTTCTTCCATCAGGTTCATGGCTTCACCGGTACTCTTGCCTGGCGTTGCCTGACCTAAAATTTCCATGGAAGGCAGGCCGTTATAACGTTCCAGACGCGGTGAACCGTATTCCCATTTCGCCGAGGAGAAGGCGGAGAACGGAACCATCTGGCCGCTGGTGCCGCGGACAAACCATTTATTAATGTCTTCCGGCAACATACGGAAGGGGGCATCAGCCTGTACGTACACTTTCTTCACACGACCACGGTCGATGAAGTCGTTAATGTAAGAACCACCCAACGCGGTGCTCAGCGTGCTGTTAATGGTGGTGATGCTGACACCCAGCGCCTTGGCTTTTTCCTGGTCGATAATCAGCTTGAACTGCGGCGTATCTTCCAGACCGTTAGGGCGCATGCCCACCAGCATGTCCGGATGCTCGGCAGCCATGCCCAGCAACTGGTTACGTGCTTCGGTCAGTTTCTCATGTCCCACACCACCCTGGTCGATCAGCTGGAAGTCAAAACCGGTCGCGGTACCCAGTTCGATAATCGCCGGCAGATTGAACGGGAATACCAGGCCATCTTTGATTTGCGAGAACGCGCCCATTGCGCGGCCTGCAATCGCCGGTACTTTATTCCCTTCACCTTTACGTTCAGACCAGTCTTTCAGACTGACAAACGACAGACCGTTGTTCTGACCATTACCGTTAAAGCCGAAGCCCGCAACGGTAAACACTGAAACCACGTTGTCTTTTTCTTTGGTCAGGAAGTAGTCGGTAACTTCTTCCAGCACCTTAGAGGTACGAGCTTCGGTAGCACCCGCAGGCAACTGCACCATGGTCAGCAAAATGCCCTGATCTTCGTCCGGCAGGAACGAGGAAGGCAAGCGCAGGAACAGCAGCGCCATGCCGACCACGATCAGCAGGTAGATCACCAGATAACGACCGGTGCTGCGCAGAATGTTGGCTATGCTGTCGGTGTAGTGATGGGTACTCTTTTCGAACATGCGGTTAAACCAACCGAAGAAGCCGGTTTTAACCCCGTGGTCGCCTTTCGCTACGGGTTTCAACAAGGTGGCGCACAGTGCAGGCGTCAGAATCAACGCAACCAGTACCGACAGCGCCATCGCGGAAATGATGGTGATGGAGAACTGACGGTAAATGGCACCGGTCGAGCCGCCGAAGAACGCCATTGGAACGAATACCGCCGACAGCACCATGGCAATACCGACCAACGCGCCCTGGATTTGCCCCATCGATTTCTTGGTGGCTTCTTTCGGCGGCAGTCCCTCTTCTGACATCACACGCTCGACGTTCTCTACCACCACGATGGCATCATCCACCAGCAAGCCTATCGCCAGCACCATGCCGAACATCGTCAGGGTGTTTATCGAGAAGCCGAAGGCTGCCAGAATGGCAAAGGTACCCAGCAACACCACCGGTACCGCAATGGTTGGGATCAAGGTTGCGCGGAAGTTTTGCAGGAACAAATACATCACCAGGAATACCAGGATGATGGCTTCGATCAGCGTTTTCACCACTTCATTAATCGAGATTTTAACGAACGGCGTGGTGTCGTACGGATAAACCACTTTCATCCCTTGCGGGAAGAAAGGCTGCATTTTGTTCAGCGCGTCTTTCACACCCTGTGCAGTGTTCAGGGCGTTGGCACCTGTAGCCAGTTTGATACCCAGACCCGCCGCCGGTTTGCCGTTATAACGTGCGGTCACGGCATAGCTTTCAGCTCCGCGCTCAATGTGTGCCACGTCGCTCAGGCGAACCTGAGAACCGTCGGCATTCACCTTCAACAGAATTTTGCCGAACTCTTCAGGTGAGGTCAGACGGGTCTGCGCGATGATTGAGGCGTTAAGTTGTTGACCCGGCACCGGTGGCATCCCGCCCAATTGCCCTGCGGCGATCTGGTTGTTCTGCTCGGTAATGGCGGATGTCACATCCGTGGTGGTCAATTGGAAGTTATTGAGCTTATTTGGATCCAACCAGACACGCATCGCGTACTGGGCACCAAACAGCTGCACTTCACCCACGCCGGCTGAACGGCTGATCGGGTCCTTGATGTTGGAGGCCACATAGTCCGCGATATCGTCCTGAGTCATGCTAGGATCGTCGGAAATGAAGCCGGCTACCATCAGGAAGCCGCTGCTGGACTTTTCAACTTTCAGGCCCTGCTGCTGGACTTCTTGCGGCAGTAACGGCGTAGCCAATGACAGTTTGTTCTGTACCTGAACCTGAGCGATGTCAGGGTCTGTTCCGGAGTTAAACGTCAGTGTAATGGTTACGCTACCAGAGGAATCACTGGTGGAGGACATGTACATCAGATTATCGATACCGTTCATGTTCTGTTCGATAATCTGAGTCACGGTATCCTGCACCGTTTTTGCATCTGCGCCCGGATAGTTTGCGGAAATACTAACCGCTGGTGGTGCAATAGTTGGATACTGCGCAACCGGCAGTTTCATTATTGACAGCACACCCGCCAACATGACGATGATGGCGATTACCCAAGCGAAAATCGGGCGATCTATAAAGAACTTAGCCATGTCTTAACGGCTCCTTTTTATGACTTCTGCGCTTCAGACTGCGGCTGCTTTTGCGCCTGAGTGTCAACTTCCTGCACTTTTACCTGAGCGCCTGGGCGGACTTTCATCAGGCCAGTGACAATCACGCGGTCGCCGGCTTTGAGACCGTCGGTAACCAACCATTTGTCACCAATCGCTTGGTCCGCTTTCAGCGTGCGCATTTCGACTTTATCGTCAGCGCCCACCACCATCGCGGTAGCTTCGCCACGCGTGTTACGCGTTACACCCTGCTGTGGCACCAGCAATGCATCGCTACGTACGCCTTCGTCCAGACGGGCGCGAACGAACATACCTGGCAGCAGCGTATCGTTCGGGTTAGGGAACAGGGCGCGAATGGTGATAGAACCGGTGGTTTCATCCACGGTGACGTCAGAGAATTCCAGCGTGCCTTCCTGAGCGTATTGCGCACCGTTCTCCAGCAGCAGTTTCACCTTGGCCTTGCCGTTTTCCTGTTTCAGCGCACCGCTGGCCAGTTCTTGCTTCAGGCGCAGGAAGTCGTTGCTCGATTGGGTAACGTCGACGTAAATCGGATCCAACTGTTGCACGGTAGACAGCGCCGTGGTTTGACCGTTGCTGACCAGCGCGCCTTCGGTTACGGAAGATTTGCCGATACGTCCGGAAATTGGGGACGTCACTTTAGTGTAAGCCAGGTTGATACGCGCAGTTTCTACCGCCGCTTTTGCGGCTATCACAGTGGCGTCAGCCTGCTGCAGGTTGGAAACGGCATTATCGTAATCCTGCTTGCTGATGTAACTGGTGCCCAGCAAGGGTTTGTAGCGGTTGACCGTTACGCGCGCGATAGAGGCGCTGGCCTGTGCTTTGGCCAGATCACCTTTGGCGCTGTCATAGCTTGCCTGGTAGGTTGCAGGATCAATCTGATACAGGGAAGTGCCTGCCTTGATATCGCTGCCTTCAACAAAGTTGCGTTTCAGGATAATGCCACTGACCTGAGGGCGAACTTCGGCGATACGATACGCAGCGGTACGGCCAGGAAGATCGGTAGTCATATTGAGAGGCTCGGCCTTCAATGTCACTACACCCACTTCGGGAGCCGGTGGTTGGGCGCCTTGCTGTTGGGTTTCTTTATCGTTACATCCTGTAAGCATTAAGCTGCCTGAAAGCATCAGAACTGCCGCCAGAGGCGTTAACCCTCTGTTTTTGTTCATAGAAAAACCTCAAGTGTCCGATTTCAAAATGATCAATGGATCACAAGCTTAAAAACCCATTGCTGCGTTAATTATATGTGCGTGCTATGGTACATACATACGCGAATGTATGTAAATCACACTCCCCCTAAAAAACAACGTCATGGCACGAAAAACCAAACAGCAGGCGCTGGAAACTCGACAGCACATACTTGATGCTGCGGTGCAAGAATTCTCTGAACGTGGCGTTTCCGCAACGTCACTGACAGATATTGCTACTGCTGCCGGAGTTACGCGTGGTGCAATTTATTGGCACTTCAAGAACAAGGTAGACCTGTTTAACGAAGTTTGGGAATTATCAGAGTCAAAAATTGGCGATCTGGAACTAGAGTATCAAGCAAAGTTCCCTGAGAATCCACTGCGTATTTTACGAGAAATTCTGATTTACATTCTGACGGCTACGGTTGATGACAGCCGCCGCCGAGCGCTGTTGGAGATCGTTTTCCACAAGTGCGAATTCGTCGGTGAGATGATGCCGCTGCATGAAGCGCGTAAAGTCTTGTACCTGACAGGTTATGAACGCATTGAGTCGGTGCTGCGTGGCTGTATTGAGCATGGCCAACTGCCCGTTGATTTGCACACTCGTCGCACGGCAATTATCCTGCATGCCTATATTACCGGCCTGATGGAGAATTGGCTGTTTATGCCGGAGAGCTTTGATCTGAAAGCCGAAGCGATGGCGCTGATCGACTCCTTCCTCGAAATGGTCCAATTCAGTCCCGCTTTACGAGTCAAGCCGGAAGAACTGGCGACGCAGCCCCGCAGCGTCGAAATCTATCCTTCATAGTTAGGAGAAACACCATGTCATCCGTTGTGTTGATTGCCAATGGTGCCGCTTATGGCAATGAATCCCTGTTTAACGCCTTGCGTCTGGCCATGACTCTGAAAGAGCAGCAAAGCGATCTCGACCTGAAACTGTTTCTGATGTCTGATGCGGTGGTAGCCGGGCTGGCTGGACAACAGCCGCGTGAAGGGTACCATTTACAGCAGATGCTGGAGATTCTCACTGCGCAACAGGTCCCGGTGAAACTGTGCAAGACCTGCGCCGACGCACGTGGCGTGAGCCAACTGCCACTGGCGGATGGAGTAGAGATCGGTACCCTGGTCGAGCTGGCGCAGTGGACTTTGGCGGCCGAGAAAGTGCTGACATTCTAATCCTGCGACATCTGTACATCACCAGCAATGCTTTTCTTATTCTTTGGCTATCTGCGATCGTGATAATCTTTAAGCTTCTTTATTATTGATTCGAAGCCAAATCATGCATCGCAGGTTAGCTAAAGGTTCTTTTCTGGCGTTTCCCTCATTCCTGAGTGTGGGCCTTTCCCGCACCCTTGCCCTGTTTTTACTGATTGCTGTTTGTGCGGTGTGCCAACCTGTGGCCTATGCGTCCTTTAATGGCGACCTGCCGTCCCGCAGCGAAATTCAAAGCCAGATTGAAGCGCTGAACAAGCAAAAGACGTTGACCTCGGTCAATAAGCTCACCCAGCAAGATTTGGCCCGCACGCTTGAGCTGCTGGATGCGATTGAACGCACCAAACAAGATAGCGCTCAGCTTAAACAGCAGTTGCAACTGGCGCCGGGCAAACTGCGTCAGGTAACCGCCGATCTTGATGCACTCAATACGCCGGTAGATGGCACGGCCGCCAGGGGCGAACTGCTGCAGCTTTCGCTGCGCCAGTTGGAAAGTCGCCTTTATCAAACCCTCGACGATCTGCAGACTGCGCAGGAAAACCTGTCGACCTATAACAGCCAACTGGTTTCACTGCAGACCCAGCCAGAGCGAGTGCAGAGCAGCATGTACACTGCCTCGCAGCGTCTGCAGGAGATCCGTAACCAGATCAACGATCGGACGCCGGGCCAAAATTCACTGCGCGACAGCCAGTTAGTCATGCTGGCAACCGAACAGACGTTGCTCAATGCGCAAATTGATCTGCAGCGCAAAAGCCTGGAAGCCAACACCACCCTGCAGGATCTACTGCAAAAACAGCGCGATTATACCACCGGGCATATTGATGCGCTGGATCACAACGTGCAGTTGCTGCAAGAAGTGGTCAACAGCAAGCGCCTGACACTGTCGGAAAAAACCGCCAAAGAGGCGCAGAACCCGGAAGATGCTACGGACATTCAGCACGATAAGCTGGTCAGTAAGGAGCTAGACGTTAACCGCCAGCTCAGCCAACGGCTGATTGCCGCCACCGAAGAGAGCAACGTGCTGTTCCAGCAGAATATTCGGGTAAAGAACTGGCTCGATCGTGGCTTGCAGGCGGAACGCAATCTGAAAGAACAGATCCAGGTGCTCAAAGGCAGTCTGGTGCTGTCACGTATTTTGTATCAACAGCAGCAAAGCCTGCCGCAGGGGACGCTGGTGGCAGACATGGGCACGCGTATCGCCGATCTGCGTCTGGAACAGTTTGATATCAATCAGCAGCGCGACGACCTGTTCAAAGGCGACGATTACATCAATAAGCTGGTTGCCGACAGTAAAGAAAAGGCCAGTGGAGACGTGCTTGACGCTTTAAACGAAATCGTCGATATGCGGCGTGAACTGTTGGATCAGTTGAACAAACAGCTAAGCAATCAATTGGCGCAGTCGATCAACCTGCAGATCAACCAGCAGCAGTTGACCAGCGTTAACAGCTCACTGCGGGATACGCTGACCCAGCAAATTTTCTGGGTTAACAGTAACAAACCGGTTGATTTGGCGTGGTTGAAAGCCCTGCCGGGGGCGGTCAGAGATCAGCTTGCCACCCTCGATTTCAAATTAGAACTTGGCAAAATAGTGCAGGGCGGTTTGAATTCACTGCTGGTGCTGATCCCGCTGCTGCTGCTGCTCGGTCTGTTACGCTGGCGTTACAAGCTGATCGACAGCCATTTGCAACGGCTGGCCAACGATGTCGGGCAGTTAAAGCGCGATGGCCAACTGCACACACCAAAAGCCATCTTACTGACCTTGCTGAAGGTATTACCCGGTTCGGCGCTGCTGCTGGGGGCGGGATTTTGGGGGGAGCGTGCCGAAATTGGCCTCAGTGATTTCATCTGGGCGCTGTCGCAGCAGTTGGCACTGTTTTGGCTGATTTTCGGCTTCACCTACCGCATGCTGGCAGTGGGCGGCGTTTGTGAGCGCCACTTCAATTTCACCCCTGAGCTTTGTGCGCATTACCGCCGTCAGGCGGTGCGCTTGGGCATGGCGCTGCTGCCGTTGATCTTCTGGTCGGTACTGGGCGAGAAAGCGCCGCTGCGGCTGGTGGAAGACGTGATTGGCCAAGTGGTGGTCATGCTGACGTTGGCACTGCTGACCGTGCTGGTGTTCCCGATGTGCCGTGACAGTTGGCGCGAGAAAGGTTCGCACGCGGTACGGTTGGTGATAGTGACCGCCATTGCGGCCACGCCGTTGATCCTGCTTGGGCTGATGTTTGCCGGTTACTTCTACACCACGCTGCGGCTGGCCGGCCGCTGGATCGACAGTCTGTACCTGTTTTTCCTGTGGAATATTGTCTATCTGACTGCGATCCGGGGATTGAGCGTCGCGGCCCGCCGCCTGGCCTACCGCCGTGCGCTGGCCCGTCGTCAGAGCCTGGCGAAAGAGAAAGAGGGAGCCGAAGGGCTGGAACCGGTTGAAGAACCTCCTTTAGCGCTCGATCAAATCAACCAGCAGTCGCTGCGTCTGACCACCATGGCGCTGTTTATTATCTTCGCCAGTGCTTTTTATGCCATTTGGTCCGATCTGGTGACGGTGATTTCGTATCTGGACAGCATCACGCTATGGCATTACACCGCTACCGTTGCCGGCAGCAGCGTGGCGCAGGCGGTAACGTTGGGCAATATGATGGTAGCAATAGCTGCGGTAATCGTTGCCTACGTCATGACGCGCAACCTGCCGGGTTTACTGGAGGTGGTGGTGTTGTCGCGGCTGCAGTTGCGGCAGGGGACCTCTTACGCCGTCACCACCATACTGACCTATCTGATCACCACCGTAGGTGCGGTGACCGCACTGGGATCGCTGGGTGTATCCTGGGATAAGCTGCAGTGGCTGGCGGCCGGTTTGACCGTCGGATTGGGCTTCGGTTTACAGGAGATTTTCGCCAACTTTGTCTCCGGTCTGATTATCCTGTTTGAACGGCCGATCCGTATCGGCGATACCATTACTATCGGCAGTTTCTCAGGCTCGGTCAGTAAAATCCGTATTCGTGCCACCACCATCACCGATTTTGACCGCAAAGAAGTGATCATCCCGAACAAGGCGTTTGTCACCGAGCGGTTGATCAACTGGTCGCTGTCAGACACCATTACCCGCGTATTGATCAAGGTTGGCGTAGCCTACGGATCTGACCTGGACAAGGTGAAAGCGGTACTTTTACAGGCGGCGCGCGATAACCCGCGGGTGATGACCGATCCCGAGCCGCAGGTGTTCTTCCTTAATTTCGGTGCCAGCACGCTGGATCACGAACTGCGCCTTTACGTGCGTGAGTTGCGTGACCGCAGCTACACCGTTGACGAACTGAACCGCTCGATCGAACGCCTGTGCCGTGAGAACGATATCAATATCGCCTTCAACCAGCTTGAGGTGTATTTGCACAATCAGCAGGGCAACGAGGTGCAGGAAGTGAAACGGACATTATCGCCGGATGAAGGCGGTACGTTGGCAGGATGATAATGGAATGAGAAGCAAGGGTTCAGCGCAGGCTGAACCCTTTTTACTGGCCGACAGGCAGATAAGGGGAGGTAACACCGTTGCGCTGCAACTTTTCCTGGTAGTCCCGTTTGACAATATCCAGCGCCGCCAGCGCGGTGGCCGGATCGATCTCATTGCATTCCAGCAGGTAAATCAGATCTACCGCCAGTTGCAATTCTGCTGAGGCATTTTCTAGAGACATAAAACCCACGTTTAAATTGAGATGAATGAGTGATGCTTCGCTTCGGCTGAGTATAGTGAACAAGGTCCGCGGCGGGGAATAAACATTAAAATATTGTGATAAATCTTCAAAAACCGTTTTCTTTACGTTCAATACTGCGCTCGATTCGTGCCAGCGCCTGACGGCAACGCATCAATCGGCCTTCCAGCGCCGCCAGCTCATGCTGCAGTTTTTGCTGAGCTGCCAGCGTGGTCTGTCTACCTAACAGGCTTTCCCGATCCTGGATCATCGAAATGATCCGACGCTCATAATCCTGATGCTCAGCCAGCTTATGGTACAAATCGGCCGCCACGACTTCCCTGGGTTGATTTTTCCGGCGTAGTGCCTGGGTCGCCAATTCGCGCTGCAGAGCGGTGATCTGCGCCACCAGTCTCTCGGCCAGAAAGGCTACCTGGGTGGTGCGGCTGTCGTTGGCGGCGGTCTGCAACTGGGCGAAGTTCTTTTGTACTTCTGTCAGGTAATCGCGCAGCCGGGTGCCACGGTTGGAAAATAACGCAGCGTCAAAGCGTGCCTGAGGGATCGGCGCGTCGCCTTGCGGCGTGATTTCGCCGGCTAACACCGTGATCTGTTGTTCTAACACTTGTAAAAGACGCTGAGTACTCACGTTGGCTCCATGACGATGATAGTGGGTTCAGCTTGCACGCGTTCACACCGTGAAACAAGCGCTGTAAGCATATTCCGGCCGTTGCGACTGGTGATGCTGGGGGGGCTGGTGATAAAGTGACGTCAGACAGGTTGATGGACAAGGAGCCCCATGACGCGTTGGTTATTGATAATCCTCGGTTGGCTGGCGGTGGTGCTGGCGACGCTGGGCGTGGTATTGCCGCTGCTGCCCACCACGCCCTTTTTACTGTTGGCCGCATGGTGTTTTGCCCGTTCATCCCCGCGATTTCACGGCTGGTTGCTGTACCGTTCATGGTTTGGCCCCTACTTGCGCCACTGGCAACAGCACCGCGCATTGCCGCCAGGGACCAAATGGAAGGCCGTATTGATGATTGTGCTGACGTTTGCGGTTTCGCTGTGGTTGGTGAAGCTTTGGTGGGTGCGCGGCTTACTGTTAGTGATGCTGGCCGTTCTGCTGATCTTTATGTCACGGTTGCCGGTTGTTGACCTGCCGCAACAAAAACAGCACTGATCGCACACCGTCGGTTGCATTTGTCCGCCAGTTTGCATAGATTTGACCGTTTTCGTGTGCGGGTTAAGATGACCTGCGCGCAAGTCATCAGGCAGTTTTATCAGGCAACAATTATGACCGCTACTGCGCAGCAGCTTCAGTTTATTAAAGACAGTATCAAAACCATCCCGGATTACCCTAAGCCGGGCATACTGTTCCGCGACGTCACCAGCCTGCTGGAAAACCCGCTGGCTTACGCTGCCAGCATCGAATTGCTGGTTGAGCGTTTTCGCGAAGCGGGCGTGACCAAAGTGGTTGGCACCGAAGCGCGCGGCTTTCTGTTTGGCGCACCGGTGGCGTTGGCGCTGGGCGTGGGTTTTGTACCGGTGCGCAAACCGGGCAAACTGCCGCGTGCCACCCTCAGCGAGAGCTATGAGCTGGAATACGGCACCGACAAGTTGGAAATTCACACCGATGCTATCAGCGCCGGTGATAAAGTGCTGGTGGTGGACGATCTGCTGGCCACGGGTGGCACTATAGAAGCTACCGCAAAACTGATCCGCCGTTTGGGGGGGGAAGTGACAGACGCCGCCTTTATTATCAATCTGCCGGAGCTCGGCGGTGAAGCGCGTTTAAATACCCTGGGTATTGAATGCTACAGCCTGGTCAACTTCTCCGGCCACTGATCCGCATTACCACAACGGCCTCGCGGATTGCCGCGGGGCTGTGTTAGCATGACCCTCCAGATTACTCGACTTTTCCGGTATTAATGAGCTATCAGGTTCTAGCCCGTAAGTGGCGCCCTCAAACGTTTGCAGATGTTGTCGGACAGGAACACGTCCTGACTGCACTGGCTAACGGCCTCTCGCTGGGGCGGATCCATCACGCCTATCTGTTCTCGGGCACGCGCGGCGTGGGTAAAACCACCATTGCGCGCCTGCTGGCCAAAGGCCTGAACTGTGAAACCGGCATCACCGCCACGCCGTGCGGTCAATGTGATAACTGCCGCGAGATTGAGCAGGGGCGTTTTGTCGATCTTATCGAGATTGACGCCGCGTCCAGAACCAAGGTGGAAGATACCCGCGATTTGCTGGATAACGTCCAGTACGCCCCCGCCCGTGGCCGCTTCAAGGTTTACCTGATTGACGAAGTGCACATGCTCTCGCGCCACAGCTTTAATGCGCTGTTGAAAACGCTGGAAGAGCCGCCTTCGCACGTCAAATTCCTGTTGGCAACCACCGATCCGCAAAAGTTGCCGGTGACCATTTTGTCCCGCTGTCTGCAATTTCATTTGAAGGCGCTGGATGTCGATCAGATCCGCAGCCAATTGGAAACGGTGCTGCAGGCAGAACAGATCACCAGCGATCAGCGTGCGTTGCAGCTATTGGCGCGTGCCGCCGATGGCAGCATGCGTGATGCACTGAGCCTCACTGACCAAGCGATTGCCATGGGACAGGGGCAGGTGACCACCGCCACCGTCAGCCAAATGCTCGGTACGCTTGACGATGAACAACCCCTGGCGATCCTCGAAGCGCTGGTCAGTGCCGATGGCGAGAAGGTGATGGCCCAGGTCGCGCAGGCTGCTTCGCGCGGTGTCGATTGGGAAAATCTGCTGATCGAGACACTGGCGTTGCTGCACCGTATTGCGATGGTACAGTTGCTGCCGTCGGTGTTGGATAATCATTACGCTGCCATTGAACAGCGGCTGCGTGAGCTGGCGCGTACTTTGCCGCCGACTGATGTACAACTCTATTACCAAACGCTGTTGGTTGGCCGCAAAGAGCTGGCCTTTGCGCCGGATCGTCGCATGGGGGTTGAAATGACCCTGCTGCGTGCGCTGGCGTTTCACCCGAAAGCGGTGATATCGGAGCCGGTAGCCATGGTGCAAACCGCGCCGGTGCAAATGGCACAACCACAGGCTCAGGCGGCCCAGCCGCCGCAGTTTCAGGACACACCACCGCCGTTAGGGCAGGTTGCACCGCAAAACAGCCAGCAAGCGAATTTACCGGATGCCACCGCGCAATTATTAAAGGCGCGTACCCAACTGCTGAGGCAGCAGGGAGCATCCACAACAAAAAAGAGTGAACCGGCGGCGCCTGGAAAAGCGCGGCCGGCGAACTCGGCACTGGAGCGGTTGGCTTCCGTGACTGAGCGCAGCCAGCAGCGCCAGGCGGAAAAGATCGTGCAGGAAAAACCGGCCAAGCCGGAGGCTTACCGCTGGCGCGCACTGACCGAGCCGGAGGCCGAGCCGGAGCCGCTGGCTACGCCGAAAGCGTTGCGCACCGCGCTTGAGCATGAGAAAACGCCCGAGCTGTCGGCCAAACTGGTGGCTGAATCGCTGGAACGCGATGCCTGGGCGGCGGAAATCGATAAGCTTAAAATTCCAAAACTGGTGCAGCAACTGGCATTAAACGCGGTTAAACAACAGTTGGAACCCGGTAAGATTTGTCTTCACCTGCGGTCGTCGCAGCGCCATCTGAATTCGCCTTCGGCGCAGAAGGTCCTGACCGATGCGCTCAGCGAGCTATACGGTAGCCCGGTTGAGTTGACCGTGGTGGAAGACGATAATCCGGCGGAGCGGACTCCGCTGGAGTGGCGACAAGCCATTTATGAAGAAAAACTGGCGCAGGCGCGCCAGTCGATCGTTGCGGATACCCATATCCAGACCCTGCGCCGTTTCTTCGACGCGGACCTGGATGAAGAGAGTATTCGCCCCATTTAAACGCTGCGTAAAGTGCGCGGCCCTAGCGACGAGAGACGACTATGTTTGGTAAAGGCGGTCTGGGCAACCTGATGAAGCAAGCCCAGCAAATGCAAGAAAAAATGCAGCAGATGCAGGAAGAAGTCGCCAAATTGGAAGTGACTGGCGAATCCGGTGCTGGCCTGGTGAAAGTCACCATCAATGGCGCGCACAACTGCCGTCGTGTGGAGATCGATCCGAGCCTGATGGAAGACGATAAAGATATGCTGGAAGATTTGATCGCTGCTGCGATCAACGACGCCGCACGTCGTATCGACGAAACCCAGAAAGAGAAGATGGCGTCTGTGTCCAATGGCATGCAACTGCCACCTGGCTTTAAGATGCCGTTCTGATGCAAACCAGCCCGCTCCTTGAAACACTGATGGAGGCGTTGCGTTGCCTGCCGGGCGTTGGCCCGAAGTCGGCGCAGCGCATGGCATTCCAACTGTTGCAGCGCGATCGCAGCGGTGGCATGCGTTTGGCGCAGGCTCTGACCCGTGCCATGTCGGAAATCGGCCACTGTGCCGATTGCCGTACCTTCACCGAGCAGGATATCTGCACCATCTGCGCCAATCCGCGCCGTCAACAAAACGGCCAGATCTGCGTGGTGGAAAGCCCGGCTGATATTCACGCCATCGAGCAGACCGGTCAGTTCGCCGGGCGCTACTTTGTGCTGATGGGGCACCTGTCGCCGATGGACGGCATTGGCCCTGGTGATATAGGTCTGGATCGGTTGGAGCAACGGCTGGAAAAAGAAAGCGTTACCGAAGTGATCCTGGCGACCAATCCGACGGTGGAAGGTGACGCAACCGCCAACTACATCGCCGAGATGTGTGGTCAGTATGGCGTAGTGGCCAGCCGCATCGCCCACGGCGTGCCGGTAGGGGGCGAGCTTGAGATGGTCGACGGCACCACGCTGTCGCATTCCCTCGCCGGTCGCCACGTTATCAAATTCTGACGCTGAGCGGGGCCATCGCGGCCCCGCTACTTTCCAAAAAAATTCCCCCCAGTCGCTTGAAAAACAATGTCCTGACCCCCACTTGATCCTCATTGTCCGATTTTGGTAGCTATATCTTTGAGGTAATCAATGAGTATGAAAGGTCAAGAAACCCGTGGTTTCCAGTCTGAAGTAAAACAACTGCTTCATTTGATGATTCATTCGCTGTACTCCAATAAAGAAATTTTCCTGCGCGAGCTGATCTCAAACGCCTCAGACGCCGCCGACAAGCTGCGTTTCCGCGCGCTGTCCGCGCCTGAGCTGTATGAAGGCGACGGCGAGTTGCGTGTGCGTCTTTCCTTCGATAAAGACCAGCGTACGCTGACGATTGCCGACAACGGCATTGGTATGAGCCGCGAAGAAGTGATTGAAAACCTGGGCACCATTGCAAAATCAGGGACCAAAGCCTTCCTCGAATCTATCGGTTCCGATCAGGCCAAAGACAGCCAACTGATCGGTCAGTTCGGCGTGGGCTTCTACTCTGCGTTCATCGTGGCAGATAAGGTCACCGTGCGTACCCGAGCTGCCGGTGCAGCCGCCGATCAGGGCGTGTT
Source organism: Serratia sp. NA_112.1 (assembly GCF_052691715.1). NCBI lineage: Bacteria > Pseudomonadati > Pseudomonadota > Gammaproteobacteria > Enterobacterales > Yersiniaceae > Serratia > Serratia sp. NA_112.1. Next base: position 235,147 of record NZ_JBQZFO010000001.1, read on the forward strand.
CTGGGAGTCGGTCGGTGAGGGCGATTACACCATTGCCGACGTCAGCAAAGAAGATCGCGGTACCGAAATCACCCTGCATCTGCGCGAAGGTGAAGATGAATATCTCGACGCCTGGCGTTTGCGTTCGGTGATCGGTAAATACTCCGACCACATCGCACTGCCGGTTGAGATTGAAACCAAAAACGAAGAAGACGGCACCGTTACCTGGGAAAAAATCAACAAGGCGCAGGCCCTGTGGACCCGCAGCAAGGCTGACGTCACCGACGAAGAATACAAAGAGTTCTACAAGCACATTGCTCACGACTTTACTGACCCGCTGAGCTGGAGCCACAACCGTGTGGAAGGCAAGCAGGAATACACCAGCCTGCTGTATATCCCGGCCCAAGCCCCGTGGGATATGTGGAACCGCGATCACAAGCACGGTCTGAAACTGTACGTACAGCGCGTATTCATTATGGACGACGCTGAGCAGTTCATGCCGAATTACCTGCGTTTCGTGCGTGGTCTGATAGATTCCAACGATCTGCCGTTGAACGTCTCGCGTGAAATTCTGCAAGACAGCCGCGTGACGCAAAACCTGCGCGGTGCGCTGACCAAGCGTGTGCTGCAGATGCTGGAAAAACTGGCCAAAGACGACGCGGAAGGCTACCAGAAGTTCTGGCAGCAGTTCGGTCTGGTATTGAAAGAAGGCCCGGCGGAAGACGCGAACAACAAAGAAACCATCGCCAAACTGCTGCGTTTCGCCTCTACCCAGAGTGACAGCTCGGCGCAAACCGTTTCGCTGGAAGAATACGTTGGCCGTATGGCCGAAGGGCAGGAGAAAATTTATTACATCACTGCCGACAGCTATGCCGCCGCCAAGAGCAGCCCGCACCTGGAGCTGTTCCGTAAGAAAGGCATCGAAGTGCTGCTGCTTTCTGACCGCATTGATGAATGGATGATGAGCTATCTGACCGAGTTTGACGGCAAGCTGTTCCAGTCGGTCAGCAAGGCGGACGACGCGCTGGACAAGCTGGCGGATGAAACCGAAGAGCAGAAGGCCGCTGAGAAGCAGCTGGAGCCATTTGTTGACCGCGTGAAGACCCTGCTGGGCGATCGCGTGAAGGATGTGCGTCTGACGCACCGCCTGACCGACACGCCGGCCATCGTCATCACCGACGCCGATGAAATGAGTACCCAGATGGCGAAATTGTTTGCCGCTGCGGGCCAGGAAGCGCCGGCCGTGAAATACATCTTCGAACTGAACCCGGAGCATGCGCTGGTCAAACGCGCATCCGATGTGGGCGATAACGAACAATTCGCCGAATGGATTGACCTGTTATTGGATCAGGCGCTGCTGGCCGAACGTGGCACGCTGGAAGACCCAAATCAGTTTATCCGCCGCATGAATAAACTGTTGTCCGCATAATTGTCACTCTATACGCCTCTGACCTAAAGGTTGGAGGCGTTTTTTTTGCTTTTCTCACTGATTTTCCGCGTTTTATCCTCTTTTTCGTCCCTTCGGCTCCGCAATCGATTTCCTCGCGTACCTTGAGCCAGCCCCCCCTGAAATGGTATGGTTGAGTGTTTTCGCAATTTTATAAAAACTACATAGCAAGGGGATTTACGCAATGCGTATCATTCTGCTGGGCGCTCCGGGCGCTGGTAAAGGTACTCAGGCTCAATTCATCATGGAGAAATACGGTATTCCGCAAATCTCTACTGGTGATATGTTGCGCGCAGCCGTGAAGGCCGGCAGTGAACTGGGCAAGCAGGCGAAAGAAATCATGGATGCCGGCAAGCTGGTAACCGATGAACTGGTCATTGCACTGGTTAAAGAACGCATCACCCAGGAAGACTGCCGTAACGGCTTCCTGTTGGACGGTTTCCCACGCACTATTCCACAGGCTGACGCGATGAAAGAAGCCGGTATCAACGTGGATTATGTGCTGGAATTCGACGTACCGGACGAACTGATCGTTGATCGCATCGTTGGTCGCCGCGTGCATGCGCCATCTGGCCGCGTGTACCACGTTAAATTCAATCCGCCGAAGGTGGAAGGCAAAGACGACGCAACCGGCGAAGACCTGACGACCCGTAAAGACGATCAGGAAGAAACCGTGCGCAAACGTCTGGTTGAATACCACCAGATGACGGCACCGTTGATTTCCTACTACAGCAAAGAAGCTGCAGCAGGCAACACCCAATACCGTAAAATCGACGGCACCCGTAAAGTGACCGAAGTGAGCGCTGAACTGGCGACCATCCTCGGCTGATCGGTTTTTCATTGCGGTGCATAGCGCCAGGCCTTATCGGTCTGGCGTTTTTTTTCGCCATTTTCCAGCCGAACTGTGATCGCCGTGGCTTGTTGAGCCCGTGAGCTTTAATCACCCGCGATAAATGACGTATAACTGCCTTCGTAATCACCCATGGGGACCTTCCTGATGCTCAGAACCACCAATTTGCTGGCAGAATCCACCGCACGCCAGATCGTGCAGCGGGCGATGAGCATCATCAACCATTCCGTCAACGTTATGGACAGCAACGGTGTCATCATCGCTTCCGGTAATCCCTCACGCCTGTTCCAGCGCCATGAGGGCGCGGTATTGGCGCTAACCGAGAACCGGGTGGTGGAAATCGATACGGTGACCGCATCGCATCTTAAAGGTGTACGGCCAGGAATTAACCTGCCATTTAGCTTTCGCAGCCAGCAGGTGGGGGTGATCGGCATTTCCGGCGAGCCCGCTCAGGTGCGTGCCTATGCCGAACTGGTGAAAATGGCGGCTGAGCTGATGGTGGAGCAGGCAGCATTGCTCAGCCAAAACCAGTGGGAAAAGCGCTATCGCGAGGAGCTGGCGAATCAGTTGCTGCAGTCGCAGCCGGCATCGGCCTCACTGGAGGCGATGGCTGCCTATCTGGGCCTGGACCTGCAACTGCCGCGTATCGTCTGGATCCTGGAGTTACAGGATCCCCAGCCGAATTTGTTGCGTGAACTATTGGAGGAGCTGGAACACACCCAGCGTGAAGCGCTGCTCGCCATCACCGGCCTAAACGAAATGGTTCTGCTGCGGCCCGCCAGCCTGGTGCAAGGGGAATGGAACTTGAAGCAGGAGCGCAAGCAGGCGCAGCAGTTGCAAAGCCAGCTACAGTCGCGTTTCAACCTGCGTTTGATTATCGGCGGTTTCTTTAGCAGTGAGATGGGGCTTCATCGTTCTAACCTGACGGCCCGCGCCACGCAGGCGATGGCGCAGCGCTTGAAGTTGCGCCACAAGACGCTGTTCTACCAAGACTATCCGCTGCCGTCATTGCTGTGCGATTTGGGCGAAGACTGGCGTGCGCAGGAGCTTTCACGCCCCTGGCAGATCCTGGGTGCCAGTGATGAAAAAGGCGTCCTGCGCAGCACCCTGCGGCACTATTTTTCGCGGAATTGTGATCAGACGCAGACCGCCGCTGAGCTGCATATTCACGTCAATACTCTGCGCTATCGCTTGCAGCGCATTGAGGCGATTACCGGATTGAAAATCAATCAGTTAACGGATGCCTTGCAGCTATATATCGGCATGCTGATGCACCACTGAGTTGTGTAAAACCACAACTTTCCGGTGCGCCACCCGCTGGGTTTTTGTGGCTTCCTCTCACGCTAATGTTCGGCGCTCAGGATATGTTTTCCCCACACCAACAACGGGGAAAATAATAATGACAACGGTATCCACATTGGGGGCGCTGGTGGCATTGGTTGTCGCTATCGTTCTGATTTTACGCAAGGTTCCACCAGCCTACGGTATGATTGCCGGTGCGCTGGCCGGTGGGCTGTGTGGCGGCGCCGATCTGGTTCAGACCGTGACGCTGATGATCACCGGCGCTCAGGGCATCACCAACGCCGTGATGCGCATTCTGGCCGCGGGGGTATTGGCCGGGGTGCTGATTGAGTCTGGCGCGGCACATACCATTGCTGAAACCATTGTCCGCAAGGTCGGGGAAACCCGTGCGCTGCTGGCGTTGGCGATAGCTACACTGATCCTGACGGCGGTTGGGGTATTTATCGACGTGGCGGTGATCACCGTAGCGCCGATCGCACTCTCCATTGCCCAGAAGGCCGGGATCTCGCGCGGTGCCATCCTGTTGGCGATGATCGGTGGCGGCAAGGCCGGTAACGTGATGTCACCCAACCCGAACACCATTGCGGCCGCCGATAACTTCCACGTGCCGCTGACCTCGGTAATGATGGCCGGCATTGTGCCTGGCCTGTGTGGGCTGGTGGTAGCCTATCTGCTGGCCCGGCGCTTGAGCAACAAAGGTGACAAGGTGCTGGCAGAGGAACTGACGCAGCATGCTGAAGGTTCTCGCCCAGGTTTTGCGGCGGCGATCAGCGCACCGTTGGTTGCCATTGTGCTGTTGTCGCTGCGGCCGATCGCCGGTATTGCTGTCGATCCGCTGATTGCGCTACCTGCCGGCGGATTGGTAGGGGCGTTATTGATGGGGCGTATTCGCCAGTGTAATCAGTTTATGGTTTCTGGCCTGAGCCGCATGGCACCGGTGGCCATTATGCTGCTCGGCACGGGTACGCTGGCGGGCATTATCGCCAACTCGGCGCTGAAGGACGCATTAATTAACGGATTGACCCACACCGGTATGCCAGCCTGGCTGTTGGCCCCGCTTTCCGGGGCATTGATGTCGATGGCGACCGCTTCCACCACCGCCGGTACCGCCGTGGCATCCGGCGTATTCAGCAGCACCTTGCTGGAGCTGGGAGTCAGTGGGCTGGCAGGGGCGGCGATGATCCATGCCGGTGCTACGGTGCTGGATCACCTGCCACACGGCAGTTTCTTCCACGCTACCGGCGGCAGCGTCAATATGGTGGTTCATCAACGGCTGAAGTTACTGCCGTATGAAACCCTGATCGGCTTTACCATTGCGGCCGTCTCGGCGTTGATGTTTGGCGTATTTAATCTGGCGGGATAAGGAATACTGATGAAAACGCTGAAAAAAGTGGTTATTGCCCCAGACTCGTTTAAAGAAAGCCTGAGTGCGATGGAGGTGGCCGAGGCCATCGAACGCGGATTCCGCCAGATTTACCCACAGGTGCAGTATGTAAAATTGCCGATGGCGGACGGCGGTGAAGGCACGGTGGATTCGATGGTGGCGGCCACCGGCGGAGAAATTGTCCGGGTTGAGGTCACCGGCCCGTTGGGCCAGCCAGTCACTGCCTTTTACGGCTTGTTGGGGGAGGGGGAAACTGCCGTTATCGAGATGGCGGCCGCTTCCGGCCTGCATCTGGCCCCCAAAGAGCGGCGCGATCCGCGTATTACCACCAGTTACGGTACTGGTGAACTGATCCTGGCGGCGCTGGAACGCGGCGTGAAGGCGATTATTCTGGGTATCGGCGGTAGCGCTACCAACGACGGTGGTGCCGGTATGATGCAGGCGCTGGGGGCCAGGCTGCTGGATGACCAACAGCAACCGTTGCCGCCGGGTGGCGCGGCGCTGGCCCGGTTAGCGCAAATTGATCTTTCAGCGGTAGACCCACGCCTGCAGCAGGTGAGCGTAACGGCTGCCTGTGACGTGGATAACCCTTTATGTGGCCCTTATGGGGCTTCGGCGGTGTTTGGCCCGCAGAAGGGAGCCACGCCGGAGATGGTGACGCAGTTAGATGCGGCACTAAGCCATTTCGGCAGTTTGCTGCAGCAGGCCACCGGCCGTGAGGTGCTCAACGCATTGGGCGCCGGTGCAGCGGGCGGAATGGGGGCAGCCTTGCTCGGCATGCTCAACGCTAGCTTACGTCCTGGCATTGAGATCGTGATTGAAACTTTGCGGCTGGAAGAGGCGCTTCGTGACGCCGATCTGGTGATCACCGGAGAGGGGCGACTGGACAGCCAGTCGATCCACGGCAAAACGCCGATTGGCGTGGCAAGGGTAGCCAAACGTAATGGTTTGCCGGTGATCGGCATTTCCGGCAGCCTGTCGAAAGATTATCAGGTGGTGCACCAGCATGGCATTGACGCCGCTTTTTCGGTGCTTGACCGGGTCGTCACGCTGGAGGAAGCCCTGACGGACGCGGCCGATAATCTTGAGGTCACGGCCCGCAATGTGGCGGCGGTGTGGCTGTTGGCGCAAGGCTGAGATCAATCTATTTGTTATGGGCTGTACCTGTTGCTGATATCGGTTCCGATGAGGCGCTTTTCCGTTACAATGGGCGCCATTAATTGACGTTAACCCCCTGACCCAGAACCGGGGGTTAGCTTGCAATGAACCAAGGGGAACTGAGATGAAGCAAGAGAAACACGGAGTATTGCTGGTGAACCTGGGCACGCCGGATGCTCCGACCTCGTCGGCGGTAAAACGCTATCTAAAGGAATTCCTCAGTGACGACCGCGTGGTGGATACGGCCCCTCTGATTTGGTGGCCGATCCTCAACGGCGCTATCTTGCCGATCCGTTCACCGCGTGTCGCCAAGTTGTATCAGTCGGTATGGATGGACGAAGGTTCTCCGTTGCTGGTTTACAGCCGCCGCCAGCAGTGCGCGTTGGCCGCACGTATGCCCAACACGCCGGTTGAACTGGGTATGAGTTACGGCTCCCCAAGCCTGGCAGAGGCGATTGACAAGCTGCTGGCACAAGGGGTGACCAATCTGGTGGTGTTGCCGCTGTACCCGCAATACTCCTGCTCGACCAGCGCCGCGGTATGGGACGGTGTGGCCCGCGTACTGAAGGGGTATCGCCGTCTGCCGTCAGTCAGTTTTATCCGCGACTATGCCGAGCACCCGGCCTATATTGCCGCGCTGCGTCAGAGCGTTGAGCGGTCGTTTGCCGAACATGGTCAACCGGATAGGTTGGTTCTGTCGTTCCACGGCATTCCCAAGCGTTATGTGCGTCTCGGTGATGACTACTCGCAGCGCTGCGAAGATACGCTAAGGTCTTTGACCGATACCTTGCCACTGGCAGCGGATCGGGTCATGTTGACCTACCAGTCGCGCTTTGGCCGTGAGCCCTGGTTGACGCCATATACTGACGAAACCCTCAAAGGCCTGCCGGCTCAGGGCGTTAAGCATATTCAGCTGATCTGCCCCGGTTTCTCGGCGGACTGCCTGGAAACGCTGGAGGAGATCAAAGAGCAAAACCGCGAGATCTTCCTTAAGGCCGGCGGTGAGAAGTTCGAGTACATTTCGGCGCTCAACGACGAGCCGGCGCACATTGATATGATGCAGCAACTGGTGGCACAGCGCCTCTGATCCTCAGAACGCAAAATGGTGACAGCCATCATCAATCAGGCAGGAATGTGCTAACATTCTCTGCCTGTTAACTGCCACTGCTGCCAATTAAATGAAATTTCCTGGTAAACGTAAGTCCAAACACTATTTTCCGGTGAACGCCCGCGATCCGCTCTTGCAGCAGGCTCAGCCCGAAAATGAAGTCAGCACCTCTTATGTCGTCGGTATTGACCAGACGCTGGTGGATATCGAAGCCAAAGTGGACGACAGCTTCGTCCAGCGCTATGGCCTGAGTCTGGGACATTCTCTGGTGATCGAGGATGACGTCGCCGAGGCGCTGTATCAGGAATTGATCGACAACAATTTAATCACCCATCAGTTTGCCGGCGGTACCATTGGCAATACTTTGCACAACTATTCCGTGCTGGCGGATGACCGTTCGGTGCTGCTTGGCGTGATGTGCAGCAACATCAAGATTGGCAGCTACGCCTACCGCTATCTGTGCAATACCTCCAGCCGTACCGATCTTAACCACCTGCAGGCGGTTGACGGTGCCATTGGGCGCTGCTTCACGCTGATCGGTGAAAGCGGTGAGCGTACCTTCGCCATTAGCCCTGGGCAGATGAACCAACTGCGTCCGGAAAGCGTGAAGGAAGAGGTGATTGCCGGTGCCTCGGCATTGGTGCTGACGTCCTATCTGGTGCGTTGCAAGGAAGGTGAACCGATGCCGGCGGCTACCATGCAGGCGATCGAGTTTGCCAAAAAGCACGATGTGCCGGTGGTACTGACGCTCGGCACCAAGTACGTGATCGCCGACAATCCACAGTGGTGGCGCGACTTCCTGAAACAGCACGTTTCTATCCTGGCGATGAACGAAGATGAAGCGCTGGAACTGACCGGGCTGAGCGATCCGCTGACTGCTTCAGACATGGCGCTGGAGTGGGTCGATCTGGTGCTGTGCACCGCCGGGCCAAGCGGCCTGTATATGGCGGGCTACACCGAAGAGGCCAACAAGCGTGAAACTCAGCATCCGCTGTTGCCGGGGCATATCGCCGAATTCAACCGCTATGAGTTCAGCCGCGCGATGCGTCGTGAAAGCTGCGAAACCCCGTTCCGCATCTATTCGCACATTGCACCTTACATGGGTGGACCGGAAAAAATCATGAACACCAACGGTGCCGGTGATGGGGCGCTGTCAGCGCTGTTGCATGATATTGCCGCTAACGGTTTTCACCGCAATAACGTGCCGAACTCCAGCAAGCACGTTCGCAGTTACCTGACTTACTCCTCGTTGGCGCAGGTGTGTAAATACGCCAACCGTGTCAGCTATCAGGTGCTGAACCAGCATTCACCGCGTCTGACGCGCGGCTTGCCGGAACGGGAAGACAGTCTGGAAGAGTCTTACTGGGAACGGTAAAAAAACAAAAAGGTCCGGCGAGCCGGACCTTTCAGACTGATGACAAACCTCATTCCTGCCCAGAGCGAGTAGAGGTCGATAAATAAAAATCAGGAAAATCAATTTATTGATTTTCGGCTGCTCACCATAAAGCAGGAAAAACCACGCTTTTTCCTGCTTTGTCAGCAACCTAAAAGGTCCGGCGAGCCGGACCTTTTTTACATCGCTTGTCACATCAGATCGGGCAACCGCCCATTTTCTCTTCTTCAGTCAGTGTATCCAGCTTAAGGATATTCAGCATGCTGTTGGCGATTTCCCGTTCACCCATCACCACCTGATCCGCCCCGCGATCAGAGATATACGACACTTCATCATCGTAGTGCGCCCGGGCGATAATCTCGATGTTCGGCCGCTTGGTTCGTGCAGAGGCTACGATCTCACCGGCTTCGTAACCGTTGGGGATGGTCAACAGCAGCCAGCGTGCGCAGTCCAGCCGTGCCAGATCCATCACTTCCGGATTGGCGGCGTTGCCCAGCACCGTTTTAATGCCCTGTTCACGCAATGCTTCCACCCGTGGCCGTGAGTTTTCGATCACCACCAGCGGAATACCGGCTTCGGCCAGCTTGGTCCCCAACAGGCTGCCGACGCGGCCAAAGCCAACCACCAACGCGTGGTTACACATATCGACAGGGATCTGCTTCTCGTCCTCTACCGCTTCTTCCAGGATTTGGTCTTCTATGGTCTCGGTCTTGGCCAGATAACGTTCGAGCAGGGTGAACAGCAGTGGGTTAAGCATGATCGACAAAATAGCTCCTGCCAGCACCAGATTGCGACCATGCTCCGACATCATGCCCAGCGTGATCCCGAGCCCTGCCAGGATGAAGGCAAACTCGCCAATCTGCGCCAGGCTGGCGGAGATGGTCAGCGCGGTACGTTTGGAGTGGCCGAACATTTTTACCAGCAGGAATGCGGCCGCAGATTTGCCGAACACGATAATCGCCAGCGTTGCCAGCACCGCCAGAGGCTCGTTGATCAGGATCATCGGATCAAACAGCATGCCGACCGAGACAAAGAACAGCACGGCGAAGGCATCGCGCAGCGGTAAGGTGTCGTGGGCCGCTCGATGGCTCAGCTCAGACTCATTGAGCACCATACCGGCAAAGAATGCCCCCAGGGCAAAGGAAACATCGAACAGCTTCACCGCGCCGTAGGCAATGCCGAGTGCCAATGCCAACACGGCCAGGGTAAAGAGTTCACGTGAGCCGGTACTGGCGGTTTTCGCAAGGATCCACGGCACCAGGCGACGGCCAACCACAATCATCAGCGCGATAAAGGCGATGACTTTACCAATGGTCACTGCCAACTCAATCAGTAACTGGCCGCTGCTGGCGTTGTTATTGCCCAGCATATTGCCGAATGCCGGCAGCAATACCAGCGTCAGCACCATCGCCAAGTCTTCTACGATCAGCCAGCCGATGGCGATTTGCCCACGCTGGCTATCAATCAACTGACGTTCTTCCAGCGCACGCAGCAACACCACGGTACTGGCGGTGGATAGGCAAAGTCCGAACACCAGACCGGAAATCAAATCCCAGCCGAGCAGTTTCGATAGCCCCATACCCAGCAAGGTGGCCACGGCAATCTGGGCCACGGCACCGGGAATGGCGATATGTTTTACTGCGAGGAGGTCTTTAAGAGAGAAGTGGAGGCCAACACCAAACATCAACAAAATCACGCCGATTTCCGCCAGTTCCGGAGCCAGCGAGGTGTCGGCAACAAAACCGGGGGTAAAAGGGCCGGCGAGCACGCCTGCGGCAAGGTACCCGACCAGCGGGGAGATGCGAAGGCGATTGGCCAGCATACCGAGGAGGAAGGCGAGGACCAAGCCTCCGACAATGGTGGTGATTAACGGTGTTGAATTATGCATCCAGACTCCTTCTAGCTATGCATGGCAGCAGAGGGGAAACGCAACATAGTTACGAAAAGACACATTTAGTTTATTGCATTTGTTCGCGACGTGCTTGGCTAAATATAGCTATTTTGCGAAAAAGCAGAGGATTCCACTTTTGGAATGCCAATGAGGAGATTTAACACTTAATAAGTCAAAGGATATGGGTTTGTGTGGGGGATGACCCGGTTTGGCGATAAACTCAAACCGGGACTACAGCAGGGTTATTGTGAGTTATGGTCCATATTGGGCAGCAATGCGGTAATAATGCCGATTAGTGGCAGGAAAGCACAGATTTGATAAACCAGTTCGATACTGGTCAAATCTGCGACATAACCAAGAACCGCCGCACCTAATCCCCCCATGCCAAAAGCAAAACCGAAGAATAAACCGGAAACCATACCCACTTTTCCTGGGATCAGTTCCTGAGCGTAAACCAGAATGGCAGAAAACGCCGAAGCGAGTATTACCCCTATAAATACCGTTAAAATACCGGTCCAATACAGAGATGCATAGGGTAAAACAAGCGTAAATGGCGCAGCACCAAGAATGGAACCCCAAATAACACGCTTTCGACCTATCTTGTCGCCAAGAGGCCCACCAATAATGGTACCTGCGGCTACAGCGAACAGAAATGCAAACAGGTGAAATTGCGCGTTTTGCACTGAAACACCGAACTTGTGCATCAGATAAAAGGTGTAATAACTGCTAATGCTGGCCAGATAGAAGTATTTGGAGAAAATGAGCACCAGCAGGATGCTGATGGCATAGGTAACCGTACGTTTCGGCAGCGGTTTCACCAAAGAGGCCGTTTTAGGCTGGCCTTTTGTTGCCCGATGCTGCTGTTGATACCATTTACTGACCTGCAATAGCACCACAATCGCCAGCAGCGCTGCCAGGGAGAACCAGGCGACGTTACCCTTGCCATAAGGCGCGATAATCAGCGCCGCCAGTAGAGGCCCGAGGGAACTGCCAAAGTTACCGCCGACCTGGAACAGTGACTGCGCCAGGCCATGTCGGCCACCGGAAGCCATCCGCGCTACACGGGAGGATTCAGGATGGAATACCGAAGAGCCGGTACCGACCAATGCCGCCGCCAACAGCACCAGCGGGAAGGTATTGGCCACGGACAGCAACAGCAGCCCGCACAGGGTAAACCCCATGCCGATGGGCAGCGAATACGGCTTCGGATGTTTATCCGTGTAGTAGCCGATCAGCGGCTGCAATAAGGACGCCGTGAGCTGGTAGGTCAGAGTAATCATACCGATCTGCACGAAGCTGAGGCTGAAGTCAGCCTGCAGGATCGGGTAAATCGCCAGAATCAGCGATTGAATCATGTCGTTGAGCAGGTGAGAGACGCTGATGGCACCGAGAATGGAGAAAGCAGTCCTTTTAACCGCACTGCCCTTGGCCGGTGGCAGGGCGGTTTCGCTACGGTCGGTCATTTTATTATTAGCCTGGTAAGTTTTAGAGGAAAGAGCAGATATCTTAGGCAATTTGTTCAAAATTTACCATATCCGACATAATTTGATGCATATCGCAAAAATTTGAAATTTGTTACCTTTGTTTCGCGCTACAATTTCGTCAACCTCTAAAAAAACAGTTAATTATCATATGGAGTTCCGCCATGCGCTTTTCGTTAAAGACCACCGCATGCGCTTTGGCCGTGTCCCTGACTTTCCTGTCGGGAGCCGCCAGCGCCTGGGAAAAGGATAAGACCTACGACATCACTATTCTGCACACCAACGATCACCACGGCCATTTCTGGCAGAACGACCACGGTGAATATGGTCTGGGCGCACAAAAAACGCTGGTGGACAGCATTCGCCAAGAGGTCGCTGCCAAGGGCGGTAGCCTGTTACTGCTTTCGGGTGGTGATATTAATACCGGCGTGCCGGAATCCGATTTGCAGGATGCCGAGCCGGACTTCCGTGGTATGAATCTGGTGGGCTATGACGCGATGGCGATCGGCAACCATGAATTCGACAATCCGCTCAGCGTATTGCGCCAGCAGGAAAAGTGGGCCACTTTCCCACTGCTTTCGGCCAACATTTATCAGAAAAGCACCCAGCAGCGTCTGTTCAAGCCTTATGCCTTGTTCGACAAGCAGGGCATCAAAATTGCGGTGATCGGCCTGACCACCGATGACACTTCCAAGATTGGCAACCCGGAATATTTCACCGACATCGAGTTCCACGTGCCGGCGCAGGAAGCCAAACAGGTCGTAGAGCAACTGCGTAAGGACGAGAAGCCTGACGTGATCATCGCCGCGACCCATATGGGCCATTACGATGATGGTAACCACGGCTCTAACGCACCCGGTGATGTCGAAATGGCGCGCAGCCTGCCTGCCGGTTATCTGGACATGATCGTCGGTGGCCACTCGCAGGATCCGGTCTGTATGGCTGGTGAAAACCACAAGCAGGTGGATTATGTTCCGGGCACCCCGTGCTCGCCGGATCGTCAGAACGGTACCTGGATCGTGCAGGCGCACGAGTGGGGCAAGTATGTCGGCCGTGCCGATTTCCAGTTCCGTAACGGTGAACTGAAGCTGGTGCATTATCAGCTGATCCCGGTCAATCTGAAGAAGAAGGTGGAGAAAGCCGACGGCACCAGCGAGCGCGTGTATTACACCCAGCAAATCGCGGAAGATGCGTCGATGATGAAACTACTGACGCCATTCCAGGAAAAGGGCAAGGCGCAGTTGGACGTGAAAATTGGCAGCGTTAATGGCAAGCTGGAAGGCGATCGCAGTAAGGTGCGCTTTGTTCAAACCAACCTGTCACGCGTTCTGCTGGCAGCACAGATGGAACGTGCCGAGGCCGACTTTGCCGTAATGAGTGGGGGCGGGGTACGTGACTCGATTGAAGCTGGTAACATTACCTATAAAAACGTGTTGAAGGTACAGCCGTTTGGCAACACGCTGGTCTACGTCGAAATGAAAGGCAGCGAGGTGGAGAAATACCTGGCGACGGTGGCTAATATGAAAGTGGATTCCGGTGCCTATGCACAGTTTGCCAACGTCAGCCTGACGGCGGACGGCAAGCAGGGCGTCAGCAATGTCAAAATCAAAGGCGAACCGTTGCAGGTGGATAAAACTTACCGTATGGCCACGCTGAACTTCAATGCGCTGGGCGGTGACGGCTATCCGAAGCTGGATACTTTGCCAAGCTACGTCAACACCGGCTTTATCGATGCCGAAGTCCTGAAACAGTACATTGAGAAGCACTCACCGCTGGATGCGGCGGCCTATGAGCCGAAGGGCGAGATTGTTTATCAGTAAGTCGTCAGCGGGGGAGGCGTAAGTCTCCCCCTATCGATTCAGTCGCGCTTGGCGATATCGGCGAAGCTGCCGGTCAGCAGCCGACAAAGATCCTCTGCCGCCAGCTCAATGTCCAACCCGCGTTTGCCGCCGGAGACGTAAATGGTGGCGAACTGCTGTGCCGGGCTGTCAATCACCGTCGGCAGGCGCTTTTTTTGCCCCAGTGGGCTAATGCCGCCCACCAGATAACCGGTGACGCGCTGTGCCAGCAACGGATCGGCCATTTCGGCCTTTTTAGCCCCCAGGGCGCGGGCAACCTTCTTCAAATCCAATTGGCTGGCAACCGGTGTGACGGCCACCGCCAGATGTTTGGCATCGCCATTCAACGCCACCAGCAGCGTTTTATAGACGCGGTCGGCATCCAGTCCAAGCTTCTTCACCGCTTCATCCCCGAAATTGGTTTCGGCACTGTCATGATGATAGGGATGAAGAGTAAAGGCGATTTTTTGTTTCTCTAGCAGGATCACTGCGGGCGTCATGTGTTTTCCTATTTCTCCCGCTGCTCAAGGTTGCAACGGGATGCAACAAAATTACAAAAATATAATGGTAACAGCAACCTGAGCAATGCCAGCGTAAAGCGGGTTGCCAAGATGTTCACTCGGTTGCTACCCTGTGTACTGTAACCGTTAACACGGTTGCTATGCGTATAACTACAATACAAGAAATTCCTCTTTGACTGGCCAGTAGCGATATTGGCCACTTTTTTACTGCCCCCGCAGCATCGCCGGCAGATTATCCTCGCCGTACAGATGCAGCGCACCCACCGCTACCACATAGTTACCGGCCGGTAACGCCTCCAGTTTTTGTCGCCAGTCGTGGTTGCGCTGATGCATCAGCACGTCGTAAAGATCGGCACTGAAAGTGGCGGGCAGGGTTTCCAGCATACCGCTGGGTTTCGCGTCCAGCCACCAGCTCACCATGGTTTGCAGCAGTCGTGCGTTGGTATGCCAGTGTTCCAGCGTATCACGCAGCAGGGCCATGCCTCCTTCGGGTAACTGCTCCAGCATCGCCATTTGCTGCTCCGCACCTTCCAGTTCGATCACCTTTTTATGCTGTGTTCTGGCAGCTTGCAGCAGTTGATAATCCACCCCGTATTCGGCACGCAACCCCAAACGCTGCGCCTGGCGGGCCTGCATCATTAGCGCCACCTGCCAGCCGGGCAGGGTGGAAAAGGTTTCCGCATCGGCGCCCAGTTCCTGACACAGCGTCAGTAACTGCTGAAACTCGGGTTTAGAGAGCCGTTGCTCAAGTTCCGTTTGCTGTTCGATATGGTCAAAGGGGGAGGCTGCGCCGGTAATATCGGCTTCCACAATCAAGGCATCTGCCTGCTTCAGGCGTGCGGCCAGTTTGGCCGGCAACGGCGACATATCTACCGTACCCATATGAATGCTGCCGACCAGATGGAACTGACGATCGCCAGGCAGTCGAATATCCAGCGCCGGGTAGGCGTAGCTCATGGGAGAGATCAGACCGAGAAAGGCGGCGATGCGGCGTAACAGTTGACCCATACGGCGTGGCTCCTGAATAACTTGTTCGCCTTTCAGCTTGAAAGGTGAGAGGTGTAATACTTACCCCATGCTAAACGCTATCAGGCAGACAAGAAAGTCTGAAGAGTGAAGGAATTATCCCAAAGGAAATGGGGCGCGATGATGTGCGCCCCGTGATCTTGGCTCAGACGATGGGGGTTAGGCCAGGGTGGCTTGATAACCGGCTTCTTCTACTGCCTTAATCAGCGTTTGTGGCGCGATATCGCCAGTCACTTTGGCGCTATCAAGGGCGACTTCCACGGCGGTAACGCCAGGCACAGCCTCTAAAGCTTTACGTGTGCTGCCAACACAATGCATGCAGGTCAGCCCCTGCAATGCCAGTACGGTAATTTGTGACATGGTTCGATTCCTCTCAAGAACGGTGTTTAAAGGTTGACCGCTTTACCTGTTTTCACTAAGAATAAAGGATAAACCTTCCAGCAAGGGGAAGGTCAAGGAGTGAAAATGAATATCAGCGACGTAGCGAAAAAAACCGGTTTAACCAGCAAGGCCATTCGCTTTTATGAAGAGAAAGGGCTTGTGACTGCGCCGATCCGTACCGACAACGGCTATCGCAGCTACAGTCCGAAGCACATCGAAGAACTGACACTGCTGCGCCAGGCACGGCAGGTGGGATTTAATCTGGATGAATGTCGTGAGCTGGTGGCGCTGTTTAACGATCCGGCCCGTCACAGTGCCGATGTGAAAGCGCGTACGCTGCAAAAAGTGGCGGACATTGAAAAGCACATCGCCGAACTCGGTGAGATGCGCCAGCGTTTGGTGACGCTGGCGGATCAATGTCCGGGTGATGACGGAGCCGAATGTCCGATCATTAACAATCTGGCGGGCTGTTGCCATAACCATTAACGGGGAATGGCGCGGATCACCAGAGTTATGCCTTCAACGGCAATGACTTCTACCTCTGTGCCCATCGGCAGATCTTCACTGGCCTGTGCGCGCCAGCTGCTGTCGCCGATGTTAATGCGGCCCATACCGTTGTGCATGGGTTCGGTCAGCGTAGCGCGGGTGCCAATCAACTGACGATTGCGTTGGTTCAGCACCTGCGAACCGCTGGACGCTGCGGCCGGACGCTGGCGTAGCCAGTACCACCACAGGTAGGCCACCACCACGGTCAGTACGGCAAAAATCACCCCCTGCCACTCCCAGGCCAGCTGCGGCAGCAGCCAGACGATGGCGCCGACCACCACCGCCGATACGCCACTCCATAGCAGGTAGCCGCTGGCACCGAGCATTTCTGCTGCCAGCAGCAGCCCGCCGAGGGAAAGCCAAAACCAGTGCGGGTTTGCTGCAATTTGTTCGAGCATGATTACTTGCCTTTGTTGTCTTTCAACAGTTCGGTAATGCCACCAATGGAACCGAGCAGGCTGCTGGCGTCCAGCGGCATCATGATGACTTTACTGTTGTTGGCAGAGCCGATTTTTTGCAGCGCATCGGTGTACTTCTGCGCCACAAAGTAGTTCACCGCCTGGATATTACCGCTGGCGATAGCGTCAGAAACCAGTTGTGTGGCTCGCGCTTCCGCTTCAGCGGCACGTTCACGGGCTTCGGCCTGCAGGAACGCCGACTGACGTTCACCTTCCGCCTTGAGGATTTGTGACTGTTTGTCGCCTTCGGCACGCAGGATGGCGGCCTGACGCACACCTTCGGCTTCCAGAATATCTGCACGCTTGGTTCGCTCGGCCTTCATCTGGGCGTTCATTGCCGAGACTAACTCTGCCGGTGGGCGTACGTCACGGATCTCGATACGGGTGATTTTAATGCCCCACGGATTGGTGGCTTCGTCGACGATATGCAGCAGGCGGCTGTTGATGCTGTCACGCTGCGAGAGAATTTCGTCCAGCTCCATGGAGCCAAGCACGGTACGGAAGTTGGTCATGGTCAGGTTGACGATCGCCAGTTCCAGATTGCTGACCTCATAAGCTGCGCGTGCCGGATCGACGACCTGGATAAAACACACCGCATCGATGGCTACGTTGGCGTTGTCGCGCGAGATAATTTCCTGCGAGGGAATATCCAGCACCTGTTCCATCATATTAATTTTTCTGCCGATGCGGTCCATAAACGGCACCACCAGGTTAAGGCCGGGCATCAACGTTTTGGTGTAGCGGCCGAAGCGTTCCACCGTCCATTGGAAGCCCTGCGGAACAATTTTGACGCCGGCGAATACGATGATCAGCGCGACGACAATCACGATGGGAATAAGGGTAAACATGGCAAACCTCCTGTCAGACATATGTAAACAGATATTACGCCAGCTACAGGGCAAAGACTAATAAATCAGGGGCGTTGGGCCATTAACATTCCAAATTGGCATGTTTCCAATAATTTTAATTCATTTCATGACGTTGTCCGTCTTGGCTAGAGTAAAAAACATTGCCGCTTTTCACTTCGAATATTTGTCATTTTTATTTGCGACTATGCTTTTTGAAATGACATTTCTCCAAGGATTGTTATGGACTCAATCAGTGTTGATGAACTCGCCCCAAAAAAAGATCGTTGGTATCGCATTGTGGAGGAATTGCTGTCCGCTGCCGGTATTGCCATCAATGGCAACCGTGCCTGCGATATCAAGGTACGCAACCCGGCGTTGTTTAAACGCATTTTGCAGGAGGGTTCGCTGGGGTTCGGCGAAAGTTACATGGACGGCTGGTGGGACTGCGAGCGGTTGGACGCACTATTCACCCGCGTCTTGCAGGCCGGCGTTGATGAACGCTTGCCAAAAAACCTGAGCGACATTGCGCGCATCGCCTATACCCGGTTGTTCAATCTTCAGTCACGCAAACGCGCCTGGCAGGTGGGCAAAGAGCATTACGATATCGGCAACGATCTGTTCCGTGCAATGCTCGATCCCTATATGCAATATTCCTGCGGTTACTGGAAAGAGGCCGAAACGCTGGAGCAGGCTCAGTTGGCCAAGCTGAAAATGCTGTGCGAAAAGCTGCAGTTGAAACCGGGCATGTCGTTGCTGGATATCGGCTGTGGCTGGGGTGGGCTGGCGCAGTATGCGGCGGAAAACTACGGCGTAACAGTGCACGGTGTGACCATTTCGGCCGAGCAGCAAAAACTGGCGCAGGAGCGCTGTGCAGGTCTTGACGTCGAAATCCTTCTACAGGATTACCGTGACCTGAACCGCCAGTTTGATCGTATTGTTTCTGTTGGCATGTTTGAACACGTGGGGCCGAAAAACTACGACACTTACTTCCGTGTTGCAGCGCGTAATCTTAAGCCCGATGGTTTGTTCCTGCTGCACACCATTGGTGCCAACCAAACTAATCTTCACGTCGATGCCTGGATAAACAAGTATATCTTCCCCAATGGCTGTCTGCCTTCGGTGCGCCATATTGCCGAAGCCAGCGAAGGGCGCTTTGTGATGGAGGATTGGCACAATATCGGCGCCGATTACGATCGCACGCTGATGGCCTGGTATGAGAATTTCAAACAGGCGTGGCCGATGCTGTCTGAGGGCTATTCTGAACGTTTTGAACGTATGTTCACCTATTACCTGAACGCCTGTGCGGGGGCATTCCGCTCGCGTGATATTCAGTTATGGCAGGTGTTGTTCAGCCCGAAAGGTGTGGAAGGCGGTGTGCGGGTTTACCGCTAATATCCTCGTCATATTTCAAGCTGCCTCGGCGTTGGCTGCGTTTGCTCACCCCAGTCACTTACTTGAGTAAGCTCCTGGGGACTTACAAACTTGCCGCCTTGATGCAACTCGAACTATTTAGAGGATATTTCCTCAATTATTTACTTTGAGATAGAGACCCAATGGATTTCCAGTTGCATCTAGGCGGCAAACGCGAGAAACCCCAGGAGCTTAGATAACTAAGTGACTGGGGTTCGAACGTGAAGCCAACAACGATGCGGCTGGAAAGACGAAGGGTATATCAGTAGAGCAGAGAATACAGCTGGCGGCGGTATTTGGCGGCCAGCGCGTCGCCGGTGCCCAGTGCGGCCAGAATATCCATCAGTGTTTTACGCGCGCTGCCGTTGGCGGCGGCGAGATCTTTCTTCAGATGCCCGATCAACAGCTCCAGCGCTTCTTCATTGCGCCCAACCTGATGCAGTTGCAGCGCCAGTTGCACGGCTAAGTCGACGTTCTCCGGCTGCTGCTCCACTTGCTGTTGCAACAGCTGAATTTCCGGCGTGTCGGCAGCCTGTTTCAGCAGTTCAATCTGCGCCATCAGGCCCTGATAACGGGTATCTTTATCCTGCAACGGAATGGTCGCCAGCACGGCTTCGGCATCTTCGGTACGGTTCAACGCGATCTGGGTTTCTGCCAGTGTCAAACCGATATCACTGCGTTGCTGGCTGGCTTGCCAGGCGTCTTTCAACAGCGGCAGCGCTTCTGCCGCATTGCCTTCGGCCAACAGCTCGGTCGCCTGCGCCAGTTTCAGATCTTCTTCCTTTGGTAGGAAGCGCTGCAGGAATTCACGGATCATTTCTTCCGGCTGGGGGCCCTGGAAACCGTCTACCGGCTGACCATCTTTGAACAGATATACCGTCGGCAGCGAACGCAGGCCGAACTGAGCGGCGATGGCCTGTTCGGTGTCACAATCCACTTTTGCCAGCAGGAACTGACCGGCATATTCTGCCGCCAGCTTATCGAGAATCGGGGTGAGTTGCAGACAGTGTTGGCTGCGATCCGACCAGAAGTAGAACACCACCGGCATGGACATTGACTGTTCCAGCGTCTGGTGCAGGTTTGTTTCGTTAATATCAACAACAGCTTGAGCTAGCATGTAATTTTCTCTCTGATCTTGCGGAGCCATTGGCTTTTAGATGGGGGCTGGACGGCATTCTTCAACCCCGGACAGCCAAATTAACCGTTGCTGCGTAACACCCAGTCCAGACAGCGGCCGGGCAGAATGCGGCGTAAAACGCTTAGTGCGTGCGCCAGCAGGGTCACCGGATACCGCAGTTTGGCCCTTGGGCTTTCCAGCGCGTGGCGTAATTTGGGTAAAATCGCCTCCGGCGGCAGCGTCAAACGTTTGGCAATACCGGGGTTATGCACCGGTTTGTCGCTCTGCGCCTGATTGACGTTCTGGGTAAAGTGGGTGGAGATCGGACCGGGTTCTATCAGGCTGACCTGAATGCCGGTGCCGTGCAGCTCCATTCGCAGTGCGTCGGACCAGGCTTCCAGCGCAAACTTGCTGGCCGCATAGGCACCGCGTCCGGCGCTGGACACCAGCCCCATCACCGAACTGGTCTGAATAATACGCCCCTCGCCGTGCGGCAGCATCGCCGGCAACAGCAACTGGGTCAACTGGTGGGTGCCGAACAGGTTGGTGGCGAACTGCCGTTCCAACTGCTGGCGGGATATGCTGCTCAGCGGGCCGTACACACCAAAACCGCCGTTGTTGAACAGGCCATAAAGGCGGCCGTCGGTCAGTTCGAACACCTGTGCGGCGGCGCGTTCGACGCTGGCGCTGTCGTCCAGATCCAGCTCAATGCCTTCCAGCCCAAGTTGACGCATATTTTCAACGTCCTGCGGCTTGCGACAGGCGGCCAGCACCCGGTAGCCTCGGTTACGCAGATCCTGCGCGGCAATCAATCCAATCCCGCTGGAACAGCCGGTTATCAATACTGCTTTTTGCATAACTTTACCTAGTGTACAGCCCTATTTAGTTGGACTCGTGTTTTACTAACGGTTCCAGGCGTTCCGCCATCCAGGTGGCGATAAACGGTTGGGCATCCTTATTGGGATGCAATCCGTCATCCTGCATCCATTCCGCTTTCACCACCACCTGTTCCATATAGAACGGCAGCAGTGGAATGTCGAATTGTTTGGCAAGCTGCGGGTAAATCGCGCTGAAGGCCTCGGTATAGCGGCGGCCATAGTTGGGCGGAATACGGATTTGCATCAGCAGAGGCTGCGCGCCGGCTTGTTGCACCAGCGTGATGATTTGGCTGAGGTCGCGTTGCAGATCCTGCGCCGGGAAACCGCGCAGACCATCGTTGGCACCCAGTTCAATCAGTACCCAGCGTGGCTTATGTTGTTTCAGCAGCTCGGGCAGGCGTGCCAGCCCCTGAGCGGCGGTGTCGCCGCTGATGCTGGCGTTGACCAACTGCGGTTCACCCGGTTTTTTCTGCCATTGGTCGGCCAACAGCGTCGGCCAGGCTTGCGCCACCGGCAGGCGGTAACCGGCGCTTAAACTGTCGCCTAATATCAATAAGGTATCGGCGGCGACAGCGCGTAAACTGAATAATCCCAACAGCAAAAGGAAGGGAAGATGCCAGCGGAAAACGTTCTTGAAGTTCATCATCTTAGTAAACACGTTGGTCAGGGTGAGCATCAGCTCTCCATCCTTACCGGAGTCGAGCTGGTTGTCAAACCCGCACAGACAATTGCTCTGATTGGCGAATCCGGTTCGGGCAAATCAACGCTGCTGGGGATCCTCGCCGGGCTGGACGACGGTAGTGAAGGGGAGGTGTATTTGTTGGGCGAGTCACTGACCGCGCTGGATGAAGAAGGCCGTGCCGCGCTACGCGCCAAAAATGTCGGCTTTGTTTTTCAATCCTTTATGCTGGTGCCGACGCTCAATGCGCTGGAAAACGTCCAGTTACCGGCGTTGCTGCGTGGCGAAAGCGATCGCCAGAGCCGTGATCAGGCGGTGCAACTGCTGGAGCAACTTGGGCTGGGCCAGCGCCTTGACCACTTGCCGGCACAGCTTTCCGGCGGTGAGCAACAGCGCGTAGCGCTGGCACGGGCGTTCAGTGGCCGACCGCGGGTGCTGTTTGCCGATGAACCCACCGGCAACCTCGATCGCCAGACCGGCGAACGCATCGCCGATCTCCTGTTTTCCCTCAACCGCGATTTCTCCACCACGTTAATCCTGGTCACCCATGACGAAACCCTGGCGGCTCGCTGCCAGCGTCGGCTGCGCCTGCGCGAAGGCCAGCTGTGGGAGGAAGCATGATCTGGCGCTGGTTTTGGCGTGAGTGGCGTTCGCCGTCACTGCTGATTGTTTGGCTGGCGCTGACGCTGTCGATGGCCTGCGTATTGGCATTGGGCAGTATCAGCGATCGCATGGACAAAGGCCTGAGCCAGCAGAGCCGCGATTTTATTGCCGGCGATCGGGTACTGCGCAGCGCCCGGCCGGTACCGGAAGGCTGGCTGCTGGACGCGCAGCAACAGGGGCTGAAAGTCAGCCGACAGTTGTCGTTCAGCACCATGACCTATGCTGGCGATCGGCCCCAGTTGGCGGATGTGAAGGCCACCGACCTGGCCTATCCGCTGTACGGCAAGCTGGAGACCCGCCCGGCCAACGTCAAACTGGAACCGGGGAGCGTGCTGGTGGCGCCGCGTCTATTGGCGTTGCTGAATGTGAAAGTGGGAGACTCGCTGGACGTGGGTGATACCAGCCTGCGCATAGCCGGTGAAA
This sequence comes from Serratia sp. NA_112.1, assembly GCF_052691715.1. Lineage (NCBI taxonomy): Bacteria > Pseudomonadati > Pseudomonadota > Gammaproteobacteria > Enterobacterales > Yersiniaceae > Serratia > Serratia sp. NA_112.1. The sequence continues at coordinate 257,928 of NZ_JBQZFO010000001.1, forward strand.
TTATTCAGGAACCGGATTCCGGTTTTAACCCGTTCCAGACGGCACCGCGCATCATGATCAATCTGGCGGACGTGGACAAAACTGGGGCGGTGCAACCGGGCAGCCGTCTGACCTACCGTTATATGTTTGCCGGTGCCCCGGAGGGCATTCAGCGTTACGAAACGCGCCTGACGCCGCAACTCCAGCCCGACCAGCGTTGGTTTGGCTTGCAGGAGTCCGGTAGTGCGCTGAGTAAATCGCTGCAACGATCGCAACAGTTCCTGTTGCTGTCGGCGTTGCTAACCTTGCTGCTGTCGATTGCCGCCGTGGCGGTGGCGATGAGCCACTACTGCCGCAGCCGTTATGACTTGATCGCAGTGCTGAAAACGTTGGGTGCCGGCCGCAGCGCCTTGCGCAAGCTGATTGTCGGCCAGTGGTTGGCGGTGATCCTGCTGGCGGCAGCGTGTGGCGGCATTATCGGCCTGGGTTTTGAAGCGGTGCTGATCCGCCTGCTGGCACCTGTGCTGCCGGCGGAGCTGCCTGCCGCCGGGGCCTGGCCATGGCTGTGGGCGGTCGGCGCGTTGCTGATGATTTCGCTGCTGGTGGGGCTGCGGCCGTACCGGCAATTGCTGGCAACCCAACCGCTGCGGGTGTTGCGCCGCGACGTGGTGGCTAACGTCTGGCCGCTGCGTTATTTCCTGCCGGTGACGGCGGTGATAGTGGTGGCGCTGCTGACCGCATTAATGGGGGCCAGCACGCTGCTGTGGTCGATCCTTGCCGGTATTGTGGTGCTGGCGCTGCTGTTGGGCGCTATCGGCTGGGGCAGCTTGTTATTGCTGCGGCGCATTACGCTGAAGAACCTGGCACTGCGACTGGCGGTTAACCGTCTGCTGCATCAACCCTGGGTCACGGTCAGCCAACTGGCGGCTTTCTCGCTGTCGTTTATGCTGCTGGCGTTATTGCTGGTGCTGCGTGGTGATCTGCTTGAGCGTTGGCAGCAACAACTGCCGCCGGACAGCCCGAACTACTTCCTGCTGAATATGACTGAGGCGCAGGTGCCACAGGTGAAAACCTTCCTGCAACAGCATCAAATTAAACCGGAGACCTACTATCCGATTGTCCGCGTGCGCCTGACCGAGATTAATCAGCAGGTGGCGACCGAGCGGGTGCATGAGGACGATCCGGGCGGCGAGGCGGTGAATCGTGAGCTGAACCTGACCTGGCTGGCCGATCTTCCTGCGCACAATCCACTGGTGGCCGGCAGTTGGCCGCCGAAAGCCGGTGAGGTGTCGATGGATCAGGGCATTGCCGGACGACTCAAAATCAAACTGGGCGATACGCTGACCTTCAGCGGTGATACCCAGTCGTTCAGCGCCAGGGTTACCAGCCTGCGCCAGGTGGATTGGGAAAGTCTGAAACCGAACTTCTATTTCATCTTCCCGCCGGGTGCGCTGGACGGCCAGCCGCAAACCTGGCTCACCAGTTTCCGTTACGACGGCGACGGGCAGATGCTGACCCAGCTTAATCGCCAGTTCCCGACGCTCAGCCTGCTGGATATCGGATCGATCCTTAAACAGGTGGGCGGCGTGCTGCAGCAGGTGAGCCGCGCACTGGAAGTGATGGTGGTGCTGGTGGTGATCTGCGGCGGCCTGTTGCTGATGGCGCAGGTGCAGGTGGGGATGCGTCAGCGGCGTCAGGAACTGGTGGTGTATCGCACGCTCGGCGCTGGCAAACGCTTGTTACGCAGCACGCTGTGGTGTGAGTTTGCTCTACTGGGGCTGGTGGCAGGCATTGCCGCCACGGTGGGCGCTGAAGCGGCACTGTGGTTGTTGCAAAGCCAGGTGTTTGACTTCCCATGGGCACCAACACCGGTGCTGTGGTGGGCGCTGCCGCTACTCAGTGCGTTGCTGTTGTCGCTGTGCGGTGGTTGGCTGGGTGTGCGCTTGCTGCGCGGGCAGGCGCTGTTCCGCAGTTACGACGGTTAATTCTCGCTGAATATCGAGCTGGCCCAGGTGAGCGGGCCAGTCGAACAACGATCGATATCCCTCTATATCTCCTTATCTCCTTCGCTATCCCTCCAACTGCAGGCCTTTAATCCACTGCATTCGGCCGATTATGGTGTGAAATCGGTTACAATTAGTGGTTGCCTTATTAAAGGGGATACCTTGCGATATGGTAAAAATATGTTGCGGTATCTTCATTTCAAAACAGTAAATACGATTATTATCTTTCTTAATCAAGGATATTTTACGGTTTTATGGTGGTTAGGCGTTTATTATGCTTAAGATAAATTTGTGTAATCGCTTCCACTAATGTGATCGCACTCACTTACCTCTGACGGATTGCCTCCTATCATAATGGCAACTTAAGAACGTTATCGATTGGAGGCAGTATGAGTACTACCGTCAAAGTGTCGGCGGCTGAGAAAAGCCAAAGCAATGCAGGCATGACTTTCTTTGTCTGTTTTTTGGCCGCCCTGGCCGGGCTGCTGTTTGGTCTGGATATCGGCGTTATTGCGGGGGCTCTGCCGTTTATCACCGATTCGTTTCATATGACCAGTTCCCAGCAGGAGTGGGTGGTTAGCTCAATGATGTTTGGCGCTGCGGTTGGTGCCGTGGGCAGTGGTTGGATGAACTTCCGTATCGGGCGTAAATACAGCCTGATGATTGGTGCCGTGCTGTTCGTGCTGGGCTCCTTGTGCTCAGCGGCAGCGCCTAACGTAGAAGTTTTGTTGGTGTCCCGCATCCTGCTCGGGCTGGCGGTGGGTGTCGCCTCCTATACGGCGCCCATTTACCTGTCTGAAATCGCGCCGGAAAAAATTCGCGGCAGCATGATTTCCATGTACCAGCTGATGATTACCATCGGCATCCTGGCGGCTTATCTGTCTGATACCGCGTTCAGTTACACCGGTGCCTGGCGCTGGATGCTGGGGGTGATCACCATTCCAGCCGTGTTGCTGCTGGTCGGGGTGTTCTTCCTGCCGGATAGCCCACGCTGGCTGGCTTCACGTAACCGCCATGAGCAGGCGCGTCAGGTGTTGGAGAAGCTACGCGACAGCAGTGCCCAGGCGCAGCATGAACTGAATGAAATTCGTGAGAGCCTCAAGCTGAAACAGAGCGGCTGGTCGCTGTTTAAAGACAATAAAAACTTCCGCCGTGCCGTTTTTCTTGGCGTGCTGCTGCAGGTGATGCAACAGTTCACCGGTATGAACGTCATTATGTATTACGCGCCGAAGATTTTTGGGCTGGCGGGTTTTGCCAGTACCGCACAGCAGATGTGGGGTACGGTGATCGTTGGCCTGGTCAACGTGCTGGCCACCTTTATCGCCATCGGGCTGGTTGACCGCTGGGGCCGAAAACCGACGCTGACGCTGGGCTTTATCGTCATGGCGGTGGGTATGGGAGCCCTGGGGACGATGATGCATGTGGGGATGAATTCTCCGGCCGAGCAATACTTCGCCGTTATCATGCTGCTGATGTTTATCGTCGGTTTTGCCATGAGCGCCGGCCCACTGATTTGGGTGCTGTGTTCTGAGATCCAACCGCTGAAAGGCCGTGACTTTGGTATCACTTGTTCCACCGCCACCAACTGGATCGCCAACATGATCGTCGGGGCGACCTTCCTGACCATGCTCAATTCGCTGGGCAGCGCCTCTACCTTCTGGGTCTACGCGGCGCTTAACCTGGTGTTTATCTTCATCACGCTGGCGTTGATCCCGGAAACGAAAAATATCTCTCTGGAACATATCGAACGCAATCTGATGGCCGGCAAGCCATTACGCAACATCGGTACGCGCTAGTCGGCTGGCTGCGCGCATGAAACAGGCTTATGCCTCGGGCGCTGGCGCCTGAGGCTGATGAAAGGGGAGCATGATGGCGATTTTAGTGACCGGCGGTGCCGGATACATAGGTTCACATACGATATTGGCGCTGCTGGAGCGCGGTGAAGAGGTGGTAGTGGTAGATAATTTGGTCAACGCTTCCGAAGAGTCCTTGCTCCGTGCAGAGCAACTGACCGGTAAAGCGGCGGTGTTCTACCAAGGGGATGTGCGAGACGCGGCGTGCCTGAACCGGATATTCGGCGAGCACAAGATCGCTTCGGTGATCCATTTCGCTGGCCTGAAAGCGGTGGGAGAATCCACCCGCAAGCCGCTGGAGTACTACCAGAACAACGTAGCGGGCACGCTGGTATTGCTGGAGGCCATGCGCGACGCTGGGGTCCATCAGTTTATCTTCAGCTCTTCGGCGACGGTGTACGGTGAAGAGACGCCGGTGCCTTACCGAGAGGACATGCCGATCGGCGGCACGACCAACCCTTACGGCACCTCCAAGTGGATGGTGGAGCAGATCCTGCAGGATTTCGCCAAGGCGGAACCGGTCTTTTCCATTGTCTCTCTGCGCTACTTCAACCCGGTGGGCGCCCATGAGTCTGGATTGATGGGAGAAGACCCCAGCGGCATCCCGAATAACCTGTTGCCTTATATTGCTCAGGTGGCCGTCGGTAAGCGGGATCACCTGAGCGTATTCGGCGGCGATTATCCCACCAAAGACGGAACCGGCGTGCGCGATTATATTCACGTGATGGATCTGGCGCAGGGCCACCTGGCGGCGATGGATCATCTGAAGCGGATCGTCGGTTTTAAAGCTTATAACCTGGGTTCCGGTGTAGGGCATTCGGTGCTGGAGATGGTGCATGCGTTTGAAAAAGCCGCTGGCGTTGCCGTGCCTTACCAGATCTTACCGCGCCGTGCCGGGGATTTACCCGCTTTTTGGGCGGATGTCAGTTTGGCTAAGCAGGAACTGGGCTGGGAAGTGCAGCGTGGGATCGATGAGATGATGCGCGATACCTGGAACTGGCAAAGCAAAAATCCGCAGGGTTATCGGCGCTAAGGTTCCCTGAGCAACAGAAGAGGGTTCAGTTCACTGGTGAACTGAACCCTCTGTTTTAGTGCGGCGTAAACCCTCAGAGTAGTTTTTGTTACGCCCATATCCGGCCGCTTTGGTATTTGGTCTTCAGAGAGTGTTCTGCCCTGACGAGAATTCATCGATCGCGAAGAAGTTTGAAATACGGGCAGACACCTGGCTGACGTAATGGATTTTTTTCCTGCATCCCTTTTTATGAATTATTATTTTTTATTAATATTTTTTTATTTTTGGTTTTTTGATGGTTTGCCACTTTTTCATAATACCTGCTACCTTTATTAAATAAAATTAACGCAACGGGTAAATCATTATGAGTAACACTCAGTCTAGCTATGCTCGCGTAATTGGTTCCCCTCCCTCAGAACCGGAACGTCTAAAGTTTCTTGCGCAATCAATCGACCCATATAGTTATAAAATCCTTGAAAAAATACCCGTTAATAAAAATTGGCGTTGTCTGGATATAGGTATCGGCTCAGGGAGTTTTGCTGATGAGTTATCCAGGCGTTGTCCCGATGGGGAGGTTATAGGAACGGACTTAGATCTGACAAATCTGTCGGAGGGATATTCATTTCGCGCGATAGAACATAACGTCATTACGGATGCCTTTGAGCCGGAAAGTTTCGACTTAATTCATGCCCGATGGTTATTGTGCCATCTCAATGAGCGCGAAAAAATATTGTCCAAGATAGTTTCTTGGCTAAAACCCAATGGATGGATATTTATTGAAGAAGCCCATCCTTTTCCCATAGAGTCTTCTCAAAACCATCAGTACCGGCAGGCTGCTATGGGAGTTTGGGAGGTTGTCGCCAACTCCATCGGGACCAGCGCTGACTGGGGGCGTTCTCTTCCCGCGCCGTTGACTGCTCTGGGGATACGGAATGTCCGTATCGATCTTTGCGCCCCCACGGTTGGCGATACGGCGATGGGAAGATTTATGGCCGCGACTATTCGCCTTTTTGCTAAAGACATCTCTGCAATTAAAAATAACAGCCTCAATGAAATAGAAGCAATCGCAAGGCGTGTCGAGTCGGCAGGATTTTATGATTTTGGTTATGCCAATATTTCGGCGTGGGGCCAACGGTAATCTTTTCCCAATTATCATTGCCCATGAAGATTAATGTAATTGCATTGTATTTTTAGAGGGGAAATTAACTGTATTCGGACGAAATTTTATCACGTGAATGGTGAACTGATAAGTAGACTTGCCGCCGATTTACCCGCATATTTATCTTAATATAACAGCAACAGGTATAGCACCATAGAAAAAGGGTTCAGTTATCGGTGAACTGAACCCTTTATTTTTGCGTGGAGTAAACCTTTAAGCCAGCTTTTGCCGTGCCCAGGCCAGGCCGCTTTGGTATTCGGCCGGTAGCAGAGGCGCCAGTGCCTGCAACGCCTGTTGCAGCGCGGCGGCGCTCGGATCGTTCAGGTTGAGATGACCGACCTTGCGGCCTTCGCGCACCTCTTTCTCATACCAGTGCAAATGCACCAACGGCAGCGCCAGCCACTGTTGATTCACGGCGGTGCCGAGCAGGTTGACCATCACCGACGGCGTGCTCACCACCGGTTTTGGCAGCGGCAGGGCGAGAATAGCGCGCAGGTGCAGTTCGAACTGGTTGATGGAGGCGCCGTTTTGCGTCCAGTGGCCGCTGTTGTGCACCCGGGGCGCCAGCTCGTTAATCAGCAGGCTGTCGCCAACGATAAAACACTCCATCGCCATGACGCCGACGTAGTTCAACTCGTCGAGGATCGCCGCCAGCATCTGTTCAGCCTGCCGTTGCAGGGCAGGGTCAGGCTGCGGCAGCGCCACGCTGGTGCGCAGAATGCCTTCTTCATGCAGGTTATGGGTCAGCGGGTAGAACACCGAGTGGCCGTCATGCCCGCGTGCGCCGATCAGCGACACCTCACCGGAGAAGTTTATCCCTTGCTCGACGATACATTCGCCATAGGCATCGGCTGGCAATTCGGCTTCTTGCCCTGGGCGCAAGCGCCACTGGCCGCGGCCGTCGTAACCGCCAACGCGACGTTTGACGATCGCCAGTTCACCCAGGGTAGCGAACACCCGTGGCCATTCGGCGGCGTCAGCCAGCAGTTGCCACGGCGCGGTGGCCAGGCCAAGCTGGTCGAGCAACTGTTTTTGCGTCAGGCGGTCCGCCAGACGAGGGAAAATATCACGGTTAACGAAGCTGTTATGGGTTGCCAGTTCGCGCGTCAGCGCGGTTTCCGGCCAGCGTTCTATTTCGGCGGTGATCACGCTGTTCTGGTAGGGCACGGCTTCCGGTTCGGCGTCGAGGCCCACCGGATACACGGCGATGCCCAGCGGTTCACCGGCCTGGCGCAGCATGCGCCCTAACTGACCGTTGCCCAGTACGCAAACCGGCTTCATGCTTCCTCCCGCGGATCCGGGTGGTTCAACACCTCGTCAGTTTGTGCCTGACGCCAATCGGCCAGGCGTTGCGCCAGCGCGGCATCGTGCAGTGCCAGAATTTGCGCCGCCAGCAGGGCAGCGTTGGCTGCGCCGGCTTTGCCGATGGCCAGCGTACCCACTGGAATACCGCGCGGCATTTGTACGATCGAATACAGACTGTCTACACCGCTCAGGGCGGCGCTTTGCACCGGAACACCCAGCACCGGAACCAGCGTTTTTGCTGCCAGCATGCCCGGCAGGTGCGCAGCACCGCCAGCACCGGCAATGATCACGTCAAAGCCATTGTCAGTTGCCTGCTCGGCAAAGCTGAACAGCTTGTCTGGCGTGCGATGAGCGGAAACGACTTCGACATGGAACGGGACATCGAGCGAGGTCAGGACTTCGGCGGCAAACTGCATAGTGGCCCAGTCACTTTTCGATCCCATTACAATTGCGATTTTAACCCCAGCGTGGGTGGCTGAAGCGGCGTTGGCTCCCATGGGTGTAAGGCTCCTGTATTGTACAAACGACGGCCGGTTGCCTGCGGCGGGAGGCCGAATGAGGGCACAGAGCATACCATGAGCGCACGGCGAGGAAAACGGTTGCGTCGCCGGTTTTCATTGCCAAAAGCGTGAATTTTTTTACCTGTGCGACAAGTCAGGAACTTAGAACGGGAATTGGATCAGCTCGACGGCGTCGGCACTGACTTTTATCATTGAGCCTTCAACGTGCCAGGCTCCCAGCACTACACGGTGGGCCTTGCCGTTGCTCAGTGCCAATTCATGTACCGCCGGACGATGAGTGTGGCCGTGGATTATCCAATGAACCTGGTGGCGTAGCATTGCCTGTTCAACCGCCTGTGGGTTGACGTCCATAATGGAGTCCGACTTGTACTGGTTACTCTGCTGGCTGCGGGTACGCATTTTGGCTGCGATCTTAAGACGCCAGCGCAACGGCATGGCCAAAAACAGTTTTTGGATCAGCGGATTGTGTACCTTACGGCGAAACTGTTGGTAGGCCTGATCGTCGGTACACAGTGTGTCGCCATGCAGGATCAGGATTTTTCGCCCATATAGCTCCAGCACTTTCTCTTCCGGTAGCAGTTGCATACCGCTGGCACGGGCAAAGCGTTTACCGACCAGAAAATCGCGGTTGCCGTGGATAAAGTAGCAGGGTACGCCAGCCTGTTGCAGCGCCTTCAGCGCCGCGGCGATTTCGCCGTGCAGCGGCTCGGGATCGTCATCGCCGATCCAGGCTTCAAACAGGTCGCCAAGAATGTACAGGGCGTCGGCGTGAATGGCATCTTGCCGCAAAAAGCGCAGAAAACCGGCAGTGATTGCCGGTTCCTGTGCGCTTAAATGCAGATCTGCGATGAACAGCGTGTTCATGCAGCCGCGATTACTCGCTGACGGTAACGCTAGTGACGATCACGTCTTCTACCGGTACGTCCTGGTGCATGCCACTACGGCCGGTTTTCACCGCTTTGATCTTGTTAACCACGTCCATGCCTTCAACCACTTCAGCAAATACGCAGTAGCCCCAGCCCTGCGCGTTTTCGCCGCGGAAATTCAGGAAGTCGTTGTCTGCCACGTTGATGAAGAACTGTGCGGTCGCAGAGTGTGGATCGTTGGTGCGAGCCATTGCCAGGGTACCGATGGTGTTTTTCAGACCGTTGTTGGCTTCATTCTTGATAGTCGCTTTGGTGTCTTTCTGGGTCATGCCAGGCTCAAAACCGCCGCCCTGAACCATAAAGCCATTGATAACACGGTGGAAAATGGTGTTATTGTAGAAACCTTCACGGCAGTAGTTCAGGAAGTTTTCAACGGTAACCGGCGCTTTGTCAGCAAAGGTGTTGATAACGATATCGCCGTGATTAGTGTGGAAAGTAACCATAGTTTTAGTCCTAACAAGATGAATTGAGATGTCACAAGGATCGAGTGAACAATCAGACCGCCGTTATAACATATCTCCTTTAATCAGTCAGCAGCGGGTAAACCGCACGCTGGCTGTGGTAAAATGAAAATTGTTATACTATAACATTTGTGGCGATCGCTGATTTCTCACCGTTTTCCACCTCTCAGCTTAGCAAAGCGCGGCCTTAACCTTGCATTAGATCAGGCTTCGGGTTTCAATACGCTGCTGGGTGAATCGCCTAATTACCATTTTTGTTATCACGCACACCACGGAATGTCCCGATGCTAAAGATTTTTAATACCCTGAGTCGTCAAAAAGAGGAATTTAAACCCATTCATGCCGGTAAAGTGGGCATGTACGTGTGCGGGGTAACCATCTATGACCTGTGTCATATTGGCCACGGGCGTACCTTTGTTGCTTTCGACGTCGTTGCGCGCTATTTGCGTTATCTCGGCTATTCGCTGAACTACGTGCGTAACGTTACCGACGTTGACGATAAAATTATCCGCCGTGCTACAGAGAATGGCGAAAGCTGCGATCAACTGACCACGCGCATGCTGTCAGAGATGCACGCCGACTTCGATTCTCTGCTGATTGAGCGCCCGGACATCGAACCACGCGCCACTCAGCATATTGCCGAGATCGTTGAGATCACCCAGCGCCTGATCGATCGCGAGCATGCCTACGTGGCCAGCAACGGCGACGTGATGTTCTCTATCGACAGCGATCCGCAATACGGCTTGTTGTCACGCCAGGATCTGGATCAACTGCAGGCCGGTGCGCGGGTAGAGATCGATGACGTAAAACGCAATCCGATGGATTTCGTGCTGTGGAAAATGTCCAAGCCGGGTGAGCCGAGCTGGGAATCTCCGTGGGGCGCAGGTCGTCCAGGCTGGCACATTGAATGTTCTGCCATGAATGGCAAGCAGTTGGGTACCCATTTTGACATTCACGGCGGCGGTTCCGATCTGATGTTCCCGCACCACGAGAATGAGATTGCTCAGTCAAGCTGTGCACATGACGGCCCGTACGTAAATTACTGGATGCACTCCGGTATGGTGATGATCGACAAAGAAAAAATGTCGAAATCGCTGGATAACTTCTTCACCATCCGTGACGTGCTGGGTTACTACGACGCCGAAACTGTGCGTTACTTCCTGATGTCTGGGCACTATCGCAGCCAACTGAACTACAGCGAAGAGAACCTGAAACAGGCGCGTACCGCACTGGAACGTCTGTACACCGCGCTGCGCGGTACCGACGTTAACGCCCAACCGGCCGGTGGCGAAGTGTTTGAAGCCCGTTTCCGCGAAGCCATGGATGACGATTTCAACACCCCGGAAGCTTACTCAGTCCTGTTTGATTTGGCGCGCGAAGTTAACCGCCTGAAGGCTGAAGACCTGAATGCCGCTAATGGGCTGGCAGCGGAATTACGTAAGCTGGCGAAGGTACTGGGCCTGTTGCAGCAAGAGCCGGAACTGTTCCTGAAGGGCGGTGCACAGGCAGACGACGGTGAAGTGACGGAGATCGAAGCTTTGATCAAGCAACGTAACGATGCCCGTAAAGCTAAAGACTGGGCGCTGGCGGATGCTGCGCGCGATCGCTTGAACGAGATGAACATCGTACTGGAAGATGGCCCGCAGGGGACGACCTGGCGCCGTAAGTAAGCGAAGAGTTAGGCAATTTGAAAAACCGGGTGGTGTAAGCCAGCCGGTTTTTTTGTTTTCAGACGCCGGTTTCGTGCATCAGGCGTTGGTTGATATAGGTTATTGCCTGTTCTGAAGACATCATTTTATTCACTACGTTGGTGATCCCCTGGCCGATAATGATCTCGGCATGACGTAAATTGAACAGTTTGTCTTGCTGTCCGCGAGATTCACGTACCCCGTTGCTGGGATTATCACGCAGTAATTTGAACCAGGGATACTGGTGCAGAATACGCTGATTTTGGTAAATGCTTTGATGTGCGCTGTTACCCCCTAAAAGCACCAGTTGTTCGGTAATTTCTGACGAATACAGCCAGCGGAAGAACTGTTCAACAGGCGCTTTCTTGTCACTGAAACGGGACATTCCAATCGAGCCGCCTCCCATCTGTGGGATGTTGCCCGGCACCGGCGCATAACCGATAGCGGGGGACTGGGGGCTGTGTGCGACATCGTTGAATAAATTCATATACATAATCAACATCGCCAATTGCCCCTGCTCAAATTTGGCTACCGAGGCACTCCACCATTCGCAGCTCAGATTCATGGTGACCGCGAGTTGCTTAAGGTATAGCTGCAAGGCATCAATGGCCAAAGAGGGCTCAAGTTGCACTGGTTTATCTTCATGCACTAACCTGCCACCCAGGGCGTAGTAACGAATCAGATACTCGGTGGCGATCAATCCTGCACTGCCCAGCGTAGTTGATGACCCCATTGGGCGTTGTGGGTTTCCAGGCTGATGAAGGGTGGTAAAAAAGTCAGTAATTACGTCGAACTCTTCAAAACTGTTTGGAACCTTCAGCTCTTTACCTGACTTTTCGTAGAACATGCGCTTGATTGTTGGGTCTTCAAACAAGTCGCGGCGATAAAACAGGAGTTGTGTGCTGGCATCAAACGGGAATGCGTAAGCTTTACCATCAAGTTTGCTGAAATGATGGCAGATTTCCTCAGAGAAGTTATTCAGTAACTCTGGCAGTCCAGGCGCTATCTTCGCCAACGGCGTGAGTGTTTTTTCGGCAAACCAAGGGAAGCAAGCCATGTCGATACGCAGTAAATCGTAATAAGGGTGCAAATGCAGGTTTGAGAGGATCTCAAACACTTCATCATACGGGTAAACGGCGAGATTAACCTTGATGCCTGTCTGGCGATAAAAATGCGGCAACAGTTTCTTTAGCGCTTCGGTTGAGGGGCTTGGCAGAATCAACATGTTCAGTGTCTCACCCCGGTAAGGCATTGCTGGGGGGGGCTGGACATCGAAAGCAAATCCGCGGTTGGCAATAACCTGATGTTTGGGTTGTGGTTCTTCAGCACTGATGTAACGGGCTATTTCCAACCCCAATCGGGCGTAATCCATCTGATAATTGTATAGATTCGTGACGATGGCAGGTTGATCGTCGCTTAATTGCCAGATAGGCGGACATGGCTTATCGCTGCCTAAATAAGCCGCCAGTGTTAGACAACGGCTCTTTTCGCTGTCTTGAGCAACCAGTATTTGAGGTTGGAGCCTGTCAAAAAGGGCAAACGCGGCAGTCGGACATTCGCTGGCGGGTGAGGGGACGATTGTTAATTGAGTCGATGGACTTAACTGCGCCAAAGTCTCTTTCAATGTATTGATAAAATTTTGGCTGTTGGTGTAATTGATTGGTTCGCAAAGCAAACCTACGTGTTGAGGGGAACTCTTGGCAATCTCCGAGCCAATCGCCCGCGCCGCTTGGGCAAAGTCTAGGTTGAATGTAACCTGCGACTGTAAGGGATTGCGATAGACAAACAGGATCTGCTCGGCTGGTAATCGTAACGTTTGGTAGTAGATTTCGCTGTCACTAAGACAGGAGACGGTAACGACTGTGCGGTAGGACTTTGCTGCTAGCGTCTGCAGAATATTCTTCTCTGCAGAAGGGAGATCGTTAGTGATATACAGATCTAAATCATCGGCAGAAAAGGATTGCAGCGATTGCTGCAGCCCACGGTAGAGTTGATGGAATTGCTCTGTGTTGATATTGGGTAGGATCAGCGCGACACCACTGTTTTTACTGGTGCGCAAAGATTGCGCCTGAGCATTGATCTGATACCCCATTTGTTTGGCAGCCTGTTTGACGGCTTCTATCTTCTCAACACTGACATTGCCACGTCCGTTCAATACGTTGGAAACTGTGCCGTGTGAGACCCCCGCCAGCTTCGCTATATCCTTGATAGTTGCCATTTTTCTCATCACGTTGACCCACCTATTTTGATGCTAGCATTCGCATGCAGACATCGCTATCTCAATTTTTTACTTAGATTAAATATTAGATCGTTCCATTTTAACTTGATTGTTTTTTGTTCGGTATTTGAGTGGGGGTAATGTAATAAAATAATCATATTTTTTTGGTTTTTTTTAGTTAATTATTTGATTTAAATGAATAAAAAATAAATATTTTGAAGATTGTCACTAATGTGGGTTTTGTACGTTGTTCACTTTTTATCTCAAATAGTATTGTTGACACGTTCCAATTTTTATTGGATGAAAAAACGTCATTGGGTTTGGCATTAATGATTTGAATAAAAAGGATAAAAAATGAAAATAAATTTCCTGGGATCAGCAGCCTCTGAAGGGATCCCAAATCCGTTTTGTCGTTGTGAACATTGTCAGCAAGCTCGCTTTCTGAAAGGGAAAGATCTACGTACCCACTCATCTGTGATTATTGACGATGTGATGTTAATTGATATGGCCCCGGAGTTTAGTCAGCAACTATTGCGTGATGGGCTGGATGCTAGCGGGCTTACCGATCTGCTTTTTACCCATACGCACCCAGACCATTTTAACGTGGGTGAACTGTTCAGCAGGATGGAGGGCTATGGTTTCAATATTGATAATCCGTTGGCGATATTTGGTAATGACCTGGCAATCAATGGCTGCGCTGCTGTTCTGCCCGGTTACAGTAAAGAGCGCTTTGCTTTCCACTGCCTGGTGCCCTTCGTTACCGTAGAAAGTCATGGCTATAAGATCACTCCGTTGTTGGCCAACCATGCTAAATGGGAATTGTGCTACGTATATGTGATCGAAAAGGCCGGAAAAACGATTTTCTATGGTCATGATTCTGGTTGGTTCCCTGAACTTACCTGGCAATGGCTACAGGGAAGAACCTTGGATTTGGTGGTGCTTGAATGCACCTATGGTTTTAACGGTGATGATCGTACGGATAACCATATGAGCCTGGAAACGGTATTTGCTGCACAGGAAAAGTTGAAGACCATGCAATGCCTGCGTGCCAATAGTCAGGTCGTGGTATCGCACATCTCCCACAGCGGTAAATTGCTGCATGAAGAATTAGTTGCGGCCTGCCGGGATAATCATATTACCGTCGCCTATGACGGTCTGATCGTCAACCTCAATTAGCGGAGGCACTCATGGATCTTAACAAGACACCTCGCTTGCTGATCATGATGTTTGTGCAGTATTTCATGCAGGGCGCTTGGAATATGACTATGGGTCTGGTCTTGAGCACCTATGGTATGGCGACCATTATCGGTTCCTCTTATGCATTGCTGGGGCTGGCAACGATAATTTCGCCGTTATTTATCGGTATGGTGGCGGACCGCTTTTTTGCTTCGCAGAAAGTGATGGGCATTCTGCATCTGATTAACGCTGGGGTGATCCTCTGTGTGCCACAGTTTATCGAAGCACATGATACCACCATGACGTTGGTGATGATCTTCCTGGTTGGGCTGTTGTTCTACCCAACAACAGCATTGGCAAACAGTATCAGTTTCAATCACATCAACGGTGTGAAGTATTTTCCAGTGATTCGCGTATTTGGCACTTTCGGCTTTATGGCGATTGGTTTCATCATTGGTCAGATGGGCTATTCCGGCGATACCATGACCTGGTATATCGCTTCGACTACTGGAGTTGCCTTGGGATTGTACTGTTTTACTTTGCCAGATACACCGCCGAAGGCCAAAGGCAGCGCGTTTGGTCTGCGCGATTTGCTGTGTCTGGATGCACTGGCGCTATTTAAAGATCGCAACTTCACAATTTTGATGCTGAGCATCTTTGTATTGATGATCCCAAAAACTGCCTACTCAGCCTATATCCCGGTATTTTTGAAGGCACTCGGTTTTGATAATGCGGCATCAATGATGCAAGTGGGGATCGCTTGCGAAGTTATCTTTATGTTTTTGCTTTCATTTTTCTTACTGAAAGCGGGTTTCAAAGTCACTCTGATGATGGGGGCGGTTTGTTGGATCATCCGTTCCATGTTCTTCTCCCATGCAGCGATTGAGGTCAACATGATGTTTGTCCTGATAGGTCTGATGTTGCAAGGTTTCTGTTGGGACTTTTTCTTCACTGTTGGTGATATCTATGTTGACCGTAAGGCACGACCAGAAATTAAAGCTCAGGCGCAGAGTCTGCGTTTTATCGTCTCAAATGGTTTTGGCTTACTTTTCGCTTCAACGATTTGTGGGCAAATCTTTAATAGTACGGTGACGGAGAAAGGACCACAGTCACTGCCGCAATGGGAAAGTTTCTGGATATTCTCGGCGATAATTGCGGCCATTGTTTCGGTCTTCTTCTTTATTTTCTTCAAGGACTATCTGCCCAAAGAGAAAACCCCGGTCACTTTGAAACCCGTCAAACAATAACCCAGTTAAATGGTTAGCTGTAGGAAATGGGGCACTCATGGACAGCTTGTTATCGGAACTTGGCGGATTGGGGCCATTTCATCTGGCGACGGTAGCCAAGATATTATCGGCGTTTGTTTTGGGGGGCGTAATTGGTTTGGAACGGGAATCCAAGGGCAAGCCCGTCGGGTTTAAAACCTGCGTCATTATTGCCGTTGCCAGTTGTGTATTAACGGTAGTGTCAATTCAGTCTGCCGAGTATTACGCTGAGATTTCCATCAATATCCGCAGTGATCCTATGCGGCTGGCGGCACAAATTATCAGTGGGGGCGGTTTTTTAGGCGCCGGTGTGATTTTACATCGTCATGACGATGCGATTTCGGGCCTGACGACTGCAGCAATCATCTGGGCATCAGCAGGGGTTGGCATCGCCTGCGGAGCGAGTTTCCATCTGCACGCATTATTGGCTACAGGGTTGTTTTTACTGGCAATAAAACTTAGCCCTTATATTTTTTTACTGCAATCGCAACACCAACACTTAGGGAAAGTGAAAGTACGTTTGATACTCGATGAAAAAGAAGGTCTGCCATCGTTGATGGTCGAGCTTAATCAGCAGAAAAATTTCATTGATGCGATGACGATACGCGACATTAAAAAAATAAAATAGAAGTGAACCTCAAGCTGACGATCAGAAGACGTGCGGCACTGCATGAATTGTATAACATGCTAAGCGTCATTGAGCCGTGAAGGGGGAATATTAAAAATGCCGGGCAGAAGGGCTATCCCGGCATTTTTTTAATGGCTTTTCTACGGAGCACGGCTTACGGCTTAACTACAACCTTGCCACCGTTAAACTCCACCACCTGATCGGCGACGATTTTGCAGCGCTTGCGCGTTTCTACCTTGCCGTTTACTTTCACCTGCCCATCGGCGATGACTTCTTTGGCGGCACCGCCACTTTCACACCAGCCCTGGAACTTGAGCAGGTCGCACAGTTCGACGTGCGGGTGATTATCCAGATTAAAAGTTTCCATACTGCCTTACTTATTTAGGTTGAACGTCGTGATAAACCTCGCAGGCCTGCAAGGTATTTTGGATCAGTGTAGCAACGGTCATTGGGCCAACGCCACCCGGAACCGGAGTAATGTAGGCCGCACGTTCGCTGGCGGCATCGAATTCTACATCGCCGACTACTTTACCACTTTCCAGACGGTTGATGCCGACATCCACCACGATCGCGCCCGGTTTGATCCAATCACCCGGAATAAAGCCCGGTTTACCGACCGCGACTATCAGCAGATCGGCGTTTTCAACGTGATGACGCAGGTTCTTGGTGAAACGGTGAGTCACTGTGGTGGTGCAACCGGCCAGCAGTAGCTCCATGCTCATCGGGCGGCCAACGATGTTGGATGCGCCAACCACGACGGCATTCAGGCCATAGGTATCGATGTTGTAACGCTCGAGCAGAGTGACGATGCCGCGCGGGGTACATGGGCGCAGTTTAGGTGAGCGCTGGCACAGACGGCCGACGTTGTAAGGGTGGAAACCGTCGACATCTTTATCCGGATGAATACGCTCCAGCACTTTGACGTTATCGATGCCGGCAGGCAGCGGCAACTGCACCAGGATGCCGTCGATTTCGCCGTCGGCATTCAGCCGATCAATTAGCGCCAGCAATTCTGCCTCACTGGTGGTGGCAGGCAAATCGTAGGAGCGGGAGAGGAAGCCCACCTCATCACAGGCGCGGCGCTTGCTGGCGACGTAAATCTGTGAGGCCGGGTTCTCGCCAACCAGCACGACTGCCAGGCCCGGCGCACGTTTGCCGGCGGCCAGACGTTGTTTAACTTGCTCAGCCACTTCGTTTCTAACCTGCTGCGCAATCGTTTTACCATCAATAATCTTTGCTGACATCAGTGAGGAAATCCATCAATTAAGAAAAGCCGGGGATGGCGCTATTTTGTCAGAAGCGGAGCGCGCTGTCAGGCGCTGAATCGTGTTCGACGGCGTTTGCCAGGCATGATTTACGCTTTTTTTATGCCAACAGAATGATCCTCTACGCCTTTTTTACTTCGTGCTACTTAAGCTGTGACTTTTCACACTGCGGTATTAGCACCGGTCACAGGGGCTAACGGAGCAACCATCATGATGATCATCACTCGGCTACACCCACGGCATCACCCAATTGATAACCCGACTTATCCGCCTAAACATGTGGGTGAAACGGTGTTTGATTCGTCGCTGCACCCGGCGGACGTAGCGCAGCTGGTCGCATTGCACCAGCTTAGCGCCCACAAAGCACGCCCCGCCTGGCGGGCACGTTTGGGGGCGCTGTGTCGGCGGTTCTACGTATGAGCCACATCAAAGGCATTGGGATTCTGCTATTGGCATGGGTACCCACGGGGCAGGCTTCGTTAAATGCCGCGCCGGTCAACGCCACGCTAAGTCAATCGCTGTCGGTCGCTTGCAACCTGCTGGCGACCGAACATGTCGATTGGGGCAATATTAATGCAATGGTGCACTCGGCACGCATTTGCCAGCAGCGCTCCACAGAGCAACAGTCGGAGCGTATTCCTGAACAACCCGTTTCCGATCCGACTCAACGAGCGGCGGCGGTAATGGTTGAAAAAACACCATAAAGCACGCTTGCCGCCGTAACGTCATGAAAAGGCATTGACTCAGTAACCTCTGACCGTATAATCGCACTCCGCAACTTTGGTTGCCGCATCCCAATGCGCCCTTAGCTCAGTTGGATAGAGCAACGGCCTTCTAAGCCGTAGGTCACAGGTTCGAGCCCTGTAGGGCGTACCATTTTCAAGTCAACACACCTCTACTGAATTCGCTTTTTATCCTTTATACTCCCTGAAATTACTGAATTTTTCTGTCACGAGCTCTATCGAGGTCAACTCAGTTATACCCAAATCAAGTGGTCTCTGGGGGCCTTTGAGGGGGCTCATCTCGTTCAATGGAAATTAGGGGCCCCTTTATGCCACTAAACAGCGGCAAAGCGGATAGACCAGGTTGTAACGCTTGGCTGCAGCCTTGTTAGAGTCAGCGCGTTGCGGTTCATCAGCACGCATGCCGATCGCTGTCTTTGCCGACCAGCCGCGCCGAACCAGACCAACTTCGCGCATCCATGAGCGGATCGTCTGAGTTTTCAGGTAGTCGCTGCACTTCTGGCGGGATACGTTGGGAATACCCTCCACGCTGATAAATTTCTCGAAGGGGTCGCCGTTCCGTGCTGCGGTTTCGAAGCTAACTATGCCACTACACCTGCCTGTACTGTAACGAGTACTGATGTGGACTGCAGAAGCAATGGTAGTCAAGTGTGGCGTGGTGTAAAGTACTGAGCGCTGTAGCTAAGGGCAGTCAGTTACTGAACGATATCACTTCTTTAAGAATCCGCCGTAAAAATCTGATTAGTCATTCCTCCTATAGGTAAAATTCTGCACATGATGCAAAATGCACCGTCAAGAAACATTACAAGCTGTTAGCTATCCTCATAATTTTGATAGATGAGTATTATATATGTCTTCTACTGCAAGGACTTTTCGGCATGACATCAACGGGCTTCGTGCCTGGGCTGTAATCGCTGTTGTTCTCTTCCACTTTGGCATACCTGGTTTTGCTGGCGGTTTTGTCGGGGTGGATGTTTTCTTTGTTATTTCTGGTTTTCTGATGACGCAGATTATCGTCACTGGGTTGGAAACCGGTAAATTCTCAATTTGGCGGTTCTATCTGGCCCGCGCCCGTAGAATTATCCCAGCACTGCTGGCTTTGTGTTTGACTCTGCTTGTCCTTGGCTGGTTCTTCCTCACTACGGTAGATTACAGCACGCTTTCAAAGCATGTTTTAGTCGCGATTCTATTTATTTCAAACGTAAAGTTCTGGAAAGAGTCGGGTTATTTCGATGCTGCATCTCATGAAAAGTGGTTGCTTCATACCTGGTCCCTATCTGTTGAATGGCAGTTTTATATTATTCTTCCCATTATCTTGCTGATTATGTGGAGGTTTTGGAAAGCTGGCGGGATAAAATTCACGATCTTCGCTGGGTTTATTCTCTCGTTTTCCCTTGCCTGTTATTTATCGATCAAATTGCCTTCTGCCGCGTTTTTCTTATTGCCAACGCGGGCTTGGGAGATGCTGGGAGGCGGTGCTGTATGGTGGCTAACCCGTAACGCGAAATTTTCTAAGAACCAAGAAAATCTGATGGAACTAGTGGGTTTCATCATGATTACTTTTGCGATTGTCTTTTTCACACCCAAGCTTGCCTGGCCGGGTGTTTATGCATTGGTTCCGGTTGGTGGGGCAATGTTGGTGCTTGCTGCTGGCAGGCAAGGGTCTATCTTTACGTCAAACTACGTTGCGGAGCGTATTGGGGTTTCATCTTACTCTATCTACCTTTGGCATTGGCCGATTGTGGTATTTCTGGCGTACAACAATACTGCCGGATTATGGACATGGATGATTGGCGGGCTCATTTTAAGCGTCATTTTGGGTGAGTTGTCGTTGAGGTTGATTGAAAATCCTACGCGTCAAGGATTATCCAGACAAACTGCATGGGGTAATGTGTTCAGTATCGCTGCCTGCATGATGATTATTGGTGTTGCATCCGTAGCGATGTTTAAATTTAATTATCCTGATAGAGTTCCGGCAAAGATTGATCTTATCGCTAACGAGAGTCTTAATTCCAATCCAAGCCGGGTGGGCTGTTTTGCAATATCGGGTACAACCTCTCCTGGGTGCGTTTTTGGCGGCAGCAAGATTAAGGCAATACTCGTTGGCGACAGCCATGCTAATGCCATGACTACTGCGGTGGAAGCTGCATTACCGAGCAAAAATGATGGGGTCTTAAATCTTACTTATGCTGGTTGCCCAACAATCTATGGTGCAAAAACTGTTCCTGGTGAAGCAACAGATAATCAAGACTGCTATGGGTTCAATCAGTGGCAGCGGAAAAAATTAGCTGGTCTTGATAAATCGATCCCAATCGTCATCGTTAACAGGACTTCAGTCTATGCATTTGGGCGCCAGATTATTGCAGAAAGAATGAATACCCCGATAGTTTATTTTTCCACCGTATATCAGACGCCAACGCCTGAGTTTTTGGCTGAATTTAAGGCATCCATGATAGATACTGCCTGTGAACTGGCGGCTGAACACCCTGTCTTTATGGTCAGGCCTATGCCTGAAATGACATCTAATGTGTCAAAAACTATCTCCAGAGCAATGATGCTTGGCAAAGAAGCTCCACATATTTACCTTTCTGAAAGTGATTATATGAAGCGCCACTCATTTGTGTGGGAAGCTCAGGATGAAGCAGCAGCAAAATGCGGCGTGAAGATCCTGAATCCGTTGCCGCTACTTTGTAAAAATGGCAAGTGCGAAAGCACTCATGATGGTCGTCCTATCTATTATGATGATAATCATGTCAGTGAGTACGGTAATAAATTATTAGTTCCGATGTTCCAGAAGATGTTTTAACGTTAATTCGGAGTGGATTTTGCGTTGGCGCTGAGGTTTTTTTTCAAAATCAGCGCTAACGTACTTTCGCATTAACGGCGGCGAGGTGTTGCAGGCACTACTTTTCGTCAGGAAGGAAATAGTGGCCGCATTTGGGGCAAATCAGGGTGATGTTTTTACGCACCTTGCGGCTATTTTGTTCAAATACGTGTGCGCATTCTGGACACGTCACTTTTATCGTTGTGCTGCTGAACATCTTAAGGGCATCAAAGATAGACATATCTTTCACCGGGTAGATGTAGGGAACCTCATTCTACCATCTGGCACCGGCAATAGCCCTTTATTGATTGTTTATTAATCATTTTTGTGAGTGCGACGCGGGGATTACGCCGGACTGGAGTAAGGAAGTACAGAGTAAAAATGTCACATTTGCATCCAGCGTTACATCTGCCGGAGCAAACTTACTCAGGGATGACAGTTCTATACATTGGGATTGGTAATGTAGTCCTACCCGATGATGTTGTGTGTTATCCATTCCCTGTAGTGTATTACCCCATCCCTGTTAAGTTTATCCCGCCTTGAGCGGGATTTTTTTATCTGCGCTCAATCGTCAAACCGCCAAACATGATATCGCGCGTAACCTGTAGCGCCAGAAAATCATGAGGGAAGCCCAGTTCAATGGCGCTTGTCGTGTCCAGACGCTGCCACTGCTCTTCTGTCAGCCTGACCTCCAGCGCTCCCAGGTTATCTTCCAGTTGTGCCAGCGTGCGTGCACCGATGATCGGGGCCATCACTGCCGGGTTGTGCTGCGTCCAGGCCGGGGCTATCTGAGAAGGGCTAAAACCCGCCTCGCTAGCCAGCGTCAATACCGTTTCGGCAATGGTAATATTGTGCTCGGTCAGCATACCTTTGTTGCGAACCATGGCTCGTCGAGTACCGTTCTCTTTGGCGCGTTATGGCACCCCGCCAACCGGCAAATACCGCGGCCGCTGCGTGCGATTATTGACTTCGCCCGACAGCAGGGCCCACAGGCCATTGGCGCATGAGTGCTGCCCGTTTTTTTTGAATAACTCTGTCAGATAAATTTGGTATTCACCCCAAGGTCAGTTGATTAGATTGGATAAGAATATCCTCGGGTGCCGTCGGCACTCTACTGCCACGATCTGGGCGTTCCTAATGGCGAAGACAGTGGTTATTTTTCATTCCGGCTACGGCCACACCGAGCGTTTGGCAAAGGTTGTTGCCGAGGGCGTGCAAGCGGAACTGATCGCTATCGATCAGGAAGGCAATATCAGCGATGAAGCCTGGCAGAAACTCGATGAGGCGGATGCCATTATTTTTGGTTCGCCGACCTGTATGGGGGGCCCGTCCTGGCAGTTTAAAAAGTTTGCCGATGCCAGTTCAAAAGTCTGGTTCGGCCGTAAGTGGCAGGACAAGGTTTTCGGTGGAGCGCCAGCCTGAACGGTGATAAGCAGGTTACGCTGATCGCTCTGCAAACTCTGGCCTCGCAGCATGGTGGCCTGTGGGGCAGCCTGGGGCTGATGCCCGCGAATCCCAATTCGGCGCAGCGTACCGATATCAACAACCTGGGAGGCTCGGTAGGGCTGCTGGTGCAAACGCCTGCTGACGCCGGTGTGGATGAAATGTTGTCTGGCGATTTGGAAACGGCCAGCCTTTACGGGCAGCGCGTGGCGGGCTTTGCCGCCAAACTGGCTTAATAGCCATTCCCCTGCGCTCATTTTTTCTACACAATTGCAGCGTAAAATGGCGAATGTTATTAGCCTGCTTGGGCTAACACTGCATTTTGTACAAACATTCCCGGTTCCTAGACCGGGTTTTTTGTTGCTAAGGTGGGCTTAAGCTTCCGGCGATACAATGAGCAGCAACACGGTCATGCAATGGCTGTGTCGTAACTGTCAATTAGCTGCTTTTCAAGCGAGCCCACACTGTGCGGGCTTTTTTTTACATTCCTGGTTTTAATTGTTGTCAGGAGTCACTGGCTGAAAAATAATAATCAACAGAATGGTTCGTGCAGCAAGTAAAATACCCTTTTTATTTTTATGGTTTTTGCGTTGTGCTGATTGGCGATGCTTTACGTTATGCTGTTAGATATCCTTGAACATTATTTTTTCATGTACTCTGCCGTTGACGGCTTGAGTTAAGAACATTCCGTTAAATAAAAATGAATGTATCTTTGTGACTGATCTGCCTGTATTTTTTAAGTCTGCCTCTGGTTTTTATGTCATTTGCATTATGCCGGGCGAGGGAATATGCATAGAATTGCTCTGGTTATTATAAATGTATGGGTAAGGCGATGAACGCCAGAATAAGCGACAAACATGGCTTGCCTGCGGCTATCCAGCTGATTACACTTTTTCTGCTGGCCTTTTTGCTTTCCATGCTGGGTATTTTTACCCGCCCAATAGGATCGCTTTCGCTGTTTTGGCCGGTAAATGCGATTTTACTCGGCCTGTTATTACGTAAACCCGCCTATGCCAGGCCAGCCGGTTGGCTGGTCATCTGTATTGGCATGACCGGCGCCGATTTGGCCAACGGCGAGAGCCTGTCGCTGGCGATGTGGCTGAACGCCTGCAATATGTCGCTGATTGCCACCGGTTATGGCGTGATATCGCTGCTGCCAAAGTCGCAGCGCCGGATGGGCAAGCCCCAGACAATCCTTTATATGTTTACCGCCAGCCTGAGTAGCGCGGCGGTGGCGTCGACCTTATCGATACTGCGTAATGACAGCCTGTACAACAACTCGGTCGTTATCGCCTGGTTAGCCTGGTTCAGCGAGCAGTTCTCGACCAACCTGCTGTTGTTGCCGGTGCTGCTGGCGGCACCGCGTCTCAAACAACTGTTGCGTATGCAAATCAACTGGCAGCTGCGCGCCAGTATGCCGCTGCTGGCGCTGCTGTTTTCACTGGTGTTCAGTGTGTATATCGGCGGTCCGGGAGCGATTGCATTCCCCATTCCTGCGCTGCTGTGGTGTGCGGTGCGCTACCAACTGTTCACGGTGACGTTGTTGACGTTGCTGACGGGGATGACCGAGATCAGCAGTATCTCCGCCAACCTGATGTTGTATGAAACGCCGAACAACCACGTTGCCTTCCTCGACACGCTGATGTCAGCCCGTTTGGGGATCGCCATGCTGGTGATGGGGCCGCTGATCCTTGCCAGCTCAATTGCCGTTAACCGCAAGCTGATGCGGCGACTGGAGCACAGCGCTAATCACGATTTTCTGACTGGCGTACTGGCGCGCAATGCACTGACTCGCAAGGCTGGCGAACTGCTGGAGCACAAACATATATCGAAGGAGGCGGTGTCGCTGCTGCTGATCGATATTGACCATTTTAAACAGATTAATGATACCCATGGGCATCTGGCGGGCGATCAGATACTGGCTTCATTCGCCCATATCGTGCGGCGTGAGTTGCGTCACGATCAGCTATTTGGCCGTTTGGGGGGGGAAGAGTTTGCCATTATGCTGCCGCGAGCATTGGCAGCGCAGGGGGTGGCACTGGCAGAACATTTGCGGCAATTGGTACAAAAAGCCGATTTGCTCCCCACGGGCAAAGTGCCGTTGAATATCACCATCAGCGTTGGCGTCGCCAGTCTGGGGATGAACGAAGTTAAATCCTTGGAACAGCTAATGAATATGGCAGATATCGCGCTTTATCGCGCCAAGTCGCAGGGGCGTAACCGGGTGGAGTCGTTTAACGCGGTGAGTGGCAACAGCGTTGGCCACATCATGTTTAAATAAGAGCTTCAGTTCTGCTTGGGTTCAAACTCGGTACCGCAATTTGGGCAGATAAGCATGACATTTTGCCGCAGAGTCGAGCATTTTTGGGTGGTGACGTAGGCGCATTTCGGGCAGGCGATTTTGGTAGAGCGGTTGATAAAGCCTTTAACACTGCTGGTATCAGACATAATAAAATGGCCTGTGTCAGGTGAAAGCCCACGCTAACACAGGTGGTATCAAATTGCTTAGAATGTTTTATACCCGTCGCCTTTCAAGCTGCAGTGTTGTTACCTGCACTATCTCCCCCCAGTTACTTGACTTTAGTAAGCGCCAGGGGATGAGCTAGCTGGTCGTCTGGCTGTGCTGTACAGGGATGTACAAATGCCGCGAGCGCATGGACGCGCCAGAGCGGCCAACTCGAAATTCATAGGGTATATGCGGCTGGCGGTGGTTGTGATTACAGGCTTTTCAACACTTTCAGGGTTTCATCCATGTCGATCTCATGTTCAGAGAAGGTATGGGTGTCGTTCTGGAAGGTGGTGATGGTCAGCATGCGCAGCGTTTGCATGGTTTGCGGCGCTTCTTCGGACTGCGGGCGAATGCGGTTCATCAACAGGCCGACCGACAGCACGGTATTTTCTTTATCCACGTCCGCTTTCACCGGCACTTCTTTGGTGAAGGTGTTGAAGGCTTTGATGCTGGTGATCTTGATTCTTTCGTTGGCGATGATGATGTACTTGCTCGACGCCAGTACCTTGACCGCAAACGCCGATGGGCCTTTGGTGTTGTTGGTCGGTTCGAAGGTCACCGCCGCGTTTTTCTTAATCAGCTCCGGGTTCTGCACTTTAATCACGTGAAAATAACGATTTTCCCCGTTCTCATCGGTAATAAAGCCGAAGCCTTTGTCTTCAAAAAAAGTCGTTATCTTGCCGTTCATCATCATTCTCATAAAGTCGCTCAATACAGTGCATATGATAGCGCGGAATGCCTTGCAGTGACAGGTTGCGTGCCCGGCATTTGATAATGCGATTACGGCATTTAGTGGGTTTGTGGCCACATGCTATTTTCTTTCTGACTTTAATTCATTTCTGAAAGGGAAAATCGATGGGTATTAAACGGCTTAACCATGCGGTGCTGTATGTCAGCGATGTGCAGCAAAGCGCGGATTTTTATCATCAGGTGCTGGGGTTTAAGCTTAAACCCTCAGGCAGCCCGGATAAAGCGGTGTTTACCCAGGCGGCCGATTCGGATAACGATCACGATCTGGCGCTGTTCAGCAAGAACCTGGGGCAGCAGCGGGCCGGGGTATTTCGCGCCAACGGTGAGCCACCGGCGGAAAACGAGCCGCCGGCCGGGTTGTACCACTTGGCCTGGGAGGTCGACAGCCTGGACGAACTTGAGCGCATCCGCGACCAGTTGGCGCAGCGCGGCATTCTTGGGCTGGAGGAAGATCATGGCGTGCACAAAAGTATCTATGGGCACGATCCGGATGGGTTACTGTTTGAAGTGACCTGGTTTATTCCTCCGGCGCTACTGACCGAGCAGGATCGTAATCAGCGCGGCATCAAACCGCTGGATTTTACCGCTGAAAAACGCCGTTTCGCGTTGCTCTAACAGAGCGGGGCGTAGTTGACGCCCCGCTGATCACAGCACTTTATTGAGGAAGTTGATGGTGCGGGGGTGTTGCGGATGGTTTAGTACCCGACGGGCATCTCCCTGTTCGACGATTTGCCCATCGACCATGAACACAATCTGATTTGCCGCCTCGCGGGCAAAGCCAATTTCATGAGTGACCACCACCAGCGTTACGCCAAGATCTGCCAAGCCCTTGATGACGTCCAAGACTTCACCGACCAGTTCTGGATCGAGCGCCGAGGTCGGTTCATCAAACAAAATCACCTTCGGGTTCAGTGCCAAAGCGCGGGCAATGGCGATGCGCTGCTGTTGCCCGCCGGACAGATGGCGAGGGTAGGCATCAGCCTTGTGGCGCAGGCCGACGGTATCCAGCAGCTGATAAGCCACCTCTTTGGCCTCGGGCCGCGAGTAAATTTTATGCACTATCGGGGCTTCAATGATGTTATCCAGTACCGTCAGGTGAGGGAACAGGTTGAAGTTCTGGAACACGTAACCGACGTTGATGCGCTGCTTGAGGATAGCGTTCTCTTTTAGCTCATACAGCTTGTCACCTTTGCGCCGGTAGCCGACATAGTCGCCGTCGATGCGGATAAAGCCTTCATCGACACGCTCCAGGTGGTTGATGGCCCGCAACAGGGTAGATTTGCCGGAACCTGAAGGGCCGAGGATCACCGTGACGGTGCCCGGTTGCAGTGTCAGGCTGACGTCGTTCAGCGCCTTGTGCTTACCGAAAAATTTGCTCACGTTGCTGATTTCAATCAGGCCGCGCGCCGGTACCGGAACGATGCGGTGAACCGCCGCTCCGCGCAGGGCATAGTAATCAATGGCTTCGGACATGGGTTCCTCCTAACGTTTTAACCAACCGACCAGTTTCTGCCAGGGCGTTGGCGGCAGTTCGCGCACTGCGCCACGGGCGAAATAGCGCTCGATGTAATACTGAATGATCGACAGCGCGGTGGTGATGAACAGGTACCAGACAGTGGCGACCATTAGCAGTGGTATCACCTGCTGGGTGCGGTTATAGATCACCTGAATGGTATAAAACAGCTCCGACAGCGCCAGCACGTAGACAATTGAAGTGCCCTTCGCCAGGCTGATAATTTCATTGAAGCCGGTCGGAATGATTGAGCGCAGCGCCTGGGGCAAAATAATGCGGAAAGTGCGGCGATAGCCCGGCAGCCCCAGTGCCGCCGCCGCTTCATGCTGGCCATACTCGACACCGATAATGCCGCCGCGGATGATTTCTGCGGTATAGGCCGACTGCACCAGCGTCAGCCCCAGCACCGCAACCGAGAACTGGCTGAGGATATCGATGGTCGGATAGCTGGCGAACACCAGTGAGGTAAAGGGGATGCCCAGTGAGATGGAGTCGTACAGATAAGAGAAGTTATACAGAACGATCAGCACCAGGATCAGCGGCAGCGAGCGGAACAGCCAGATGTAACCCCATGCCAGCAAAGCCAACAGGTAGGAGCGCGATAACCGTGCCAGGGCCAGCAGCGTCCCGAAGATGATACTGAACAGCGTGCCGAGTAGCGTCAGCAGCAGGGTTTGCCCCAGCCCTGATAATACCGCCGGGGCAAAGAACCATTCGGCGAATACCCCCCATTCCCAGCGTTCGTTGGTCGCCACAGACTGGAGGATCGCCGCCAGAATAAACACCGAGAACAACGCACCTGCCAGCCGCAGCGGGTAACGTGCGGGAACCACTTTTAAGACTTCTTGTTTGGACATCACAACTCTCCTGAAACAGATAAAAGGGTGGGGAAGGGGAAACATCCCCTAGGCAATCTTCCTTTCCGGCGCGCAACAGAGCGCGTCTGCTGTTATCAGGCTTTTGCGAAACGGCAGCCGGCCATCGTAAGGGGGGCGGCTGTAGACTTCAGTATCGACGCTGGTATCGAACTGCGGCTGGTAGCCGTTGCTCAAATACAAGCCCACCGCCTCCGGCTGGCGAAAGCCGGTGGTCAGGTAGAGCTGGCGGTAACCCTGTTGCTGCGCCAGCGTTTCCAGTTGCTGCAATACCCGTTGTGCCAGGCCCTGGCGGCGCAGATCTGTTCTTGTCCAGATGCGTTTCAGCTCGGCAGTTTGCGGATCGTAGCGTTTGAAGGCCCCCATGGCGATCGGCTCTCCAGCGCGTAACAGCACGATAAAGGCGCCTTGCGGCGGGGCGTACAAATCCAGTGCTTCCTGTTCCTGATCACCAAAATAGTCGCCGTAGCGTTGGCGATATTCACCGAATAGCCCGGCGATCACCGGCTGGACCAGCGGATCGCAGGGCAGCGTTTGGATAAAAACGTCGTTTGCCATCTGTATGCTCCTAATCGCCCGGATCGTTACGTTGGGTGGGCAGGACGCTAAAGGTTGTTTGCATAGCGGATATCCCTGAGAAATTATTATTGTTATTGAGTGAATTGATTGGCAGGCAACTTAAGGCCCAGATGGTCACGCAGCGTGTCACCGTTGTAATCGCTGCGGAACAGGCCGCGCTGCTGCAGGATCGGCACCACGCGATCGACAAAGTGGCCGAATGAATTTGGCGTGCCGCCGCTGATGATGAAACCGTCGGCTGCTTGGGTGTCGAACCAGCTTTGCAGGCCGTCCGCCACCGCTTCCGGCGTACCGCCAAATATCGGGCGAGGCGATGCGGCTTCCAGCGCGACTTCCCGTAGCGTCAGATTGCGTTCGCGGGCATTGAGCTTGATGGCGTCGGTGGTGCTGCGGAAGCTGTTTTGTCCCAGATCACCGACGTCCGGGAAGGGATCATCGAGCGGGTGGTGGGCGAAATCATAGTGCTCGAAATAGCGGCCAAGGTAGTTGAGGGCATTTTCGATACTGACCAGGCGGGCGGTTTCCCAATACTGGCGCTCCACATCTTCATTGTCGTCACCGACAATCACGCTGACGCCCTGAAAGATCCGCAGGTCATCCGGTTCACGGCCTTGTTCCACCAGCTGTTTTTTAACGTCCTGATAAAACGCCTGTGCCTGTTGCTGACTTTCATGGTGGGTGAAAATGGCGTCGGCGTGTTTGGCTGCCAGTTGCTTACCGTCTTCCGAGGCACCGGCCTGGAACAGAATCGGCCGTCCTTGTGGCGTGCGGCCGATATTCAACGGCCCCTGTACCGAGAAGAACTCGCCCTGGTGATTCAGTGTATGCAGTTTACCGGCGCTGAAGAATTCACCGCTGTTCTTGTTGCGCACAAAAGCGTCACCTTCCCACGAGTCCCATAATCCTTTGGTGACGTCGAGGTATTCGCTGGCAATGCGGTAGCGTAGGCTGTGTTCAGGATGCTCGGCGCGCGAGAAGTTCTTTGCCGACCCTTCCAGAGGCGAGGTCACCACGTTCCAGCCGGCCCGGCCTTTGCTGAGGTGATCCAGGCTGGCGAACTGGCGCGCAACGGTAAAGGGATCGCTGTAGGAGGTGGATAAGGTGCCCACCAGCCCGATTTTATCGGTGGCGGCGGACAGTGCGGCGAGCAGGGTTAAAGGTTCAAAACGATTGAGAAAATGGGGAATTGATTTCTCATTGATATATAAGCCGTCGGCCACAAACACGAAATCCAATTTACCCTGTTCGGCTTTTTTTGCCGTGGCAATATTGAAATCGAGGTTAATACTGGCATCGGCAGTGGCGTCTGGATGTCGCCAGGCAGACATATTTCCCGATGCGCCATGCAAAATGGCGCCAAGGCGCAATT
Organism: Serratia sp. NA_112.1; assembly: GCF_052691715.1. Classification (NCBI taxonomy): domain Bacteria; kingdom Pseudomonadati; phylum Pseudomonadota; class Gammaproteobacteria; order Enterobacterales; family Yersiniaceae; genus Serratia; species Serratia sp. NA_112.1. Next base: position 287,992 of record NZ_JBQZFO010000001.1, read on the forward strand.
GTCGTTGTTCTTTCGCACTGTTGCTCATTGCTTTCACCCTGTTAAGTGCCTGTGTGGCGCTATATTTAGAGCCCCACTATTGATGAGCACCAACAGGATGTAAAACAACAAAACAGCATATTCTAATGTTGAAACTGGCAAATATAACCGAGGGGGAAATAATAACTCGCAGCGCAGAATACACCGCGCCGCGAATAATAACCGGGGGAGTTTTATGCCTTGCTGGTGGCTTTTTGCGGCGTGGTGACTAATTGCTGCAGCGTGCGTTCAGCCAACAGTTCGAAATATTGCGAGGCTGGGAAAATTGCCTGTTCATCCGGGTTGAAGCGCGGGTGATGCAGACCAAATTCACTGGCCGAGCCAATACTGACAAACACGCCCGGGACGTGGTGCAGATAAAGCGCAAAGTCTTCCCCGCCCATCTGCAGTTCAGCCTCTTCCACCCGGTAGCCGGCTTCGGCGGCGACGGCTTTACTGAAGGCTGCCCAGCGTGCGTCATTGACTACCGCCGGTGGGCCGGCCTGCCAGCGTAGTTCCGCTTGCGCGCCAAGGGATGCGGCGACGCCGTTAATCACCTGGCGAATTTTATCCGGCACCTGGCGGCGAACTTTATCGCTATGGGTCCGTACAGTCCCTTCCAGTTCTACGGTCTGAGGCAGAACATTCCAGGTGTTACCGCCCTCAATACGCGTGATGCTCACGACCAACGACTCCAGCGAACTGAAGCTGCGGCTGGGCAGGGTTTGCAGCGCGTTGACAATCTGGCTGGCCGTGACGATGGTGTCCACCCCTTGCTCCGGTTTGGCGGCGTGCGCTCCCTTGCCGGTGATCAGGATCTGGAAGCGATCGACATTGGCGTAAAACGCCCCGGCGCGGGTGGCAAAGGTACCGGTCGGCAGCTCCGGCGCGTTGTGCAGACCGAATACCGCCGCCACGTTATCCAGTGCCCCGGCGTCGATCAGGTGCTGGGCACCGTTGAAGGTTTCCTCCGCCGGTTGGAAGAAAATGCGTACCGTGCCGGGCAGGGTGGCTTCGCGTGCTTTCAACAAATGCGCCGCGCCCAGCATCACCGAGGTGTGGAAATCATGTCCGCAGGCGTGCATAACGCCGCTGTTTTGCGAACTGAACGGCACACCGGAAATTTCCTCAATCGGCAGGGCGTCAATATCCCCGCGCAGCGCAATGATCGGCCCCTTGCCACTGCCGATTTCAGCCACCACGCCGGTCTTCAGCTCCAGCGGAAGAATACGGATACCGGCCTCTTCCAGCCAACGGGTCAGGCGGGCGGTAGTGGCAAATTCGTGGTTGGACAGCTCAGGGTTCTGATGCAGTTCACGGCGGTAGGCGACGATTTTTTCGGCCAGTTGGCTGGTCATAGTCTTGGCTCACAGTGGTTAATAAGCCTTAACCCTAGTGCAGGGTGACCGGAAGCAAAAAGACTGTCTGGTTATATTACATAGCGATTGTGTCTGCATCACGCCGGCAAGGCAGGCTGACGGCGGGTGAAACAGGCGTTCGACCGCTGTTCGACGTAGTTTGAAGAGGATTGGACTACCTGCGGAGACAATGGCAAAGGGGGCAAGCGATTTACACCGAAGGACACGGACTTTTTCACTCTTTATCGATTTTATGTGATCCAGGGTGTGGACAAAATCCCGTCTAATTGCTGTACTGTATTGGACACATGTTTAGTGTCTTTCATTCACGTTAAAGGTAAGTTTGATGTCTAAGATTAAAGGTAGCGTTAAGTGGTTTAATGAATCCAAAGGCTTCGGCTTCATTACTCCGGAAGATGGTAGCAAGGACGTTTTCGTTCACTTCTCTGCCATCGCTAGCAATGGTTTCAAAACTCTTGCTGAAGGCCAGCGTGTAGAATTTGAAATCACGAACGGTGCCAAAGGCCCATCTGCTGCTAACGTTATCGCTATCTAATGCTACAGCCGAAATTCTTAAAACCCGCTCACTGAGCGGGTTTTTTATTGCTTTTTTTCGTCGTTTTATGCCTGCGCTTTGCGTACCAGCAGTTTAAACAGCGTGATGGCGACGGCGTAACAGCCGACAATGGTCAGTGCCATTGATACGCTGGAAGTGCCGCCCAGCCCCGTCAAGGGCACGCTGCAGGCACCGAGTGTGAACATGCTCACGCCAATCAGCGCAGAGGCACTGCCTGCCTTGTCGCCCTGGCTTTGCATCGCCAATGACGATGCGGTAGGGCCGACAATACCGATCACTGCCACCGAGAAGAACAGCGGTACCATCAACAGTGCCAGCGGCGCGTGCAGGCTGGCTGCCAACAGTAACAGCAGCGAAGAAATCGCCGCCAGGGTCAGCCCTCCTTTCAATACCTTCCTTTCACCAAAATGTATGCTCAGGCGGCTGGCGATTTGCGCGGAAATAATCAGCCCGACGCCGTTGATGGCGAAGCACAGGCTGAACATCTGCGGGCTGAGGCCATAAATCTGCTGCAGCACGAAAGGCGAGGCGCCGATATAGGCGAACATCCCGGCCATCACAAAACCTTGCGTCAGGCACAGGCCCATAAATTGACGCTGGATCAGCAATCCGCCCAGTGACCGCAACATGGCAAAAATACCGCCCGGGCTGCGGAGTTCGGCAGGTAATGACTCATCCAACTTCAGGCTGGCGAGCGTGAACAGCAGCACGGCAATGGCCGCCAGTACGCCAAAAATCCCGCGCCAGTCCATAAACTGCAGCATGGCGCCACCCAATACCGGCGCAACGATCGGTGCCAGGCCGTTGACCAACATCAGCAGGGCGAAGAAATGCGTCAGTTCGTGTCCGGAATAAAGGTCCCGGGCGATAGCGCGAGAAATGACGGCACCGCCGGCACCGGCCAGCCCTTGCAACAGACGGGCAATCAGCAACTGATCGATATTGGGGGCCAGGGCGCACCACAGCGAGGCGGCCAGCAGCAGCGTCAGCGACACTAACAACGGGCGCATACGGCCGAGTTTGTCGCTGTAGGGGCCAAAAATCAGCTGGCCGACGCCCAAACCGAGCAGGCCGGCGGTCAGGCTGAGCTGTGCCGTAGCGGTTGAGGTATTCAGATCGCCTGCCATTTCCGGCAGGGCGGGCAGGTAGAGGTCGATGCACAGCGGCCCCAGTGAGGCTAGCAGGCCAAGCACGAGCGCGTACACCAGACGTTGTCTGGCAAGTTGTCTGGTCATAGGGATTAGGGTTTCCTGAACAGGTGAGAGATAGCTTGTTGGTATAGGCCGTTCAGCAGGCTGACATCGGCTTTTTGTGTGGTCAGTATACGGTAACCGGTGCCTTCGCTTAATACGGCGATAAATTCCACTCGGGCGGCGATCTCCTGCTCACTGAAGTGTGGGTAGATCCGCTGCAGGTTTTGGCAAACATGGTGGAACAACCGCGTTTCGGCATCGCTGAGCATTTTTGCCACTATCGGGTTACGGGTAGCCTCAGCGGTGACTTCCAGCATCAGCATATGATCGGTTTCGCTTTCACCCGGCTGTTGAAACAGGGTGCGCGCCACCAAAGTACCGGCGATCAGGTTGATATGATCGCCAAGATCTTCCAGTCGCCGCATTTTACTGGCGATGATACGGTTAACGATCTCTTCGATGATCGCATCTTTATTGTCGAAGTAGCGGTAGATCTGGCCGACGCTAAGCTGGGAACCCTGCGCGATTTGCGCCATGCTGGCGGCATGAAAACCGTGCTGACGAAAACAGAGTTTTGCGGCGTCGACAATCTGATCGCGGCGGGCCTGTGCTTTGGCCTGCCTGCTGTCGCTGGTGGATATCATGTCCCGATCCTTTGCCAAGTGAAATGCGGTTCGCCTTCTGGGTGCGAACGTTCATTCTCAAGTGTAATGCAACAATGACAATAGGCAAAAGCGTAACTGTAAAGGAGGGGATTGCAGGAGTTAACTTCAGGCGAACAGATAAACCTTGACGAAGACACCCACAATCAGCAGGCACAGCAGGGTGGCGGTCACTTCAGCGGGCGATTTTGGCAGGCTAAACATCTGAGTTCTCATCCAGTGGGGTACTGGATGAGATTATGCTTGGGGCAGATTAAGGAAACATTAAGAAGCCGAAATTAAATTATTGCCCGTTAATCCACACTACCAGCATAAATGCCAGTAGGGTCATCGCCAGTGAGCCAGCCAGATTAAGCAGCATATTGGCCAGCGCCCAGGCGAAACGGCCATCCTGCAGCAAATACACCACCTCCAGAGAGAAAGTGGAAAAGGTGGTTAATCCGCCGCAAAAACCGGTGGTGATCAGCAACTTCCAGGTGGGATCCAGATGCGTCAGACGGGTGAAGATGGCGATAGCCAAACCGATAATGAAGCCGCCCAGCAGATTGACCGCCAGCGTCCCCAGAGGGATGTGCGCGTTAAGCGGATTCATCTTCATGCTTATGGCCCAGCGCAGAACGCTACCCATACCGCCGCCAATAAAAACTGCCAGTAAAGAACTCAACATGGTCGAAACTGCCTTTCATTAAATGGGGGACAAGCTCAGAAAGGTTCAGGCGCAATGCTACGCACCTCTCCGAGAGATTACGTAGACATCATCAGCCCGTGAAGGCGGTTAAGGAGGAATGTCATCTCCGTCGTTCGGCGCCGCTGTTTGCCGCGCAGGCGGGATCTTACACCCGATGATGCCTGGTTTGTAGTGTCAAAAGTGACGGGAAAGTGAAATTGTTCCCTCGCTCTCAGTAGTCGGGGACGGCCAGCTCCAGACGGTTGCGGCCCTTATTCTTCGCCCGGTACAGCGCCTCGTCACCCAGCGCATGGCCAAAGCTGTCGTTAATGGTTTTAAAACGATCGATATCCATCAGGCTCAGGGTGGCGCCGTGCTAATAGCGACGGCAGCTGTCAAATTGGTGATGCAGCAAATGTTCCCAATGGTGACGGTTGTACAGCCCCATCAGGCCGTCACGCATGCTGATGCGCAGCAACTCCTGTTTTTTCTCCGCCAGCCGTTTGGCGGTGCGGTAGCTTACTAACCCCAATAGGATAGGGTAGAGATAGCTCATGGGCAGGCACAGATAAGTTTGCAGCGGCGTGCCCATTGGTAAGTCAGGTGTGGCCAGATAAAACCGTGGAAAATCAGCAGACTCCAGACCCAGGGGGAGGCCTGCTGCGTATAAAGCGCCGAGAACACGCAGATAAAGCCGCCCCCGACGATGCGTGGCAGGTAAGTGCGCCTGGCGAAGCTAAGGCCGGAACGTCTGGTATCAATGACTGATGGCGTATACATCCGGCAACTCCATGATGGGCAGGAGGACAGCGTACCACGCGGGTTAAAAACCCAGAATAGTCTGAAGCATGCCCAGTCGATTTAAAGTTGCATGTTGGCGTGGGATCTTACTCTGTTACATGTTGCTGTTGTTTTGAATCTGGGAAAGTAGCTAAATATCCTCAGGCAAGGTTTTTTCTCGCTGCGTTCGTAGCGCTATATGAATAAGAAGGTGAGTATGGAAGGGATCAGTATTACCAAACTTCTGGTGATTGCGGTGTTGATCATCTTGCTGTTCGGTACCAGCAAACTGCGTACTTTAGGCGCGGACTTGGGCGCTGCGCTGAAGGGCTTCAAAAAGGCGGTGGGCGATGATACGACTCCGCCAGCGGCAAATACGGCTGAAAACCAGTCGAACCCGCAGAGCGTCGAAAAGAAAGACGCTTAATTCCGCTTTCTGCCGGGCAATAAAAAACGGATGCCACATGGACATCCGTTTTTTGCCGTTTCCGTCATTGGAAAAGTAACAAATAATTACTGAATTTACTTCACTTCCATCCCTTTTGCCTGCAAATCGGCATGGTAGGACGAACGGACAAACGGACCGCAGGCGGCATGGGTGAAGCCCATTGCCATCGCTTCTTCTTTCATCTCATCGAACTCGGCCGGGCTGACGTAGCGCTGAACCGGCAGGTGATGGCGGCTTGGCTGCAGGTACTGGCCCAGAGTCAGCATGGTGACGCCATGGCGACGCAGATCGCGCATTACTTCAATGATTTCCGCATTGGTTTCCCCCAAACCGACCATCAGGCCAGACTTGGTTGGGATGTGCGGATGCGCTTCTTTAAACCGCTCCAGCAGCTTCAATGACCACTCGTAGTTAGCGCCCGGACGAACCTGACGATAGACACGCGGTACGTTTTCCAGGTTGTGGTTAAACACATCCGGTGGCGTTTCGGTCAGGATTTCCAGCGCACGATCCATACGGCCGCGGAAGTCCGGTACCAGCGTTTCAATCTTGATGGTCGGGTTTTTAGCGCGGATAGCGGCGATGCAGTCGGCAAAGTGCTGGGCACCCCCATCACGCAAGTCATCGCGGTCAACCGAGGTGATCACCACATAACGCAGACCCATATCGGCAATGGTCTGAGCCAGTTTTTCCGGCTCGTTGGCGTCTGGTGCCACCGGGCGGCCGTGGGCCACGTCGCAGAATGGGCAGCGGCGGGTACAGATGGCGCCGAGGATCATAAAGGTGGCGGTGCCGTGGTTGAAGCACTCAGACAGGTTAGGACAGGAAGCTTCTTCGCACACCGAATGCAGACCGTTTTTACGCATTGCGGCTTTAATGCCCTGAATGCGCGTAGAGTCGGCAGGAAGTTTGATTTTCATCCACTCTGGTTTACGTAACAGCTCCTGCCGTTCAGTGACCACCGTTTTTACCGGGATCAACGCCATTTTGTCTGCATCGCGGTATTTGACGCCGCGTTCCATCTGAATTGGTTTACTCATAATCGTGCAGGTTCCAGTTACGAAGCTCGACCTTCGGGTAGCCGAGTAAATGAACAAATTCCTGTACCAGGACTGGGTGTACGTCTTCAATGCCAACACCGGGCACCAGCGCGCTGACCTGCGCCATCTGCATACCGGCGTAACCGCAAGGGTTGATACGCTGGAAGGGGCTGAGATCCATGGCCACATTCAGGGCCAGGCCGTGGAATGAACTGCCTTTACGGATCCGCAAACCCAACGAACAGATTTTTTGCTCCCCCACGTAAACACCGGGCGCATCCGGACGGGCACGCGATTCAATGTGAAAGTGGGCGAGGGTATTAATAACGGTATCTTCGATAGCCGTGACCAGTTGGCGCACGCCAACCTTGTTGCGCTTCAGATCGACCATCACGTACATCACCTGCTGCCCCGGCCCATGATAGGTTACCTGGCCGCCGCGATCGCTCTGGACAACCGGAATGTCACCCGGCATTAACAGATGCTCCGCTTTACCGGCTTGGCCCTGGGTAAACACGGGCTGATGCTGAACCAGCCACAGCTCATCGGGCGTGGTTTCGGTTCGGCGATCGGTGAAGTTATGCATGGCTTGGGATACAGGCTCGTAGGGCTGTAACCCCAGCTGACGCAAAATGATCTTGTCTGGTTGCAAAAGAGTCATCGTCAGGTTACAGAAGTGGTAATGCCATTATACCGGGCGCTCTGGCCGGCGACCAGCATTTCGCTGACCAAAAATGCTCAACCCGGGCAGAGGATGCTCTGTCCCGGGCTGAAATACAGGGGGTTGTGCTGGAATTACAGCACCATGCGGACAATTTCAATGTTGCCCAACTCATCATATAAGGTTTCCACCTGATCGATATGGGTGGCGGTGATGGTGATGGACACGGAGTGGTAATTGCCTTTGCTGCTAGGTTTAACCTGTGGGTTGTAATCCCCGGGAGCATGGCGCTGCACCACTTCAACCACCTGGTCCACCAGCTCGGGTTGTGCCAGGCCCATTACTTTGTAGGTAAATGAGCAAGGGAATTCGAGCAGTTCGTTCAGTTTAGTTTTCATGTGCGCTCCAGAGTGCGGCTATCGGTATAGCGATTCTATAAATTATAACTCCCGCCGGAGCGGGAGTTAATGTTAATCAGTATATGGGGGCGATTTCGCCCATTTCAACTGTTAACCGAACCAGTGGTGGAACATCAGTTTGATGTAATCCACGATACGGCTGAAGAAACCGCCTTCTTTCACTTCGTTCATCACCACCAGTGGGCGCTGATCGATGGTTTTGCCATCGAGCTGGAAGTTGATGCTGCCGACAACCTGGTTTTTCGCCAGTGGTGCATGAATTTCCGGCGTGTTCAGCACATAGCTGGCTTTGAGATCTTTCATCCGGCCGCGTGGGATGGTCAGGTAAACGTCTTTGTCTACGCCCAACTCAACGCGATCCGCATCGCCGAACCAGACGGGTTCAGACGCAAACTCTTTGCCCACTTTCAGTGGGGCAACGGTTTCGAAGAAGCGGAAGCCCCAGGTCAGCAGTTTCTTGCTTTCGGTCTCACGGCCTTTATAAGTACGACCGCCCAATACTGCAGAGATCAGACGCATCTGGCCTTCGGTCGCAGAAGCGACCAGGTTGTAACCTGCCGCATTGGTATGACCGGTCTTGATACCGTCCACGTTCAGGCTGGTATCCCACAGCAGACCATTACGGTTCATCTGGCGGATATTGTTAAAGGTGAACTCTTTTTCTTTATAAATCGCGTATTCGTCCGGTACGTCGCGGATCAGCGCCTGGCCGATCAACGCCATGTCGCGCGCTGAACTGTACTGACCCTGTGCATCTAGGCCGTGTACCGTCTGGAAGTGGGTGTTTTGCAGACCCAGCTTGCTGACGTAGGTGTTCATCAGGTTAACGAACGCGTCCTGGCTGCCAGCTACGTAGTCGGCCATCGCCACGCAGGCGTCGTTACCTGACTGCAGGTTGATGCCGCGGGTCAGCTTGGAGACCGGTACGCGGTCGCCCGGCTTAAGGAACATCAGCGAAGAACCCTTGAATACCGGATTGCCGGTAGCCCAGGCGTCTTGCCCCACGGTAACCATGTCTTCCTGGCCGATTTTACCTGCTTTCAGCGCCTGGCCGATGACGTAGCTGGTCATCATTTTGGTCAGACTGGCTGGATCGCGGCGGGCATCGGCGTTCATTTCCGCCAAAACTTTACCGGAGTTGTAATCAATCAGGACGTAGGATTCCGCATCGATTTGCGGTACCCCTGGGATCATGGTCTTGATATTAACGTCATCGGCATGCGCAACGGAGGTTGCACTCATTGCGATAACTGTGCCGAGCGCTATGCTCTTGATTAAGCGGAAAGAAGTTACTTGTTTCATGATCGAGACTACAACATCCATGAGGGTAAAATTAAAAACGAGCCACACTATAACAGATGAGATCCCGGCAGGCATTAGCCAATGCTCTGACTAAGCGCGCTTTACAGGCTTTAGCTGAAAGAAAATGTTTCAGCTAAAGAAACGCTAATCAGTCGCGTTCGCCTGCCGGAGAGCTGTTTTAGGGTGCGGCAGTGACAAAAGATTGTTGCTGCGCTTCGCTGGCCAGACGTTGCTGCAGTTCGGCGGCTTGCTGGCGACTGTTAAACGGGCCTAGCTGTACGCGATAGATGCTGCCGCTGGCGGCCACTTTGCCCGGTACGCCAAACTTTTGGCTCAGGCTTTGTTGCCAGCTCTGCGCACGTTCGGCACTGCTCAGTGCGCCGACCTGCACCACGTAGCTACCACCAGCAGAAGCATTGGCGGCAACGGCGGCGGTGGTCGCAACCGGGGCGGCAATGGCTGCAGCACTGACGGCAGGTTCAGGTTCTGAGCCTTCCAGTACGCCGACCGGTACGGCGCTTGGCGCACCCAGGAAACCGCTGCGGCTATTGCCGGTGGTAGTTACCGGGGCGTTGTCGCCGGTGTTCAGGCTGCTGTTGTCAATCGGACGTACTGCGGCGCCGTTGGGGACCGGGACATCCTGTTGCATTGGGGTTCCCATGCCGCTGGAGCCGAGCTCTGGGCGTGCGGGCAGGGCATAGCTTTGTTTGGCAACGGTAGTACCGATGGTGCCTGGGCCGCTCAGCGTGCCGTCCGGAGCCACGTTGATGAAATCAACCTTGACCTTGGTGTTGTTGGACAGGTTCAGGCGGTCGGCGACGGCTTTCGACAAATCGATAATGCGGCCCTGGGTGTAAGGCCCGCGATCGTTAACCCGCACCACCAGTTGACGGCCATTGGCCAGGTTGGTCACGCGTACGTAGCTTGGGATCGGCAGCGTTGGGTGTGCGGCGGTTAAGCCATTAGGATCGAACTGTTCCCCCAGCGCGGTGGTATTGCCCCGAGCTTCTTCACCGTAGGAGCTGGCCAAACCGGTCTGCGAGAAGTTCTGCGGATCCTTGACGATGCGGTAAGTGTTGCCATTAACCTTATAATCCTGCATGTTATTAGGGTTATAGGGTTCATATTGAGGCTCAACGCCACCGATCTCCACCACCGGGCCGTTATACGGCTGCTGCGGTGGCGCTTGCTGTTCCGTGGTCGGGGCGGTACAGGCGGAAAGTAATACCGCGACAACGCCGACCCAAAGCCATTCCTTACGCATTACTCACCCCTTATAAACTCTTGGACATCATTTTTCGATGTGTGTGGATCGACATGATAATGCCGAACCCAGCCATAAGCACAATCAGCGCCGAACCCCCGTAACTGACCAGAGGCAAAGGTACGCCAACTACCGGCAAAATGCCACTGACCATACCAATGTTAACAAACACATAAACGAACAAAATCAGCATCAGACCGCCGACCATCACCCGGCCAAAAGTGGTTTGTGCCTTGGCGGCGATCATCAATCCACGAATGATAACCAGCAGGTACAGCGCCAGCAGCACCAGAACCCCAATCAGCCCCAGCTCTTCGGCCAGGACCGCGAAGATAAAGTCCGTATGGCGTTCCGGCAGGAATTCCAACTGTGACTGGGTACCGTGCAGCCAGCCTTTGCCGGACAGGCCGCCTGAGCCGATGGCGATTTTCGACTGAATAATATGGTAACCGGCACCGAGTGGGTCGGTTTCCGGATCCAGCAGCATCATCACGCGGTCGCGCTGATAGCCGTGCATCAGGAAGAACCACAGTACCGGGATAAAGGCAGCCAGCAGCACGGCGGCTACGGCGATCAGCTTCCAGCTCATGCCGGACAGGAACAGCACGAACAGGCCGGAGGCGGCAATCAGAATCGAAGTCCCCAAATCGGGCTGCGCGGCGACCAGCAGGGTCGGCAGGAAAATCAGCACCAGCGCAATCGCGGTATTCTTTAGCGAAGGCGGACAGACGTCACGGTTCATAAAGCGTGCCACCATCAGCGGCACGGCGATTTTAGCGATCTCGGACGGCTGGAAACGCACAAAGCCAAGATCCAGCCAGCGTTGCGCGCCTTTACTGATCTGACCGAAAGCGTCTACCAGTATCAGCAGGATCACGCAGAAAATATATAAATACGGCGCCCAGCTTTCATAGACCCGCGGCGGGATTTGCGCCATGACGGCCATTACTATCAGCCCCATGACAATCTGGCCGATCTTGCGCTCCATCATGCCCATATCCTGACCGCTGGCGCTCCACATTACGAACGCGCTGTAGACCAGCAGGGCCAGAATTAATAGCAGGAATGTGGGGTCGATATGGATTTTGGTCCAGATCGAGCCCTTTTGTTGGCTTTCAGTCATGTTCTACCTTAATCACCCTCTACGCCTGGTGGCAGTGGGGCTTCAGATGGTAATTGCGTATTGTTGTCGCCCAGCAAAATATGGTCGAGGATCTGTCGGGTGATCGTCCCGACCGCCGGACCGGAGCCGCCGTTTTCCAGAATGATGGCGACCGATACCGTTGGATTGTCGTACGGCGCAAAGGCGGTCATCAACTTATGGTCACGCAGGTGTTCCGCCAGTTTATGGGCGTTGTAGGTTTCGTAGCCGAATACCTGTGCGGTACCCGATTTCGCCGCGGCTTTGTAAGGTGCATCCGAGAAGTACTTACGCGCCGTCCCGTTCGGACGGTTGGCTACACCATACATGCCGTCTTTGGCAATTTCCCAGAAGCCTGAATGAATATCGCCGATCTGCGTGCTCTCTTCCTGGGTGAAGGGCACCAGCGCACCATTGATGCGGGTGCTCTGCAGCAGGTGTGGCGTCTTGACGTTGCCATCGTTAATCAGCGTGGTCAGTGCCTTGGCCATCTGGATCGGCGTTGCCGTCCAGTAGCCCTGGCCGATACCTACCGGAATGGTGTCACCCTGATACCAGGGTTTTTTATAGCGCTTGAATTTCCAGTCGCGGGTCGGCATCAGGCCGGAACGTTCTTCGGACAGATCGATGCCGGTATAATCGCCGTAACCGAACTTGGTCAGCCAGGTCGACAGGCGATCGATACCCATGTCGTAGGCTACCTGATAGAAGAAGGTATCCGCTGACTCTTCCAGCGCCTTGGTGACGTTCAGGCGGCCGTGGCCCCATTTTTTCCAGTCGCGGAAGCGTTTTTCCGAGCCGGGCAACTGCCACCAGCCGGGATCGAACAGGCTGGTGTTTTTGGTGATCACCCCGGCACTGAGCGCCGAGACGGCAATGAACGGTTTCACCGTAGACGCCGGTGGATATAGCCCCTGCGTGGCGCGGTTAATCAGCGGCCGGTTCGGATCGTTGAGCAGCCCCTGATAGTCTTTGTTGGAGATGCCATCAACGAACAAGTTCGGATCATAGCTGGGGTTAGAGACCATCGCCAGAATGCCGCCGGTGCGCGGATCGCTCACTACCACGGCCGCGCGGCTGCCAACCAGCAACTGCTCGATATAGCGTTGCAGGTTGAGATCCAGCGTCAGGTAAACGTCCTGACCGGCGGAAGGGGGCTGTTCATGCAGTTGGCGGATCACCCGGCCACGGTTGTTGACTTCAACCTCTTCGTAGCCGGTTTTGCCATGCAGGGTCTCTTCGTAATAGCGTTCGATACCCAGCTTGCCGATGTCGTGAGTGGCGGCGTAGTTTGCCAGCTTGCCGTCTTTATCCAGACGTTCAACATCGCGATCGTTGATTTTTGATACGTAGCCGATCACATGAGTCAGAGCGGAGCCATAAGGATAGTAGCGACGCTGGTAGCCTTTGACCTCGACGCCGGGGAAGCGGAACTGGTTAACCGCAAAACGCGCCACCTGGACTTCGTTCAGGGCGGTTTTCACCGGAATGGATACGAAGCGGCGTGAGCGTTTGCGCTCTTTCTCGAAGTTGGTGATGTCGTCATCGGTCAGATCGACCACCGGACGCAGTGCCTGTAGCGTGGCCTTCAGGTCATCGACCTTTTCGGGCATCAGCTCCAGTTGATAAATGGTGCGATTGAGCGCCAGCGGGGTGCCGTTGCGATCGTAGATAATGCCGCGACTGGGCGCGATCGGCACCAGTTTGATGCGGTTTTCGTTAGAACGGGTACGGTAATCCTCAAAGCGGACGATTTGCAGGTTATACAGATTGGCGATGAGGGTGCCGGTCAGCACCAGGATGACCAGGAACGCCACCAGGGCGCGGCGTACAAACAGGGCGGATTCAGCCGTATAGTCGCGAAAAGGGTTACGTTCTATTTTCATCCCGCTGCTTTATTTCACTCTGTCCCGGTTACCACCGGTTATTCCCGGTGGTAAGGATGATTTGTTGTAATACTCCAGGCGCGATAGAGGCTTTCAGCCACCAGGACGCGCACTAAAGGATGCGGCAATGTCAACGGTGAGAGCGACCAACTTTGTTCGGCTGCGGCCTTGCACGCCGGGGCCAACCCTTCCGGGCCGCCAATCAGCAGGCTGACGTTGCGGCCATCCTGCTTCCAGCGTTCGAGTTGCTGCGCCAGCTGTGGCGTTTCCCACGGCGTACCGGGGATATCCAGCGTGACAATACGATTGCCTTTGCCTACCGCCGCCAGCATCTGCTCGCCTTCCTTTTCCAGAATGCGTTTGATATCAGCATTCTTGCCGCGCTTGCCCGCCGGGATTTCGATCAGCTCAAACGGCATGTCTTTCGGAAAACGGTGCAGATAATCCATAAAGCCGGTCTGCACCCAGTCTGGCATTTTAGTGCCGACAGCGACCAGTTGCAGTTTCACCGCTTAGCTCCAGAGTTTTTCCAGTTCGTACAAACGACGGCTTTCTTCTTGCATCACGTGGACGATCACTTCGCCCAAATCAACCACTATCCAGTCGGAAGCTTCCTGGCCTTTCATGCCATAGAGTTCCATGCCCGCAGAACGGGATTCTTGCACCACGTGGTTGGCGATCGACATCACGTGGCGGGTAGAGGTACCGGTGCAGATGATCATGCAATCGGTGATGCTTGATTTACCCTGTACATCCAGAGCGATAATGTCTTGGCCTTTCAGGTCATCAATTTTATCGATGACGAAATCTTGGAGCGCTTTACCTTGCAAAGGTTCCCCCTCGGGAGTGTTCTGTTCATTCGACTGCGGCGGGCAACTGCCCGTTTTGCGGCCTGAATCAATGATAAGTCGGCAGGATGCCACCGTGCGCCTTCTGGCGACTGCCCGGCCAGCTAAGGTTTCCGGGGTTTTCAGCGAATACCTGAAAAATAGCGGCGCAGTATATCATGCGGCTCTCGCTAGCGATATAAACCCTGTAACTCGATATAGCGCTGTACTGAACGCGGCAACAGGTCGTCGCAGTTGAGGCCCTGATGGCGACGCTGGCGGATTTCCGTCGCTGAAATTTCAAGCTGTGGCGTATCGGCCAGGTAGATATAGCCCTGTGGCTGCTGGCTGAGCAGCGCGGCATCGGTCACCTGATGCTGTTCCAGCCACTGCTGCAGTTCCTGCGTGTCCATTCGGTCATTGTAGCCCGGACGGGCCAAGACCAGCAGGTGGCAGGTATCGAGTAGAGACTGCCAGCGGTGCCACTTGTGCAGCGTCAGCAGCGAGTCTTGGCCAATGATAAACGCCAGCGGCAATGCAGCGCCACGTTCTTTACGAATGGCTTCCAGCGTCTCTATGGTATAGGAGGGCGTTGTGCGGTGCAGTTCGCGATCGTCAACCGCAAACAGCGGGTTGCCGGCGATCGCCAGTTCAACCATCTTCAGCCGTTGCTGAGCGTTAGCCTCGGGCTGAGGGCGGTGTGGTGGCACATGGTTCGGCAACAGGGTAACCCGATTCAGGCCTACCTCTGCCGCCAGTGCTTCCACCGGGCGCAGATGGCCGTAATGGATTGGGTCAAAGGTGCCGCCAAACAGAGCGTGCAGGACCGTGGTGTCTTGCGAATTAGTGGGCATCGGAAAAACTCGTGGCCAGAGGTTTGCCGCACAGCAGCATTGACAGGGTTTCCAGTTCCGACCAGACCGACTGGCCGTAATCCTGCTTAAGGGTGATTTCAATCTGCGTCAGCAGATGAACCGCTTGCCGCAACTGGGCACTGGATAACCGCTGCAAGGCCTGGGTGACCAGGTTACGGCGGTTTTGCCAGACCTTGTACTGGTCGAACAGCGTACGCAGCGGCACTGACGCCATGCGCCGTTGCAGGTTCAGCAATTGCAGCAATTCGCGCTGTAAGGTGCGCAGCAGGATCACCGGCTCGACATCTTCCTGCTGCATCTGTTGCAGGATATGCCAGGCCCGTTTGCTTTTACCCGCCAGCAGGGCGTCCAGCCAATGGAATGGCGTGAAGTGCGCGGCGTCATTGACCGCCAGCTCGACACGCGGCAGCGTGAGCTTGCCATCCGGATGCAACAACGACAGTCGTTCCAGCGCCTGCGATAGCGCCAGCAGATTGCCTTCATAGCAGTAACACAGCAACTGATTGGCCGCGTCGTCCAGTTCCAGCTTCATGGTTTTGGCGCGCTGGGCTACCCAACGGGGTAACTGTGCCTGTTCCGGTGTCTGGCAACTGACGTAAGCGCCATGCGGGCTGAGTGCCTTGAACCAGGCGCTGTTTTCCTGCGCTTTGGTGAGACGTGGCCCACGCAGCATCAGCAAAATATCGTCATGCAGCAGAGCGGCCAGCTTAATCAGCTGTTCGCCTATCGGGGCGGTCGGCCCGTTTTCAGGGAAGATCAGCAACAGCGTCTGACGGCTGGCGAACAGGCTCATCGCCTGACAGATGCTGAAAATGGCGTCCCAGTCGGTATGGGCATCAAGCGAGATGCTGTAGTGCTCGGTGAACTGGTGCTGCTGTGCCGTTTGGCGGATCAGATCCTGGCTTTCCTGCAACAGCAGCGGTTCATTGCCACTCAATAAATAACAAGCGCGCAGCCCCTCTCGGAGCTGCGCGGCAAGTTGTTCAGGGTAAATACGGATCATTGATCTACGCGACTGGCCGCTTTTTCACCGGCCGCAGCGGCTTTCTGCTGCGTTTCTTCTTCCGCCGCGTGCACCGTCAGCAGTTTACGCACCAGTTGCTGGGCAGCCTGCTCACGCATTTCCTGGCGAATGATTTCCTGTTCGGAATCTTTTGCCAGTGCGGTTAGCGGGTTATCGAAGAACGAACGGAATACTTTTACGCTCAGCGGATACAGATCGTGACCTGGGATCAGCACCTGTGCCTGGACCGTCAGCACCATTTGGTACTCAGCGGTTTTACCGTCCTGGAAGATAGAGGCGGTATCCTGGCTTTCAGTGGCGCCAATGATGCGCAGGGAAGGAAGATCCTTACGTTTTGCATCTTTGACAATGGTCACGTCGCTCAGACGTAATTGCTCACGCACCGAACGGGTCAGCGGACCATAAGGGTCTGAGCTGTCCAGAATCAGCGTTTTCATTTCCGGGGGTACCTGCGTGGTGCCACGCAGGTGAAAACCGCAGCCGGTGGTGACCAGCACCGCCAACCCCAGCAACAGCGTCAGAATACGTTGTCGCACAATTCCTCCTTGTGTTAACCCACAACCAGGTTAAGCAATTTGCCCGGAACATAGATCACTTTACGAACCGTAACCCCGTCCAGATATTTAGCGACCAGATGTTCCTCAGCGGCGCACGCACGCACCTGTTCTTCGGTTGCATCAGCTGCCACAGTAATTTTAGCGCGAACCTTGCCGTTGACCTGTACTACCACCAGCTTGGAGTCTTCGACCATCGCCTGCTCGTCGGCTTGCGGCCAGGCTGCGGTGTCCACATCGCCTTCACCGCCCAACGCCTGCCACAGTGAGAAGCACACGTGCGGGGTGAACGGATACAGCATGCGAACCACTGCCAGCAGGGCTTCCTGCAGCAGAGCGCGATCCTGCTCGCTTTCCTGCGGAGCACGGGCCAGCTTGTTCATCAGCTCCATCACGGCGGCAATGGCGGTGTTGAAGGTCTGACGACGGCCGATATCATCGGTCACTTTGGCGATGGTTTTGTGCAGATCGCGACGCAGCGCTTTCTGGTCTTCCGTCAGCGTTGCTACGTTCAGCGGCTGTACGGCACCTTTTTCCAAGTGTTCGTAGGCCAGTTTCCAGACGCGTTTCAGGAAGCGGTTCGCCCCTTCCACGCCGGACTCTTGCCATTCCAGCGTCATTTCTGCCGGTGAGGCGAACATCATGAACAGACGCACGGTATCCGCACCGTATTTCTCAACCATTACCTGTGGGTCGATGCCGTTGTTCTTCGACTTCGACATTTTGCTCATGCCAGCATAGACCAGTTCACGACCTTGTGGATCGGTGGCTTTAATAATGCGGCCTTTGTCATCGCGCTCAACGGTGGCGTCGACCGGGGAAACCCAGACGCGTTCGCCGCTGTTACCGCTGTAGTAGAAGGCGTCTGCCAACACCATACCCTGACACAGCAGGCGTTTTGCCGGCTCGTCGGAATCGACCAGGCCCGCGTCGCGCAGCAGCTTGTGGAAGAAACGGAAGTACATCAGGTGCATGATGGCGTGTTCGATACCACCGACATACTGATCCACCGGCAGCCAGTAGTTGGCGGCAGCCGGATCCAGCATGCCCTGGTCGTACTGCGGGCAGGTGTAGCGCGCGTAGTACCAGGAAGACTCCATAAAGGTGTCGAAGGTGTCGGTTTCACGCAGCGCCGGCTGACCGTTAACGGTGGTTTTCGCCCACTCGGGATCGGCCTTGATCGGGCTGGTGATGCCGTCCATCACTACGTCTTCCGGCAGGATCACCGGCAGTTGGTCTTCCGGGGTCGGCATTACGGTGCCGTCTTCCAGGGTGACCATCGGGATTGGTGCGCCCCAGTAACGTTGACGGGAAACACCCCAGTCGCGCAGACGGTAGTTAACCTTGCGCTGGCCGACGCCTTTGGCGACCAGTTTGTCGGCAATGGCGTTGAAACCGTCCTGGTGGTCCAGGCCGTCAAACTCGCCGGAGTTGAACAGCGTGCCTTTCTCGGTCATCGCTTCTGCCTGGACATCCGGTTGGCTGCCGCCCTGCGCCAGCACTACCGGTTTAATCGGCAAACCGTATTTGGTGGCGAACTCCCAGTCACGTTGGTCGTGAGCCGGAACGGCCATTACCGCGCCGGTGCCGTATTCCATCAGCACGAAGTTGGCGACCCAAACCGGCACTTGCTCGCCGGACAGCGGATGGATGGCGAACAGGCCGGTCGGCATGCCTTTCTTCTCCATCGTCGCCATTTCGGCTTCGGCCACTTTGGTGTTGCGGCATTCTTCGATAAATTCAGCCAACGCCGGGTTGTTCACCGCGCCAAGCTGGGCCAATGGATGGCCAGCCGCAACGGCAACGTAGGTCGCACCCATAAAGGTGTCTGGACGGGTGGTGTAAACGGTCAGTTTTTCGTCGTTGCCCGCCACGTCAAAGGTGATATCCACCCCTTCGGAACGGCCAATCCAGTTACGCTGCATGGTTTTCACCTGCTCTGGCCAGCTTTCCAGCGTATCGAGATCGTTAAGCAGTTGGTCGGCGTAGTCGGTGATTTTGATAAACCACTGTGGGATCTCTTTACGCTCAACCTTGGTGTCACAGCGCCAGCAGCAGCCGTCGATAACCTGTTCGTTGGCCAGCACGGTCAGATCGTGTGGGCACCAGTTGACCGCAGAGGTCTTTTTGTAGACCAGGCCTTTTTCGTACAGCTTGGTGAAGAACCACTGTTCCCAACGGTAGTAATCCGGATCGCAGGTGGCGATCTCGCGATCCCAGTCGTAGCCGAAGCCCAGCAGTTTTAGCTGGTTCTTCATGTATTCGATGTTGTCGTAGGTCCACGGGGCCGGCGCGGTGTTGTTTTTAACCGCGGCACCTTCCGCCGGCAGGCCGAACGCATCCCAGCCGATCGGCTGCAGTACGTTTTTGCCTAGCATGCGCTGATAGCGCGAGATCACGTCGCCGATAGTGTAGTTACGAACGTGCCCCATGTGCAGACGGCCTGATGGGTATGGCAGCATGGATAGGCAGTAATACTTTTCCTTGCTTGCGTCTTCGGTAACCTTGAAAGTCTGCTTCTCTTGCCAGTGAAGCTGTACGTTCGATTCTATGTCTTCTGGACGGTATTGCTCTTGCATGGCGGCTGGTGGTCCTGTAGGTGTAAAACAGCTCCCCCTTTATCTTTCAAGCCACAGCGTTGTTGGCTGCGTACACTCAACCCAGTCACTTACCTTTGTAAGCTCTTGGGTTTCACGTACTGGCCACCTAGCCGTGACTCGAAACCTATCGGGGGGATTTCTGTAGCATTCTGTTGAGTACTTATAGATCCGCATAGCATAGCTGATAAGACCTCTTGGCAACAACACCAAGCGCCCGACTCGGCGTATTTAAAAAATCTCCGCCATGATATGACTCACATCTTGAGGATCCCGTGCGTTGCCAAGTGACATCAGCAATTTACCGCTAAAATGATAAGAGCTACTTTGAAGAGGTAAGCCCTGTCACGTAAGTTCATCGAGGAGAGATTATGAACAAGGTTGCTCAGTACTACCGCGAATTGGTGGCATCTCTGACCGAACGCCTGAAAAATGGCGAACGTGATATTGATCCACTGGTGGCGAGCGCTGAAAAACGGCTGAACGAAGCGGGTGAGCTGACGCGCGATGAAGTGGAGCAGGTGACCCAGGCGGTACGGCGAGATCTGGAGGAGTTTGCGCGCAGTTACCAGGAAAGCCGGGAAGAATTTACCGACAGCGTTTTTATGCGGGTGATTAAAGAGAGCCTGTGGCAGGAGCTGGCGGACATTACCGACAAAACCCAGTTGGAATGGCGCGAAGTTTTCAAGGACGTCAGCCACCATGGCGTTTACCACAGCGGTGAGGTGGTCGGCTTGGGGAATTTGGTGTGCGAGCAGTGTCACCATCATTTGGCGTTTTACACGCCGGAAGTGTTGCCGCTATGCCCGAAATGCGGCCATGACCAGTTTCAGCGTCGGCCTTTCGAACCTTGAGGTTTCCCGCACCCTGGCCTTTTCCCGAGTGGAAAGGGCCGGGGCAGGGAGGTCGTCATTAACCGAACAGCTTTTTCATCAGGTTACTAAGGAAACCGCCGCCGGCAGGTGCCATGGCCAGTTCAGGCTGGCTTGCGAGGGCGGTGTATACTGTCGCAGGCACTTTCTGCGCAACCGCGATACGGCTGTCCTGCGTTGCTTTTTCTGCCGCTTCCGGCCCGTAAGCAAAACCTTCCGCCAACACGAACTCCACGTCAGTAATACCGATAAACCCTAAGAACAGCTTCAGGTAAGGCGTGATCAGGTCGGTTGGTGTATCAGCATGGATACCGCCGCGGCTGGAGATCACAATCGCTTTTTTACCGGTGACCAGGCCTTCGGAACCCTCGGAGGTATAACGGAAGGTTTGGCCGGCACGCGCGACCAGGTCGAAATAGATTTTCAACTGGGTCGGGATAGTGAAGTTGTACATCGGGGCGCTGATGATAATGGTGTCGTGCGATTTCAACTCGGCAATCAGCTCATCGGACAGCGCCAGCGTCTTTTGCTGATGTGGCGTTAAGGGTTTATCGCCGGCGCTAAAGCCGCCAAATACTTCACCATCGAGCTCCGGCAGGGTCGGGTTGGCCAGGTCGCGGAAGGTAAAGCTATCGCTTGGGTGTGCTTCACGCCACTGTTGAACAAAAAAATCGACTAATTTTCCAGACTGGGAGTAATCGCCCAGGATACTTGATTTCAGGACCAGTATACGACTCATGCGGGTATCTCCAGGCTTGCTCTAAGGTTTTCAGCGTTTGCTGTGCGTGTAAAGCATCTTAGAGGCAAGCCTGGACCAGTGATAGCGTAAAAATTCGCTGAGTTAAATCAAAAAAACTGAATGTTGGCTGTGTCCGAGCCTCGGCTGCTAATAACGCGCGATACGTTCGGCCAGCAGATTGATAAACCCCTCACGATCGATATCGGTCAGCACTTCCACGTTGGCCGCTTTGCCGTTTTGCCCGAAGATATCCACCACTGTCATCCCCTGGGTGTACTCTCCTTTGGTTTCTACACCGACCCAGCGTTCGATACTGCCAAACAGCTGTGGCGCCAGCAGCCAGGCGATGGTACAGGGGTCGTGCATCGCGGCACCGGGCAACCCGCGCGGGTGGCTGAGATACAGCGGCAGGTAGAAGTCGAGCATTTCAGCTACCGCTTGTGCGACCGGGTTTTCAATCTGGCGGATTCGTTCGATATCCTGCTGCAGCACCAGTGCCTGATGGGTGACGTTCAAACCTGCCATGGTTAGTGGCACGCCAGATTTGAGCACCATCTCGGCGGCTTCCGGGTCGACGAAAATATTAAACTCCGCCACCGGGGTGGTGTTACCGGCGTTCATACCGCCGCCCATAAAGACGATACGCTCGATGTTGCCTTTCAGCTCAGGGTGTTGAGCCAGCAGCAGGGCGATATTGGTCATCGGGCCGGTAACCACCAGAGTGATGGGGTCCGCGCTGCTGCGCAGCAGGCTGGCGAGCAGTTCGACGGCACTTTGTTTCATCGGCTTGAGGGTGGGCGTTGGCAGATGGGTATTGCCCATGCCGGTTTTGCCATGCACATAGTCGGCAATCACCAGCTCACGCATTAGTGGGCCCGCAGCACCGGCGGCAACCGGAATATCTTCGCGCTTCATCAGCGTCAGCAGTCCGAGCGCATTATGCAGGGTTTTCTCCGGCGTCTGGTTACCGGCAGAGGTCGTAATGGCTTTCACTTCAAGTTCCGGTGAACTCAGTGCCATGGCAAGGGCAATGGCGTCGTCGAGGCCGGGATCGCAATCGATGATAATAGGGCGGGGCATGTTCTTTCTCCTCTGTTTGTTATCCCGTGAGCATCGGACCAAAAAGGGGGAGAAACAAGCGCTTTTAGTGCCGGTAGAGAAGATGCGCCCCTGGCGGGGCGCATGGACTGAGTGTTTAGTGCAGGATCTTGGCCAGGAAATCCTTGGCGCGATCAGATTCCGGATTGTTGAAGAAATCGTCTTTGTTGCGGTCTTCGACAATTTTGCCTTCGTCCATAAAGATCACCCGGTTGGCGACCTTGCGGGCAAAGCCCATTTCGTGGGTAACCACCATCATGGTCATGCCTTCGTTTGCCAGTTCGACCATAACGTCGAGCACTTCGTTAATCATTTCCGGATCGAGCGCCGAGGTAGGTTCATCGAACAACATGGCGATAGGATCCATACACAGCGCACGAGCGATAGCTACACGCTGCTGTTGGCCACCGGAAAGCTGCCCGGGGAACTTGTTGGCATGAGCGCTCAGGCCGACGCGCTCCAGCAACTTCAGACCTTTCTCGCGGGAGGCGGCTTTATCGCGCTTGAGCACTTTTACCTGCGCCAGCGTCAGATTGTCGATGATCGACAGGTGCGGGAACAGCTCAAAGTGCTGGAACACCATGCCGACCTTGGAACGCAGCTGTGCCAGATTGGTTTTCTTGTTGTTGACCGGGGTACCGTTCACCAGGATATCGCCCTGCTGGATCGGCTCCAGGCCGTTGACGGTTTTGATCAGGGTAGATTTGCCCGAGCCTGAAGGACCGCAGACTACCACCACCTCACCTTTTTTGACTTCGGTGGTGCAATCGGTCAGAACCTGAAAGTGACCGTACCACTTAGAAACATTTTTCAGGGATATCATCAAACAGTCCTTTTCTTCAAATAGCTTACCAGCGCCGAGGCGGCGAGACTGATAACAAAGTAGACAAAGCCGGCGAACAGGATCATTTCAACCTGGGTGCCGTCGCGCTCGCCGATGGTTGAGGCGGTACGGAAGAAGTCAGCCAGGCTCAGTACGTAGACCAGAGAAGTATCCTGGAACAGTACGATGCCCTGAGTCAGCAGCAGTGGCACCATGGCGCGGAACGCCTGCGGCAAAATAACCAGTTTCATTGACTGCCAGTGGCTCATGCCCAACGCCAGCGCAGCGGAAGACTGACCGCGCGAGATGCTGATAATACCGGCGCGGATGATTTCCGAGTAATAGGCCGCTTCAAACAGGGAAAAGGCTACCATAGCCGAAATCAGGCGAATATCGGTTTTCGGCGACAGCCCCAGAACCTTTTGCAATAAGCTTGGAACCACCAGATAGAACCACAGCAGTACCATGACCAGCGGTACCGAACGGAACAGGTTGACGTACAGCGCGGCAAACCAGCTCACGGGCTTGAATGGCGACAGACGCATGACGGCCAGAATGGTGCCCCAGAGAATACCGAAGACGACAGCGGTCACGGTGATCTTCAGCGTGATCAACATGCCCTGCAGCAGATAAGGGAAGCTTGGGACAATCGATGCCCAGTCAAATTCGTACATTATTTACTCCCCAAATTGCCGGGCAACTGCACTTTTCGCTCTACCAGTCGCATAAACAGCATGATCACGGCGTTGATGGCGATGTAGGCCAGCGTAATCGCGGTAAAGGATTCATAGGCGTGCGCCGAGTAATCCAGCAGTTTGCCAGCCTGTGCAGCCATGTCGACCAGCCCGATGGTGGAAGCGATGGCGGAGTTTTTAACCAGGTTAAGCATTTCCGAGGTCATCGGCGGCACAATCACCCGGTAGGCGTTCGGCAACAGCACGTAGCGATAGGTTTGCGGCAGCGTCAGGCCCATCGCCAGTCCGGCGGATCTCTGCCCACGTGGCAGTGACTGAATGGCCGCACGTACCTGCTCACATACGCGAGCGGCGGTAAACAGCCCCAGGCACAGCATCGAGGAAACGAAGAACTGCACGTTAGGATCGAGTTCGGTTTTGAACCACATGCCGATATTGGCAGGCAGCAGTTCCGGGATCACCAGATACCAGGTAAAGAATTGCACGATCAGCGGCACGTTACGAAACAGTTCGACGTAACAGGTACCGAGGGTGGAAAGAAAGCGGTTGGGTACGGTACGCAAAATACCGAATAGCGAACCGACAAAGAAAGCGATAATCCATGCACAGACGGAGAGGGCTACCGTGACCTGAAAGCCGGACCAAATCCAGCCGAGGTAAGTGGTATTCCCAAACGGGGCCTGCTGCAGGAAGATACCCCAGTTCCAATCTATTGACATAACAAACTCCGTTAAGCGGGCGCAAAGCGCCTAAAGATTGATGACTATTCACGCCGAAAGTACCGCGGCCAGTCGGGCTGACTTATCTGTGCGGCATCGGTGGAGCGTTAAGGGGAAAATGCGGGAGGGGAACGGCCTCCCACATTCCTGTCTGTCCCAGCCATCAACAGAGCCAGGTTGTCCTGACTCTTGTTCTATTAGTTCAGTGCTTTGTCGTTAGGCTCTTTGAACAGCTGCTTCATGTCGTCTGACAGTTCGAAGTTCATGTTGAGGTTCTTTGGTGGGATGGGCTGTTTGAACCACTTATCAAACCATTTTGCCGCTTCACCTGAAGTCTGGGCCTGAGCGATGGTGTCATCGACCAGTTTTTTGAACTCAGGATCTTCTTTACGCAGCATACAACCGTAGGCTTCTTTCGACTGCGGCGTGCCGAGGATTTCCCATTGGTCCGGCTTCTTGGCTTTCGCACGTTCACCGGCCAGCAGGGCGTCATCCATCATAAAGGCCACTGCGCGGCCGCTTTCCAGGGTGCGGAATGAATCACCGTGGTCTTTGGCGCTGATGATGCGCATGTTCATTTTGCCGCTGTCATTGAGTTTATTGAGCAGCACTTCCGAAGTGGTGCCGGAGGTGACTACGACCGGTTTTCCGGCCAGATCTTTGAAATCTTTAACGTCAGAGCCTTTTTTCACCAGCAGGCGGGTACCGACCACGAAGATGGTGTCGGAGAAGGCCGCCTGTTTCTGGCGTTCAAGGTTGTTGGTGGTCGAGCCGCACTCGAAGTCAAAGGTGCCGTTTTGCAGCAGTGGAATACGGTTCTGTGAGGTGATCGGCAGCATTTTGACCTGCAGATCCGGAGCGTTCAGTTTTTTCTTAACTGCTTCAACGATTTGGTTGGAGTAATCCTGGGAGTAACCCACCACTTTCTGCTGGTTGTCGTAGTAGGAGAACGGCACTGACGATTCGCGGTGGCCGACAACGATCACGCCGTTGTCTTTGATTTTCTTCAGCGTACCGGTCAGTTCTTCCGCATGGGCTACGTTAGCCGCCGTACCGATCAGCAGTAACGATAACGCCAATTTACGCATTTGCATGGTCCAACTCCTTTGCTGTTGTGGTGGCTCAAATTCAAAGAGCATCAGATTCTAAATGGAGATTTATTGCTCAAGTATAAAGATAGTCCTAGAACAGATAACCGTTAGAAAATAGCCGATTGTAAACAGATTGAAACTAAAATGTTTCTTTTTTGAGACGCCACGCGCACCAAATTATTGCAACAAAACCCCAGCGCACCCTTATGGTGCCAGTGATGCTCTCGAGTTGTGCACAAATACGACGGAACGTCAGCAAAAGTAAATCGGCTCTAAATCACGGAGTAAGTAAAGCAAGGAGTGTGCCAGAAGCGTTGATTTGGCAATGATTTTTGACAGAAGGGGAAAAACAACGGGGCGCGCCGATGGCAGCGCCCCGGGGAATTATTTGCGACGCAGGCCTAGGAGCAGCGCCAGACCACCGAACAGCAAGGTGATTATCCACAATGGCGTGGCGCCAAAGCGGGCATAAGGCGTAATGCCGGTGGTTGGTGTGACTTTCACCTCAAGTACCTTGCGGGTGAACTGAGGGATCTCTGCGATTACCTCACCGTTGGCGTCTACCGCGGCGGTGACGCCGTTATTGGTGCTGCGCAACAGGGGCCTGCCCAACTCGAGTGCACGCATGCGCGCCATCTGGAAGTGCTGCCACGGTCCGATGGAATGACCGAACCAGGCATCGTTGGAGATGGTCAGCAGGAAGTTGGTGTCCGGGCGGAAGTTATCGCGCACCTGCTGGCCGAGGACAATTTCATAACAGATCGCCGCCGTCAGGTTATAGCCTTTCACGCTGAGCTGTGGTTGGACGTAATCGCCACGGCTGAAAGAGGACATCGGCAGATCGAAGAAGGGTGCCAGTGGGCGCAGCAGGGTCTCAAGCGGCACAAACTCGCCGAACGGCACCAGATGGTGCTTGTTGTAGCGGTCTTTGGCCGGATAAACGTACGGCGTCTCTTCACCCAACACGATGGCGCTGTTGAAGATTTGCTGGCCCTGCGGGGTGGCACGGACGTCAACAATGCCGGTGATCAGGCTGCTATTTTTGGCGCGCATCAGGTCGTCCATCATGGTCAGGAAGCCGTTCTGGTTGGCTTCATAATCCGGGATGGCGGACTCCGGCCAAATGATGATCGGCGCTTTGCCCATATAAGGACGGGTTTCATCCAGATAGGTTTGCAGCGTACCGACCAGCGCTTTCGGATCCCACTTCATCGACTGAGCGATATTACCCTGCACCATAGCGACGTTGACCGCCTTGTCCGGCTGCGGGGTATACCAGTGCAGTTGGCGCAGTGGCCACGGCAGCAGTAGCAGCGCAATTGCCACCACCGCTGGCGTGATGCGGCGTTGATTGATGGCATACACCAGCAGCCCGGCCATCGCCATCAGCATAAAGGTGATGGTATCCACCCCCAGCAGCGGCGCCACGCCTTTCAGTGGACCATTGAGCTGGCTGTAGCCGAATTGCAGCCAGGGGAAACCGGTCAGCACCCAACCGCGCAGAAACTCAGTGACTTGCCATAGCACCGGCGCGGCAATCGCCAGGCGATACCAACTGGTGGTCGGCCAAAGGCGTGCCAGCAAGCCGGAGAACAGCCCGGTATATAGCGATAGATAAGCCGCCAGCAGCACGACCAGGAAGATATTGACGGAGAACGGCATGCCACCGAAGTCGGCGATACTGACGTAAACCCAGTTGATGCCGGTACCAAACAGGCCAAAGCCCCAGCAGAAGCCGAGCAGGGCAGATTGTTTGGTGGTACGGTTCAAGGTAACGGCCAGTAGGCCAAACAGGGAGACAATGGCCGCTGGCCAGATGTCGTAAGGGGAAAATGCCAGCGTGCCGCTGGCACCCGTCAACAACGCCAGCAGGGCGCGAACCCACTGGCGATCAAGATAAGAGGCTTTAGCCATGTTCGATTTATTCTTCCAGTTTCGGTTGCGGAGAATCGTCCGGAATTTTTACATGAACCTGGATGATACGTCGACTGTCGGCCATCGCAACTTTAAATAGGTAACCTTCGATTTCAATGGTTTCTCCACGTGCAGGCAGGTGGCCGAAGGCTTGCATGACCAGGCCACCGATGGTGTCGACCTCGTCGTCGCTGAAGTGGGTGCCGAAGGCTTCGTTGAAGTCTTCAATAGGCGCCAGTGCGCGCACGGTATACATATGACGGCTGAGCTGGCGGATGTCCAGGTCGTCCTCGTCGTCATACTCATCTTCAATTTCGCCGACAATCAGTTCCAGAATGTCTTCGATAGTCACCAGGCCAGACACGCCGCCGAATTCGTCAATGACAATCGCCATGTGATAACGCTGGGAGCGGAACTCCTTCAGCATCCGGTCGACCCGCTTGCTTTCCGGCACCACCACTGCGGTGCGCAGCACCTTGTCGATGCTGAATTCCTCGGACTCTGCGCGCATAAACGGCAGCAGATCCTTGGCCATCAGAATGCCTTCGATGTGATCTTTATCTTCGCTGATCACCGGGAAGCGCGAGTGGGCGGATTCGATAATCACGTCCAGGCACTCTTCCAGCGTTTGGTTACGCTTGAGCGTCACCATCTGGGAGCGCGGGATCATGATGTCGCGCACACGCTGTTCGGCGATATCCATCACGCCTTCCAGCATGTCTCGGGTATCGGGATCGATCAGGTCGTTTTGCTCGGAATCACGGATCAGCTCTACCAGATCGCCACGGTTTTTAGGTTCGCCGTGGAACAGCTGGTTAAGGATAAGAGTAAAGAACCCCTTCTTGGGACTGGGGCTGTCATTGCTTTGTGAATGGTCGTCGCTCATGGCGTTTTAGTTAATATCACTCATGTCAGAGTTAGGGGAGTCAGCGACAGCCCCATACAGGGGCTGTGGGGAAATCAGCTGACGTCAGAGGGGGTCTTTTTCCGCCAGGTACGGGTCCGGGTAACCCAGTCCGTGCATGATTTCGGTTTCCAAAGACTCCATTTCTTCGGCTTCATCGTCTTCGATGTGGTCATACCCTAGCAGATGAAGGCTGCCATGGACAACCATATGCGCCCAGTGGGCCTCCAGCACCTTGTCTTGCTCAACCGCTTCCCGTTCAACCACCTGACGGCAGATGATCAGATCGCCCAGCAGCGGCAGCTCGATACCCGGGGGAGCTTCGAACGGGAATGACAACACGTTGGTCGGTTTGTCCATGCCACGATAGGTCAGGTTCAGTTCATTGCTTTCGGCTTCATCCACCAGGCGAATGGTGACTTCGGAATCGATCTGAAACTGCGGCAGCACGCCTTCCAGCCAGCGCTGGAAGGTGGCTTCGTCCGGCAGGCCACTGTTGTCTGCACAGGCCAGTTGCAGATCCAAAATCACCTGACTCATGGTGTCTCCTGCTCGGAGGCGAGGGTCGCCTCGCGTTTACGTTGTTCGGCAATAGCGTCTTTGCGCTTTTGTTCGGCGGCTTCCCAGGCTTCATAGGCGATGACCACGCGGGCTACCACCGGATGGCGCACCACGTCTTCACTATGGAAGAAGTTGAAGCTCAGTTCTTCGACGTCCGACAGTACTTCCACGGCATGGCGCAGGCCGGATTTTTGGTTGCGCGGCAGGTCTATCTGCGTCACGTCACCGGTAATCACTGCCTTTGAATTGAAGCCGATGCGCGTCAGGAACATCTTCATCTGTTCGATGGTGGTGTTCTGGCTCTCATCAAGAATGATAAACGCATCGTTCAAGGTGCGGCCGCGCATGTAGGCCAGTGGCGCCACTTCTATCACGTTACGTTCAATCAGTTTCTCCACGCGCTCAAAGCCCAGCATTTCGAACAGGGCGTCGTACAGTGGACGCAGGTAAGGATCGACCTTTTGGCTCAGATCCCCCGGCAGGAAGCCCAGTTTCTCACCGGCCTCGACCGCAGGGCGGGTCAGCATAATGCGACGAATTTCCTGGCGCTCCAGCGCGTCTACCGCAGCGGCAACCGCCAGATAGGTTTTACCAGTACCGGCCGGGCCAATACCGAAGGTAATGTCATGGTCGAGAATATTGGCGATGTACTGCGCCTGGTTCGGCGTGCGGGGTTTCACCATGCCGCGTTTGGTTTTGATGGTGACTGCTTTGCCGTAATCCGGCACGCTGTCGGCAACCTGTTCCAACACCCGGCTTTCTTTGATCGCCAGATGGATCTGTTCCGGATCGATATCCGGGATCACGCCGCGGATCGGCGAGGTGTCCACATACAGGTGGCGCAGGATATCGGCGGCGGCAACCACGCACAGGTTTTTGCCAACCAGCTTGAAACGGTTGTCACGGCGGTTGATTTCAATGCCCAACCGGCGTTCGAGTTGTTTGATATTGTCATCAAACGGGCCGCACAGGCTGAGCAATCGCTGATTGTCTGCCGGCTCTAACAAAATTTCTTGTGTTGCGACGTTCAAACTATTCCTCAAGGCTCATATCGGGCCTGGTTGATTTTCGGTACGCGCATTCAGGGCAAACCCTGAGGTTCTCTACCCTGAATTATTCATGGTGCGGCGCATGGGCGCAAGTTTACCCATGATCTATCTGTGCGTCGGCGCTGAATTTCAAGGGCAGGCGGAGGAAAAACGCGGCCAAAACAACCGCGTAATGACTTGAGAATGGACGCTGGGATCAGTTCTTTTTCACGAACTCGGACTTCAGTTTCATTTGGCCAAAGCCATCAATTTTGCAGTCGATGTTGTGGTCGCCTTCCACCAGGCGAATGTTCTTCACCTTGGTGCCAATTTTCAGCATCGAAGAGCTGCCTTTGACCTTCAGATCTTTTACCACGGTTACTGCGTCGCCGTCGGCCAGCAGGTTGCCGTTGGCATCTTTGACAATCAATGCATCGCTGTCTTCCGCCGGGGCGCTGTCGCTCCACTCATGGGCGCACTCAGGGCAGATAAACAGGCTATTGTCCTGATAAGTGTATTCGGAATTGCACTTCGGGCAGTGTGGGAGTTGCATGCTATGTCGCCTCTTCAATAATCAAAAAATAAAAAAAAGAAAATTGCCGGGCGCGTGGCCCGACAGAGAAATAATAAGGATAACCGTTATCGTGGCGGCGGGAAGCGCGGCCGCCACGTTTAGCGCCAGGCGGAAACAGCGTCAGGGTTGGTAAATGCCGACACCCAGCGCATTCTCTTTGCGGGTACGGGCGATCACCGACTGCGGGGATTCATGTACGCGCAGTTCCATCTGCTGTTCGGTACGCACCACTGCGCCACGCAGTGAGTTGGTCAGGACTTCGGTGATTTCCACATCCACGAACTGGCCAATCATATCCGGCGTGCCTTCAAAGTTTACCATGCGGTTACAGGCGGTACGGCCCGCCAGCTCCATCACGCTTTTACGTGAGGTGCCTTCCACCAGAATGCGCTGTACGGTGCCGAGCATCCGGCGGCTGAATTGCAGCACCTGCTGGTTGATGCGATCCTGCAGGATATACAGGCGCTGTTTCTTTTCGTCTTCGCTGACGTCGTCCACCATATCAGCCGCCGGGGTACCTGGGCGTGACGAGTAGATAAAGCTGAAGCTGGTGTCGAAGTTAATCTCGGCAATCAGGTTCATGGTCTGTTCGAAGTCGGCCTGGGTTTCCCCTGGGAAGCCGATAATAAAATCGGAGCTGAGCTGGATGTCCGGCCGCGCCTTGCGCAGTTTGCGAATGATCGCTTTGTATTCCAGTGCGGTGTGCGCGCGCTTCATCATGGTCAGTATGCGGTCTGATCCGCTCTGTACCGGCAGATGCAGGAAGCTGACCAGCTCCGGCGTGTCTTCGTATACCGCAATAATATCGTCGGTGAATTCAATCGGATGGCTGGTGGTGAAACGGATGCGGTCGATGCCGTCGATGGCCGCTACCAGGCGCAGCAGTTCGGCAAAGGAGCAGATGCCGCCGTCGTAAGTGGCCCCGCGGTAGGCATTGACGTTCTGGCCGAGCAGGTTGACTTCACGCACGCCTTGCGCCGCCAGTTGGGCGACTTCAAATAACACGTCGTCGCTTGGACGGCTGACTTCTTCTCCGCGGGTATAAGGCACCACGCAGAAGGTACAGTATTTGTTGCAGCCTTCCATGATGGAAACAAAGGCGGTTGGGCCTTCGGCACGGGGTTCCGGCAGACGGTCGAACTTTTCGATCTCCGGGAAGCTGATATCGACGATTGGGCTGCGGGTGCCCTGTACGTGATTGAGCATTTCCGGCAGGCGGTGCAGGGTTTGCGGCCCAAATACTACGTCGACGCAGGGCGCACGGCTGCGGATGTGTTCACCTTCCTGCGAGGCCACGCAGCCCCCCACGCCGATGATCAGCGCCGGGTTCTTTTCTTTCAGCAGCTTCCAGCGGCCCAACATGGCGAAAACTTTTTCCTGCGCTTTCTCGCGGATCGAGCAGGTATTGAGCAGCAGCACGTCCGCTTCTTCAGCGTTGTCGGTCCATTGATAACCGTGCGTGCTTCCCAGTAAGTCCGCCATTTTTGATGAATCATATTCATTCATCTGACAGCCCCAGGTTTTAATATGTAGTTTTTTGGTCATGACTTGCCATTACTCAGTGCGGAGCGAAAGTTGCGATACGCGACATGCAGGGCGCTATTGTAAACATTTGACGCCGTTGTGACCAGCACGGGGGAAAAGGGTATACGACCTGAAGCCAAATTAAAAATCCGTTACACTGATGCCAAACGCCATACCGGTGGGGATGGCGATAATTAACCAAGAAAATATAGCCAATATGAACACTTCTCAAAAACGGTATGACGCGGTGGTGGTAGGTGGCGGCATGGTTGGCGCGGCCGCCGCGCTGGGGCTGGCGCAGGCCGGTTGGTCGGTGGCATTGCTGGAGCATCAGGCGCCGCAAGCGTTCGATGCGCAAAGCCCGCCGGACTTGCGTATTTCCGCGATTGGCTGCACCTCGGTAGGGTTGCTCAAACAGCTCGGCGCCTGGCCGGTGGTGCAAGCGATGCGCACCGTACCGTACCGCCGGTTGGAAACCTGGGAGTGGGCGTCGGCGCGGGTGGCGTTTGACGCCGCTTCACTGGGCCTGCCGGAGCTGGGCTTTATGGTGGAAAACCGCATTTTGCAACTGGCGCTGTGGCAGCAACTCGAGCAGTGCGACAATCTGACGCTCTATTGCCCCGCCAGGCTGCGTTCGCTGCAACGGGACGATGACTATTGGCAATTGACACTGGATTCTTCTGAGACGCTACAGGCGCGTTTGGTGGTAGGTGCAGATGGTGCCAACTCACAGGTGCGTAATCTGGCGACCATCGGCACCAGCGGCTGGCAGTACCGTCAGTCCTGCATGCTGATCACCGTCGAGACCGGTGCGCCGCAGCAGGATGTAACCTGGCAGCAGTTTTTCCCTTCCGGCCCACGCGCTTTTCTGCCGCTGTATGATCAATGGGCTTCACTGGTGTGGTACGACAGTCCGCAGCGTATCCGTCAGTTGCAGGCGATGTCGCCAGCGCAGCTTGAGCGCGAAATCGCTGAGGCGTTTCCCGCACGTTTGGGGGCGGTGAAAGTGCATGCCGCCGGATCTTTCCCGCTGGCGCGTCGCCACGCACAGCGCTATGTGTTACCGGGGCTGGCGTTGCTCGGTGATGCGGCGCACACCATTAATCCGTTAGCCGGACAGGGCGTGAACCTGGGGTATCGCGATGTAGACGCCTTACTGGCGGTTTTGAGTGAGGCGCGGGAACAGGGCGAGGACTGGAGCAGTGAAGCGGTGCTGATGCGCTATCAGCGCCGTCGCCGTACCGATAATCTGCTGATGCAAAGCGGCATGGATCTGTTTTACACCGCTTTTAGCAATAATTTGGCACCCTTAAGTGTGGCACGTAATCTTGCGTTGATGGCGGCCCAGCGAGCGGGCAAGCTAAAGGAAAATGCGTTGAAGTACGCGCTGGGATTGTAATGGCCCCATGTTAGTAGGGGCGCTTCATGCTGCGCCCTGATAAACAGCCTTCTTTTCGCCCAAACGCCAGACAGCAAAAAGCCCGCCGAAGCGAGCTTTTCTAAATATGGCTGGGGTGCCAGGATTCGAACCTGGGTATGCTGGTATCAGAAACCAGAGCCTTACCGCTTGGCGACACCCCAATGGTGTAACAGTAAAGTATGGTGGCTACGACGGGATTTGAACCTGTGACCCCATCATTATGAGTGATGTGCTCTAACCAGCTGAGCTACGTAGCCATTTATTGATATTTTACTTTAAAAGTCAATGATGTTGATGGCTGGGGTACCTGGATTCGAACCAGGGAATGCTGGTATCAAAAACCAGTGCCTTACCGCTTGGCGATACCCCATCAACAAATTTTCAACTTCTTCTTACTGCATCAAACCATTTAAAAAATGGCTGGGGTACCTGGATTCGAACCAGGGAATGCTGGTATCAAAAACCAGTGCCTTACCGCTTGGCGATACCCCATCTGATGCCTTGCAACCCGATGATAAGAAATGGTGCGGGAGGCGAGACTTGAACTCGCACACCTTGCGGCGCTAGAACCTAAATCTAGTGCGTCTACCAATTTCGCCACTCCCGCAAAAAAAAGATGGTGGCTACGACGGGATTTGAACCTGTGACCCCATCATTATGAGTGATGTGCTCTAACCAGCTGAGCTACGTAGCCATCTTTTTTCGCGCAACCTTCATCGGCGTTGCGGGGCGCATTATGCGTATATGGCCGTTTTGCGTCAACAAGTTTTTTCCCGAAAAAGCGACCGGATGTGTTGTTTGTCTGGGTTATGAACATAATGGCGAGAAAATCATCAATTCAGACAATTAATGGTTGAAAACATCAACAAAAAGGCGGGCCCGAAGGCCCGCCCAGAGAATTAAACGCCCGGCGATTATTTGTAGGCGGACTGGTGAACGCCGACTGCACGACCAGAAGGATCGTCCATCTTTTTGAACGACTCATCCCATTCGATGGCTTTCGCTGAAGAGCAGGCCACTGACGGGCCACCGGGTACACATTCGGCTGCGCTTGGCAGTGGGAACAACTCTTCGAAAATTTCGCGATACAGGTAGCCTTCCTTGGAGCTCGGCGTGTTGTACGGGAAACGGAAACGTGCGGTTTCGAGCTGTTGATCGCTGATCTGCTTGGCAGCGACTTCTTTCAAGGTGTCGATCCAGCTGTAGCCAACGCCGTCGGAGAACTGCTCTTTCTGGCGCCAGGCCACGCTGGCCGGCAGATAGGACTCAAAACATTCACGCAGGATATGTTTTTCCATTTTGCCATGGCCGCACATTTTGTCTTTCGGGTTGATGCGCATCGCCACATCGAGGAATTTTTTATCCAGGAAGGGCACGCGGGCTTCGACACCCCAGGCGGACATCGCCTTGTTGGCGCGCGCGCAGTCAAACATATGCAGGGCCAGTAGTTTGCGCACGGTTTCGTCGTGGAACTCACGAGCATCCGGTGCCTTATGGAAGTACAGGTAACCGCCGAACACTTCGTCCGCACCTTCACCAGACAGCACCATCTTGATACCCATCGCCTTGATCTTGCGTGACATCAGGTACATCGGGGTGGAGGCGCGAATGGTGGTGACGTCATAGGTTTCGATGTGATATATCACGTCGCGAATGGCGTCCAGGCCTTCCTGCACGGTGAAATGAATTTCGTGGTGTACGGTGCCCAGGTGGTTAGCCACTTCCTGCGCAGCGCGCAGATCCGGTGAACCTTCCAGGCCGACGGCGAAGGAGTGCAACTGCGGCCACCAGGCTTCGCTGCGCTCTTGATCTTCCACACGGCGTGCGGCGTACTTTTTGGTAATGGCGGAGATCACCGAAGAGTCCAGGCCGCCAGACAGCAGCACGCCGTACGGCACGTCAGACATCAGGTGGCTTTTCACCGAATCTTCCAATGCGTTTCGCAGGGCATTTGCGTCGGTGACGTTGTCTTTAACCGAATCGTAATCGAACCAGTCACGCTGGTAGTATTCGCGGATCTCACCGTCCTGGCTCCACAGGTAGCTGCCCGCCGGGAATTCTTTGATGGTACGGCAAACCGGCACCAGGGCTTTCATTTCAGAGGCCACATACAGGTTGCCGAATTCATCATGCCCCATGTACAGCGGGATAATGCCCAAATGGTCGCGGCCAATCAGGTAAGCGTCCTTCTCGGAGTCGTACAGGGCAAAGGCGAACATCCCCTGTAGATCGTCAAGGAAGTCGGTGCCTTTTTCCTGATACAGCGCCAGGATCACCTCGCAGTCGGAACCGGTTTGGAACTCATAGCGATCGCTAAGTTGTTGGCGCAGCGCTTGGTGGTTGTAAATTTCACCGTTAACCGCCAGAACGTGGGTGTGAGCAGCGTTGTACAGCGGTTGGGCGCCATTGTTGACGTCGACAATCGACAGGCGCTCATGCACCAGAATGGCTTTATCGCTGGCGTAAACGCCGGACCAGTCCGGGCCGCGATGGCGCATCAGACGGGACAGCTCAAGCGCTTTCTTACGCAGTTCAACGGGATCGGACTTCAGATCGAGCACACCGAAAATAGAACACATATACCGACTCTCCTAACGACTTTTTTAGACTGTGATGTTGCTTTGGTTGTTATAGGCAGCGTGGTCGGCTCATCAGCGATGGCGCGGTTTTGCTGCGTTGTGTTTATGAAAATGCGTCAAAAGCAGCAGGGGATGCAAGCGTTTTAGCGCTACGCCGAAAAATAGTTGTTTTGGATAGGTCGAATATTAGCGGATATTCAATTAATTGATATTTAAATTAACGAATGTGCAATTTTTTAATAAATAGATGAGTTGCCGGACAGTTTTTCCGGCAACTCATTGTTGCTTATCAGGCGGTCAACTGCCACAGGGTGAAGGCCGCATCCGGCGTCCAGCCTGTGTTAGAGGTGTGTGCCTGAAGACAGGTGTATTTCTTGCCTTTATAGGTCACCACATCGCCGACCTTATAGCTGTGGCTGTTCTGCCACTCGCCAGCGCCAGGATCCGGAGGTGTGCTGCCGTCTGCGGTTTTCACTGCCAGCGCGCTGCTCGGCAGTGAGGTACTGCCCTGGTTATCGGTGGCGGTAACGAAGTAGCTGTATTGCGTTGCCGGAGTGAGGCCACTGTCTTGCAGCGACAGGCCGCCGGTCTGTCCGATAGCGCTACCGTTACGGTAAACTGTATATTGGCTCACCGGATTGACGCTGCTGGCAGCCGCCCAGTTCAATGTCAACGACGTTGCGGCGATCGCGGTGGCGTTCAGCGCCGTTGGTGCATCAGGCTTTCCCGGTGGTGGCGTGATCCCCCCCTGGATCAGCGCGGCATAGCGAGTTTTGAATTCCCAGTTATAAGCCACGCCGGCCTTGCTCCGGCCGTTGTCCCAGTTTACCGACCAGGTCATCAGGCCCTTGATCGACAAACCTTTGGCATCAAGACGGGTGAAGGCGTTATAAACCGCCATTTTGTCGACCACATAACCGGTGGCGGCAGCGTCATTGTTGGTTGGCAGACCGATAACGAATTTGGCGGCTGGGATTTTTGTATAGCCACGGGTGCCGGTAACCAGACTTTCGGTCAGGTAATACAGAAAATCTTCTTTCATGACGTCGTTATTCTGGGTGATCCAGGCCCCTTTGCCGCCATTGGCTTCATCAACCCAGATACCATCACCGCCCTGATTATAATATTGCGGTGCGATAAAGTCGTAATAGCCTTCGAGCGCGGTAATATAATCCAGGTAAGTACCGTTGGTGCGTAAATAAGGAAATTCTGGCGCCATGCTGACAATAAATTTTTTACCTTCGGCCGCATAGTGCGCTTTTACTTTTTTCAATGCAGCCGGTAAAACGGTTTTATTATTGGCTGCGCCAATGGCGGCCTGTTCCAGATCGATATCCAACCCATCGAAGCCGTAAGTTTCTACCAGGCGGATAATCTCATTGGCCAGCTTGTCTTCATCGCCGGTTTTTAATTCGATATGCGCGTCTGCGCCACCCAGTGAAATCAGTACTGCGCGGCCCTGGCTGTTGAGCACGCCAACCTGACGGCGGAACTCGGCATCGGACAGGTTGTAAGGCTTGAAGGTTGGGATGCCTTCGCCTTTCATAAAGGCCACGGCGACCACGTTATATTCAGCAGGAATGTCGGTCAGATTCATATTGGCGAATTGACCTTGCTGATAGCCGTCACTGGCACCGGCAGCCCAGTTGTGCCAAAAACCCATCATGATTTTTTTATTGGTCATATCCGGCATGATAGCGGCGTCATCTGCCAGTTGTGCATTGAGAATATTATTGGTGCTCATGGTAACCTCGTTATTTTAAGTAAGATTATTTCCGCACGACGTCAATATCAGTGATTGGCGGGCGTAAATATATAGTGCGCTTTTTTAACGAGGCTGGAGTGAAACCTTTTGTGGGCAATAATAAATTTAATTCAAGCTGATTAAATTAAAAGGTGGCCGTAATGGCCACTTCAGACTGATGACAAACCTCATTCCTGCCCAGAGCGAGTAGAGGCCGATAAATAAAAATCCGGAAAATCAATTTATTGATTTTCGGCTGCTCGCCACAAAGCAGGAAAAACCACGCTTTTTCCTGCTTTGTCAGCAACCTAAGGTGGCCGTAATGGCCACCTTAGGGATTAGAAAATATTGATATCGGCGACGGACGGGAAGATATAGCTCGGGCGGAACGGCATGGTTTCGACATCGTTCAGCGTAGAGACGCCGGACAGCACCAATACGGTTTCCAGACCGGCCTGGAAGCCCGCCAGGATATCGGTGCGCAGGTTGTCACCGACGATCACCGTTTCTTCCGAATGCCCCTGCATCTTGTTTAGTGCGGCGCGGATGATCCACGGGCTTGGCTTGCCAACGTAAAACGGTTTGCGGCCGGTGATTTTCTCTATGGGGGCGCACAGCGCACCGCAGGCCGGCACAAAACCATGGCCGTGGGTATCCGGGTTGGTAGCAATAAAGCGCGCGCCGTTATTCACGAAGTAGGCGGCCTTGTGCATCATGTCCCAGTTGTAGGAGCGTGTTTCGCCGACGATCACGAAATCCGGATTGATGTCGGTAATGGTGAAGCCGGCTTTATACAGTTCATGAATCAGCGCGCCTTCACCGACCACATAGGCTTTTTTGCCTTCCTGACGGCGCAGGAAATCGGCGGTGGCCATAGCTGAGGTATAAAACGCGCTTTCCGGCACTTCCAGTCCGGCGGCGGCGAAGCGGTTCGCCAGATCCTGCGCGGTCTGCGACGGATAGTTGGTCAGCACTACCAGCGGCATACCCTGTTCCTGAATGCGTGCCAGGAAAAGGTCGGCACCGGGAACCGGCGTGTTGTCATGCAGCAGCACGCCGTCGATATCACATATAACGTTCTTGATTGTCATTGTTGCTGTTTCTCATGATTGGCGGCAGGTAAAACGCGAAGATAGCACACCTGCCTGAAGCGGCGGATCAGCTTTCCAGCAATCGCTGCAATAGCACGCCGTTGAGCATCGCCCGCTTGGCCAGGGCGAAAGCGCCGATCGCCGAGCGATGATTGAGTTCGGAGGTGACCACCGGCAGATTTTTGCGGAAGTCCTTCAGCACCTGAGTATTGATGCAGCTTTGGATCGCCGGCAGCAGTACTTTTTCCGCCTCGGTAATTTCACCGGCGATCACCACTTTCTGCGGATTAAACAGGTTAATGGCGATTGCTACGGCTTTGCCGAGGTAGCGGCCGACGTGTTCGATCACTTCGCTGGCTAGCAGGTCACCGCGGTTGGCGGCCTTGCAGATGGCGGCGATGTTGCAATCGTCGAGGGTCATTTTGCTGGGGTAGCCCTGGGTCAGTAAGTGGCGTACACGGTGTTCAATAGCGGCGTTGGCGGCGACGGTTTCCAGACAGCCGAAGTTACCGCAGTGGCAGCGTTCGCCCAATGGGTCGATCTGAATATGACCTATCTCACCGACATTGCCGTTGTTGCCCAGGAAAATCTGGCCGTTGACGATAATGCCGGCGCCGGTGCCACGGTGCAGGCGCACCAGAATAGAGTCTTCGCAGTCGCGGGTGGCACCAAAGTAATGCTCTGCCAACGCCAGGCTGCGGATATCGTGGCCAACAAAGCTGGTAACGTTAAAACGTTGCTGCAGATTATCGACCAGCGCCCAGTTGTTGACGCTGATGTGTGGCATGTAACGCACTACGCCCAGCGCCGGATCAACCAGACCAGGCAGGATCACCGCGATGGCGATCAGCTCGCGCAGCTTGCGCTGGTAGTTTTCGATAAACTGGGCAATGGCGATAAACAGCGCGTTTTCCAGTGTCTCCTGGGTGCGTTCCGGCAATGGGTAGTGTTCTTCGCCGAGCGATTTACCGCTCATGTCGTACAGGGTGATGGTCGCGTCGTGACGACCGAGACGCACGGCCACGGTGTGGAAATGCCGGGTTTCGGAGACAATGGAAATGGCGCGGCGGCCGCCGGTGGAGGCTTGCTGATCGACTTCTTTGATCAACCCGCGCTCCAACAGCTGGCGAGTAATTTTAGTGACGCTGGCGGGCGCTAGCTGGCTCAGTTCGGCTATTTGAATGCGTGAAATCGGACCCTGTTGGTCGATCAGGCGGTAAACCGCTGCGCCGTTGAGTTGCTTGACTAAGTCAACGTTCCCTATCTGTGCCTGTCCGCCAGTACTCATCAATAATTTTACTCTCTGTCTACCCTTCATACTTCAAGTCACAGGGTTGTTGGCCGCCTTTACTCACTCAAATCACATACCCGCGTATGCTCATTGAGGTTCGTTCAGTTGCCGCCTACCTGCGACTCGAATTATTTTGGGTACATATGTTAGTTAAACCTCGTTACCGTTAACGAGTGTTTTGGTGATTTTAAAATCACGGGTAAAGGCGGTTAGGTTCGCCACTTTACCGGGCTCGATAGTGCCTAAACGGTGGTCCACG
This sequence comes from Serratia sp. NA_112.1, assembly GCF_052691715.1. Lineage (NCBI taxonomy): Bacteria > Pseudomonadati > Pseudomonadota > Gammaproteobacteria > Enterobacterales > Yersiniaceae > Serratia > Serratia sp. NA_112.1. The sequence goes on from NZ_JBQZFO010000001.1 coordinate 328,211, forward strand.
CCGATAGCACGCGCCGGATACAGCGTCGCCATGCGCAGTGCTTCGTCCAATGCAATACCGACGTGCTCAACGCTGTTCTTTAACGCGTCAATCATGGTCAGTGCTGAGCCGCTCAGGGTACCGTTTTCGTCCACGCACAGCCCATTACGATAGTATATTGTTTTACCGGCAAAAATAAATTGGTCGATATCGGCACCTGCCGGCGCGGTGGCGTCGGTGACCAGCACCAATTTATCACCTTTCATGCGCTTGGCGTTACGGATACTCGCCCAGGCCACGTGATGGCCGTCGGCGATAATGCCGGTATAGACCTCAGGCGTGTCGAAAATTGCCCCCATCAGCCCAGGTTCACGTCCGGTGATATACGGCATGGCGTTATACAGGTGAGTGGCGAAGGTGATACCGGCGGCAAAACCGATACGGGCCTGATCGTAAGTGGCGTTCGAGTGACCGGCGGACACCACAATGCCTGCTTCGGTCAATTGCTTGATAAAGTGCGGCTCCACCATTTCCGGCGCCAGCGTGACCTTGGTGATCACATCGGCATTGGCGCACAGATAGTCGATCATCTCGCTGGTTGGTTTGCGGATAAACGCCGGGTTATGGGTGCCTTTTTTGAGCGGGCTAAGGTACGGCCCTTCCAGATGCAGGCCAAGCGCCTGATTAGGGTGTTTTTTCAGATAAGCGCGCATCACTTCGATGCTGTGCTTCATAAATTCGTCGCTGCTGGTGATCAGCGTTGGCAGATAGCTGGTACAGCCGGATTTTTCGTTGGCACGCTGCATAATTTCCAGCGTCTGTTCCGAAATGGCCTCCAGCGAGTCGTTAAATTGCACGCCGCCACAGCCGTTAAGCTGCACGTCGATCAAACCGGGGGCCAGGATAGCGCCACCCAGATCGCGCGTTTCAATGCCGGCCGGCAGTTCAGCCAGCGGGCAGACTCGTTCAATCAGCCCATCAGCGATAATAACTGCGTGGTCGTCAAGTACGTCGTGGCCGGTATAAATACGGCCGTGGGTTAAAGCGAACATCGTAGCCCCCTGCAAGAATTAAAGACTCTTAACGCTTTCCGCTTCTAACTCGCGGAAATATTTAACGGTTTTGACTTTCAGTTCCATGGTGGACGGCTCATCGCATACCACAACGGCCTTGGCATGCAACTGCAGGCAACTGATGGTCCACATGTGGTTGATATTGCCTTCCACTGCGGCTTCCAGCGCCTGTGCCTTGGCATGGCCGGTCACCAGAATCATCACTTCTTCTGCGTCAAGCAGCGTGCCCACGCCCACGGTCAGGGCAAATTTAGGCACAAGGCTGACATCACCGCCGAAGAAGCGGGAGTTGGCGATGCGGGTATCTTCGGTCAGGGTCTTGATGCGAGTACGGGATGCCAGCGATGAAGCCGGTTCGTTAAACGCGATATGACCGTCGATGCCAACGCCACCCATGAACAGGTTGATTTTGCCGTAGGATTTGATTTTCGCTTCGTACTGGCGGCACTCGGCGTCAACGTCCGGTGCATTACCATTCAGCAGGTTGATATTTTCACTTGGGATATCAACGTGATCAAAGAAATTACGGTACATGAAGGTATGATAGCTTTCCGGGTGTTCCTGCGGCAGGCCAACGTATTCGTCCATGTTGAAAGTCACCACATGCTTAAAGCTTACTTCACCTGCTTTGTGCATCGCAATCAGATGTTTGTAGGCTTCCAGCGGGGTACCGCCGGTAGGCAGGCCGAGCACAAACGGACGCTCCGCAGTAGGCTTGAATGCGTTGATGCGCTGGACGATATGGCGGGCGGCCCATTTGCCGACTTGTGCAGTATCTTTCAGTGGGATAAGTCTCATCTAACACCTCTTGGGGTAAGTAAACTAAAGCTATACTGATTCGAGCCTGAACGAGAGTCTTAAGCCTAACCCAGCTTTATGATTCTCACGTGATGCTTCAGGTTCAATGATTTTTTTAATGATAAAATAAGTTTTGTGTGATGGCTAGCAATGTGGCAGCTTAAGACTGCTTTTTGGTGATTTAAATCACAAAAAAGGAGGTTTTAATTTGCGATACGAAATAATTTTTTTACACTCCACGTGTTGTCGTTCGTCCAGAGTTAATCGCAGTGTGTGATGGCGCTTGCGTAAAATATGATAAAGCTCATAAAAGGGCATTAGGGGGAATATTAAGGTGAACATACTCGGCTTTTTCCAAAGATTGGGCAGGTCGTTGCAACTGCCAATCGCAGTACTGCCCGTTGCGGCGCTTTTGCTACGCTTCGGTCAGCCTGACTTATTGAATATTTCATTCATCGCGCAGGCCGGTGGATCAATCTTCGATAACCTGGCGTTAATCTTTGCTATCGGTGTGGCGGCAACCTGGTCGAAAGACAATGCCGGTTCAGCCGCATTGGCGGGCGCGGTGGGTTACTTCATCCTGACCAAGGCGATGGTCACCATTAACCCGGCGATCAATATGGGTGTGCTGGCGGGTATCATTACCGGCCTGGTGGGCGGTGCGGTCTATAACCGCTGGTCCGGCATCAAGCTGCCCGAGTTCCTCTCCTTCTTCGGCGGTAAGCGTTTTGTCCCTATCGCTACTGGCTTTTTCTGTTTAATCCTTGCTGCCATCTTTGGTTATATCTGGCCACCGGTACAAAATGCGATCCACGCAGGCGGTGAATGGATTGTTTCGATGGGCGCTATCGGTTCCGGTATTTTCGGCTTCGTTAACCGTCTGCTGATCCCGACCGGTCTGCATCAGGTTCTGAACACCATTGCCTGGTTCCAGATTGGTGAGTTTACCAACGCTGCCGGTACCATCTTCCACGGCGACATCAACCGCTTTTATGCGGGTGACGGTACTGCCGGGATGTTCATGTCCGGCTTCTTCCCGATCATGATGTTCGGTTTGCCGGGTGCGGCATTAGCGATGTACTTCGCTGCGCCGAAAGAACGTCGCCCAATGGTTGGCGGTATGCTGCTGTCCGTTGCCCTGACCGCATTCCTGACCGGTGTGACCGAGCCGCTTGAATTCCTGTTCATGTTCCTGGCTCCGCTGCTGTATCTGGTCCATGCCATTTTGACCGGTATCAGCCTGTTTGTAGCCACCTTGCTGGGCATTCACGCCGGGTTCTCCTTCTCTGCAGGTGCCATCGACTATGTGTTGATGTACAACTTGCCGGCTGCCAGCAAGAATGTCTGGATGCTTGTTCTGATGGGCCTGGTCGCCTTCGCGGTGTACTTCGTCCTGTTCTCTATCATTATCCGCGCATTCAACCTGAAAACCCCGGGTCGTGAAGATGCGTCCGACGATGTCGTCGCACCGGAAGCCAACAGCAATACTGATGAAGGCCTGCGTGCACTGTCTCGCAGCTATATTGGTGCCATCGGGGGTTCTGACAACCTGACTGGCATTGATGCCTGTATCACCCGTTTGCGTCTGACCGTTAAAGATTCTTCCAAAGTGCTGGATGCCAGCTGTAAACGCCTGGGTGCATCAGGCGTGGTGAAACTGAACAAACAAACCGTTCAGGTTATCGTGGGTTCCAAAGCCGAAGCCATTGCTGACGGCATGCGTGCGGTGATTGCTACCGGCCCGGTGCCTGCGGCAGAAATGGCGCCGGCTCCTGGTGTGACTACAGTTAAATCGCAGGCAGTGCCTAATGCGCCGAAGGTGGCCTTCGAGTCGCTGGTGGCCCCGGTGACCGGTGAAGTCGTGGCCCTGGATCAGGTTCCTGACGAAGCCTTTGCCAGCAAAGCGGTAGGCGACGGCCTGGCGATCCGCCCGACCGACAAAACCGTAGTAGCGCCGGCAGATGGCACCATCGTGAAAATCTTCAACACCAACCATGCTTTCTGTCTGGAAACCGACAAGGGCGCGGAGATTGTGGTGCACATGGGGATCGACACCGTTGCACTGGAAGGCCAGGGCTTCAAACGCTTGGTAGAAGAGGGTGCTGAGGTGAAAGCCGGCCAGCCAATCCTTGAATTGGATCTGGAGTTCCTGAACGCCAATGCCCGCTCGATGATAAGCCCGGTAGTGGTCAGCAACTCTGACGATTACGCCGGTCTGACGGCGCTGGCGACCGGTTCTGTGGTCGCCGGCCAGACCAAACTGTTCGAGATCCAGAAATAAACCGTTTTACCTGAGTAGTACCCAGGGTGTTTAACGAGTCATGACGGAACGCACCCTACCTTTGGCGGGAAGAGAGCAATCTCTTCCCGCTTTTTTATGGGCAGCGGTTGTCCGGTAAGGGGGCCTTGACCTGTTGTGGTGCGATGCTCCGCATTTTTCGTGAAACAAACGGTTGTTTCCGGGCGTGGCTTGTTGGAACATAGGCGGTTATGAGTAGCGCTTTGCATTGAGGAATAGTGAAATGAGTGAGGCTGAAGCCCGCCCAACCAATTTTATCCGTCAGATCGTTGATGAAGATCTGGCGTCCGGGAAACACAAGTCAGTCCATACCCGTTTTCCGCCGGAGCCAAATGGCTATCTGCATATCGGCCATGCGAAATCCATCTGCCTGAATTTCGGCATCGCTCGAGATTACCAGGGCCAATGCAACCTGCGTTTTGATGACACCAACCCGGTGAAAGAAGACATCGAGTTCGTTGAATCAATCAAACATGACGTCGAGTGGCTGGGCTTTGAGTGGAGCGGCAACGTTCGTTACTCCTCTGATTACTTCGATCAACTGCACAACTATGCGGTGGAGCTGATCAACAAGGGCCTGGCTTACGTCGACGAACTGTCGCCTGAGCAAATCCGTGAATATCGCGGTAGCCTGACTGCACCGGGTAAAGACAGCCCGTACCGTGGCCGCAGCGTGGAAGAGAACCTGGCGCTGTTTGAAAAAATGCGCAACGGCGAATTCGCCGAAGGGACCGCTTGCCTGCGTGCCAAGATTGACATGGCTTCCTCGTTTATCGTGATGCGCGATCCGGTGTTGTACCGTATCAAATTTGCAGAACATCACCAGACCGGCAACAAATGGTGCATCTACCCGATGTACGATTTCACCCACTGCATTTCCGATGCGCTGGAAGGGATCACCCATTCGCTGTGTACGCTGGAGTTCCAGGACAACCGCCGTCTGTATGACTGGGTGCTGGATAACATCACCATCCCTTGTCATCCGCGTCAGTATGAGTTCTCGCGTCTGAATCTTGAGTACGCCATCATGTCGAAGCGCAAGCTGAACCTGTTGGTGACCGAGAAAATCGTTGAGGGCTGGGATGATCCGCGTATGCCGACCGTTTCCGGTCTGCGTCGCCGTGGTTATACCGCTGCGTCAATCCGCGAATTCTGCCAGCGTATCGGCGTGACCAAGCAGGATAACAACGTCGAAATGATGGCGCTTGAGGCCTGTATTCGTGAAGAGTTGAACGAGAACGCACCGCGTGCGATGGCGGTGCTGGATCCGGTGAAGGTGGTCATTGAAAACCTGACCACCGGCGTGGAAATGGTAAGCATGCCTAACCACCCGAGCAAGCCGGAAATGGGCAGCCGTGAAGTGCCATTCAGCCGTGATATTTATATTGATCGCGCTGATTTCCGTGAAGAAGCCAACAAGCAGTACAAACGCCTGGTGCTGGGTAAAGAAGTTCGCTTGCGCAATGCCTACGTGATCAAGGCGGAACGCATTGAGAAAGACGCTGAAGGTGAAATCACCACTATTTTCTGCAGCTACGATCCAGAGACCTTGAGCAAGGATCCTGCCGATGGCCGCAAGGTGAAAGGCGTGATCCACTGGGTGTCTGCCGAGCATGCGTTGCCGGCGGAAATTCGCGTGTATGACCGTCTGTTCAGCGTGCCAAACCCGGCGGCGGCAGAGGACTTCCTCACCACCATTAACCCGGAGTCACTGGTTATCAAGCACGGCTTTGTTGAGCCGAGCCTGGCGGCCGCGCAGCCTGAAAAAGCCTTCCAGTTCGAACGTGAAGGTTATTTCTGCGCTGACAGCCGTGACTCTTCGGCCGAGCACCTGGTGTTTAACCGCACCGTGGGCCTGCGCGATACCTGGGCTAAAATTGGCGCCTGAGTGCTGATCAAAAGCTAATGTGATAAGGCGCAACTTCGGTTGCGCTTTTTTTATGCCTGTCAGCCTCGTTTTCTCCCCGCGACTACTTTTAATTCCCCAATCTATTTTTAAATTTTAATCTGGTGGTTGTATCAGCAATTTCTTGATAAAAATCAGCAGTCATATAACATTACCTTATATATTCGTGATGCGAATTAATGTCATTTAGAGAGCGCTCTCATATTTTTTCTTTTGGCTGACTTTTTTGCTTGGGCTGAAACCATTAATCGTCTCTGATTGACCTGGTATTGGAATTTATTCTGATTTAATTGAATTTTTTATTCGACACCCTCTTTGCATAGCCACGTAACATAATCTCATCGATATGTGCTCTTTGTCATACTTTGACAAATCTCTCTCATAATTCATTTGATAATTCGCGTCGCGAAAAATAGTCTGTCTGTAGCAATAAGTGCTGTGGGATTTTAACCCGTCGGCAACATTTTTTACCCGATTGGGTTTTTATTAGCGGTCGTGCAGGGCAGTGGTGAACACGGGCGACTGCAACTTTTAAAGTTAAGTCAAAGAGGAATTTCATTATGGGTACGCACGGTGCTCAGCGTAAAACGCTGGCGCTCGCAGTCGCGGGTGCGCTGTTGGGAACAGGGTTTGCCATGGCCCCTGAGGCGAAAGCCGCAGGATTTATCGATGATTCCACGATGACCGGCGGCGTGTATTACTGGCAGCGTGAACGTGACCGTAAAGATCTTAATCCGACCAGTGACGATTACAACAAATACACCACCAACCTGTCACATTCGACCGCCAACCTGAGTCTGGATTTCGCCTCGGGCTATGCCTGGGACATGTTCGGTGTGGATGTGGGGGCCTTTACCGCCATTGAGCTGGCCGAATCCAGCGCCAGCGGCCACCCGAATGAAATCGCGTTCTCCTCCAAAAACCGTACCTATGATGAAGACTATTCCGGCGATAAAGGTGGCATCAGCCTGTACAAAGCCGCCGGTAAATTCAAATATGGCCCCGTCTGGGCTCGCGCCGGTTACATCCAACCAAGCGGGCAAACGCTGCTGGCGCCACACTGGAGCTTTATGCCTGGCACCTATCAGGGGGCGGAGGCAGGTGCCAAGTTTGACTACGGTGATGCCGGTGCGTTGAGCTTCTCCTACATGTGGACCAATAAGTACAAGGCTCCATGGCATATCGAGATGGATGACTTCCGCCAGAATGACAAAAAAACCGGCGTCTCCTATCTGCACTCTTTGGGTGCCAAGTATGACTTCAAAAATGATTTGGTACTGGAAGCGGCCTTCGGTCAGGCCCAGGGCTATGTGAACCAGTACTTCACCAAGGCATCTTACAAGTTTGATCTGGTGGGCAACCCGCTGACTACCAGCTATCAATTCTACGGTACCGAAGACCGTATCAGCGACAAGAACGACCCGAACAGCATTTACGACGGCCTGGCTTGGCTGCAGGCGTTGACCTTCGGCTACACCACCGGTCAGTTCAACTGGCGTCTGGAAGGTACCATGGTCAAGGCTGAGGGTAACCAGGGGTACTTCCTGCAACGCATGACCCCAACCTACGCCTCCTCTAACGGTCGTCTCGACGTCTGGTGGGATAACCGTTCCGACTTCAACGCCAACGGCGAAAAAGCGGTTTACGCCGGGGTGATGTACGATCTCAGCAACTGGAACCTGCCGGGTATGGCAGTGGGCGGTTCTTATGTTTATGCCTGGGATGCCAAGCCAAGCACCAACCCAATGTATGACCAGAGCCAGCGTCTCAAAGAGAGCGCCTGGAGCCTGGACGCGCTGTACACCATTCAGGAAGGTCGCGCCAAAGGCACCTTGCTGAAACTGCACTACACCCAGTATGACAATCACACCAATATCCCAAGCTGGGGTGGCGGTTACGGCAACATCTTCCAGGATGAGAAAGACGTCAAATTCATGGTTATCGCACCATTCACCATCTTCTGATGCGTTCCCCGGCGGCAACGCCGGGGACAGCGTTTTTGACACTTAACGGGAAAGTTTTGATGAAAAAAATCATGCTGATGTTAGCCGCCGTGGTCACGCTGAGTGCCTGTGTGCCGCCGGCCGCACCGCCGGAAGACGCCAAACTGAAACAGGCCTACAGCGCCTGCATTAATACCGCTGAAGGCTCACCGGAAAAACTGCAGTCGTGCCAGGCGGTATTGAACGTGCTGAAAAAAGAGAAGCAGCACCAGCAGTTTGCCGAAAAAGAAACGGTGCGGGTGATGGATTATCAAAACTGCATTCAGGCGGTTCACAGTGGTAACGGCCAGGCTTATGACGCCAAGTGCGGCAAAATTTGGCAAGAGATCCGCGATAACAATAATTAAGGATGATGTTAAAAATGAACAAATTCAAATTGAGTACGCTTGCCGCATTAACGGCAACCGTTGGATTATTTGGCAGCGTGGGGAATGCGCTGGCCAATCAGCCGCTGGTGGATCAACTGAGCCAGTTAAAATTGAATTTGAAAATGGTGGATAACCGGGCTGCCGACAGCGGCCTGGATTGCGGAAAACTGGGAGCCGATTGGGCGGCCTGCAATAAGGTATTGATCAGCCTGACCAACGATCATCAGGAGATCAACGGCCACGACTGGGCGATTTATTTCCACAGCGCCCGTCAGACCATGAGGGTGGACAACGATCAATTTAAAATAACCCACCTGACCGGTGATCTGTACAAACTGGAGCCTACCGATAAATTTACCGGCTTCCCGGCAGGTAAAACGGTTGAGATCCCGATTATTGCCGAATATTGGCAACTGTTTAAAACCGACTTCGTACCACGTTGGTACGCCACCTCGGGCGATGCCAAGCCAAAAATTCTGCTTAATACCGATACCGAAGATCTCAGTCAGTTTGTGACCCCCTTTAGTGGCGATCAATGGAAGCGCATCGAGGGCGACAACAATATCCTGATGACTCCGACCTCCCGCTTTACCAAAAACGCCGAGTTGAAAACCTTGCCTGCCGCCTCTTTGCGCGGGCAGATCGTGCCGACGCCGTTACAAGTGAAAGTGCATCCACAAGATGTGAGTCTGAGCAACGGTGTGGCGCTGGAGTTGAGTGCGCTGGCCAAACCGGCCGCGGACGCAGCCACCCAACGTTTTGCACTGTTGGGCATCACCCATAACGCGGCGGGCTACCCGATCAAAACCGATATTCAGCCGGGTAAATTTAAAGGTGAACTGGCAGTGTCGGGAGCCTATGAGCTGAAAATTGGCAATAAGGAAGCGCGGGTGATTGGCTTCGATCAGGCAGGGGTGTTCTATGGCCTGCAATCTATTCTGTCGCTGGTTCCGACCGACGGCAGCGCTAAAATCGCCACCCTCGACGCCAAGGATGCACCACGTTTCCAGTACCGCGGCATATTCCTCGACGTGGCGCGCAACTTCCATCAGAAAGATGCGGTACTGCGCCTGCTCGATCAGATGGCAGCTTATAAGCTCAATAAATTCCACTTCCATCTGAGCGATGACGAAGGCTGGCGCATTGCCATCCCAGGCTTGCCTGAACTGACTGAAGTCGGGGGGCGGCGTTGCCATGACCTGAGCGAAACTACCTGCCTGCTGCCACAGTACGGGCAGGGGCCAGAGGTGTATGGCGGCTTCTTCTCGCGTCAGGACTATATCGAGATCATTAAATACGCCCAGGCGCGCCAGATTGAAGTGATCCCGGAAATCGATATGCCGGCACATGCCCGTGCCGCCGTGGTTTCGATGGAGGCGCGCTATAAAAAGCTGCATGCCGCCGGTAAAGAACAGCAGGCCAATGAGTTCCGCCTGGTGGATCCGACCGATACTTCCAATACCACCTCGGTGCAGTACTTCAATCGTCAAAGTTACCTTAACCCTTGTCTGGATTCGTCCAGGCGCTTTGTTGACAAGGTGATGGGTGAGATTGCCCAGATGCACAAAGAGGCCGGGCAGCCGCTGCGCACCTGGCACTTTGGCGGCGACGAAGCGAAAAACATTCGCCTGGGGGCTGGCTATACCGACCAGACCAAGCCGGAAGCAGGAAAAGGCATCATCGATCAGAGCAAAGAAGACAAGCCTTGGGCGAAATCCCAGGTGTGCCAAAAGATGATCAAAGACGGCAAAGTCGCCGATATGGAACATCTGCCAAGCTACTTTGGCGTGGAAGTCAGTCAACTGGTGAAGGCGCAGGGCATCGACAGGATGCAGGCCTGGCAGGACGGCCTGAAAGATGCGAAAAACGCCAAGGCTTTCGCCACTCCACGTGTTGGGGTGAACTTCTGGGATACGCTGTATTGGGGCGGTTTTGATAGCGCCAACGACTGGGCCAACAAAGGCTATGAAGTGATCCTTTCCAACCCGGATTACCTCTATATGGATTTCCCCTATGAGGTGAACCCGGACGAGCGTGGTTATTACTGGGGTACCCGTTTCAGCGACGAGCAGAAAATGTTCAGCTTTGCCCCGAACAACCTGCCGCAGAACGCCGAAACCTCGGTTGATCGCGATGGCAATCACTTTACCGCCAAGAGCGACAAGCCATGGCCGGGCGCTTACGGTATTTCTGCCCAGATGTGGAGCGAAACTCAGCGCACTGACGATCAAATGGAATATATGATCTTCCCGCGTTCACTGTCGGTGGCCGAGCGCGCATGGCACCGGGCGGGTTGGGAGCAGAATTATAAGGCGGGGCGTGAATATAAAGGTGGTGAAACCCACTTTATCGACAGCAAAAAACTGAACCGCGACTGGTTGCGCTTTGCCAATATTCTTGGCCAGCGTGAATTGGCAAAACTGGACAAGGGTGGCGTGAGTTATCGGCTGCCGGTGCCGGGTGCCCGCGTAGCCGGTGGCAAGCTGGAGGCTAATATCTCGTTGCCGGGTCTGGGCATTGAGTATTCCACCGATGGCGGCAAGCAATGGCAGCGTTACGATGCCAGGGCCAAGCCAGCGGTCAGCGGTGAGGTGCTGATCCGTGCGGTCAGCCCGGACGGCAAGCGTTATAGCCGCACCGAGAAAGTGTAACTCCTGAACCACGGCCCGTCTGTTCGCCGGCGGGCCGTTATTGATGGTTAACAGCAGCGACCGGCGGTAATCAGCGATGAATTCGATACGGCTGACCTTTATGGTCGTTGCTTTTTTTTCTGGCATTGCCGGGGCACTGCAAATACCGACCCTGAGCCTGTTCCTCACCACCGAGGTTCGGGTGACTTCATTATGGGTCGGTTTTTTTTATGCGGTTAATGCCGGGGTCGGCATCATTGTCAGCTTTTTGCTGGCGAAAAAATCAGATCGCCAGCGTGACCGGCGCCATTTGATTTTAATCTGTTATTTATTGGCGGCGGGAAACTGTCTGTTATTTGCTTTTAATCGCAATTACCTGACGTTAATTACCGCAGGTGTGCTGTTAACCGCCATCGCCAATACGGCGATACCACAATTATTCGCCCTGGCGCGGGAATACGGAGAGAGGTCATCGCAAAACGTGGCGTTGTTCAGCGCCATCATGCGCGCCCAACTCTCTCTGGCCTGGGTTTTTGGCCCGCCATTGGCTTTTATGCTGGTGGTGAATTATGGCTTCACGGCGATGTTTATGTTTGCTGCCGGCATATTCCTGCTGGTCACGCTGCTGGCCTGGTGGATATTACCCGAGGTGGCTCGCCCGTCTGTGGGTAATGAAATCGCCATACCGCAAAAAACGGTCTTCGATAAAGACATTAGCCGGTTATTTTTTGCCTCGGTATTGATGTGGACCTGCAGCGCCATGTATCTGATTGATGTGCCGCTGTATATCGCGGCCGAGTTGGGTTTGCCGCAAAGTCTGACCGGTTGGATGATGGGCATCGCCGCCGCGATCGAAATCCCCATCATGATCCTGGTAGGGCGTTATGTAAACCGGGTGGGCAAGCGCCTGATGATGGCGGGGGCGATGGTGGCCGGCATACTGTTTTATGCCGGGATGCTGTGGTTTACCTCGGCCGCCGGGTTGCTGGTCTGGCAGCTGTTTAACGCGATATTTATCGGCATTATCGCCACCGTCGGCATGTTGTATTTCCAGGATTTGATGCCGGAGCGGGCGGGCATGGCCACCACTTTATTCACCAACAGTATTTCCACCGGTGTGATCCTGGCCGGAATATTACAAGGGATCCTGACCGAGTACGGGCCGCATTCCTCCGTTTATCTGTTAGCCATATTACTGCTTTGTATTGCTTTACCTGTCGGTTTTAAAACCCGGGAAGTTTAGGTGGTTTCTGAGTGAGTCGTTTATTTTTAAACACAAACAAGGATATACGATGGCTATATTGGTGACGGGCGGTGCCGGTTATATCGGTTCGCATACGGTATTGGCACTGTTGGAAAGGGGGGAGGAAGTTGTTGTACTGGACAACCTGTCGAACAGCTCGCCAGAGTCTTTGTTTCGGGTGGAGCGATTAACCGGTAAAAAAGTGATTTTTTATCAGGGAGATATCCAGCAACATCATTTGCTGGATCATATTTTCCGCCAGCATGATGTTCATGCGGTTATTCATCTTGCGGGTTTGAAGTCGGTGAGAGAATCTACCGAAGAGCCACTGAAGTATTATCAAAATAATATTTCCGGCTCATTGATCGTACTGGACAGAATGCGCCATGCTGGTGTTAAGCAATTTATTTTCAGCTCTTCAGCCACCGTCTATGGGCCGGCAGAATATACCCCACTGACGGAAAGCTGCCGTGTTGGGCAGACCACCAATCCTTACGGAACCTCAAAGCTGATTGTCGAGCAGATCCTGGCGGAGTTCGCTTCCACGGCACCGCAGATGGCAATCACCGCGCTGCGTTACTTTAATCCGGCCGGGGCGCACGAGTCCGGCTTGATTGGTGAGGATCCCGCCGGCATTCCCAATAATCTTCTGGCTTATCTGGCGCAGGTGGCTATTGGCAAACTCGCGGTGTTGCCGGTGTATGGCAACGACTACCCTACCAGCGATGGTACTGGGGTACGTGATTACATTCACGTTATGGATTTGGCCGAAGGGCATTTAAAAGCGCTGGATAATCTGCAGCCAGGTTTTAACGTCTATAACCTGGGCACCGGTAAAGGCTACTCGGTGCTGGAGATTATTCGGGCGTTTGAACGCGCCTGTGGCTTCAAAATCGCCTACCAATTTAATCCCCGGCGTGCGGGAGACATTGCCGAGTGTTGGTCCGACCCGTCACTGGCGGCAGAAAAGCTGGGCTGGCAAGCCAAACGCAGTCTGGAAAAAATGGTGTGCGATGCCTGGTCATGGCAGAGCAAAAATCCGCAGGGTTATGGCTCTTCGGTGCCGCTGTCATCGATAAGGATGCTGGCCGATGAAGCTTAACGACGGACATTTGGGGGTTATGCAGGATGATCTGTTCCGGGCAGAATACGAAGCGCGGATCAGCGACCTGAAGTTTGAGTTCGTTAAATATCAGCGCCAGACTTCACCGGCACGGCTGGAAAGCTATCAGCGTGGGGTCGCGCAACTGCGTGAGTGGCTGGCAGCGCATGGGGATTTATTCGATGCCGCCTGCTGTTCTTCACTATTTTGTGTGCCTACTCGCCCACTGGCTGCGAGTGAAAAACGGCTGCACCGTATCTGGTTGGGGGGCGCCATACCTGACGACGCCAGAGAGGTTATCTCTCAGTGGGGCGACGCGCAGCAGGCGGTGGCTAGCGCCGAGACAAATGACTGGGTCGGCATGTTATGGGTTTGGGACGCGCAGCAGTTGGCAAGGGATGCGTATTTCCTCCCCGTACAGGTGATAAAAGGCGGCTACCTGGGGGAGTATGATGCGGGCAATCATCGCTTGCAGGTACATTCGCTGAGCGAACTGGCGCAAAAAAGGGTCGGCGACAATCTGGGCTTTATCCATCAACTGCACGATAAGCGCTATTACGCCACGCTTTCTGATTACTTCCGCTTTCTGATTTTGATCGAGATGGGGGGGCTGTACATGGATATCGATACCATACCCCACCGGTCGGCGACGCTGTTTTTGAGCAAACCAGAGGTGCCTGATTATCTTCAGTTTCTGGCTGAGGGCGAGGTCAGCCACGTCAGCTGGTTGAATCTGTTTCTTGATGAAACCGGCATGATTATCAGCCGGAAAGGGGACATTTCGCTGTGCCGAATGCTGGCGGGGTTGGATCAGATCTATGCGGCGGAAAGCGGCGAAGTGCCGGACAAGAATTCGGTTTATGAACGGAAGCTGTTTGATCCCTTTTATCAGCTGTGGAGCCGCCACATAGGCCGGTCTTTCCTCAGTCACGATCGCTTCTGCCAGGATTATGGCGTCCATTATGATGCGCACCCACAGGCAGTCACCTGTGGTATCCGTGGCATGCGCCTGTTGGAGGATGTGATCACCAATGAACGGTTACCGCTGTCGCAGGAGGAACAGCACAGCTACCGGCAATGCGTCAGCCGCTTAGAACAGGTGGACTGGCAGCTTGAGCAGCCGCTGGATCTGGCTCGTTATGCGGAAATATTCACCGTTGATGAAGTACCTCGCATGGCCTATCCGGCGCAGATCCGTTCCGATATCGACCATTACCACTATTATTCCGTGCTTTCCCATGACCGTACGCTTGATCGGGTAAATCAACTTTTTGGTGAATACCTGATCGCCGATAACCGGCGACGGATTACGGCGGGTAATTACTGGTGCCCGACCGCTGGAGTAGGGGACGCGGTGTTACCGGAGCAGGGCGGGGCATTGCATTTTCTACCGGGGCGGCAGGCGAGTGCAGCCGATAAGACTCGCATGGCAAAGCTGATTTTCACCACCAGTTACCTTGAATACTGCTCTATCGGCAATCGAGCTGGGCTGGATCTGGTGTCATTGCAGCAGGCGCAAAATATTGAGCCTTATCTCGGGCTGATCACGGTAGCTTACGATCGGCGTGGAGAGTTTGTCGGCTTTTTTAATGCGGCCACCATCAGCGAGCTGTATGGCATAGAAGCGGATTATCATTATCGCGATGAAATAAAACCGCTTGATGAGGCTTATGACAGCTTTGTGCAAAGCCTGTGCACTGCTGACGATTATTTCATCTGCAGTCTGGCAATCGAGAGTCAATTCCGCGGACAAGGGCATTTTAACCAATTGTTTGCGCTGATAAAGCAGCGAGCACAACAGCACCAGGCGAAAAATATCGTGCTATGTGTATGGCAACGCAGTGATGCCAGCCAAATTTATCTGAACAAGGGGTTCCGTGTTCGAGGTGTATTCGATCACGCCTGGCCGTTGTTTTTTGATCGGTTGCTGTTTCTTGAGTATGAGCTGTGAAGAGGTTTGCCCATCCGCGTGTCGGCGGGTGAGTTGACGGTGAAGTGAGTGTAAGTGGGAAGACGGAAAGAAGTGCCTCTGCAATTGTTGTATTTCAAGCTGTGAACTTTCCCCGGGCCTGTCCGGGGATTTTTTTATCTGTTCAGTTAAGGCGGTTCTTAATGCCGGTTAAGGGCATTATTTTTTATCGTGCAGAGTTTCGTCTTCGCGGCAGTCACCAATTGCACAGTGGCCGTACAGGTACAGGCTGTGGTTGCTGAGCTTAATGCCGTGTTGCTTGGCGATATCACGCTGACGAACTTCGATTGATTCATCGCTGAATTCGATCACTTTGCCGCAGTCCAGGCAAATCAGGTGATCGTGGTGATGCTGCTGGGTCAGTTCGAACACGGACTTGCCGCCTTCGAAGTTGTGACGGGTCACAATGCCGGCATCATCAAATTGGTTCAGTACGCGGTAAACCGTAGCCAGGCCAATTTCTTCGCCCATATCTATCAGTTTTTTGTACAGATCTTCCGCACTGACGTGATGGCATTCCGGATTTTGCAGTACTTCCAGGATTTTGAGTCGCGGAAGCGTGACTTTTAAGCCGGCCTTCTTCAATGCGGTGTTGTTGTCAGTCATGCGGATTCAGTCCTGTTACTATGCTAATCAAGTTGAGGCGTTCTCGCCTGTGGCATCGGTCGGCACAAAGAGTTAATTGCGTCTCATTATAGAACCGGTTGACCTAAATAGAAACCGCCGGTTGTTAACAAAGATATAATTGCACTATTGCATGTTGCACACGCAACGTCTTGATGGGCGGGATAAACCGATAACTCAGTCTACCTTGACGATGTGGGAAGTTACAAATATGTATCTTCGATTGCAGTAATCAGTACTGCCAATGATGGCCCTGCTGGCAACACTATGCACTTTGCAGGGCTTTTGTTCAACGTTTGGCGTTAGCCGACGATTTCGGCCAGGCTCAGCTCTTCGACGATTTGTTTTACCCAGCCTTCAACACGCTCATTGGTCAGCTCAGGTTGACGGTCTTCGTCAATTGCCAGACCAATAAAGTGGCTGTCGCTTGCCAAACCTTTTGAGGCTTCGAAATGATAGCCTTTGGTTGGCCAGTGGCCGACTATGGCAGCGCCACGCGGTTCAATGATGTCGCGGATGGTGCCCATTGCATCACAGAAATATTCTGCGTAGTCTTCCTGATCGCCACAGCCAAACAGGGCTACCAGCTTGCCGTTGAAGTCGATGTCTTCCAGCGTTGGGAAGAAGTCATCCCAGTCGCACTGGGCTTCACCGTAGTACCAGGTTGGGATACCGAGCAACAGAATATCGAAGCCTTCCAGGTCTTCTTTGCTGCTTTTGGCGATGTCGTGAATTTCGCACACATCGTCACCAAACTGTTGCTTAAGAATTTTCTGGATCATCTTGGCAATGTTTTCGGTATTGCCAGTGTCGCTGCCAAAGAAAATGCCTACATTAGCCATATCGCGTATAACCTTTAAATTCAATAAATTGCATTACACGATGTTAGCGATGACCACGATAACACCGATTAAAATGATGCCATGGCAAGGGGGACCCTCACCGGTAATTGCGTATCATGCCAGAAATTTACCCCGGGGTTTTATCACGTTTATGCGATACCGGGTGGAATAAAACGATGTTGATCGGGCGTCATCCTTAACGCCGCGCCGCATGTGCGGCTGCAATGATCAATGTTCTGGCTGGTCGTCCGCCAGTTGTGCCAACAGCATTTGCTCAATAAGCTCGCTGCGGCTGATATTCCGCTGTTCCGCCAGTTTGTTCAGGGCGTCCACCGCATCCGCGTTAATCTTCAGTTCCACACGCCGTAAACCACGGACTTTATCGCGTCGAAGCTGATTACGCTTATTGATTCTAAGCTGTTCATCTCGGGATAGCGGGTTGGTTTTCGGGCGCCCCGGACGGCGTTCATCTGCGAACAGATCCAGCGTCGTGCGATCCGTTTGTTCTTTTGCCATAGGTAGCGGTACTGCAAGGGAGTTTGCATCTAAAAGCGCGTAGACGCTTCTGGATGGTTCGGTTAACACACTTCGGGCCAATAAACCCTAACCCAAATTTACCCCCAGCCAGGCGTTAATCAACACGCCGGGCACGGCGGCAAAATTATAGCGCGCCATATTACCCCAGCAGGTGGAGCAACGACAATGCTTAACTGAGCCGAAAACGCGCTAAGTCGTTATCTTTAGCGCGTTTTTTCACCAGATGGCCGTTTTGGGTGGTTGTCCGCACCAGGGGAAAGCGCCGGTCGGCTCAGGCTTCGTCGAGAAAACGGTGAATAGCGCGCAGCACCGGCTCCGGTTTTTCCGCATGAACCCAGTGCCCGCTGCCGGCGACCACATGTGCGCGAGCCTGTGGGAACTGGCGGGCAATGTCTGCACGGTAGCTGTCCTGCACGTAGGGCGACAAACCACCACGAATAAATAATGTGGGATGCGGCCAGGCGGGAACCTCCTGCCAGCCAGTGATGTTTTCATATTGATCGATCAGCACCGGCAGGTTAAAACGCCATTCGCCCTGGTGGAAGGATTTCAGCAGGAACTGGATCACTCCTTCTTCCTTCAGGTAGTCGCGCATCAATTCCGCCGCCTGCTGGCGTTGGGTGATGCCGGCCGCACTTACGGCCTGTAAGGCGACAAAAATCTCGTCGTGGCGACGGGTTTGATAATCCACCGGTGCCACGTCAATAACGATCAGTTTCTCCACTCGCTCAGGTGCGATTGCCGTCAGCGCCATCGCCGCTTTGCCTCCCATCGAGTGGCCGATCACAATGACCTTGTCCAACTGCAAGTCATCCAGCAGCGCCAGCAGATCCTTTGCCATTTCCGGGTAGGTCATTACCGGTGAACGTGGTGACAGGCCGTGGTTGCGCAGATCGACTTTAATCACGCTGTGCTGTCGGTTGAGATCGCGAGCCAGCACGCCCAGATTGTCCAGATTGCCGAACAGCCCGTGGATCATGACAACCGGCAGAGCGTCGGACTCGCAGGCCAGCAGTTGATAATGTAATTTCATGGCAAAGTTCATACTGAGTGAGATTCAGATTAGGGTATCATGATTAAAACACACGATGAAAATACCCGTCGCCTTTCAAGCCACAGGTAACAACGCTGCGGCTTGAAATCCATAGGGTATAACGCGGATTTTTCATGGTAAGGTGCGGGTTTGGCAGAGCCAATGCCAGGCAGGCTTTAGGTAATAGTCTGCTTTTGCCGTGTTGAGGCACATTGTGATGTTCGCATCTGCGCTTTTAACCTTATAATCCCATGGCTTGAATGCAGGATCTGGCTTCAGGTTCTAAGTAGAAAAAAACAGTACTGGATAAAGATGAAAACTATTGAAGTCGACGAAGAGCTCTACCGTTATATTGCCAGCCACACGCAACATATTGGTGAGAGCGCGTCCGATATTTTGCGCCGCATGTTGAAGTTTACCGCAGGTCAGCCGTTACGTGCGGTGCCGTCCGGCAGCGCCCAGAGCGCTGAGCAGGATAAAATTGTTGCCGCGTCGCGCCCGCGCGATCGCGTACGTGCCGTGCGTGAGCTGCTGTTGTCGGATGAGTATGCCGAGCAGAGCAAAGCGGTGAACCGTTTTATGCTGGTACTTTCCACCCTGTATACCCTCGACGCGGCGGGCTTTGCCGCAGCTACCGATGCATTGCATGGCCGTACCCGCACCTATTTCGCTGGCGATCAGCAAACCCTGCTGGCGAACGGAACGCACACCAAACCCAAGCACGTTCCGAGCACCCCGTACTGGGTGATCACCAATACCAATACCGGTCGTAAACGCAGCATGGTGGAACACATCATGCAGGCTATGCAGTTCCCCGCGGAACTGACAGAAAAAGTTTGCGGTACTATCTAATTTAGCGAACAGCCCGTCATGGTGGCCGTGAGCGACATATTGCCAGGCCGCAGGACAGGGATTAGGGAGATATGTCGATGGCGAATAATCCACGTGCCGGGCAGCCGGCTCAGCAAAGCGATTTGATCAACGTAGCCCAGCTGACGTCGCAGTACTATGTACTGCAACCTGAAGCCGGCAATGCAGCACACGCGGTGAAGTTCGGCACTTCGGGCCACCGCGGCAGCGCTCTGCGTCATAGCTTTAATGAAAATCATATTCTCGCTATTGCACAGGCGATTGCGGAAGTCCGTCATCAGCAAGGGGTGACCGGCCCATGCTACGTGGGTAAAGATACCCATGCGCTGTCCGAGCCTGCCTTTATTTCTGTGCTGGAAGTGTTGACCGCCAATGGCGTCGATGTTGTCGTGCAGGAAAATAACGGCTTCACGCCAACTCCTGCGGTATCCCATGCCATTTTGTGCCATAACCGTAACGGTGGGGCACTGGCCGACGGTATCGTTATCACCCCGTCTCACAATCCCCCGGAAGACGGTGGCATCAAATATAACCCGACCAACGGCGGCCCGGCTGATACCAACCTGACCTCCGTGATTGAAAAGCGCGCCAATGAACTGCTGTCATTGCAGTTGAAAGGCGTTCAGCGTCAGTCATTGGATAAGGCCTGGAACAGCGGCCGCGTGCACGCGCAAGATCTGGTGCAGCCGTATGTCGAAGGGTTGGTAGATATCGTCGATATGCCTGCTATCCAGCGTGCCGGCCTGAAGTTGGGTGTCGATCCGCTTGGCGGTTCCGGTATTGCCTACTGGCAGCGTATTGGCGAGCATTACAAGCTGGATCTGACGCTGGTGAACGACTCTATCGATCAGACCTTCCGCTTTATGCACCTGGACCACGACGGCGTGATCCGCATGGACTGCTCGTCCGTTCCGGCGATGGGCGGTTTGCTGGCGCTGCGTGACAAGTTCGATCTGGCGTTCGCCAACGATCCGGATTACGACCGCCACGGCATTGTTACGCCGAAGGGGCTGATGAATCCGAACCACTATCTGGCGGTGTCCATCAACTACCTGTTCCAGCATCGTCCAGAGTGGGGTGCCGATGTGGCGGTGGGCAAAACACTGGTTTCCAGTGCAATGATTGACCGCGTGGTTGCTGACCTGGGCCGTAAACTGGTGGAAGTGCCGGTGGGCTTCAAATGGTTTGTCGATGGCTTGTACGATGGCAGCCTGGGCTTTGGTGGTGAAGAGAGCGCGGGGGCATCCTTCCTGCGTTTCAACGGCACACCTTGGTCGACCGATAAAGACGGCATGATCATGTGCCTGCTGGCGGCGGAAATTACCGCAGTCACCGGTGAAAACCCACAAAATCACTACGAAGATCTGGCCAACCGCTTTGGTGCACCAAGCTACAATCGCATTCAGGCTCCAGCTACCCATGCGCAGAAAGCCGCATTGGCCAAGCTGTCGCCGGAAATGGTCAAGGCCAACACCTTGGCGGGTGACCCGATCACCGCTCGTCTGACGGCGGCTCCGGGCAACGGTGCCTCCATCGGCGGCCTGAAAGTGATGACCGACAACGGCTGGTTTGCCGCACGTCCTTCAGGTACCGAAGAAGCCTACAAAATCTATTGTGAAAGCTTCCTGGGTGCCGAGCATCGCGAAAAGATCGAGCATGAAGCGGTAGAGATTGTCAGCGAAGTGCTGGCTTCCGCCAAATAATTTCTTTTCTGCCTGATGAAAAGCGCTGTTTTTACAGCGCTTTTTTTATGCCTGCAATTTAGATATATCTATTTACAGAGACACTTTGCATATTTAGATATATCGATCTAGATTAGATATATCGAGGTTATTTAGATATATCTAAATAACCTCGTCAACTGACTATTCATTGAGAGGTAAAACCCTATGTTCCATCGATTAGGTTTACACCGCCGGCCCGGTTGCCACCATGACGGCGAAGAAGGGCTCGAACATCGTCGGCGCGGCGGGCGCCACCACTTTGGCGGCGAGCACGACGAAGAACATGGACGCGGTGGGCGTGGTGGCCGTGGCGGGCGTCACCGCATGTTTGAACATGGCGATTTGCGGTTGGTGCTGCTGGCGCTGGTGGCGCGCAAGCCGAGCCACGGCTATGAGCTGATCAAGGCGATCGACGAGGCTTCCTCCGGCTTGTACGTGCCAAGTCCGGGTGTTATTTATCCGACCCTGACGCTGTTGGAAGAGCAAGATTTCCTTGAGCCGATCACCACCGGTAACGGCCGTAAAAGCTACCAAATCACCGCGCTTGGTCAGAGTGAACTGCAAAAGCACCAGGCCACCGTAGATCTGATCCTTGCCCGTTTAGCCGGGGCCGGCCGCAGCCATCATCATCACGGTAATCTGGCGGAGGGTATCTCCGAAGCCATGAACCGCCTGCGCAGTTTGCTGCGCGGTAACGTGATGCGCGCCGATCTCTCGCCCCAGCAGGTTGAACGCATCAATAAGGCGTTGCTCACCGCAGTGGCGACGATCGAAAGCGAAATGAACATTCGCCCAACAGCGCAGGAGAACGACTGATGCCAGGCCACCGTTTCCGTATCACCGTTGAAGCCCTGAACGATCGCCAGGGTGAGCCGGTGGATAAAGCGCCGTTGAGTTTTGAAGTGGAAAACCACGACGATATTCTCGGCATTGTTGAGCGTATCAAAGCGCGTGAAGATCTGAACTTTGGCGAAGATAAAAGTGCAGCCTTTGCCGTCGGCTTGAAGCTGTTCTCGGAAGTGATGATCGAGAACCGCAAGCATCCGGTGTTCGCACCGCTGCGCGAGGCGTTCAAGGAATTTATGATGGGGTTGAAGAAAGGGCCACATTCGTAGGGGCGTCGCACAGGCCTCATGAACTGGGTTTGCATTTAACAGAATGGCAACTATCATTAACTCTGGTTATTTTATAAAAGTAAGCGGTTGCCATTTTTTTAATAAATATTTCAAGATTATTAATAACTAGAAACGTCATAAAACCAGTTTTTCTGCAGTAATTAAGTACAGTAAGTAATAATAGCCCTAATTAATTTAATGCTAACAATAGCATCATTTCCCCTTACCGCCATTATATTGATGGTGAGAAATTTTATTGATATTCAAAGGATTGCTTTTAGGTGTGAATTCGAAAATGAATTCACGCCGAGTCGTGCTGCGCCTGCTGTATCACTAAAGGGGGGAGTGATGAGAAAAACATACGTTAGCAGTAATAAAAAATCCGATGGTTTTGATTACGCGGTTTATTCTAATGTGCCGATAGAGGAAAGTTCCCGTTATCATTATGACTTTCCGCTAAAAGCGGTTTATAGCCGTGAGGATATCACGTCATTTCCCTATGTGGATACCTTGCCGGGAATACCGCCTTATATTCGTGGGCCGAATGCGACTATGTATACGGTAAAACCCTGGACCATAAGGCAATATGCTGGTTTTTCTACCAGTCAAGAGTCCAATGCTTTTTACCGTAAAGCATTGGCAGGGGGAATGCAGGGAATTTCTGTGGCTTTTGATTTGGCTACGCACCGTGGGTATGACTCGGATCATCCTCGTGTCGAGGGCGATGTCGGCAAGGCTGGCGTCGCCATTGATTCTGTAGAGGATATGAAAGCCTTATTTGACGGCATACCGCTTGATAGGGTTTCGGTGTCGATGACGATGAACGGCGCTGTTTTGCCGGTGATGGCAGCCTATATTGTTGCCGCGGAAGAAAGCGGCGTGGCACCAGAACAGCTTAAAGGAACGCTGCAAAATGATATCTTGAAAGAGTTTATGGTTCGTAACACCTATATTTATCCTCCCGTACCCTCAATGCGTATTGTCACCGATATTCTCGCTTACACCGCTGAGTACATGCCGAAATTCAACGCCTTGTCTATTTCGGGTTACCACATGCAAGAGGCCGGTGCGCCTGACGTACTGGAGTTGGCCCTGACGTTGGCTAATGGTAAAGCCTATATTCAGGCGGCTCTGGATCGCGGATTGAAAATCGACGATTTTGCCGGCCGCCTGAGTTTCTTTTTCGGCATGGGCATGCAGTTCTATGCCAACATCGCCAAGCTGCGTGCCGCCCGCCTGCTATGGTGCCAAATCATGCAGTCATTTGGTGCGAGTAAGCCCAGTTCATTGCTGCTGCGTACGCATTGCCAGACTTCGGGCTGGTCGTTGACGGAGCAAGATCCGCTGAACAATGTGGTACGTACCACTATTGAAGCTATGGCTGCCATTTTCGGCGGCACCCAGTCTTTGCACACCAACGCGTTCGATGAAGCCATGGGGTTGCCAACCGATAACTCCGCCAGGCTCGCCCGCAATACCCAACTCATTTTGCAGGAAGAAACCGCCATCTGTGACGTGGCCGATCCCTGGGCCGGCTCTTACATGATGGAAACGCTGACGATGGAGATGGCGGAAGGGGCGCGAAACATCATGAACGACATCAGTGCCATGGGCGGAATGCTGGTCGCTCTGGAAAACGGTTGGGTAAAACGACAAATTGAACATTGTTCGGCCATTACCCAGGCGCAGATTGATTCCGGCAAAATAGTGATTGTCGGCGTTAATAAGTATCAGTTATCGGGAGAGCGGCCGCTTGAGGTTCGCTTTATTGACAACAGTAAAGTGCGGGCTCAGCAAATAACCCGGCTGGCCTCACTGCGCCGGCAACGCAATGATACCCAGGTCGCCCATGCGCTGGCGGCATTGACGCGCTGTGCCGAGAGCGATGGCAATTTATTGGCTGCAGCAGTCGATGCAATGCGTCTGCGGGCCACGGTCGGTGAGGTGACCGCAGCGCTCGGGCAGGTATGGGGGCGTTATCAGGCGGAGCCGCAGTTTGTCACTCATGTTTATGGCGAGGAGCTCAGGCACGACCCGCAGTGGCAAAGAGTGACAGCGCAGATTGGCGCGTTCACCCTGCGACTGGGCCAGCGGCCAAAATTGCTGATCGCAAAAATGGGGCAGGACGGACACGATCGGGGGGCAAAGGTGGTGGCAGCCGGTCTGCATGACATGGGCTTTGACGTTGTACTGGGCGCATTATTCCAGACCCCGGAGGAAGTGGTACAACAGGCCAGCGCAAGCCACTGCCATGCTATTGGCGTCTCATCGCTGGTGGCAGGGCATAAAACGCTGGTTCCTGCATTAATGACGGTGCTGGCGGCGGCCGGAAGAGAGGATATCACCGTGTTCGTTGGCGGGGTGCTGCCTGTTGCCGATTACCCCTTTCTCTTCGATTGCGGTGTGGCCGATATTTTTGGCCCCGGTACGACATTGCTGACCTGCGCCGATCGGATCCTGGAACACATCGAACGCCAGCAGGTTGCTCAACAGAGTTCCGCAGCAATTCATTCTCCAAAAATCAAGTGAGGCGTATATGAACGGTGAGCAGCAAGGGCAGACCTTCAAATATAAACTGGCGGGCATCTCTACGTTAATTGGCCAGGTGGTATCGATGGACGAATGGGCGGAAATGTTTAAAGTCCCACACCGGAAAAAACCGGGGCAATACTTAACTGGCAAGGACATTCAAAAAATTATTGGTCCCGTGGAGTCCAAAAGCTGGGATCCGGATTTATTTCGCGATTTCACTCATGTCGTCAATGTGGCGCAAGAGGCTATGCAGGCGGCGGGGCTTGGCCCGAACGATATTGACGTCGTGATGGTAGCCAGCAGTACTCCGTATGAGGTTCAACTGGATTACGACTCTTTTCGCCTGATGCGAGCGCTGGGAATTCCCGATCACATTCCGCCATTACAATTGGCTGCCGGCTGTGCCGGTATGGGGCGAGCGCTGTCTTTAGCCGCCCGTTTACAGGCGAAAAATATCCTGGTAGTGACGTATGAAGTCTCTAGCCTGTACATGGTTTCACCCATTTACCGTTATAACAGCGTGCACCCGTTGCGCGATTCGTTATGGGCTTCGCCGGCTCTATTTTCTGATGGTATAGCGGCGATCGTATTAAGACAGCATGACGATGCGCAAGGCTACAGTCTTTATAGCCGGGACTCACTGTCCTTCGGTGATGAAGCGGGGTTTGAAGATCCGCTCATTCATTACCCCGGCGGCGGCGGATTGAATCCTCCCGGCGTTGAGCGTAATGAAGAACTGTCTTGCTATGCGATGGCGGGTGAGCAAACCAAACGTTACTATGCAAAAGGGATGAAATTGAATCACCTGGGGTTGGCTCAATATAATAGCAATTATTACAATGAGGTAGCGCGAATTTATACCCATCAAGCTAGCCCTAATATGGTCGAAAGCTATATTGAGCAATACTGTCATGAGACGCAGGTGGAGCAGGGTAAATTCAGTACTCACGCCCGGCGTTATGGCAACCTGGTGATCCCGAGTACGCTAAAACTTATTCACGATGATTTGAAAGAGAACAAACTCCATTCGGGCGATGATATTGCCGTGCTGGTGGTCGGTGCCGGGCCGGAAAGGGGCGCGTTTCTTATTGGGATAGAATAACCTATCTGGCCACATGTCCCGCTCGCTAAACCACATGTGGCACCCATTGACCTCAAGGTACAAAGCGGTAACCGACGCCGGTCTCGGTCAGCAAGTGTTTCGGCCGGGCCGGGTCGGCCTCTAGTTTTTGTCGCAAGTGACCCATATAAATGCGCAGATAATGACTGTGTTCGACGTAGTTCGGCCCCCAGACGTGGCTTAATAGCTGACGTTGGGTGATCACCTTGCCGGAGTTGGCCAGCAGTTCGGCCAGCAAACGGAACTCTATCGGCGTCAGATGCAAATCCTCACCCTGACGAAGTACCCGGCGGTTGATCAGATCGACGGTGATTTCGGAGAAGCTGACCAGTGGACTTTCTTGCAGGCTACCGGAATGACGGCGTAAGGCGACCCGTACGCGTGCCAACAGCTCACCGATACCAAACGGCTTGCTGAGATAGTCATCCGCCCCGGCGTCGAGCGCGGCGATTTTGTCTTCCTCAGCGTTGCGTGCCGACAACACGATGACCGGAATGGCGCTCCATTGGCGTAAATCACGAATATAGTTAAGCCCGTCGCCGTCCGGCAACCCCAAATCGAGAATAATCAGATCCGGCTTACGCGTACCGGCTTCAATCAGCCCGCGTTGCAGCGTTTCGCTTTCAAACACCCGCAGGCCTTCACTTTCCAGGGCGGTACGGACGAAACGTCGGATCTCTTTCTCATCTTCAACAATCAGAATATTGGTTGGCGTATTGCTCACAAGACTCCCGGGACTTGATTAAAGATCAAAGGCTTCGCTGTCTATTTCTGGCGGTTTCTCCAGCGGTAGCACAAAGCGGAAACGGGCACCGCCGTTGGCCCCGTTTTCGGCCCAGATACGGCCACCGTGCACTTCAATGATGGCACGGCAAATCGCTAACCCCAAACCCACGCCGGGGATCGCCGACTCTTTATTACCGCGGGAAAACTTATCGAAAATAAGCTGTAATTTCCCTTCGGGAATGCCCGGACCATCGTCCCAGACTTCGACTTCCAGCCACTCTGGCAGAGTATGGGCACGGATACCGATAGTAGCATCGTAGCTGGCATATTTATTGGCATTTTCCAAAAGGTTAGTGAACACGCGCTCCAGCAGGCTACCGTCGCAATTAACCAATACCAGCTCCGCCGGAAGCTCAACCTTGATTTGATGCTGGGCCATCAGCGGCTCCAGCATGTGCAGCGATGCGCCAACGATCTCCTCCAGCGATTGCCACTCTTTACGCAGATTAAAACCACCGGATTGGATGCGCGCCATATCCAGCAGGTTGTTCACCAGCCGGGTGGTGCTCAACACCTGCTGGCGGATCTGACTGGCCTGGGTTGCATGGTTGGAGCCTTCCGCCGCCAGATCGAGCGTCAGAATTTCCGCCTGACCGAACAGCACCGTCAGCGGAGTACGCAAGTCGTGGGACAGCGCCGCCAGCAGCGAGTTGCGCAGTTGTTCGCGTTCGGCGTCCAACTTGGCTTCCTCGGCGCTGCGCGCCAAATGCAAACGTTCCAGCGCGCTGGCAATCAACACCGCAAAGGTCTGTAGCAGCCGCTGTTGCTCCGGCACCATCAGCTGACGCAGGTTGCTGGGCTCGATGGCCAACAGGCCAAAGGTTTGTTTCGACGTGGCTAACGGCAACAGCTGATAGGGCACGCCGGGCAGGGTATCGGTACCGGCTCCGGCTGGCATGCCTTTGTCGAAACTCCAGCGCGCAATAGCCTCATCCACCGACAGCAGGCCGCCGGTTTCCCCGACCATTTGCTGTAGTTTGCCGTCTTCCTGTGGCAGCAACAGCACGGTTTTGGCCTGGAAGCTGCTGGAAAGGAAGTGGCGGCTGGTTTTGGCGATGTCTTCGGTGGTCAGCGCCTGGCTCAGCCCACGGGAGATCTCATACAAATGACGAGCCCGCTGCTCACGATAGCGCGCCACCCGCGCCTGATAACGTACGCCGGCGGTCAGGTTACCGATAGTGATACCGACAATCAGCATGACGCCAAAGGTCAGCAGATATTGCATATCACTGACGGCAAACGACCACTCGGGCTGGACGAAAAACAGGTCAAAACTGGCGACGTTGATCACCGCCGCCAACACAGACGGCCAACGGCCAAAGAACAGCGCAACAATGGCCACGCCAAGCAGGTAGACCATCACCAGGTTGGCCTGATCGAAGCCCGGCAGCAGCCACTGGGACAGCAGGGTGATCAGGGCGCAGAGTGCGACGGCGACGGCACAGCCACGCAGTTGGATGCGCCATTTCTCGCTAAAGTTTCGACTGTCATGTTCTTTGCCTGGCTGCGGGAGGCTGTCGTTTTCCAGGGCGACAATCACCAGATCGAGGTCCGGCCCCAACTTGCCAAGGCGATCGGCAAAGCTACCACGCAGTTTCCAGCGTTGTTCGCTGCGACGGCCAATAATGATTTTTCCCAGGTTGTGCTCACGGGCGTAGCGTAAGACGGCGCGTTCTTCATCAGGTTCGGACAGGGTGGCGGTTTCGGCCCCCAACTCCTGCGCCAGTCGCAGCGCTCGCAAAATTGCCCGGCGCTGGCTCTCTGGTAAACGGTGCAGCTTGGGCGTTTCGACATAGACTGCGTGCCAGTGGCAACCCAGCCGGGCCGCCAGCCGGGCGGCGATACGCACCAACTTTTCGTTGCCGCTGTTATGGCCGACGCATAGCAGGATACTGTCACGGGTGTGCCACACGCGTTCGCGGCCCTGGGTATCCCGGAAGGCGCGCATCTGGTCATCGACCCGATCGGCGGTGCGGCGCAGTGCCAGTTCGCGCAGGGCAATCAGATTGCCC
The DNA here is from genome assembly GCF_052691715.1 of Serratia sp. NA_112.1. NCBI lineage: Bacteria > Pseudomonadati > Pseudomonadota > Gammaproteobacteria > Enterobacterales > Yersiniaceae > Serratia > Serratia sp. NA_112.1. The sequence continues at coordinate 356,776 of NZ_JBQZFO010000001.1, forward strand.
TTACGGAAAAAGTGCTCGATGGCACGTTCGGCCTGACCGGGAATATACACTTTGCCTTCATTCAGACGCTGGCGCAGATCGTCCGGTGGCAGGTCAACCAGCACCACCTCGGTGGCTTCGTCGAACACGTGATCGGGCACTGTTTCACGTACCCGCACTCCGGTCACACCGCCAACCACGTCGTTCAGGCTTTCCAGATGTTGTACGTTGACGGTGGTCAACACGTCGATACCGGCATCCAGCAGCTCTTCGACATCCTGCCAGCGCTTCGGATGGCGTGAGCCATGGGCATTGCTGTGCGCCAGTTCATCCATCAGGATCAATGCCGGGTGGCGAGCCAGTGCGGCGTCGAGATCAAACTCCTGCACCATTCTGCCGCGATACTGAATGCGCTTTTGCGCCAGCAAATCCAGCCCGCCCAGCAGCGCGGCGGTTTCGCTGCGGCCATGGGTTTCCACCACGCCGACCAGCACGTTCAGCCCTTGGGCACGCAGCCGCTGGGCTTCCTGTAGCATGGCGTAGGTTTTGCCTACCCCGGCGCAGGCGCCGAAGAACACCTTCAGGCGGCCACGGGGCTTTTCATTGGCCAGCGCCAGCAGGCTGTCAGGGTCGGGGCGCTGTTGTTCCTCTTCCACCATCGGAGTTCCTTTTTGCAGCAACGTAAAGCGGGTCCGGCACGCCGAACCCGTTACTTATCTTTTAACACGCGAGGCATTATTTCAACGCGTCGAGTGCCAGATTCAATTTCAGCACGTTTACCACCGACTCACCCATAAAGTTGGGGGTGGCTTGATCAGTGCTTTCATCAATCAGTTTGGCGATTTGCTCCGGTGCCAATTGGCGCGCCGCAGCCACCCGGGCCAGTTGATACTGTGCCGCCGCGAGGGAAATCTGCGGATCCAGGCCACTACCGGATGCGGTCAGCAGATCGACCGGGATCGGGCCTTTCATCGCTGGATTAGCCTGGTGCAGCTGTGCCGCACGCTCGGCAATGGCTTTATCCAGCGCCGGGTTGGTGGCGGCCTGATTGCTGCCGGCAGACGCCATGGCATTATAGGCCGAATCCGCGGTGGCAGAAGGGCGACCCCAGAAATACTCGGGTTTGGTAAAGTTTTGGCCGATTAACGCTGATCCCACCACTTTGTCGTCCCGGTACAGCAGCGAGCCGTTGGCCGCGCCGGAGAACAACAACTGCGATAGTCCGGTGGTCAACAGCGGGTAGGCGATACCGGTAATCAACGTCAGCAGGAACAACATCACCAGCGAAGGTCGTAAATAAGACATTTTCATTTCCTCTTAATGATTAACCGGCGATATGCAGCGCGACCAGGAGCAGGTCGATCAGCTTGATACCAACAAAGGGCACCAGCAGACCGCCCACGCCATAAAGCCACAGGTTACGACGCAGCAGCGCAGCGGCGCTCATTGGCTTGTAACTCACCCCTTTCAGCGCCAGCGGGATCAGGAACACGATCACCAGGGCATTGAATATAACCGCCGACATAATGGCGGAAGCGGGGGAGTGCAGATGCATCACGTTCAGCGCGTTCAACTGCGGATAGGTTGCCGCGAACGCCGCCGGGATGATGGCGAAATACTTGGCCACGTCGTTGGCAATACTGAAAGTGGTCAGCGAACCGCGGGTCATCAGCATCTGTTTGCCGATATGCACCACTTCAATCAGCTTGGTCGGGTTGGAGTCCAGATCGACCATGTTGCCCGCTTCTTTGGCGGCCTGAGTCCCTGAGTTCATCGCCACCGCCACGTCGGCCTGTGCCAGCGCCGGGGCGTCGTTGGTGCCGTCGCCGGTCATTGCCACCAGGCGGCCTTCCGCCTGATATTGGCGAATCAACGCCAGCTTGGCTTCCGGCGTCGCTTCCGACAGGAAGTCGTCCACCCCGGCTTCGGCGGCGATGGCGGCAGCGGTCAGTGGGTTATCGCCGGTGATCATCACCGTTTTGATGCCCATTTTACGCAGCTCGACAAAGCGTTCTTTGATACCGCCCTTGACGATATCCTTCAGCGCTACCACCCCCAGCACGCGTGGCCCTTCGGCCACTACCAACGGCGTACCGCCGGTGCGTGCCACGCTGGCCACCAGGTTATCTACCGCCTGCGGGAAGTGGCCCTGATTGGACTCCACGTGACGGCGAATGGCATCTACTGCGCCCTTACGGATCATGCGGTCCTGCACGTTGACGCCGCTCATGCGCGTCTGTGCAGAGAAGGGCACGAAAGTAGCGTTCAGCGCCTGCAGGTCACGCTCACGCAGGTTAAAGCGCTGTTTGGCCAGCACCACAATGCTGCGGCCTTCCGGCGTTTCATCCGCCAGTGAAGACAGCTGCGCGGCGTCAGCCAGGTCCTGTTCTTTCACTCCCGGCGCCGGCAGAAATTCGGAGGCCTGACGGTTACCCAGTGTGATTGTGCCGGTTTTATCTAGCAGCAGCACATCCACGTCCCCGGCGGCTTCAACCGCACGGCCACTGGTGGCGATGACGTTGGCACCCAGCATCCGGCTCATCCCGGCCACGCCGATGGCAGACAGCAGACCGCCGATGGTGGTAGGGATCAGACAGACCAGCAGGGCCACCAATACGGTGATACTGACCACCGAACCGCCGTTGGCGGCGTCGACGCTGTATTGCGAGAACGGGAATAGCGTGGCGGTTGCCAGCACGAACACCAGGGTCAGCGCTACCAACAGAATGGTCAGCGCCACCTCGTTCGGGGTTTTACGGCGTTTTGCGCCTTCAACCATGGCAATCATCCGGTCAAGGAAGGTTTCGCCCGGATTGACGCTGCACTGAACCACCAGCCAGTCGGACAGCACGCGGGTACCGCCGGTGACCGATGAGAAGTCACCGCCGGATTCACGGATCACCGGGGCGGATTCACCGGTAATGGCGCTTTCATCCACCGATGCGCCGCCTTCCAGCACTTCGCCGTCGCAGGGAATGGTATCGCCGGCTTCCACCAGTACGATGTCACCTTTGCGCAGGCTTTCGGCGGACACTTTCTCGGTGGCACCTTCGCGGCGTGGCGTGGCCAGTTTCTTCGCCCAACTGGTTTTCTTGGTGCCTTTCAGGCTTTCCGCCTGAGCTTTGCTGCGCCCCTCGGCCAGCGCTTCGGCAAAGTTGGCGAACAGCACGGTGAACCACAGCCACAGCGCGATGCTGCCGGTAAAAGCCGCGCTGCCGTCGGTCTGTCCGGCGAGGATCGCCAGCCAGATGGCCGTAGTCAGGATGCTGCCGATATACACCACGAACATCACCGGGTTACGCCACTGGGTGCGTGGATCCAGCTTTTTCAGCGCATCGATCAGCGCGGTACGGACCAGTGCCGGTTCAAACAGCGCACGTTGTTTGCGAGTCATCTCTTAATCTCTCTCTATGAGCTCTGTTATTTGGCCAGCCAAAGTTGCAAATGTTCGGCCACCGGTCCCAGCGCCAGCGCCGGTACGAAGGTCAATGCGCCCACCAGCAGCACGGTACCGACCAGCAGGCCGATAAACAGCGGCCCGTAGGTTGGCAGGGTGCCGTTGCCAGCCGGCTGGCGTTTCTTGGCGCACAATGAACCGGCGATCGCCAATACTGGCAGGATCACCCCGAAGCGGCCGACGAACATGGCAAAGGCCAGCAGCAGGTTGTAGAACGGCGTGTTGACGCTCAGCCCCCCAAAGGCGCTGCCGTTGTTATTGGCGGCGGAGGACAGGGCATACAGCACTTCGCTGAAACCGTGCGCGCCCGGGTTAAGAATGCCGGCGCGACCTACGTCGGTAGAGATGGCCAGTGCGCTGCCCAGCAGCACCAGGGTCGGCGTGACCAGGATCGCCAGCGCGGTCATTTTCATGTCATAGACGTCAATTTTTTTACCCAGATATTCCGGGGTACGCCCGATCATCAGCCCGGCGATAAACACCGTCAGCAGCACGAACAGCAGCATGCCGTACAGGCCGGAACCGACGCCGCCGAACACCACTTCACCAATCTGCATCAGCCACATCGGCACCATGCCGCCCAGTGCGGTGAAGGAGTCATGCATGGCGTTGACTGCCCCACAGGACGCTGCGGTGGTGACCACCGAGAACATGCTGGTGGCAAGAATGCCAAAGCGCGACTCCTTGCCTTCCATATTAATGTTGCTGGCACTGCCCAACTCGCTCAGATGCGGGTTACCCGCCAGTTCGGCGAACATCACCACCACCACGGCCACGATGAAGATCAGTGACATCGCCCAGATCAGCGCATGGCCCTGGCGGTTTTCACCGGCAACCTGACCGAAAGCAAAACACAACGCGCAAGGGATCAGGAAGATCGCCAACATCTGCACAAAGTTGGTCAGCACGGTCGGGTTTTCGAACGGATGAGCCGAGTTGACGCCGAAGAAGCCGCCGCCGTTGGTGCCGAGCATCTTGATCGCTTCCTGCGAGGCCACCGGCCCCATCGGCAGCGTCTGCTGCGCGCCTTCCAGCGTGCTGATATGCAGGTAAGGCAGGAAGTTTTGCAGCGTGCCTTGGCTGACGAAGAACAGCGCGATCAGCAGCGAGATCGGCAGCAACACGTACAGCGTTATGCGGAACATATCGATCCAGGCATTACCAATGGTGGCGCTGGAACGGCGGGTGAAGGCGCGGATCAACGCAAAGGCCACGGCGATACCGGTAGCGGCAGACAGGAAGTTCTGCACTGCCAGCCCGGCCATTTGGCTAAGGTAGCTGAGGGTGCTTTCACCGCTGTAGGCTTGCCAGTTGGTGTTGGTGACGAAACTGACGGCGGTATTGAACGCCAGATCCCACGACAGACCAGAGAAGCCCTGTGGGTTTAGCGGCAGTGAGCCTTGCGCCATCAGCAACGCGAACAGCAGCACCAGCCCGAGCAGGTTGAACCACAAGATCGCCAGCGCATACTGCCACCAGTTCATTTCAGCGCTGGTAATGCCACAGCCGCGCCAGACGGCGGCCTCCACCCGACGCAGAGCGGGTAAAGGTTCACCTTCGATCAGGCGCGCCAGGAAACTGCCTAACGGCCGGGCCAGCAGCAAAAGCACCAGCATGAAGCTGGCAATCAATAAAAAGGCTGAAGCTGCCATCAGAAATCCTCCGCATTGAACAGGGCATAAACCAGATAGCCCAACAGCAGCAGGACCAACAGCGCACCACCAATAACGCTGATACTCACAGGACACCTCCAGAGGTGTAGTTTTTGATATGGCGAGTGTAGGGAGGGCGGTAGAAAGAAGATGAAAAAATAGCGACGACCGGTGTAAAAAAAGTATAAAAATGGCTGAAATTACAACAAAAAATGACTTTTTAATGAGGGCGGGGTGAGCGGGGGGCGCGTTTGGGGCAGGGCTTGGTCATCGGCAAAGACGCTACGGGTATAAACAGGTGATAAATATCCATAATGTAACTAATGGTTAGTTAGTTATTAACATTGACGTAACAAAATTACGTAATGGGGTATTTATTTGCGATTTTTTGACCAGTTTAGTGGTCGGATGAGTAGTAAACTTTCATCAATTGCGCTAAAATTTTGTCCAGTTACCAAATCATCCCGTTTTAATGGTTTACGCCAGTGCTGTTTGCAAGACAAATCAACAGCCGGGCGTTTTTAAGGAGGTTCGCATGTCTATCTACCCAGCTTATTCATTGCATCGGATTCTCCTGCGTCGCAGCGCAGTGATCCTGGCAGGTGTGTTGGCTTTACCGGTAATGCTTTTCCGCAGTGACCGTGCTCGTTTTTACAGCTATTTGCACCGCGTCTGGTCTAAAACCAGCGATAAACCGGTCTGGCTGCAGCAGGCGGAACTGGCGGCCTGCGATTTTTACTGATCGTTGCCGCTGTCCCCTGAAACCCTCGCTTCGCAGCGGGGGTTTTTTTATGGGCGCGGGGCGGTCATTGTGTTGGTAAGGTTCGTCCTGAGAGGGAAATTCCTCTACACTTTTACATCATCCAACGCTGCGGGAGCCCAATATGAGTGACAAAATCCCGGTCGGGATCAGTGCCTGCCTGTTAGGTGAAAAGGTGCGTTTTGACGGTGGCCATAAACGGCTGGCCTTCGCGGTGGAACAACTGGCGCCCTATGTGCGGTTTGAGGCGATTTGCCCGGAAATGGCGATTGGTTTGTCGACCCCGCGCCCGGCGCTGCGGTTGATCAAAAAACAACATCATATCGCGCTGCGTTACAGCAACGACGACAGTATCGATGTGACCGACCAGATGCAGCAGTTTTCCACCCAGCGGATTGCTGCTTTGCAGCATCTGTGCGGCTACATTGTCTGCGCCAATTCGCCAAGCTGCGGTATGGAACGGGTGCGGCTGTACGAGGAGAGCGGTGAAGGCGCGCGTAAAAGCGGCGTCGGGCTGTTCACCGCCGAACTGCAGCGCCAAATGCCCTGGCTGCCGGTGGAAGAGGACGGACGCCTGAATGACGCTACGCTGCGGGAAAACTTTGTCGAACGGGTTTATGCCTTGTATGAGTTGAACATGCTGTGGCGCAAGGGGGTGACTCGTGGTGGGCTGATCGCCTTCCACAGCCGTTATAAGCTGTCGCTGCTGGCGCACTCACAGCCGGAATACCGCGAGCTGGGGCGCTTTGTGGCGGACGTGGATAAATGGGAGTCTCTGGAGGCGTTCGCGATTGAATACCGCAGCCGCCTGATGAAACTTTTGGCGCACAAGGCGACGCGACGCAACCACACCAACGTGCTGATGCACGTTCAGGGTTATTTTCGCAGTCACCTGAGTTCCGCACAGCGTCAGGAGCTGGCGCAGTTGATCGACCGCTATCGGCAGGGCGTGCAGCCGCTGCTGGCGCCGATTACGCTGCTCAAACATTACATGGCCGAATACCCCGATCGCTATCTGGCCGATCAACGTTATTTCGAGCCCTATCCTGAGGCGTTGCGCCTGCGTTATGGCCATTAATTGACAAGGAGTTTTATGGTCACGCATCTGGTCTGGTTGCGTAACGATCTGCGTATTACCGACAACAAAGCGTTACACGCCGCCTGCAGCGATCCCGAAGCCCGCGTGTTGGCGGTGTTTATCGCCACCCCGCAACAATGGCGACAGCATGAAATGGCCCCCCGTCAGGCTGCATTTATCCATGCCAACCTGCTGCAGGTGCAGCAGGCTCTTGCCGAACGGGGCATTCCGCTTGGCTACCACCAGTGTGATGATTTTGCCGCCTCGGTTGACTGGCTGACGGCGTATTGCGCGCAGCAGCGGGTGGATACGCTGTTTTACAATCGCCAGTACGAAATCAATGAACGCCAGCGCGACCAACGGCTGGAACAGCGTTTGTCCGGGCAGGTGATTTGCCAGAGCTTTGATGACAGCCTGCTGTTACCGCCGGGTAGCGTGCAAACCGGCGGTGGCGAAATGTACAAAATCTACACGCCGTTTCGTAAAGCCTTTATCCAGCGTCTGACTGAATCCGACGCTCAATCCTTGCCTGCGCCCAAACCACGGGTAGGCGGCGCATTACCGGTAGCCGCTACCCCAGAAGCATTTGATTATCCGCCGGCAGAGTCGAACGAGGATTTCCCCGCCGGAGAAGAAGCGGCGCTACAGCGGCTACGCAGCTTTTGCCGTGAGCTGGTGCAGGATTACCTTCAACAGCGGGATCTGCCCGCCATTGCAGGGACCAGCAGCCTGTCGCCTTATCTGGCGATTGGCGTGTTGTCACCGCGCCAATGTTTTAACCGCCTGCGAGCTGAATGTCCGCAGCTGCTGGAAAACCAGGACAGCGGCGCCTTTGGCTGGCTCAATGAGCTGATCTGGCGCGAGTTTTATCGGCATTTGATGGTGGCCTATCCCGCGTTATGTAAGCACCGTCCCTTTATCGAATGGACGGATAGGGTACGCTGGCGGAATAACCAAGAACTTTTGCAGGCCTGGCAGCAGGGCGCGACCGGTTATCCGATTGTCGATGCTGCCATGCGCCAGTTGAATTCCACCGGCTGGATGCACAACCGATTACGCATGATCAGCGCCAGCTTTCTGGTGAAAGACTTGTTGATCGACTGGCGTGCCGGTGAAAGCTATTTCATGTCACAGCTATTGGACGGCGATCTGGCAGCCAATAATGGCGGCTGGCAGTGGGCGGCCTCAACCGGCACCGATGCTGCGCCGTACTTCCGCATCTTTAACCCGATCACCCAGGGCGAACGTTTTGATCCGCAAGGCACTTTTATCCGTAAATGGTTGCCCGAACTGGCGGATGTACCGGACAATGCTATTCATCAACCCCATCGCTGGGCGGAACAACAGCAGCGCGTGCTGGATTATCCGTTGCCGATTGTCGACCACAAGCAGGTGCGGCTGGAGACACTGGCCGCCTTTGAAGCGGCGAAGCGCGGGGAATATTAAGGCAACAGCAAGGAGCGAAAAATGATGAAAAAGGTGCTGGCCCTGTGCCTGAGCGGCTATTGCGCCCTGGCGCAGGCCGGTTTTGACGTGGTGGCCCTGGGCGTGGACGGCGGCGTCAGCGACGGCAATCTGACCTCCTACCTGATCCGCAGCGACAACCAGCCGCAGTATCTGGCGCTGGATGCTGGCTCACTGCTACCGGGGATCGCCAAAGGGCTGGAAAAGGGCAGTTTCCCGCAGGTTACCCCTGAACTGGCTGCGCCTTATACCCCGCAGGGCTATATATTCCGCCAGTTAATCGGCGCTTACTTTATCAGCCATGGTCATCTGGACCACGTGGCGGGGCTGATTATCGGTTCGCCGGAAGACGGTAAAAAGAATATCTATGCCCAGGTCGATACGATTCTCACCCTGCGTAATCATTATTTTAACTGGAAGGCCTGGCCTAACTTCACTGATTCCGGCAACGGTTCGCGACTGGGGACTTACCGGCTGCAAACGGTGCGGCCACAGCAGCGCGTGACTCTGGGTATGACCGGTTTGAGTGGCGTGATGTATCCGCTCAGTCATGACCGTTACCCTTCTTCGATGTTGCTGGTGTCCGATCGAAGCGGATCTTTCGCCTATTTTGGTGATACCGGAGCGGATACGCTTGAGCAGTCGCGCAATCTTGATAGCGTCTGGCGTGCGCTGGGGCCGCTGATTGAGCAGAAAAAGCTGAAAGGGATGATTATCGAAACTTCCTATCCCAATGAGGTGGAAGATAAAAACCTGTATGGCCACCTGACGCCGGCGTGGCTGCAAAAAGAGTTGAAAAATCTGACTCAGTACAGCGGCGGCGAAGACTCGCTGAAAGATTTCCCGGTGGTGATCAGCCATATCAAGCCCAGCCTGAAGCAGGGCGAAGACGTGCGCGCGACCATCAAACAGCAGTTGGAACAGGGTAACAGCCTGGGCGTAAAATATATCCTGATGGAACAGGGCGACCGGCAGACATTTTGAATTGAAGAGAGAACTCTATGCGTAACCTCGATCTGGAACAGTTGATCAACACAGAACTGAATACCGCTGCGTTTCAGGATTACGGGCCGAATGGCCTGCAGGTGGAAGGGAGAGCACACGTGCAGCGTATCGTCACCGGCGTGACCGCCTGTCAGGCGCTGCTGGATGCGGCAGTGGCACATCAGGCGGACGCCATTGTGGTGCATCACGGTTATTTCTGGAAAAACGAAGCGCCCTCGGTGCGCGGCATGAAGCGTAACCGGCTGAAAACGCTGCTGAGTAACGACATCAACCTGTACGCTTATCATCTGCCGCTGGACGCGCATCCGGTGCTGGGCAACAACGCACAGTTGGCACATTTACTCGGGATCCGGGTGATTGGCGAAGTGGAGCCGCTGGTGCCGCACGGTGAATTTGAGCAGCCATTGACCGGTATTGAATTGCAACAGCGCATCGAAAGTCGTCTGGGCCGTGCCGTGCTGCACTGCGGCGATAACGCACCGGCGCATATCCGCCGTGTAGCCTGGTGCACCGGCGGCGGTCAGGGCTTTATCGACAGCGCCGCACGCTTTGGCGTTGATGCCTTTATCAGCGGTGAAGTTTCTGAGCAAACCATTCACAGCGCGCGCGAGATGGGTATTCACTTCTTTGCCGCCGGTCACCATGCCACTGAACGCGGTGGCGTTAAGGCGCTCGGTGAATGGCTGACCCAACACTATGGCTTTGACGTGACCTTTATCGATATCCCCAACCCCGCCTGATTATCCCCCCAGGATCCAGCCCGGTGTTTACCGTGGCTGAATCCTTTTAATAGCCTAATCCCTTATTTTATAAAAGGTTATTCTATTGACAGCCAGAGCGCTGTCGCGCATAACTGTTGTGTTTTCATCGCGATAATAATAAGGAGAAAAGGGTGCAACGAGCACGATGTTACCTGTTAGGTGAAAGAGCGGTGGTGCTTGAACTGTCGCCACCGGTGACGCTGCCGAGCCAGCAGCGGATCTGGGCGCTGGCCGAAAAACTTAATCATCATCCCGATGTGCGTGAAGTGATACCGGGTATGAACAATTTGACCTTGCTGCTGCATACGCCGCAGGCCGACGCAGAACAAATGCTGACGCTGTTGCAACAGGGCTGGGACAGTAAGGAAATCCTGGTGCCTGAATCGCGCCAGGTGGATATTCCGGTGATCTATGGCGGTAAGGACGGTCCGGATCTGAACGAAGTGGCACGCCACACCGGTATGACGCCGAAGCAGGTAGTGGAATGCCACTCCTCAGCGGCCTATGTGGTCTATTTCCTCGGTTTTCAGCCCGGCTTTTCTTACCTGGGCGGAATGTCGGAAAAGTTGGCGGTGCCGCGCCGTGCCGAACCGCGCTTGTCGGTGGCGGCAGGCTCAGTTGGCATCGGGGGCAGCCAGACCGGGATTTATCCGTTGGTCACCCCCGGTGGCTGGCAGTTGATTGGCCGTACTCCTTTGGCGCTTTTTAATCCTTATGAAATGCCGCCAACCTTGCTGCGCCCAGGCGATAGCGTGCGGTTTGTGCCACAGAAGGAGGGCGTATGCTGAAGATCTTGCGTGCGGGCATTTACACCACGGTGCAGGATCTCGGCCGTAACGGTTTCCGTCGTTTGGGCGTCAGCCAGGGCGGGGTGCTCGACGAACCTGCGCTGAGGATCGCCAATCTACTGGTGGGCAATGCTGCCAATGCCGCCGGGCTGGAAATCACTCTGGGGCAATTTAGTGCCGAATTTACTCAGTCAGGTTGGATCGCTCTGACCGGTGCCGGTTGCGATGCGCAACTCGATGGCAAACCACTGTGGACTGGCTGGCGCTACCCGGTCAATGCGGGCCAACAGCTGATACTGAAAACGCCAAAACGCGGTATGCGCACCTATCTGGCGATCAGCGGAGGCATTGCGGTAGCGGAAATACTCGGTTCGCGCAGCACCGATAATAAAGCTGCTTTTGGTGGGCTGGAAGGGCGCAACTTGCGAGATGGCGACAGCCTGCCGCTGGGGCAAACCCATTCATTGCCAAAGCAGAGTTTTGGTGTGAAGCAACCGCTGTTCAACAACCGCATCCGTGCGTTGCCGGGGCCGGAATATGATGAATTCAGCGAAGAGGCGAAAGAGGCTTTCTGGCGCACCGCCTGGCAACTGAGCCCGCAGAGTAACCGCATGGGGTATCGTCTGCATGGCAGCTATGCGTTAAGCCGCACCACTGACCGCGAAATGCTATCGCATGGTCTGTTACCGGGAGTCGTACAGGTACCGCATAACGGCCAGCCGATCGTGTTGATGGCCGATGCGCAGACTACCGGTGGTTACCCGCGTATTGCCTGCGTGATCGAGGCCGATCTCTACCATTTGGCGCAGATCCGTCTGGGGGAGGCCATCCACTTTGTTCCCTGTACTTTGGCCGAGGCACAACGTGCCCGGGTCGAACAGGAGCACTTTATCCAACAGATTGCCTGGGGGTTAGATGATCGTTGATTTAAATGCCGATCTCGGTGAGGGCTGCGCCAACGATCAGGCGCTGCTGCAACTGGTCAGCTCGGCCAATATTGCCTGCGGTTTTCATGCCGGGGATGCGCAAACCATGCGTCAATCGGTGCGTTGGGCACTGCAGTACGGCGTAGCTATTGGTGCGCACCCGAGTTTTCCCGATCGCGAGAACTTTGGCCGTACCCGGATGCAACTACCTGCGGAAACGGTATATGCCCAAGTGGTCTATCAGCTTGGTGCGCTGGCTGCGATTGCCCGTGCCGAAGGCGGAGTGATGGTTCACGTCAAGCCACACGGCATGCTTTACAACCAGGCGGCTGTGGAGCCGGAACTGGCGCAGGCCATCGCCCGGGCGGTTAAAGCGGTCGATCCGACGCTGCGGCTGGTAGGGCTGGCTGGCAGTGAGCTGATCCGTGCCGGTGAAGAACAAGGATTGGTAACACGGCAGGAAGTGTTTGCCGATCGCGGCTATCAGGCCGATGGCACATTGGTACCGCGTGGCCAGCCGGGGGCGCTGATTACCAGCGACGAACTGGCCCTGGCGCAAACGCTGGAAATGGTGCGTCATCATCGGGTTCGCACCCTGAACGGCACCTGGGCCGCGGTGCAGGCCGAAACCGTCTGCCTGCACGGCGACGGTGAGCACGCGCTGGAATATGCGCGTAGGCTACGCGAACGTTTTGCCCTGGAAGGCATCAGCGTCAACGCAGAATAAAAATAATTAAATACATACAACACAAACACACAACACAATATTACCCAATGAATTTCGAGTTGCAGCTAGGCGCCCAGCTTGCTCATTCCCAGGCGCTTACTTTAGTAAGTAACTGGGGTGGACTAGTGCAGGTAACAACGCTGCGGCTTGAAAGGCGAAGGGTAAAAGGGAGATATAATGGAACAGGCCGTTAACCTCTGGCCACTGATTGGCATCGCCGCCATCGTGGTTGGGTTTGTTTTACGCTTCAACCCAGTGCTGGTGGTGATTGCCGCCGGCATTATCACCGGGCTGGCAGCGCTGATGCCGCTGGATACGATCCTGGAAAAACTGGGTGAGGGCTTCCTCAATACCCGTAACCTGCCGCTGATCCTGCTGTTGCCACTGGCGGTGATCGGCCTGCTGGAACGTCACGGGCTGAAAGAACGCGCACAGGCGTGGATCGCCAAGATCAAAAGCGCCACCGCCGGACGCTTGTTGATCGTCTATCTGTTTGTGCGTGAAATTACCGCCGCCATGGGGCTGACCAGCCTGGGGGGGCACCCGCAAATGGTGCGCCCACTGCTGGCACCGATGGCCGAAGGGGCAGCGGAAAACCGTTACGGTGAGCTGCCGGAGCGTACGCGCCACCGCCTGCGGGCCATGTCTGCCGCCACGGATAACGTCGGGTTGTTCTTTGGCGAAGATATTTTTGTCGCCTTTGGCGCAATCATCTTTATGCACAACTTTATGCTGGAATCCGGCGGCATCCAGACCGAGCCGCTGCATATCGCCTTGTGGGGCATTCCTACCGCCATCTTTGCCTTCCTGATCCATGCGTTCCGGCTTTACCGGATGGATAAACAGCTCAGCGCCGAACTTTCGCAGCTCAACCAGGCGGCGCTGCAGGCCAAAGGAGATGCCCAATGATTTTCCAACAACAATATCTCTACTGGCTGGCGGGCGTGGTGCTGTTGCTCGTCGCGGTGATGTCTTTCCGCGATCGCGCCAACCCGCGCCGCGTCACCACGGGCCTGTTCTGGGCATTGTACGGCCTGATTTTCCTGGTCGGTGACTGGACCTATAGTCTGTTGGGGGACGTGCTGGGTGAGGGCAGCAATGAGAAACGCATGCTGCATATCATCGTCGGTGTAGTGGTGGTGATCATGGCTTTAATCGCAGGTTTCGGCGGTGTGCGTCTGGGCAGCTATCACCAACGTACCCCGCAGCAGCGCGAAGAGAGCGCAAAACGCCTGGGCAACCGACTGTTTATTCCGGCGCTGGCGATCCCGGTGGTAACGGTGGCGGGCGTGCTGTTGTTCAATAATATTCCGGCGCTGCAAACCGCGGTCTTCGGCAGCGGCAACCACGCCACCCTGATTACTCTGTTCTCGATGACCGTCGGCTGTGTGCTTGGCCTGGTTATCGCGGTGAAAATGACCCACGAAAAAGCGCTACAACCAATTCAGGAAGCACGTCGCCTGCTGGACTCCATCGGCTGGGCGTTTATTTTGCCGCAAATCCTCGCCACGCTGGGCCTGCTGTTTACCACTGCCGGCGTTGGCACGGCCATTTCTCATCTCACCCAGGAGTATCTGGCGGTAGATAACCGCTTTATCGCAGTGGCGGTTTACGCCATCGGCATGGCGCTGTTGACCATGATCATGGGTAACGCCTTTGCGGCTTTCCCGATCGTCACCGCCGGTATCGGTATCCCGATCTTGATGCTGCAGCACGGCGGCAATCCGGCGGTGATGGCGGCCATCGGCATGTTTTCCGGCTATTGCGGCACGCTGATGACGCCAATGGCTGCTAACTTTAATATTGTACCGGCGGCGTTGCTGGAATTGCCGGACAAGAATGCGGTTATCAAGGCACAGATCCCGACAGGGGTGCTGCTGCTACTGGTCAACGTATTCCTGCTTTATTTCCTGATGTTCCTGTAAGGAGAACGCATGCAAAAGGTATTGATCACGGGCTTTGAGCCCTTTGGCGGCGAACGCGTTAATCCTTCGTGGGAAGTGGTAAAGCAACTCAATGATATGGAACTGGCCGGTGCGCGTATTATTGCCCGCCAACTGCCTTGTGTGTTTGGCGCAGCGCTGGAAGCACTGAATGTGGCGATTGATGAAGTGCAGCCGGTGATGGTGTTGGCTATCGGCCAGGCCGGTGGACGTACCGACATCACCCTCGAACGAGTGGCGATCAACGTTGATGATGCCCGAATCCCTGATAATCAGGGGCAGCAACCGATCGACGAGCCTATCGTTGAAAGCGGACCGGCGGCCTATTTCAGCACGCTACCGATCAAGGCCATCGTCGACTCGATGCGTGAAGCGGGTATTCCCGCCTCGGTATCGCAAACGGCCGGCACCTATGTCTGCAACCATGTGATGTACGGTCTGTTGCACCGTTTAAACAGTCAGCAGGCGATCAAGGGCGGGTTTATTCATATTCCTTATCTGCCGGAACAGGCTGCCGCACACCCTGGCGCACCGAGCATGGCGGCGACCACGGTATTGTTCGCCCTGGAACTGGCCATTTCCATTGCGTTACAGGTTGAACATGACCTGAAAGTGGTCGGCGGCGCGACGCATTAATTGCAGTTATCCCCCCGGTGCGGCCTGCTGCGCCGGGGTCCATTCAGGAGTTTTCATATGCCGGAAGGACCGGAAATTCGCCGGGCGGCGGATGCATTGGCGGCGGCGGTGATCGACCAGCCACTGACCGAAGTCGGTTTTGCCTTTCCCCAGCTTAAACACTACCGCGACCGGTTAATCGGTGAGCGCATTATCGCTATTGAGCCGCGGGGTAAGGCACTGCTGACCCATTTTTCCAACGGTCTGACGCTGTATAGCCATAACCAGTTGTATGGCTTGTGGAAAGTGGTGCAAGCGGGGGAGACGCCGGAAACCAAGCGGGAGCTGCGCGTGCGCCTGGAAACGGCGGAACGGGCGATTTTGCTGTACAGCGCCTCGGAGATTACCGTCGGGCCGCGTGAAGAAATTGAACAGCACCCGTTCTTACAGCGTATCGGCCCCGACGTACTGGATATGACATTAACGGTAGCTGCGGTGGAGCAACGGTTGCTGTCACCGGTGTTTCGCCGCAGGCTACTTGGCGGTATGTTGCTCGATCAGGCGTTTCTTGCCGGGCTGGGCAACTACCTGCGCGCTGAAATCCTCTGGCAGGCTGAGCTGGCACCCCAGCATAAGCCACAGGA
This sequence comes from Serratia sp. NA_112.1, assembly GCF_052691715.1. Classification (NCBI taxonomy): domain Bacteria; kingdom Pseudomonadati; phylum Pseudomonadota; class Gammaproteobacteria; order Enterobacterales; family Yersiniaceae; genus Serratia; species Serratia sp. NA_112.1. The sequence goes on from NZ_JBQZFO010000001.1 coordinate 372,575, forward strand.
TCTGGAACCTGAGGTTTTACAGCGGCTGGCAGAGGCGTTGTTGGCAGTCCCACGCTTGTCTTATCAGACGCGTGGGCAGGTGGATGAGAACCGCCATCATGGCGCGCTGTTCAGCTTTAAGGTGTTCCACCGCAGTGGTGAACCTTGCGAGCGTTGTGGTGCGATGATCGAGCGCACGACGCTGTCTTCACGACCCTTTTATTGGTGCCCGGGTTGCCAGAAATAGGTTATTCAATGTTTGCCTTCCCCTTGGGAGAGGGCAAAAAAAAGCCGCCCATCGGGGCGGCTTTTTGCTGCAATACCTGGGGTAAAGCGGCGTTATTTGTTCTTCACTTGAGACTTGAAGTCACGCTCGGCATAGCCAGTGTATAACTGACGCGGACGCGCAATCTTGATGCCTTCGTCATGCATTTCGTTCCAGTGTGCAATCCAGCCGATGGTACGGGCGATGGCAAAGATAACGGTGAACATGGAAGAAGGGATCCCCATTGCCTTCAGGATGATGCCTGAATAGAAGTCGACGTTCGGGTACAGTTTCTTCTCGATGAAGTACGGGTCGTTCAGCGCGATGTGTTCCAGCTCCATCGCCACTTGCAACAGGTTGTCGTCCTTCTTGTTCAGTTCTTTCAGCACTTCGTGACAGGTTTCACGCATCACGGTGGCGCGTGGGTCGTAGTTCTTGTACACGCGGTGGCCGAAGCCCATCAGACGGAACGAGTCGTTCTTGTCTTTGGCGCGCTTGATAAACTCAGGAATGTGATCGACGGTTTTGATCTCTTCAAGCATCTTCAGTGCGGCTTCGTTGGCGCCGCCGTGTGCTGGCCCCCACAGGGAAGCGATACCGGCAGCGATACAGGCAAATGGGTTAGCGCCTGAAGAACCTGCGGTACGCACGGTAGAAGTGGAAGCATTTTGTTCGTGGTCTGCGTGCAGGATCAGGATGCGATCCATTGCGCGTTCCAGCACTGGGTTCACCACGTATTCTTCGCATGGGGTGGCAAACATCATATGCAGGAAGTTACCGGCATAGGACAGATCGTTGCGTGGGTAAACGAACGGCTGACCCAGCGAATATTTGTAACACATAGCCGCCACGGTAGGCATTTTGGACAGCAGGCGGAACGCGGTGATCTCGCGGTGACGCTCGTTGTTGACGTCCAGTGCATCATGGTAGAACGCCGCCAGGGCGCCGGTCACACCGCACAGTACGGCCATTGGGTGTGAGTCACGACGGAAGCCACGGAACAGATGGGTGATCTGGTCGTGGATCATGGTGTGACGGGTCACGGTAGTTTTGAAGGTCTCGAACTCTTCTGCGGTCGGCGTTTCTCCGTACAAAAGGATGTAGCACACTTCCAGATAGGAAGACTCTTTCGCCAGCTGTTCAATCGGGAAGCCGCGGTGCAGCAGTACGCCTTTGTCACCGTCGATAAAAGTGATTTTGGATTCGCAGGAAGCGGTAGAGGTAAAGCCGGGATCAAACGTGAAATAACCTTTGGAGCCCAGGGCGCGGACATCGAGGACATCGGGGCCCAGTGTCGGGGTTAATACGCCCAGTTCGATTGGAGCTTCACCATCATTAATGGTTAGCGTCGCTTTCTTATCAGTCATTTACAGTCTCCTTTGCGCCTTATTTTAAAAACCTCTAACAACTGAAATACCTTAATTCTCCTCAGGTTGCCCGCAAAAAATGGAGCGGACGCTAACTCTGTGAGCGACTGCGCAAATGCGCGGGTAGGGTACAGAGTGCTAACCAGGCGAACGAGGTGGGTGACCAGTTGTTAACGATTCATCGGAATTCGTTATGTTCTGTTAATCTTACCTACGACGTGTTCGGGGGTGGTTGAACCTATCCCAATAAACTGTTTTATATGCCTTATTTGTTCTCGTCTGCGGTGATGTGCTGCAAACATGACCGGCAAAAACCGCCATTGGGATAGGTTCTTTCAAATACACTGTTGCACATCCTGAACATCGGGGGAAGTGTATCTGCTGACCTATAGCGCATCATAGGACCGTTTGTGCCCCTATATGTAATGGAATTGTTGATCTCTTGTCAAATCAGATAATTAATTTTATGCCAATTGTGAAATCCGTGATCTAAATCACTGTTCGGGGGAAATGTTACCAAAGGGATTGTATGGGAATTGTAATAAGAATGTGATCCTCCTATACTGCCGCCAGGTCTCCGGGATACCCTGAAGTAGGAGCACCCAGCGTTATAACTACGCGCCGTTTAAGCACAGAGGATGTTGTTGTTTGAGCGCGTGACGTGTAAGGGTTTTGGCTCTTAACGCTGTCTGATCCCCGCCCAGGCCGGAGGAAGGAAAATAATAAGAGCTGTGTGGGCAAAAACGTGAAAAAACAAAGACCTGTCAACCTGGATCTTCAAACGATTCAGTTTCCCGTAACTGCGATAGCGTCCATCTTACACCGAGTCTCTGGCGTAATTACCTTCGTTGCCGTGGGTATCCTCCTCTGGCTGCTGGGCCTGTCACTCTCTTCCCAAGAGGGTTTCATGCAGGCTGCTGCCATCATGAATAGCTTCGTTGTCAAATTCATATTCTGGGGCATCCTCACTGCGCTGGCCTATCACATTTGCGGTGGCATTCGCCACTTGTTAATGGATTTTGGCTATATCGAAGAGAGTTTAGCCGTAGGTCAACGTTCTGCCCAGGTGGCAATCGGTCTGACCGTCGTGCTGTCAGTTCTGGCTGGAGTCCTCGTATGGTAAACAATGTTTCTGCATTAGGACGCAACGGCGTACACGATTGGTTGTTACTGCGTGCTTCCGCTATCGTCATCACCCTGTATGTTCTGTATATCCTGGGCTTCTTTGTCACGGCTCCGGATCTCACCTACGAAATCTGGCGCGGCTTCTTCGCCACTTCTATTACGAAAGTGTTCACGCTGCTGACGCTGCTGTCGATTCTGGCTCACGCCTGGATCGGGTTGTGGCAGGTGCTGACGGATTACGTCAAGCCGGTAGCGGTACGTCTGGTGTTGCAACTGGCGATCGTTGTCGTGTTGCTGGTCTATTTACTGTACGGAACAATCGTAGTGTGGGGTGCGTAAGATGAAACTGCCGGTCAGAGAGTTTGATGCTGTAGTTATCGGTGCAGGCGGCGCAGGTATGCGCGCGGCACTGCAAATTTCTCAAGCGGGTTCTTCTTGTGCCCTGCTGTCCAAAGTATTCCCGACCCGTTCCCATACCGTGTCTGCACAGGGCGGCATTACCGTCGCCCTGGGTAACAACCACGAAGATAACTGGGAATGGCATATGTATGACACGGTGAAAGGTTCCGATTATATCGGTGACCAGGACGCCATTGAGTATATGTGTAAAACCGGCCCGGAAGCGGTTCTGGAGCTGGAGCATATGGGGCTGCCATTCTCCCGTACCGACGATGGCCGCATCTATCAGCGCCCATTCGGCGGCCAGTCACTGAATTTCGGTGGCGAGCAGGCGGCACGTACCGCTGCGGCGGCTGACCGTACCGGTCACGCCCTGCTACACACCCTGTATCAGCAGAACCTGAAAAATCACACCACTATCTTCTCCGAGTGGTATGCGCTGGATCTGGTGAAAAACCAGGATGGCGCAGTAGTCGGTACTACGGCTATCTGCATTGAAACCGGTGAAGTGGTTTACTTCAAAGCCAAGGCTACCGTGCTGGCGACCGGCGGCGCAGGCCGTATTTACCAGTCCACCACCAACGCCCATATCAACACCGGTGACGGTGTCGGCATGGCGCTGCGCGCTGGCGTGCCGGTGCAGGACATGGAAATGTGGCAGTTCCACCCGACCGGCATCGCCGGTGCCGGGGTACTGGTGACCGAAGGTTGTCGTGGTGAAGGCGGTTATCTGCTGAACAAACACGGCGAGCGTTTCATGGAGCGCTATGCGCCGAACGCCAAAGACCTGGCGGGCCGTGATGTCGTAGCCCGTTCGATCATGATTGAAATCCGCGAAGGCCGTGGTTGTGACGGCCCGTGGGGCCCACACGTTAAGCTGAAACTCGATCACCTGGGTAAAGAAGTGCTGGAATCCCGCCTGCCGGGTATTCTGGAACTGTCGCGCACCTTCGCGCACGTCGATCCAGTGAAAGAGCCTATCCCGGTTATTCCAACCTGCCACTACATGATGGGCGGTATTCCGACCAAAGTGACCGGCCAGGCGTTGACCGTGAACGAGAAAGGCGAAGACGTAGTGATCCCGGGGCTGTTCGCCGTGGGCGAAATTGCCTGCGTATCGGTGCACGGCGCCAACCGTCTGGGCGGCAACTCGTTGCTGGATCTGGTGGTGTTCGGTCGTGCCGCCGGCATGCATCTGCAGGAGTCAATCCTGGAGCAGGGCGCCAGCCGTGAAGCCAGCGAATCCGATGTGGAAGCGTCGCTGGATCGTCTGAACCGCTGGAACAACACCCGTTCAGGTGAAGATCCGGTTGAAATCCGCAAGGCGCTGCAAGCCTGTATGCAACACAACTTCTCGGTATTCCGTGAAGGTGATGCGATGGCGAAAGGGCTGGAAGAACTGAAAGAGATCCGTGAACGTCTGAAGAACGCACGTCTGGACGATACCTCCAGCGAATTCAACACCCAGCGCATCGAATGTCTGGAGTTGGATAACCTGATGGAGACCGCGTTTTCCACCGCCGTGTCGGCCAACTTCCGTACCGAGAGCCGTGGCGCACACAGCCGCTTCGACTTCCCGGAACGTGATGATGCCAACTGGCTGTGTCACTCGCTGTATCAGCCGCAATCGGAAAGCATGACGCGTCGTGAAGTGAACATGCAACCGAAGCTGCGCCCGGCATTCCCGCCGAAAGTGCGTTCTTACTAATTGCGGAGATCGATTGATGAAACTCGAATTTTCAATTTATCGCTACAATCCGGATGTTGATGACGCTCCGCACATGCAGGACTACAGCCTGGAAGCGGAAGAAGGTCGCGACATGATGTTGCTGGATGCGTTGATCCAGCTGAAAGAAAAAGATCCAAGCCTGTCGTTCCGTCGTTCCTGCCGTGAAGGCGTGTGTGGTTCCGATGGGATCAACATGAACGGTAAAAACGGCCTGGCCTGTATCACACCGGTGTCGTCGCTGACCAAAGGCAACAAAAAGATTGTGATCCGTCCGTTGCCGGGCTTGCCGGTAGTGCGCGATCTGGTGGTCGATATGGGGCAGTTCTACACCCAGTATGAAAAGATCAAGCCTTTCCTGCAGAACGACGGCAAGAACCCGCCGGCGCGTGAGCACCTGCAATCACCGGAAGAGCGTGCCAAGTTGGACGGTCTGTACGAGTGCATTTTATGCGCTTGTTGTTCGACCTCTTGCCCGTCATTCTGGTGGAATCCTGACAAGTTTATCGGCCCGGCTGGCCTGTTGGCGGCGTACCGCTTCCTGATTGACAGCCGTGACACGGAAACGGAAGAACGTTTAGACGATCTGGACGACGCTTTCAGTGTTTTCCGCTGCCATAGCATTATGAATTGTGTCAGTGTATGTCCTAAGGGCTTGAATCCGACCCGTGCAATCGGTCATATCAAGTCTATGCTGCTGCACCGCGGCGCATAAATGGAATGAGATGCTGCGCCGGGCAGTTTCCGGCGCACATCAACGAGGAGGGAGCCTCTAAAAACTGACCCGCGGCTGCGGCGCTAAGCAGCCTGGTTCGCCCGCCGGTTTTTAGAGGTTCCTTGTAAGGGACCGCAAGGTCCATAGCAGAACGTACCGAGCTTAATAGCTATATCCTATGAATTTCGAGTTACAGCTAGGCGACAAGCTCGTTCATCCCCAGGCGCTTACATTAGTAAGTTACTGGGGTGAGCGAGTGCAGGTAACAACGCTGTAACTTGAAAGGCGACGGGTATAAAAGTACGTCGAGTGAACCGTTTTTACGGCAAACCGTATCCATCACGGTAATTATGTTAACCACGGCGAAAACTAAAGCTTCAAAGCTTAAGGGATCATGATGCAGAACGGCGCAATGAAGGCCTGGCTGGATTCCTCCTATCTGGCGGGCGCGAACCAGTCTTACATAGAACAGCTCTATGAAGACTTCTTAACCGATCCGGGCTCCGTTGAAGATAGCTGGCGTTCCATTTTTCAACAGCTACCAACCGCGGGTGTAAAACCCGATCAGCTTCACTCTCAAACGCGTGACTACTTCCGCCGCCTGGCGAAAGACTCCGCGCGTTACAACACCACCATCAACGATCCAGACACCGACGCCAAACAGGTCAAGGTACTGCAGCTGATTAACGCCTTCCGTTTCCGCGGACATCAGCATGCCAACCTCGATCCGCTCGGTCTGTGGCAGCGTGAGCAAGTTCCTGACCTTGAACCCGCCTACCACAACCTGACCGAAGCCGACTTCCAGGAAACCTTCAACGTGGGTTCTTTCGCCATCGGCAAAGAAACCATGAAGCTGGGCGACCTGTACGCTGCGCTGAAGCAGACCTACTGCGGCTCTATCGGTGCGGAATACATGCACATCACCAATACCGAAGAGAAACGCTGGATCCAACAGCGCATTGAATCGGTGGTGGGGCACGCCAGCTTTACCCATGACGAGAAGCGCCGTTTCCTGAACGAGCTGACTGCAGCGGAAGGTCTGGAGCGCTACCTCGGCGCCAAATTCCCAGGGGCAAAACGCTTCTCGCTGGAAGGTGGTGATGCGCTGGTGCCAATGCTCAAAGAGATGGTGCGCCACGCCGGTAAGAACGGCACGCGTGAAGTGGTGTTGGGCATGGCCCACCGCGGTCGTCTGAACGTGTTGATCAACGTGCTGGGTAAAAAACCTGCTGACTTGTTCGACGAGTTTGCCGGCAAGCATAAAGAACACCTCGGCACCGGTGACGTGAAATATCACCAGGGCTTCTCCTCCGACGTAGAAACCGAAGGCGGCATGGTTCACCTGGCGCTGGCGTTTAACCCGTCGCACCTGGAGATCGTCAGCCCGGTAGTTATGGGTTCCGTACGTGCCCGTCGTGACCGTCTGGACGAAGCGCGCAGCAACATGGTACTGCCAATCACCATCCACGGTGACGCCGCCATTACCGGCCAGGGTGTGGTTCAGGAAACCCTGAACATGTCGCAGGCTCGCGGTTACGAAGTGGGTGGCACGGTACGTATCGTGATCAACAACCAGGTTGGTTTCACCACTTCCAACCCGTTGGATGCGCGTTCTACCGAATACTGTACTGACATCGCCAAGATGGTGCAGTCGCCGATCTTCCACGTCAATGCTGACGATCCGGAAGCGGTGGCCTTTGTTACCCGTCTGGCGTTGGATTTCCGTAACACCTTCAAACGTGACGTGATGATTGATCTGGTCTGCTACCGTCGCCACGGGCATAACGAGGCCGATGAGCCAAGTGCAACCCAGCCGGTGATGTACCAGAAGATCAAGAAACACCCAACGCCGCGCAAGATTTATGCTGACGTGCTGACCGAACAAAAAGTCGCCAGTCTGGAAGATGCCACGGAAATGGTCAACCTGTACCGTGATGCACTCGACCGCGGTGATTGCGTGGTTGAAGAATGGCGTCCGATGAACCTGCACTCCTTTACCTGGTCGCCGTACCTCAACCACGAGTGGGACGAAGAGTACCCAAGCAAGGTTGAAATGAAGCGCCTGCAGGAACTGGCCCGTCGCATCAGCACCGCGCCGGAAGCTATTGAAATGCAGTCACGCGTAGCGAAAATCTACGGTGACCGCGCCGAGATGGCTGCAGGCAATAAAGCGTTCGACTGGGGTGCAGCGGAAACGCTGGCTTACGCTACTTTGGTTGACGAAGGCATTCCAATCCGCCTTTCCGGTGAAGACGCCGGTCGCGGCACCTTCTTCCACCGTCATGCGGTGGTGCACAACCAGAAAAACGGTTCGGTCTACGTACCACTAGCCAATGTTCACAGTGGGCAGGGCGAGTTCAAAGTTTGGGACTCCGTACTGTCTGAAGAAGCCGTTCTGGCGTTCGAATATGGCTATGCCACCGCAGAACCTCGCACCCTGACCATCTGGGAAGCGCAGTTCGGTGACTTCGCCAACGGCGCTCAGGTGGTGATCGACCAGTTCATCAGTTCCGGCGAGCAGAAATGGGGCCGTATGTGTGGCCTGGTGATGCTGCTGCCGCACGGTTACGAAGGCCAGGGCCCAGAGCACTCCTCGGCGCGTCTGGAACGTTACCTGCAGCTGTGTGCCGAGCAGAACATGCAGGTGTGTATCCCGTCCACCCCGGCACAGGTTTACCACATGCTGCGTCGTCAGGCGCTGCGCGGTATGCGCCGTCCGTTGGTGGTGATGTCACCGAAATCTCTGCTGCGTCACCCGCTGGCAACGTCTTCTCTGGATGAACTGGCTAACGGCACCTTCCTGCCGGCGATTGGCGAAATTGACGATCTGGATCCGAAAGAAGTCAAACGCGTGGTGCTGTGCTCCGGTAAGGTCTATTACGATCTGCTGGAACAGCGTCGCAAGAACGACCAGAAAGACGTGGCCATCGTACGTATCGAGCAACTGTACCCGTTCCCGCATCAGGCCCTTCAGGCGGTGCTGGAGAAGTATGCTCACGTGCATGATTTCGTCTGGTGTCAGGAAGAGCCGCTGAACCAGGGGGCCTGGTACTGCAGCCAACACAACTTCCGTGAAGTGGTGCCGTTCGGGGCTTCTTTACGTTATGCCGGACGCCCAGCCTCCGCCTCGCCGGCGGTCGGTTATATGTCCGTACACCAGAAGCAGCAACAGGCTCTGGTTAATGACGCGCTGAATATTGAATAAAGATTAAGGGAAAGCTAAATGAGTAGCGTAGATATTCTGGTTCCTGACCTTCCTGAATCGGTTGCCGATGCGACCGTCGCCACCTGGCACAAGAAACCAGGCGACAGCGTCCAGCGTGACGAAGTTATGGTTGAAATCGAAACTGACAAAGTGGTGCTGGAAGTTCCGGCCAGCGAAACAGGCATTCTCGATGCGATCGTGGAAGAAGAAGGCGCAACCGTGCTTTCTCGCCAGATCCTTGGCCGTATTCGTCCGGGCGACAGCTCTGGCAAGCCGACCGAAGAAAAAAGCCAGGCTAAAGAAGCCACTCCAGCCCAGCGCGCAACCGCCAGCCTGGAAGAAGAAAGCAACGACGCACTCAGCCCGGCTATCCGCCGCCTGATTGCCGAACACGACCTCGATGCAGCTGCTATTAAAGGCAGCGGCGTGGGTGGCCGTATCACCCGTGAAGACGTGGAAGCGCACCTGGCCAACGGCAAGAAAGCCGACAAGCCGGCCGCCGTTGACGTCGCACCGCAGCCTGCTCTGAGCGGCCGCAGTGAGAAGCGTGTTCCTATGACCCGTCTGCGCAAGCGCGTGGCTGAGCGCCTGTTGGAAGCGAAGAACAGCACTGCGATGCTGACGACCTTCAACGAAATCAACATGCAGCCGATCATGGACATGCGCAAGCAGTACGGTGAAGCCTTCGAAAAACGCCACGGTGTTCGTCTGGGCTTCATGTCCTTCTACATCAAGGCGGTGGTTGAAGCGCTGAAACGCTTCCCGGAAGTGAACGCCTCTATCGACGGCACCGACGTGGTGTACCACAACTATTTCGATATCAGCATTGCGGTATCTACTCCTCGTGGCCTGGTGACCCCGGTGCTGCGCGATGTAGACAGCATGAGCATGGCGGACATCGAGAAGAAAATCAAAGAGCTGGCAGTTAAAGGCCGTGACGGAAAATTGACCGTGGAAGAACTGACCGGCGGTAACTTCACCATTACCAACGGCGGCGTATTCGGTTCATTGATGTCTACCCCGATCATCAACCCACCGCAGAGCGCGATCCTGGGCATGCACGCCATTAAAGATCGCCCAATGGCGGTGAATGGTCAGGTTGTGATCCAGCCAATGATGTATCTGGCACTTTCTTACGATCACCGCCTGATCGACGGCAAAGAGTCCGTTGGTTACCTGGTGACGGTTAAAGAGATGCTGGAAGATCCGGCTCGTCTGCTGCTGGACGTATAACCCTGATGGGCGCGGTACCTTAAATAATTGGAGTTGCATCGCGGCGGCAACCGAACGAATCCCCAGGAACATAGCGAACTATGTGATTGGGGTGAGAGAAGGCAGCCAACAAAGATGTGGCTTGAAGTATGACGGGTACGCCGCGCCCACACTCTGTGCTATGTGGCCGATTAAAGTCATGCGGTTTTCCGCCAAAATGGCTCGGCTAAAACCTTCAGAACTGAATGGATAGAACATCATGAATTTACACGAATATCAGGCAAAACAGCTGTTTGCTCGGTATGGTATGCCGGCACCGACCGGTTATGCCTGTACCACACCGCGTGAAGCGGAAGAAGCCGCATCCAAAATCGGCTCCGGCCCGTGGGTGGTTAAATGTCAGGTTCATGCTGGCGGTCGCGGTAAAGCTGGTGGCGTTAAAGTGGTTAACAGCAAGGAAGACATCCGTGCTTTCGCTGAAGCTTGGCTGGGCAAGCGTCTGGTGACCTACCAGACTGACGCGCTGGGCCAACCGGTTCACCAGATCCTGGTAGAAGCGGCGACCGACATTGATAAAGAACTGTACCTGGGCGCGGTTGTTGACCGTGCCAGCCGTCGCGTGGTGTTCATGGCATCCACCGAGGGTGGCGTTGAAATCGAGAAAGTTGCGGAAGAAACTCCGGAACTGATCCACAAAATGACCATCGATCCACTGGCAGGTCCACAGCCTTACCAGGGCCGTGAACTGGCTTTCAAATTGGGTCTGACCGGTAAGCAAGTCGGCCAGTTCGCCAAAATCTTCATGGGTCTGGCGACCTTGTTCCTGGAACGTGACCTGGCCATGGTTGAGATCAACCCGCTGGTGGTGACCAAGCAGGGCGATCTGATCTGTCTGGACGGCAAACTGGGCGCTGACGGCAACGCACTGTTCCGCCAGCCTGAGCTACGTGAAATGCGTGACCTATCTCAGGAAGATGAGCGTGAATCCCGTGCGGCACAGTGGGAGCTGAACTACGTTGCTCTCGACGGCAACATCGGTTGCATGGTGAACGGCGCAGGCCTGGCGATGGGAACCATGGACATCGTTAAACTGCACGGCGGCGAACCGGCCAACTTCCTCGATGTGGGCGGCGGCGCAACCAAAGAGCGCGTGACCGAAGCCTTCAAAATCATCCTGTCTGACGACAAGGTGAAAGCGGTTCTGGTTAACATTTTTGGTGGGATCGTGCGTTGCGACCTGATCGCTGACGGTATCATTGGCGCAGTAGCCGAAGTGGGCGTTAACGTCCCGGTGGTGGTGCGTCTGGAAGGGAATAACGCCGAACTGGGCGCCAAGAAACTGGCGGACAGCGGTCTGAATATCATTGCTGCGACCAGCCTGACTGATGCGGCTCAGCAAGTTGTTGCGGCAGTGGGGAGCAAATAATGTCCATTTTAATCGATAAAAACACCAAAGTAATTTGCCAGGGCTTCACCGGTAGCCAGGGGACTTTCCACTCCGAGCAGGCTATCGCTTACGGTACCAAAATGGTCGGTGGCGTCACGCCGGGCAAAGGCGGTACCGAGCACCTGGGTCTGCCGGTGTTCAACACCGTGCGTGAAGCCGTAGAAGCGACTGGTGCCACCGCGTCCGTTATCTATGTACCGGCTCCGTTCTGCAAAGACTCCATTCTGGAAGCTATCGATGCAGGCATCAAACTGATCATTACCATCACCGAAGGTATCCCGACGCTGGATATGCTGACCGTGAAAGTGAAGCTGGATGAAGCCGGCGTGCGCATGATTGGCCCGAACTGCCCAGGTGTTATCACCCCAGGCGAGTGCAAAATCGGCATCATGCCTGGCCACATCCACCTGCCGGGTAAAGTGGGTATCGTTTCCCGCTCTGGCACCCTGACCTACGAAGCGGTAAAACAAACTACCGATACCGGTCTGGGCCAGTCTACCTGTGTGGGCATCGGCGGTGACCCGATCCCAGGTTCCAACTTCATCGATATCCTGAAACTGTTCCAGGAAGATCCGCAAACAGAAGCGATCGTCATGATCGGTGAAATCGGTGGTAGCGCGGAAGAAGAAGCGGCAGCCTACATCAAAGAGCACGTGACCAAGCCAGTGGTTGGCTATATCGCGGGCGTGACCGCGCCTAAAGGCAAACGTATGGGCCATGCTGGTGCCATCATTGCCGGCGGCAAAGGTACTGCAGACGAGAAGTTTGCGGCGCTGGAAGCGGCAGGGGTTAAAACCGTACGCAGCCTGGCTGACATCGGTGAGGCAGTAAAAGCGGTTCTGAATCGCTAATTTACCGTCAGCAGTAAGCTCTATTTGAACAGGGCCAGACTTTTTGTCTGGCCCTGTTTTTTTACCGGCTCAAGGCAACAGTGTTGGTCTATATCCCGTGTACCGGGCATCAGGCACCTGTGGAGAGCCATTTCGTGGCGGAAAGAGGATATGCGGCGGGTTTATATGCTGGCTGTTTCAATCAATAAGTTTTCTTTTTCATTGCCAGAAATTATCAGAGCAAAAAAATAAGCTAAGCTTGTTCTGAGAGTAGGTTAATTAAAGCTAACATTAGTCACAGGCTAACTTCGATTTAAATACAAATAACCATTAAATATCACATCTATTTAACACAAAAACTACGTACAGAGACTACGAAACCATTGTGTAACATAACCACAAGATAATTATGAGAAATTGTGAACTGAATCTGGAAATAAAATCCGGATAGGCTTAAATTGTTTCAGATCAAATTACGCCTGAATACCACTTTGGGGGAAAATTTGACACGTAACCCAAAGTCTAACCCACATCACGTAAAAACCTATTTATTGTGTGGGATTGGGCGAGTATCATCCATGTTGAATATGGATGTTTGATCTTGTTGCATTTGTTACCCGTTGTCGGTTTTCAGTGGTGTGTTTTGTGCACTGGCCAGTAAGGCCCGCGTTGAAAGCGGAGAAGCTGGATCAAATTTTTGTTGTGTTTAAGGGCATTCACTGCGGGGCGTTACCGGTAGCTTCACCCGAAGTCATATCGATAACCGCATGTCGGAGTCTTCCTGCGAGGAGCAAGGAGTCAAGATGTTTGATATTGTCGAACTGTCGCGCTTACAGTTTGCTTTAACGGCGATGTACCATTTCTTATTTGTCCCATTAACGCTGGGTATGGCGTTCTTGCTGGCAATTATGGAAACGGTATATGTACTGTCAGGCAAGCAAATCTATAAAGATATGACCAAATTCTGGGGCAAGTTATTTGCAATTAACTTTGCTCTGGGTGTGGCCACCGGTTTGACCATGGAGTTCCAGTTCGGGACTAACTGGTCATATTTTTCCCACTACGTCGGTGATATTTTCGGGGCCCCTCTGGCCATCGAAGGTCTGATGGCGTTCTTCCTTGAATCGACGCTGGTCGGCCTGTTCTTCTTCGGCTGGGATCGTCTGGGCAAGGTGCAGCACATGGCCGTTACCTGGCTGGTGGCACTGGGCTCAAACTTTTCTGCGCTGTGGATCCTGGTTGCCAACGGTTGGATGCAAAACCCGATCGCTTCGGATTTCAACTTCGAAACCATGCGTATGGAGATGCTCAGCTTCTCCGAACTGGTGCTCAACCCGGTTGCGCAGGTGAAGTTCGTGCATACCGTGGCAGCCGGCTACACCTGTGGCGCGATGTTCGTTCTGGGTATCAGCTCTTACTACCTGTTGAAAGGCCGTGATCTCGCCTTTGCCAAACGCTCCTTCGCCATTGCCGCCAGCTTCGGTATGGCTGCCGTGCTGTCCGTTATCGTTCTGGGTGATGAATCCGGCTACGAAATGGGCGATGTGCAGAAAACCAAACTGGCCGCTATCGAAGCCGAATGGGACACGCAACCGGCACCGGCTTCCTTTACCCTGTTCGGTATTCCGAATCAGGATAAAATGGAAAACTCCTACTCAATCCAAATCCCTTACGCGCTTGGCATTATTGCTACCCGCTCGACAGATACCCAGGTCACCGGCCTGAAAGATCTGATGGCGAAGCATGAAGTGCGCATCCGCAACGGGATGAAAGCCTATGGGCTGCTGGAAGAGTTGCGTGGTGGCAATACCGACCCGGCGGTACGTACCGAGTTCAATAAAGCCAAGCAGGACCTGGGCTATGGCTTACTGCTGAAGCGTTATACCCAGAATGTCACCGACGCGACGGAAACGCAGATCCAGCAGGCAACCAAAGACTCGATCCCACGTGTAGCACCGCTGTATTTCGCCTTCCGTATCATGGTGGCCTGTGGCGCGCTGATGCTGTTGATCATCGGCCTGTCGTTCTGGAGCGTGATTCGCAACCGTATTGGCCAGAGAAAATGGCTGCACCGTGCGGCGCTGTATGGCCTGCCACTGCCCTGGATCGCGATCGAAGCTGGCTGGTTTGTGGCTGAATACGGTCGTCAGCCTTGGGCGATTGGTGAGGTGTTACCGACTGCAGTCGCCAACTCTTCACTGACTGCCGGCGACATTCTGTTCTCGATGGGGCTGATTTGCGGCTTGTACACCCTGTTCCTGGTGGCTGAAATGTACCTGATGTTCAAATTTGCACGTCTGGGTCCAAGCAGCCTGAAAACTGGCCGCTACCACTTTGAACAACCGACTGCCGCCGTGCAGGAAGCGCGCTAAACAGGAGTCCACGTATGTTTGATTATGAAGTACTGCGATTTATCTGGTGGGTCCTGATTGGCGTACTGCTGATCGGTTTCGCCGTCACCGACGGTTTCGACATGGGAGTCGGCATCCTGGTGCGCATTATCGGTAAAACCGATACCGAGCGCCGGGTGATGATCAACTCCATCGCACCACACTGGGACGGTAACCAGGTGTGGCTGATCACTGCCGGTGGCGCATTGTTCGCCGCCTGGCCGATGGTCTATGCGGCGGCGTTCTCCGGTTTCTATGTTGCCATGATCCTGGTGCTGTCCGCCTTGTTCTTCCGCCCGGTCGGTTTTGACTACCGCTCGAAACTGGAGAGCAGCCGCTGGCGCAACATGTGGGACTGGGGCATCTTTATCGGCAGCTTTGTGCCTGCGGTGGTATTCGGCGTGGCGTTCGGCAACCTGTTGCAGGGCGTGCCGTTTCACATGGATGAATACATGCGTCTGTTCTACACCGGCAACTTCTTCCAACTGCTCAATCCGTTTGGTCTGTTGGCGGGCGTGGTCAGCTTGACCATGCTGGTGGCTCAGGGGGCAACTTACCTGCAGATGCGTACCAGCGGTGAAATTCACCTGCGTGCTCGCGCTGCGGCGCAGATCTCTACCCTGGTGATGGCGGTGTTCTTCCTGTTGGGCGGTATCTGGCTGGTGAAAGGCATCGATGGTTATGTGATTACCTCGACGCTGAACACCATGGCGGAATCCAACCCGATGCGTAAAGAAGTGGCTCATCAGGCCGGTGCCTGGTTGATCAACTTCAACAAGTATCCGTTGCTGTGGGCACTGCCTGCACTGGGCGTGGTGTTGCCGCTGTTCACCGTGCTGTTCTCGCGCTTGTCGAAAGACGCGCTGGCGTTTGTGACCTCGTCGCTGACCATTGCCTGTGTGATCCTGACCGCCGGAGTGACCATGTTCCCGTTCGTGATGCCGTCAAGCACCGTGCCTAACATCAGCCTGACCATGTGGGATGCCACCTCCAGCCTGTTGACGCTGCAAGTGATGACCATTGTCGCGGCGATCTTCGTGCCTATCGTTCTGGCGTACACCAGTTGGTCGTACTACAAAATGTTCGGCCGTCTCGATAAGAACTTCATCGAGAACAACAAGCATTCGCTGTATTAAGGATAGGGAGCTAAACCATGTGGTATTTTGCCTGGATTCTCGGAACGCTTCTTGCCTGTGCCTTCGGCATCATCACGGCGCTGGCGCTTGAGCACCACGAAGATTCAAAAGCACAGCAAGACGATAAGTGATGAGTTTGTCACTGACTGAAAAGCTGTACGCTATCACCGACAAGGGCCCGGTTCGGGCCCTTTCACTGGTGCTGGCGTTGATTTTGGCGGGCTGTATTTTCTGGGATCCGACCCGCTTTGCGGCGAAGACCAGCTCGCTGGAGATTTGGGAAGGGCTGCTGCTTATTTGGGCAGTCTGTGCCGGGGTGGTTCATGGCGTCGGGTTCCGACCGCAACGCACCCTGTGGCGAGCTTTTTTTGCGCCACTTCCGGCAATTGTGATCCTGGCCGCAGGATTACTTTACGTTTCTTTATAATCTCCGCTATATCCCCAAGTTATGGGCCATCGCGGCCCATAATTATTTTCGTTCCCATCTTGTAACCCATTCCCAACCCGATCCGTCTTGCGTATAGTAGCACCGTTAAATTGCATTGCTGGGAAGTAGAGTGAGTAATACGTTGTTTCGATGGCCGGTTCGCGTTTACTACGAAGATACCGATGCCAGTGGTGTGGTCTATCACGCCCGCTATGTGGCTTTTTTTGAAAGAGCGCGCACCGAGATGCTGCGTCATCATAACTTTCATCAACAGCAGCTGCTCAGTGAAAATGTCGCCTTCGCTGTCCGGCGCATGACGGTTGATTATCTGCTTCCTGCTCGTCTTGACGACCAGCTGGAAGTCCAGAGTGAAATCACCTCAATGCGCGGGGCTTCTCTTACGTTTGCTCAACGCATTGTCAATTCTGACGGAACTCTTTTGAGTCAGGCCGACGTGTTGATTGCATGTATTGATCCACACCAAATGAAGCCGATAGCGCTTCCTAAGTCTATTGTCGCGGAGTTTAAGCAGTGAATGACATGAACATCCTAGATTTATTCTTGAAGGCCAGCCTGCTGGTTAAGCTTATCATGTTGATCTTGATATGCTTCTCAGTGGCCTCCTGGGCGATCATCATCCAGCGTACCCGCATCCTTAATGCGGCCACGCGTGACGCCGAAGCCTTTGAAGACAAATTCTGGTCCGGTATTGAGCTTTCCCGTTTGTATCAGGAAAGCCAGGCACGTCGCGATAGCCTGACCGGTTCAGAGCAAATTTTCCACTCTGGTTTCAAAGAGTTCGCTCGTTTGCACCGCGCTAATAACCATGCGCCGGAATCGGTGATCGAAGGTGCGTCACGCGCTATGCGCATCTCGATGAACCGCGAACTGGAAACGCTGGAAAACCACATTCCTTTCCTCGGCACCGTGGGTTCGATCAGTCCGTATATCGGTTTGTTCGGCACCGTGTGGGGGATCATGCACGCCTTTATCGCACTGGGTGCGGTGAAACAGGCCACGCTGCAAATGGTAGCACCGGGTATCGCCGAAGCACTGATCGCCACCGCCATCGGTCTGTTCGCCGCTATTCCGGCCGTGATGGCCTATAACCGCCTCAACCAGCGCGTCAACAAGCTTGAGCAGAATTACGACAACTTTATGGAAGAGTTCACCGCTATTCTGCATCGTCAGGCCTTCTCCAGCGACAGCAAATAAGTAGGAGGTAGCATGGCGAGAGTTCGTGGACGTAATCGGCGCGAGCTGAAGTCCGAAATTAACATAGTTCCGTTGCTCGACGTGTTGCTGGTGCTGTTGCTGATCTTTATGGCAACCGCACCGATCATCACCCAGAGCGTTGAGGTTGACTTGCCGGATGCCACCGATTCCAAAGCGGTCTCCAGCAGTGATAACCCGCCGGTGATCCTCGAGGTTTCCGGCGTGGGCCAATACACCATGGTGGTGGATCACGACCGCATGGAACTGTTGCCGCCGGAGCAGGTTGCAGCCGAAGCCAAGTCACGTTTGGCGGCCAACCCTAAGACGGTCTTTTTGATCGGTGGGGCGAAGGAAGTTCCGTATGATGAGATTATCAAGGCATTGAATATTCTCCATCAGGCGGGCGTCGCTTCCGTGGGGCTGATGACCCAGCCAATTTGACCCTAAGGTCAGTGGCAACCCGGTTCCTGCGCTGCGGTGCAGGAACCCCGTATAAGCAACACCAGTTTTTGGGAATCTATTTTGGTAAAGGCAACTGAGCAAAACGATAAGCTGAACCGCGCCGTTATTGTTTCGGTCGTTCTGCACTTTGTATTGATTGCCCTGCTGATTTGGGGCTCGCTGCAAGAAAACGTCGAAATGAGTAGTGCCGGCGGTGGCGGCGAAGGTTCGGTCGTTGGTGCAGTGATGGTCGATCCTGGAGCAGTGGTGGAGCAGTACAACCGCCAGCAACAGCAGAATAACGACGCGCAACGTGCTGAAAAGCAGCGCCAGAAAAAAGCGGAGCAACAGGCCGAAGAACTTCAGCAGAAGCAGGCGGCGGAACAACAGCGCCTGAAAGAGCTGGAGAAGGAGCGTTTGAGCGCGCAGGAAAAAGCGGCTCAGGACGCGAAAGAACAGGCTGAACAGCAAAAGCAGGCAGCTGAACAGCAAAAAGTGGCCGAGAACGCCGCGGCGAAAGCCAAAGAACAACAGAAGGTAGCGGAAGCGGCTGCCGCCAAGGCCAAGGCCGAGGCAGATAAGGTCGCTAAGGCACAGGCAGACGCGCAGAAGAAAGCCGAGTCTGAAGCCAAGAAAGAAGCTGCCGCCGCGGCGACCGCCAAGAAACAGGCGGAAGAAGCGAAGAAAGCCGCAGCTGCCGAAGCCGCTGCAGAGAAAAAAGCCGCTGCCGACGCCGAGAAGAAGGCTGCAGCAGAAGCCGAGAAAGCCGAGAAAAAGGCGGCTGCTGACGCCGAGAAGAAAGCGGCCGCAGAGGCTGAGAAAAAAGCCGCTGCTGCCGAGAAGGCGGCTGCCAAGAAAGCCGCAGCGGATGCCAAGAAGAAGGCGGCTGCCGAAGCTGCGAGTCAGGCTTCAGAGGTTGATGATATTTTTGGCGGCCTGGCGGACGGTAAAAACGCGCCGAAAGGCGGCGGCAAGCAGAAGGGTGACGGTAAACCGGCCGGTCAGGGCAATGCCAAGACTGCGGGGGCCAGTGGGGCCGAGATCAACGGCTATCTGGGGCAGATCACTTCAGCCATCCAAAGCAAGTTTTACGACGCGGATTTGTACAAAGGGCGGAAGTGCGACCTGCGAATCAAACTGGCTCCGGACGGTTTGTTAATTGATGTTAAATCGGAAGGGGGCGATCCGGCACTGTGTCAGGCGGCAATAGCCGCAGCGAAACAGGCCAGAATACCGAAACCACCAAGTCAGGCGGTTTATGAGGTGTTTAAGAATGCTCCCCTTACGTTTAAGCCACAATAATGTTTGTTTAGCTAAGTCATATCGCAGGGATGTACTAAGGTAACCAACAGGGATTATGTAGTTTTGTTTGAGTTGGTTTGTTAAAATTCTGCTAATTTATCGCAGGCATTCCGCCTGGATAAGGGAGATGAGATGAAGCAGGCATTTCGAGTAGCGCTAGGTTTTTTAATACTGTGGGCATCCGTTCTTCACGCGGAAGTTCGCATTGAAATCACCCAAGGGGTCGACTCCGCTCGCCCGATTGGCGTGGTGCCGTTTAAATGGGCGGGTCCAGGCACGCCTCCGGAAGATATTGGCAAGATTGTCGGCGCAGACCTGCGCAACAGCGGCAAATTCAACCCAATTGACGTGGCGCGTATGCCGCAGCAACCGACCACCGCGTCTGAAGTGACGCCGGCGGCCTGGACTGCATTGGGTATTGACGCGGTTGTGGTCGGCCAGGTGCAACCTGGTGCAGACGGCGGCTACCTGATCTCTTATCAACTGGTGGACACTTCTGGCTCACCGGGCACCGTTCTGGCGCAGAATCAGTACAAAGTGACCAAACAATGGTTGCGTTATTCTGCTCACACTGCCAGTGACGAAGTGTTTGAAAAGCTGACCGGTATCAAGGGCGCATTTCGTACCCGTATTGCTTACGTAGTGCAGACCAACGGCGGGAAATTCCCGTATGAGCTGCGCGTAGCGGATTACGATGGCTACAACCAGTTTACGGTACATCGTTCGCCAGAACCTCTGATGTCCCCGGCCTGGTCGCCGGACGGCAGCAAACTGGCGTACGTAACCTTTGAAAGCGGCCGTTCTGCGCTGGTAGTGCAGACCCTGGCTAACGGTGCTATTCGTCAGATCGCTTCGTTCCCGCGTCACAACGGTGCGCCGGCGTTCTCACCGGATGGCAGCCGCCTGGCGTTTGCGCTGTCTAAAAGTGGCAGCCTGAACCTGTACGTGATGAATCTTGGCTCTGGCCAGATTACCCAACTCACCGACGGGCGCAGCAACAATACCGAACCGACCTGGTTCCCGGATGGACAGTCTCTGGCCTATACCTCCGATCAGGGCGGCAGACCACAAATTTATAAAATCAGTGCCAGTGGCGGTGCGTCACAGCGTCTGACATGGGAAGGCTCTCAGAATCAGGATTCTGAAGTCAGCTCTGATGGTAAATTCCTGGTGATGGTGGGGACCAACGGTGGTGCTCAGCATATCGCCAAACAAGATCTTGGATCGGGGGCGGTTCAAGTTTTGACCGGCACCTTCCTGGACGAAACGCCTAGTATTGCGCCAAATGGCACCATGGTGATCTATAGCTCCACGCAAGGTATGGGCTCCGTGCTGCAACTGGTATCGACTGATGGGCGTTTTAAAGCGCGTCTTCCGGCAACTGATGGACAGGTCAAATTCCCTGCCTGGTCGCCGTATCTGTGATGCATGTGTAAATATGTATGGCAAACTATAAAAGGATTAAAGAAATGCAACTGAACAAAGTGCTGAAAGGGCTTCTGCTGGCACTGCCAGTTCTGGCTGTAGCGGCTTGTAGTTCTAACAAAAGCGCAAACAACGACCAATCTGGTATGGGCGCTGGCACTGGTACAGAAAATGGCAGCAGCAACCTGTCTTCTGAAGAACAAGCTCGTCTGCAGATGCAAGAACTGCAGAAGAACAACATTGTTTACTTCGGCCTGGACAAGTATGACGTGAGCTCTGAGTTCGCTCAGATGCTGGACGCGCACGCTGCATTCCTGCGTAACAACCCGTCTTACAAAGTGACCGTTGAAGGCCACGCGGATGAACGCGGTACGCCGGAATACAACATTGCCCTGGGTGAGCGTCGTTCTAACTCAGTCAAAATGTACCTGCAAGGTAAAGGCGTTTCTGCTGACCAGATCTCTATCGTTTCTTACGGTAAAGAAAAACCAGCAGTACTGGGCCACGACGAAGCGGCTTATGCTAAAAACCGTCGTGCAGTTCTGGTTTACTAAGAGAATCGCATGAACAGTAACTTCAGACGTCACTTGTTGAGTCTGTCGTTACTGGTTGGCGTAGCGGTCCCATGGGCCGCTACTGCCCAAGCGCCAATCAGTAATGTCGGCTCCGGCTCGGTCGAAGACCGTGTCACCTCACTTGAGCGCATCAGCAATGCTCAGGGCCAGCTTTTAAACCAACTCCAGCAACAACTCTCTGACAATCAGCGCGATATTGATTCTCTCCGCGGGCAAATCCAGGAAAACCAATATCAACTGAATCAGGTTGTTGAACGCCAAAAGCAGATCTATCAGCAGATGGATAGCATCAGCCAGGGTGGCGCTCAGAGCTCCGTTGCTGCAGCGGGTGCCGCAGGCGGGGCAGCAGCGGCTGCGTCCACCGACGGTGCTGACAGCGCCTCTGCGGGCGCTACAGCAGTAGCGCCGGCCAGTACGGGTGATGAAAACAGCGACTACAACGCCGCTGTTTCATTGGCGCTGGAAAAAAAACAGTATGACCAGGCTATTTCCGCTTTTCAGTCCTTCGTAAAACAGTACCCAAAATCGACTTACCAGCCTAACGCCAACTATTGGCTGGGCCAGTTGTTCTACAACAAGGGTAAGAAAGATGATGCGGCTTACTATTATGCGGTGGTAGTGAAGAATTACGCAAAATCACCTAAGGCACCGGACGCAATGTACAAGGTGGGTATCATCATGCAGGAAAAAGGGCAGGCTGATAAAGCCAAAGCCGTGTTCCAGCAGGTGATCAAACAATACCCAACCAGTGCTGCGGCCAAACAGGCGAAAAGTCGAGTAGCAGGTTAGTCAGTAAAAAAATGAGCCCAGAAGTTAGTCGATTTGACCGGTTTCTGGGCTCATTCGTGTGAAGAACAAGCAGTTGAACCTGTTGTTTATAAATTTAGGTTGCGCTGCCAAGATAAATTAGTAATATATGCCGCCGTTGCCAAGACATCTTGCAAGATGTTAAAGCAGCAAGGAAATTGGGTCGTTAGCTCAGTTGGTAGAGCAGTTGACTTTTAATCAATTGGTCGCAGGTTCGAATCCCGCACGACCCACCAATTTCTGAAGTAGTAGCAGTAACCACACTAGTGGGTGATTAGCTCAGTTGGTAGAGCATCTCCTTTACACGGAGGGGGTCGGCGGTTCGAGCCCGTCATCACCCACCACTGCTGTGGGCCGTTAGCTCAGTTGGTAGAGCAGTTGACTTTTAATCAATTGGTCGCAGGTTCGAATCCCGCACGGCCCACCATTTCAGAATGGTTTTCCGCAATACGAGCTTCGGTTTTGTATTGGTTGTTCAGCAGTAAACCACGTCAGTGGGCCGTTAGCTCAGTTGGTAGAGCAGTTGACTTTTAATCAATTGGTCGCAGGTTCGAATCCCGCACGGCCCACCATTATTGCAGCGAGTTCCTCTCCTGCTTACGCGGTTCAGCAGTATCCCCTCAGTGGGCCGTTAGCTCAGTTGGTAGAGCAGTTGACTTTTAATCAATTGGTCGCAGGTTCGAATCCCGCACGGCCCACCATTTCACAGAGTACCTCAGCACTTTCCCCAACTTGAACATCACATAACGCACGAATCGTATCTCCAGTACGTTTTCCACAACACTTTCAATCCGCTTTGCCTTCAAAAATGCATTTTGCTTGTTACAGCATCGTTGCTTTCATTAAAAATTCAATCCATTAAACAACAAAGACCTCACACTGAAAATATCAGCGGACTTTTCGCACAAATAAAGGTATTTTGTTTAGTATATAAAACGAAGGGGGTTGCGATGGGGTGATACCCGGGCAGCAGACACCCAGCCTAGCACAGAGATTGCAGCGATGAGTGAAATGTTTGATGTTAATTCGGCGGTGTATCCGTTCCCACCCAAGCCGGTACCGTTGGACGACGCGCAGAAGGCGTTTTACCGCGAGAAAATTAAAATCCTGCTCAAGCAGCGTAATGCGGTGATGGTAGCCCATTACTATACCGATCCGGAGATCCAGGCGCTGGCGGAAGAAACCGGTGGCTGCGTGGCGGACTCGCTGGAGATGGCGCGCTTTGGCAGCAATCATCCGGCTTCGACCCTGCTGGTTGCCGGGGTGCGTTTTATGGGGGAAACCGCCAAGATCCTCAGCCCGGAAAAACGGGTGCTGATGCCGACGCTGAACGCGGAGTGCTCGCTGGATCTCGGTTGCCCGGAAGAAGACTTCAATGCCTTTTGCGACAGCCACCCGGACCGGACCGTGGTGGTTTACGCTAATACCTCTGCGGCGGTAAAAGCGCGAGCGGACTGGGTGGTCACCTCCAGTATCGCCGTTGAACTGATCGAACATCTCGATAGCTTGGGTGAAAAAATCATCTGGGCGCCGGATCGCCATCTGGGCAGCTATGTGCAAAAGCAGACCGGTGCCGATATGCTGTGCTGGCAGGGCGCCTGTATCGTACATGATGAGTTTAAAACCCAGGCCCTGATGCGGATGAAGGCTTTGTACCCGAACGCGGCGATACTGGTGCATCCGGAGTCACCACAGGCGGTGGTAGACCTGGCCGATGCGGTAGGTTCAACCAGCCAATTGATTCAGGCAGCGAAAGCTCTGCCCAATCCGCAGCTGATTGTTGCCACCGATCGCGGTATTTTTTATAAGATGCAACAGGCCTGCCCGGACAAAGAGTTGTTCGAAGCGCCAACCGCCGGGGAAGGTGCCACCTGTCGTAGCTGCGCGCACTGCCCGTGGATGGCGATGAATGGCCTGAAGGCGATCGCCGATGGGCTGGAGCACGGCGGTGCACTGCATGAGATCCACGTCGATGCTGCGCTGCGTCAGAAGGCGCTGATCCCGTTGAACCGGATGTTGGATTTCGCCGCTGAGTTAAGGGTGCAGGTTAAAGGGAACGCTTAACCGTTTAATAAGGATGATAAAATGAGCTTTTTCAGTACCAGCAATATCCTGGTGCATATCCCGCTGGGAGTGGGGGGCTACGATCTGTCATGGATTGAGGCTATTGGCACTCTGTTTGGTCTGCTGTGCATCTGGTATGCCAGCAAAGAGAAAATTATCAATTACCTGTTCGGCCTGATTAACGTCACGCTGTTTGCGGTGATTTTCTTTCAAATCCAGCTTTACGCCAGCCTGCTGCTGCAGCTGTTCTTTTTTGCCGCCAATATTTACGGCTGGTACGCCTGGAGCCGTCAGACTCAGGATAATCAGGCCGAGTTGAAGATACGCTGGCTGCCGCTGCCGAAGGCGCTGAGCTGGGCGGCAGTATGCGTTATCGGCATCGCCTTGATGACGTTCAACATTGACCGCGTGTTTGCCTGGTTGACGCAGGCGGCGGTGACGGTAATGCAGGGGCTGGGCCTGAGCGTGCAAATGCCGCAGCTGCAGCCGGATGCCTTCCCATTCTGGGATTCGACCATGATGGTGTTGTCGATCGTGGCGATGATCTTGATGACGCGCAAGTACGTGGAAAACTGGTTGCTGTGGGTGGTGATTGACGTGATCAGCGTGGCGATATTCGCCTACCAGGGCGTCTATGCCATGGCGCTGGAATACGTGATCCTGACGCTGATTGCGCTGAACGGTTCCTGGCTGTGGATCAAAAGCGCCGGCCGACCATTATCTTCCGCACCATAACAACGCTGGGGCGCCGAATAGGGCGCCCCAATTGATTCTAGTGATGATGTCCCACATGTGAATGCGAGTGGTCACTCGGCTCGGGGGCCCGGTTAATCCCGCAGTCGGGGGTATCACAGTGCTGATATTCCATCTGAATGGTCACGTGACCAATCCGATAGTGCTCCAGCAAATAGGCCTGAATACGGCGCAGCAGGCCATCATGGTCGTGTGGCGGTATCACCTGCGCATGCAGCGTCATCAATTTCTGTTCACCAATCTGCCACACATGGACGTGATGAATATTGCGCACGTCCGGAATATTCAGGCACAGGTCTTTTTGCAGCTTGTTGATGTCCACTTCCTGCGGCGTGCCTTCCAGCAGTTCGTGGAAGCTCTCTTTCAGCAGCCGCCAGGCGCTGCGTATCACCAGACAGGACACCAGTACCGACAATATCGGGTCAATCGGTGTCCAGCCGGTGGTCAGGATCACAATGGCGGCGGCGATGGCACCCACCGACCCCAGCAAATCCCCCAGCACATGCAATGCGGCAGCTCGCACATTGATATTCTTCTCTTCGCTGCCGCGGTGTAGCAGCCAGAAGGCGAACAGGTTAGCCAGCAGACCCGCTATGGCGATAATCAGCATTGGCGTACCCATCACCGGCTGTGGCTCGAAGAAACGCCGTATCGCCTCCCACAGGATGAATACCACGATCACCAACAGCGCCGCGGCGTTGAGGAAGGCCGCCAGGGTGGTCAGGCGCAGATAACCGAAGGTGTGGCGGGCGTTGGGCTTACGCTGTGAGAAGTGGACCGCCATCAAGGCCACCAGCAGCGCGGCGGCATCGGTGAGCATATGGCCGGCATCCGCCAGCAGCGCCAGTGAACCTGAAATTAACCCGCCGGCCACTTCGGCAACCATAAAGACCGCGGTGACTAAAAAAGCGGTCAGTAGGCGTTTACTATTACTGTCTTTTGGCAGGTGTACGTGTGGGGTGTCCGACATTATTCATCCTTATCCATAGCAAAATACGACTTGTCAGTGCTGACCAGATTATCCAGATCTATCAGTATCTGTTCCACTAACTTACTCAATTCAGTATAGGAGGCCTGAATAAATATTCCTTCACGGCCGCTGTCCGCCAGTTGTTGGCACAGGTTGGCCGCTGCAGGCTGTTGCAACATCAGCAGGCTGCCCTTGATGCGATGCGCGGTTTGCGCCAGGGTTGGCCAGTCCTGATTCTGTGCCGCCAACTCAAGCCGTTGCCGGTCTTCCCGCAGCGTCTCCTGCAGCGTTGTGGCCAAACGCAGGATCATCGGTCGCTCATTGCCGGCCATATCGACCAGGGTTTGCTGCAGGTCAGTAAGGACTAACTGCTGCTCCATCGCCTGAGGTTGCTGCGGTAGTGCCTGAGCTATTGCGGCCAGGGAAATTGGCTTGGTTAAAAAGCGATCTATCGCCACCAGCCCCGGTGGGATGCGGGTAAATTCCTGCACGTCGGCCGAGCAGAGAATGATCTGGCAGGCCGGGCGCTGATGGCGTTGTTCGTCGCGGCGTATCAGCCTCGCCAGCGTCAGGCCGTCCGGACGCGGCATATTGTAATCGATAAACAGCAGGTCAAACGGCTGCTGACGGTGGGCCTGCAACAGCTTATAGCCCTGCTCGAACAGCGTTGGCTGCAGGCCGAAGTGGCGCAATTGCCGCTCCATCAACAGCAGGTTGGTGGGGTGATCGTCGATCAGCGCTACGCGCAGGGGGGGCGGCGGCAAATTGGGTGGTGTGTCGGCCTGCTGAGTCGAGGGATCGACAGCGACCTGGCTTACCGGCACGGACAATGTCACCTGGGTGCCGATGCCGAGTTGTGATTGCAACGCGATTTGACCGCCCATTTGTTCGATAATCTCTTTACAGATAGACAGCCCCAACCCGGTCCCCTGAACGGATACACGCTGTGCACCGCGTGCGCGATAGAACGGCCGGAAGAGTTTATCTATCTCATCGGTGGCGATACCACAGCCGCTGTCGGCTACCGTCAGCCACAATTCCCCCTGCGGTGGATCCTGCTCATGCCAACCGATATTCACCTGAATGGTGCCACGCAGCGTGAACTTAATTGCATTGTTTATCAGATTGTTAGCTACCTGAAGTAAACGCTCACCATCAATGAGGACAGCGGCGGGCAGGTTGTCGGCCGCGCTGACGTTTAGCGTCACCGGGCGTTCGCCGATCAGCGGTTGATAAAGGGCGTTGATGTGGGCTATCCAGGGTTGCAGCGCCACGCTCCTGGGCACCAGCGTCAACGAACCGGTTTCCAGCCGCGCGTGATCTTGCAGGTCATTGAGCAGGTTAAGCAAAGACGACGCCGAACTGTAAATCACCGGCAAGCCCTCCGGCGTAGGCTGGCGTTTGAGCTCCAGTTCCAGCAGGCCGAGAATGGCGTGCATTGGCGTGCGCAGTTCATGGCTGACGGTGGCCAGAAACTTGCTCTTCATCCGGTTCTCGGCTTCGGCATGCTGACGAGCCTGTTCGATGACCTCACGCTCACGTTTTTCCCGACGTTGCAGGATGAAGCGGCGCAGGGTCAGCCCCAGCAGCAGCAGGATCGCCGCCGCCAACAGCGCCAGCAGCCAGGTGGTTTGCGGCTGCATGCGGTTTTCATTTACGGCATCAATCAGGTTGCTGCGATCGACAATCCATTCATCACGCAGCGATTGCAGCGTTTCAGACGGGATTTGCATCAGATTTTTATCGAGAATAGCCAACAGCAGCGGCTGATCCTGCCGCACGCCGAATGCCACCGGATAGGCGATGTTATTGGCCGCGAACGCCAGCTTTATCGCGCCGGAATAACGTGACAGGGCGACGAAGTTTGCCGAGATCACATTATCCACCAGCGCATCCAGTTGGCCGTTGGCCAGGGCGTCATACATGGTCTTGCTGTCGGCAAAACGGATCAACTCTTTGTTGGCCGGAACCAGGCTTTGCGCCAGATCACCCTGCAGCACGCCGATGCGTTTACCGGCCAAATCGCTCCAGGTGGAAATGCCGTTGGCCTGCTGACCAACATAAACTCCCCACAGCGAACGGTGGATCGGCATACTGGCGCTGTAGTGTGCTTTAACACTGCGTGCCAACGGCAGGGCGGTTCGGAAACTGGCCTGCCCGGATTGCACCAGTTGGTCGGCCTGCTCGGCGTTGCGTGCCCAAAGTGGCATAAAGCGTAGCCCGGTGTTCTGCGCGACGATATTCAGAATATCGATGGCGTATCCGCGCGCCTGTCCGCCGGAACCGCGGTAGGCGAATGGAAAATTATTCTCGATGGCGGCGTAATAAACGGTGGGATGGGTCGCTACCCAGTTTTTTTCCATCTGGGTCAGATCGGCATTGCCGGTATCGAGATAACTGGGGATCTTTTTGCTCCAGCGGCTCTGAAGGGCGTTCATATACTCCATCGGGGTATCGGCGATGGCCAGGTTGAGCGTCTCGATCAGCGTCGGGTTGGCGGAGGCAAATACGAATGACAAATTTCCGAGGTTAACGGTACTTTCAATCTGATAAAGCTGACCGAGCTGTAACTGGTCAATAATAAAACTGGCGCTGGCTTCGTCGGCAATAAAGTAGTCGCTGCTGCCGTTGAGCAAGGCATACACCGCCTGCAGATTGTTGTCGTACCGCTGCACGTGCGAGGACACCGCCTGCAACGCATGACCAGCCTGCATATCGGTCAGGGTGCTGATCGCCACCCGAGCATTGCTGGAGTTGAGCATCACCTGACGATCGTTGCTGCGGTCCCGCAGCACACGCAAATTACTGACGTAATAAGGCTGCGAAATCTTCAGGCTGTGCAGCGCTTCATTCTGCGGAATGCCATACACCAGATCGATAGTACCGTCATGCAGCGCCTGCTCAAGCTGGGCCAGATCGGCAAAGCCGTAAATCTGAAAGTGAATGCCGGTAACCTGCTGAACGTAAAAAAGATAGTCGGCGTTCAAACCGTACAAATCGTCATCCACAATGATGTTATAGGGACTGGTGTTTTCACTGATAATGCCGACATGCAAGGTGGTATCGCGCCAGGGGTTTTTCTCACTGGCGATCAGCATATCGAGCGGGATATTCAGGTTGCTGACCAACTGATAACGTACCGGCTGCGCCGCCTGTGCGACGTTGCCGAGGCTGAGCAGCAGGGTTAACAGCAACAGCAGCCCACGCATCATGGCGTCAGCTCTTTAAATACCGCCACCAGCTCCAGCAGGTTGCTGGCGCCAGTCTTGCGCAAAATATTCTTTTTGTGGGTGCTGACGGTCTTGTTGCTGATGCTCAGCATCTCGGCAATTTGCAGATTGGATAACCCTTTGCTGAGCAACCCGAGAACCTGCAGTTCTTTTGGCGTCAGCAACGAACCTTCTGTCGGCTGGGTGTCTTCCGCTATCGCCGCAGCAGGAAAGCTCAACTCGCCGCCCAGCACGGTTTCAATGGCCTGCACCAGCTGTTCCAGTCGGTTGCCCTTGTGGACAAAGCCGTTGGCGCCGGCCGCATAGGCCATACGGGCATAAATCTCTTCTTCCTGGGCGGTATAAATCAGGATCGACTGCTGTGGGTAATGGCGGCGAATTTTTTTCAGCAACTGCAGGCCGTCCACTTGCGGCAGGCCGATATCGAGGATCACCAGTGCAAAGTCGGCTGCGGCCAACTGGGTCAACGCCTGTACGTCATCCTGGACCGCCTGCAGGTGGTAAGGGCGGGAGGACTTGATTAGCGCCGCTTCCAGTGCGACATGAACCACCGGGTGGTCATCAACTAATAACAATGAGGGCATGGTTTGGCTCGGGTAACGGATCCTGGCCGCTAGCATAACCAAAAAGGAGCCACTGTGCTCTCCCGATGAAACAGCATAATCTACTGTTAATCCGGACGTTCATTCTGCAGGCGGCAAAGGTGATTTACAGCGTTATCCTCACAGGCTAAATTGGTCTGATCTACGCTCTGCGAAATAACGCCTCTCGATACCGAATGGAAAAGTGATGAACTACCTAAATGACGATTTACGCATTAAAGAAATTAAGGAACTCCTGCCACCGGTGGCCCTGTTAGAAAAGTTTCCAGCCACTGAACGTGCAGCAGAGACGGTGTCACAGGCACGCAATGCCATTCATCAGATCCTACGTGGCAGCGACGATCGCCTGCTGGTGGTGATCGGCCCTTGCTCGATCCACGATACCAAGGCCGCCAAAGAGTACGCTGGTCGTTTACTGGCGTTGCGTCAGGAACTGAGCGGCGAGCTGGAAGTGGTAATGCGCGTTTATTTTGAAAAACCGCGTACTACCGTTGGCTGGAAAGGTCTGATTAACGATCCGCAGATGGATAACAGCTTCCAGATCAACGACGGCCTGCGTTTGGCTCGTAAGCTGCTGCTGGATATCAATGACTCTGGCCTGCCGGCTGCCGGTGAATTCCTCGACATGATCACCCCGCAGTATCTGGCGGATCTGATGAGCTGGGGCGCGATCGGCGCACGTACTACCGAATCCCAGGTGCACCGTGAGCTGTCTTCCGGCCTGTCTTGCCCGGTTGGCTTCAAAAATGGCACCGACGGCACCATCAAGGTGGCGATTGATGCCATCAATGCCGCCAGCGCGCCGCACTGTTTCTTGTCGGTTACCAAATGGGGCCATTCGGCCATTGTTAACACCAGTGGTAACGGCGACTGTCACATCATTCTGCGCGGCGGCAAAGAGCCGAACTACAGTGCGGCACACGTGAAAGAAGTCAAAGAAGGCCTGGTCAAAGCGGGTCTGTCTGCACAGGTGATGATCGACTTCAGCCACGCCAACAGCAGCAAGCAGTTCAAAAAGCAGCTGGAAGTGAACGCAGACGTCTGCCAACAGATTGCCGGTGGTGAGAAGGCGATTATGGGCGTGATGATTGAAAGCCATCTGGTGGAAGGCAACCAGAACCTGGAAAGCGGCGATCCGCTGGTCTACGGCAAGAGCGTCACCGACGCCTGCATCGGCTGGGAAGACACGGAAACCGTTCTGCGCGAACTGGCGGAAGCGGTTAAGGCGCGTCGCGCCTGATAAAACAGGGCTCAGTTTGCGGAATCTCTATGGAATCTATGGGCCACCTGTTTTGCAAGACGAATTTTGAGGGGCCGGCGGTTTTGCTTAAGTCGACCCGATGTCTGTCGGGAAGTGCTTCCTTTATCCGATGAAAGCCGCTTGCGTCATCAATACGCGGTTTTTGCCAAACAGCGTATAATTTGCATATTATTCAAATAAACAGTGGGTTAGCGATTTATGCGTTAACCCACTGTTACTTGATAAACCCGGCGTCGGTAACTTACTACCACCCATGCACTTCTGCAATTTTCCATTGACGGGTTACCGGAAGGAGGTCAGGGGGTAAAGCGTGATAGCCTTCTTGATACTTGGCTATGGGCGCATGGATAATTGACGCAAGTCGGGAGTGAAGGGTATTTTCTTGCTATTACTATGTCAGAGATGGTTTTTATTCAGGTTTGCTCTTTATTATTCCCCCATTTTCTTTTATATGGTATTTTCCGCTATCCAGGATAAAAGACATACCAGTATTTTTATTTTATCTCACCATGATAATAAAATTCTTACCAATACATTTAAATTTTTTCATATCATCAAAACATCGTCCGTCATACTTGCCTTCTTCTTTATAACCTTCACCAAAATCCCAAAAGGTGATAGAAAAGAATCCATCTGATGCAGGTTCTGGGGTTTTATATTTCTCTTTTAACATTTCTTTGTTATTTAACCACCAGTTTATCTTTCCTTTATCGGTAAAAGGGAAGTTTTTAACTAAAACTGAGCTGAATTCCCCATCTTTATGGACAGCCACAATTTTTACAGGACGCAGTGACAACCAGAGGACGTAACCGAGCAATGTGCAGATAATCAGGAGTAGTGTACAAAGAGTTTTCTTATTTTGAACTTTCATTGCGCGCTCCGGTAATATCTACAGTGGTTTCCATATTTATCATACTTGGCTATGGTGGCATTACAGAAGTGAAGGGAATTTCTCCTCCTTCACTTCGGGAGGATAAAAACTTATTTATTATAAGTTTTTTCAATATTTCCATTTTTATTCATACGATATATTCCATCATGTACGGTAAAAAATGTATCATTTTTTTTGTTATTCTCAACTGAGAAGACTCTATTTTTATCAATGCAGTTAAATTTGGTTTTCATATCATCAAAACATCGTCTGTCATACTTGCCTTCTTCTTTATAGCCTTCACCAAAATCCCAAAATGTGATAGCAAAGAATCCATCTGATGCAGGTTCGGGGGTTCTATATTTTTCTTTTAACATTTCTTTGTTGCTTAACCACCAGTTTATCTTTCCTTTGTCGGTAAAAGGGAAGTTTTTAACTAAAACCGAACTAAATTCCCCATCCTTATGGACAGCCACAATTTCTACAGGGCGTAGTGACAACCAGAAGAAGTAACCGAGCAATGTGCAGACAATCAGGAGTAGTGTACAAAGAGTTTTTTTATTTTTAACTTTCATTGCGTGCTCCGGTAATTTCTACAGTGGCTTCCATATTTATCATACTTGGCTATGGTGGCATTACAGAAGTGAAGGGAATTTCTCCTCCTTCACTCCGGGAGGATAACAGACTTATTTATGATAAATTTTCATAATTCTCCCATCTTTTTTCATGCGATATATTCCATCATGTACGGTAAATAAAGTATCATTGCTTAGGTTATTCTCAACTGAGAAGACTCTATTTTTATCAATGCAGTTAAATTTGGTTTTCATATCATCGAAACACATTCGGTCATACTTTCCTTCTTCTTTATAACCTTCGCCGAAGTCCCAAAATACTATAGTGAATAAACCATAAGGTGCTGCTTTTGGTATGTTATACATGGTGTTTAATCTATCTTTATTTTCTATCCACCAGTTTATTTTACCTTTGTCAGTGAAAGGGAAATTTGTTACTAGCACATCACTGTAATTGTTCCTCTGATGGATATCTACTATTTCAATTTTACGATTAGATAACCAGATAAAATAAAAAATCAGAGCGAAGCCGATCAGGAGTAGTGTGCAGATAGTTTTCTTATTTTTAACTTTCATTGCTCGCTCCGGTAATCTCTACAGTGGCTTCCATATTGGTCATAAAGGGTTTAAATCCAAACATATTGTATCGCTGAAGCACAAACCAGATGCGGAAAAAACGAAGCCGGTTAAATTTAGAGTTTGAAATATCGTCACCGTCCAGGCCGAAGTGATCCTGTACTTTGTAATGCACAATCGCACGGTAGCGGTCATTATCAATCTGTAGTGACTTTATGGTGATATGTGTTGCCCAAGTGTCGTGAACAGTGATGCCCATGCCGTTAAAATTATCCTGGAATCTATCAAATTTAGGTAACTTTCCTCCAAGGTAGCATTGTTTAGTTCATTTTTATTTTCTATTGGATAACATTTATTTTCCCAGTCTATATTTTGGCTTAAAGATTTCCCCAATAATAAGCGTGAGCTATTATCTGGCGATCTGTCACTCAAAATATGCTCCTTCAAAGCCGCATCCAGATGCGTACTGGTGAAGGGTGAACCCTTGCCATTCTGCATATGGGTGATCATCTTTTCGATCAGCGGCTTGTAGGGACCGTATACGGAGAAAGGCTGCGAGAGGTGACGGAATTCATCAAACAGAATTTTGGCGCACGCCTCACGGGTAATTTTCTCGTCCTCTCCACGGGAACCACGCGCCAGCGATTGCGGCTGGCTGAACGGGGTGATTTTCGTCAAGGTGAACGGATTAACCCTGGCTGAGATGTCGGCTAGATTAAATGTATTTTTTAACTGTGATTCGCTTAAATCACCGTAGCGCATATCCTCCGCGGCATAGCCGTCCATTCGTTTTTGGGTTTTGAATATAGTGCAGGGAAACTCTAGTGCTGACATGGTGATACATTCCTTGTACGTCGTCCATTGCGGTCCTTTTATCCATGGATAATAGGTCATGACCGACTGCAGTGTAAATGTTGTTCAATTCTCCATGCGTAGATTCGGATTTTTGGCCGTTTCCGAACAGAAGGCCATAACGTTTATAATCGCTATTCTCTTAACCTCTCAGCAGAATGCCATCAAACTTATGTTTTTCATATTGGCTATCTGTGCTTGATACTCTCGATCCGCATGTTTATAGGCTGCGAAACTTGCCGGATTGAATTACTGGTCATTGCTCCGAATAGGGGGCTAGCCCCTGTAACTGCATCGAATTCAGACATAAAAAAATCCGGAGTCAGGGGGCTGACTCCGGATTGTCTTTTACTGCCGGGATCGTTCAAACATTCTTAAGCGATCTGCATTACCGGCCAAACCGGGATCAATGGGCGAAAATTACTTCGCTTTACCCTGGTTTGCCACGGCGGCCGCTTTAGCAGCGATCTCGTCGGCATTGCCCAGATAGTAACGTTTGATTGGCTTGAAGTTCTCGTCGAACTCATACACCAACGGCACGCCGGTTGGGATGTTCAGTTCGAGGATCTCGTCTTCGCTCAGGTTATCCAGGTATTTCACCAGCGCACGCAGGGAGTTGCCGTGAGCAGCAACGATAACGCGCTCGCCACTTTTGATGCGTGGCAGGATTTCTTCATCCCAGTAAGGGATCACGCGATCGATGGTCAGCGCCAGGCTTTCGGTCAGTGGCAGCTCTTGCTCGGTCAGCGCGGAGTAACGTGGGTCGTGGCCTGGGTAGCGCTCGTCATCTTTGGTCAGCTCTGGTGGGGTAACGGCGAAGCCGCGACGCCATTGCTTAACCTGCTCGTCACCGTATTTTTCTGCGGTTTCAGCCTTGTTCAGACCCTGCAACGCGCCGTAGTGACGTTCGTTCAGCTTCCAGGATTTTTCAGTCGGCAGCCAGGCTTGATCCAGTTCGTCCAGAATGTTCCACAGGGTGTGGATAGCACGCTTGAGTACGGAAGTGTAAGCAAAGTCAAAAGCGAAACCTTCGTTTTTCAACAGTTCGCCTGCAGCTTTCGCTTCGGTGCGGCCTTTCTCGGACAAATCAACATCATACCAACCGGTGAAGCGGTTTTCGTTGTTCCACTGGCTTTCGCCGTGACGCACCAGAACCAGCTTAGTTACAGCCATAGCTTAACTCCTTAATAATCTGACATTTCAATGATAACGAAAATCATTATATTGCCGCGGCCGGTGGCTCGGCAATCGATAGTGTTTAACCATAGCCAATTTCTTGCCGCAAAGTAAGTGCTGTGCCGAGGAAAAGCTGAATCGATCAGGCGGACGCCGGTTGGGAGTGCAGCACGGCTAAAGGGAATTCAGCCGTGCCATAGGAGCAGGGGGATCAGGCCGATTTTTTCAGGCAATTGCTCATAAAGGTTTTACGTGCGTCGCCCGTCAGGCTTTTGGTCTTGGCGTCGGCGTTACAGTTTTTCATTTTCTGCTGCTGCGGGGTCAGGGTTTTGGTCGCAGTGGTGCCTTCAGATTTCAGGCAGGTGCTCATAAAGGTAGAGCGGTCTGCACCTTTCAGCGTTTTGCTGGTGGCCTGTTGATTACAATCGGTCATGCGTTTCTGTTGTGCAGCCTGCGCCGGGGATGGCGTTTTTGCCGCAGTGTCGGCAGCCATCAGGTTGGTGCTCAGCAGTAAACCTGCCAGTAATGGAAGTGCAGTAATCAGACGCATAGGTGTTCCTTCAGCTATTGACCGGCCGGGGTGGCCGAAAATTGTGACCTTGCACAAGGTGTTGTGCTTATCACCGTAGCCTGATTCTAGTGCTCACTTTGGAATAAGGAAAGGCAGTCGCCTGTGGGGCGGAAGGGTAAAAAGGTAAGCATTTATAACAAACGGCCCCTGGCCGCGTGGCAAGGGGCGTAGCGGGTCAAATAGGATAAAACTGATAATGGGTGGCACTGAGATATTGCTGCCCTGGCTGCAACCAACAGTTGGGTTGCGGCCACTCCGGATGGTTTGGGCTGTCCGGCAAAAACTCGCTTTCCAGCGCCACACCGGCGTAATTGGCATAGCTGCCGCCGTCACGCGCCGGAGTACCGCCCAGATAATTGCCGCTGTAGAGCTGCAACGCCGGTGCGCTGGTGAACACGCTCATTTGCACCTGGCCATCGGCCGACCACAGGTGGGCTGCCGGGCAATCGAGTGCGCCACAGGTACGGTGTAGCAGATAGGCGTGGTCGTAGCCTTTTACCCGTTGCTGGTCGCGATCGCTCAAAAAATCCTGCAGCAGGGTTTTCGGGCGACGGAAGTCCATACCACTGCCTTCCACCGGAGTAAGGGAGGCGCTGGGGATACCCTCGCTGTCGACCGGCAGATAGCGGTTGGCAAACAGCTGCAGCCGCTGGTGGCGGGCATCGGTGCCGGCACCGTCCAGGTTGAAGTAGGCGTGGTTGGTCAGATTAACCGGACAGGCGCAGTCGGTGCGTGCCTGATAGCTGATTTCCAGGCGATTATCGGCGGTGAGGCGGTAGTTGACCTGCACGTCGAGGTTACCGGGAAAACCCTGGTCGCCGTCTGGCGAATGCAGCGCGTAGCTCACCTGCTGTTCATCCTGTTGAACAATCCGCCAGCGACGGGTGTTGAAGCCTTCCGGCCCGCCGTGTAATTGGTGTTCCCCCTGATTGGCCGCCAGCGGATGCGGCTTGCCATCAATCAACAGGCTGGCGTTAGCTATACGGTTGGCATAGCGGCCGACGGTAGCCCCCAGATAGGCTGCCTGCTGCAGGTAATCCGCCGGTGTCTGGCAACCCAGCAGCAGTTCACGCGTTTTGCCTGATTTCAGCGGTAGCACGGCGGAAAGCCAGGTAGCGCCCCAATCCATCAGCGTGACCGTCATTCCGCCGGCGTTTTTCAATTGGGTCAACTGGTAAGGCTGGCCGTCCGGAGCCAGCGTCTGGCTGTCGCTTAGCATGTTCCGGCCCCTTCTGATGCTTTGCAGACATAAAAGGTTTCTTTCAGCCCGTTGGTCTGCAACGGATATTCGTGCGCCACGGTTTCGCGGACCGACTCCACCAGCGCCAGCGGCATCAAGGCCACGATACAGCCGCCAAAGCCGCCGCCGGTCATGCGTACACCGCCGCGATCGCCAATAACCGCTTTAACGATCTCTACCAGCCGATCAATCGGTGGTACGGTAATTTCAAAGTCATCGCGCATTGAGGCGTGTGACTCCGCCATCAATTTGCCCATCAGTTTCATATCACCGGCGGCCAGCGCATCGGCTGCGGCCAGGGTTCGATCGTTTTCGCTGATCACGTGGCGCGCTCGTTTGGCAACGATCGGATCCAGTTCATGCTGGATCCGGAAAAACAGATCCGGGCTGACGTCGCGCAGCGCCTTGACGCCGAAGAAGCGTGCGGCCTCTTCACACTGCTCGCGACGAGTGTTGTATTCGCTGTCCACCAATCCGCGTTTCACATTGGAATTGATAATCACCACGGCAATATCTTCCGGCACCGATACCGCCCGGGTCTCCAGTGAGCGGCAATCGATCAGCAACGCATGGTCTTTCTCGCCGAGAGCGGAAATCAACTGATCCATAATCCCGCAGTTACAGCCGACGAACTGGTTCTCCGCTTCCTGACCATTGAGCGCCAGTGCTACGCCATCGAGCTGCAGGGCATACAGCGCCTGCATGGCCTGGCCAACGGCAACTTCCAGTGAGGCGGAAGAACTGAGGCCGGCGCCCTGTGGCACATTGCCGGAAATCACCAGATCCGCGCCGCCAAAATCGGCGTTACGCTGCTGCAGGTGTTTGATTACTCCGCGTACATAATCGGACCAACGTTGATTCGGATGGCTGACGATCGGGCTGTCGAGCGAGAATTGATCCTGCTGGCCTTCGTAATCGGCAGCGATTACCCGGATCTGACGATCGTCGCGTTTGGCGCAGGCGATCACCGTCTGATAGTCAATGGCGCACGGCAGCACAAAACCGTCGTTATAGTCGGTGTGTTCGCCGATCAAATTCACCCGGCCAGGGGCCTGAATAGTCAGCGTGGGCGCGTAGCCAAAACGTTCGGTAAACAGGGTATGGGTAAGGTTCTTCAAACTCATTTTTTGGCTCCGGCTTCACGGTAATGAATATCGCTAACGGCACGCAGACGTTCTGCGGCCTGTTCTGCAGTCAGATCACGCTGGGTTTCCGCCAGCAACTCATACCCCACCATAAATTTACGCACCGTGGCGGAACGCAGCAGTGGCGGATAGAAGTGGGCATGCAGCTGCCAGTGGCGGTTATCCGCATCATTGAACGGCGCGCCGTGCCAGCCCATGGAGTAGGGGAAGGAACATTGGAAAAGGTTGTCGTAGCGGCTGGTGAGCTTTTTCAGCGCCAGCGCCAAATCGCTGCTCTGTGCGGCGCTGAGATCGGTAATGCGTTGCACTGCGGTTTTTGGCAATAACAGCGTCTCAAACGGCCAGGCGGCCCAGTAAGGAACGACCGCCAGCCAGTGCTCGGTTTCCACCATCGTGCGGCTGCCGTCAGCCTGCTCGCGCTGCACGTAGTCCAACAGCATTGGGGATTGGTGCTGCTGGAAATACTCGCGCTGCAGGCGATCCTCATGTTCAGCTTCATTGGGCAGGAAACTGTTGGCCCAAACCTGACCATGCGGATGTGGGTTGGAGCAGCCCATCGCCGCGCCTTTATTTTCAAATACCTGCACCCACGGATAGCTGCGTCCCAAATCGGCGGTCTGTTCCTGCCAGGCGGCGATCACGCTTTCCAGGGCTGGCAGCGTTAGCTCCGGCAGGGTTTTGCTATGATCGGGGGAGAAGCAGAGCACCCGACTGGTGCCGCGCGCACTTTGGCAACGCATTAACGGATCCTGACTCTCCGGCGCTAGCGGGGTGTCCGTCATCAGCGCGGCAAAGTCATTGGTGAACACATAGGTGTTTTGATAATCCGGGTTTTTATCACCGGTGACGCGGGTATTCCCCGGGCAGAGGAAGCAGTTCGGATCGTGCTGGGGCAGTGTTTCAAGCTGTGCGGCTTCCTGCTGGCCCTGCCAGGGACGTTTGGCGCGGTGCGGTGATACCAATACCCATTGACCGGTCAGCGGGTTGTAGCGGCGATGGGGATGATCGATGGGATTAAAATCCGTCATGACGGTTCCTTTTTCTTGGTCGCTACGGCTGCGTGTAATCGCTTTCATATACCGCTAACGCACCTTTAACTCAGGTAAATGGATAACTATGGCCAAAAATATAGCATGCCCTTTGGAGTAAAAAGGTGATCCAGAGCGAAAAATGGAATCGTTTACACAGCATAGCACAACCAGAAGTACCACCAATACAGTAGGAACAATAGGGGAGTGAAATAACAGTCAGAAGGAAGTGATAGCGTTTTCACCGGCAGGGGGTGACCTGCCGGTTCTGAGGATCAGGGATGCTGGTACAGCGGATAAGTGAACAGCAGCAGATGGGTCAGATTAAGCCCGAAGTGGAACAGAATCGGCACCCACAGACGGCCGCTCCACATCCACGCAATCCCGTAAATCAGTCCGGCAAGCGTAGCGAAAGCCACCATCAGCATACCGCCGGCCAGATGCGCTGCGCCGAAGATCAGTGCCGCGATAATCAATGCCGGCCAGGCACCCAGCCATTGGCTAAGACGTTGCTGCAGATAGCCACGGAACAGGGCTTCTTCGGCCATACAGACAAAGAACAGGTTGGCCATGACAAACGCCAGGATCCAGGCTGGGGCATGCAGTTCAACCTTCAGGCCGCCGAGCGCCACCGCCAACAGCAGCAAGGCCGGGACGCTGATAATCAGCGCGATCCAACCGGATTTGCTCGCGCTTTTACCGGTTTGCGCGGTAAACAACGTAGGCAAACAGGCAAACAGCAGGAAAGGTACCAGCGCCTTGTCGAAGTTGTAATACATGGTAAACGGCGCGCTCAATGGGCCGGCTTTATCACCGTCAATCATCAACTGGTTATGGAACCCAGGCACCCAATGCAGGAATAGCGCCACACAGCTTGCGACCACCAGCACTTCGAGTGCAACCGCCAGATTACGCTGAGCACGAAAATGGTGTCGCAATCCTGCAAGAGCGACAATACCTAATAAACACGCCAGGCTGAGTGGGGTCAGTACCCCATGGTACATCCCCATTCCTGCCGATGCTGCCAGAATTACCCAGGCAATAAGCCGGTTAAATGGCAAAAAGAATAACGCCGTAGCCAGTACGCCCCACATAACTATGTCCCTTAAAAAAATGTACACGGTGCCCATTACCGAAGGCAATCATTGCTTTATCGGTGTGCTAATGATCGGTGAGTTGGGCACTATTTTGGATAGTAGCATAGTGAAATGACAATAGGTTGCATCACCCCTTTGAGCGTGAGCGCCGCTGGCGGTCATTTAAACGCGCAGCAAGGCCCGAGTCGTGAGGTTTGGTGGGCCAAATAAGCAACTCGTAACACAGGTGCGCGTTCAAATGGCCCCAGCCCTTCGGGTCTGCGACGGCGCCACGCACAAGGGGGAGATACAACCTGGTGGGCTGGGCAGTGGGTCAAATAGTGCGTTCAGCCCTTCATCCAGGCCGATGAACGAGTGATTTCCGCCAGATTTTGCAGAATATCCAGACTCTGCTGGTGCATCTCCAGAGTCGGTGCGGCGCACAAGTCCTGCAAGATGCTGACCTGAAAACCCGCGTCGTGCGCCTGCCTGGCGGTACTCTCTATTGCCAGCGGGGTACTGACGCCGCCCAGCAACAAATGATGGCAGTGATGCTGCAGCAGCCAGGCTAACAAATTGTTACCGGCAAAGGCGCAAACTCCGTTCTTTTCGAACTGAAAATCTGCCGGTAAGACCTGCAAATCCTTATCCCACTGGCAACCCGGGTTGCTTAAACGCAGCGCACCGATCTGTTTTAGGTGGTTGAACAGCGGAGAGTGGGCGGGAATATCGTGATAGTCATCGGCAAAGCCGATGCGCACCCAAATCACCGGAATTTTTCGTACCCGAGCGTAAGCCGCCGCGGCATTGGTGTTGGCGATCAGATTTTGCGCGATCGCCTGTTCACGGCAATGATTTGCACGTCCTTTGGGGCCAATCAGATCGTCGATAAGATCGATAATAATCAGTGCGGCGGACATAGTGTCTCCAGAAACGAATCCTTTCCCCTTATGATAAAAGGCCAAATGTGATGTGTTACCGGGGAAGTGTTGCCGGATATGTCGTCGGATGAGTGGTAAAGCCACCCATCCGGATTTTTCAGATTAGTGTATCGCGTTGGTAGCGGTAGCCGTCGCC
Source organism: Serratia sp. NA_112.1 (assembly GCF_052691715.1). Lineage (NCBI taxonomy): Bacteria > Pseudomonadati > Pseudomonadota > Gammaproteobacteria > Enterobacterales > Yersiniaceae > Serratia > Serratia sp. NA_112.1. Next base: position 413,630 of record NZ_JBQZFO010000001.1, read on the forward strand.
GTCAGGCACAAAGCTCAGGCGGTGGGTAATACTCTGTGGCGCGTCCTCTGCATGGTGCGAAACAAACAACAGCTGGGTTGCGCCCTGGCCGATCAACACGTCGACAAAACGGCGCACCAACTGGCGATTGAGCGGATCCAACCCCTGTAGCGGTTCGTCGAGTATCAGCAGCGCCGGGTGCTTGACCAGCGCGCGGGCAATCAATGCTAACCGCTGCTGGCCCCAGGACAGGCTGTGGAACGGGACTTCACTCTTTGAGCCGCCCAGTCCCAGCAGTGCCAACCATTGGTCGGCCAATTGCCGCTGGCGATCGGACACTGCCTGATAAATGCCAATCGAATCGAAGAAACCGGACAGGATGACGGTACGCACGCTGGCGCTGACGCGGTAGTCCAGGTGCAGGCTGCTGCTGACGTAGCCGATATGGCGTTTGATATCCCAGATGGTTTCCCCGCTGCCGCGACGGCGGCCGAACAGGGTGAGATCGTTACTGTATCCTTGAGGATGATCGCCGGTGATCAGGCTGAGCAGGGTGGATTTACCGGCGCCGTTCGGGCCGACGATCTGCCAGTGCTCACCGGGGTTAACCTGCCAGTCGAGATGATTGAGGATCTGTTGATCGTTATAGCTGACCACGCCATCGCGCAGGGTGATTAATGGTTGGTCTGCTGGCAGCGTGGTTTTTTGCGCCGGATCCTCGGTTTCCGGCAGCGACAGGCCATCCAGGTTTTCACTGTGTGCCAGTTGAGCGACCAGTGCGTCTGCCATCACCTGCTGCCGCGTTCCCTGGCTTGCCAAAGTACAGTCTGCCAAGACGCCCACCTGACGGATAAAACCCGGTACTTCGTCAAAACGGTTGAGTACCAGCACCAGGGTATAGCCATGCCCCGAAAGGTCGCTCAATAGCGCCGCCAATTGCGCACGCGAATTGACATCCAGCCCGTCAAAAGGCTCATCAAGGATCAGCAGGTCGGGTTGCGGCATCAGCGCCCGACACAGCAAGGTTTTGCGGGTTTCGCCGGTAGAAAGATATTTGAAGCGGCGTGACAGCAGCGGGGTAATACCGAACTGTTCGGCCAACTGCGCGCAGCGGGCTGGGTCCTTGAGTTCTTCCTGAATGATTTCCGCCACGGTGCGGCCGGTATCTTCTTCGCCAGGGCTAAGCAGGTCGGTGTTGTTGCGTTGCCATTCGTCGCTGACCAGTTTTTGCAACTGCTCGAAAGATATACGCACCGCATGGCGGAAATCGCTGCGCCGCTCGCCGCTCAATAACACCAGCTCATCGGCCAGTGCGCGAGCCAGGGCTGATTTACCGCTGCCGTTGGCGCCGACAAAGGCCCAGCTGTCGCCAGCCTGAATATCCAGCGTATCCAGCGTCAGGGTGCGGGTATCGCTTAAGCGGAATGAACCTTGCGAAATGTGCAACGACGACATCACCTGTTCCTTTTTATGCAATTATTTTGTTTAGAAATAGGCGCATTGCGGGGTGATGTCAATCGGCAAAAATGCAACGTTACGTTGCGTTTAACACAACGTGGCGACAATCACCCGATCGGCGTTAAACAAGGCGTATACCGCGCTGCCGGGCTGCAGTTTAAGCTGCTGTAACTCCGGGGTGGTCAGGGTGGAGCACAGGATTTCGCCCCCGGTTAGCCTGACCAAAACTTCGCTGTGATCGGCACCTGGCTGGATACTGGCCACCATGCCTGACAGTGAGTTGTCTGCCGCGCCGGCCAGTGCCGGATCGGTGCTCAGCTTTACCCACGGCGCTTTAATCAGCGCCAGCACTTCCTTGCCGGGCGAGAGCTGCAGCCGATCGGCGCTTTGTTGGGTAATGGCTGCGCTGAGGCGGGTTTTGCCGTCATTAAGTAAAATATCCAGATGTTGCTGCACTTGCTGATGGTCGCGTTCGATCACCGTACCGAAAAATTGGTTGCGCGCGCTGGTTTGCAGCGAAAAACGTGAGATGGCCGCCAGCAGGCTGTCGAGAGGCAGGTTGTCTTGCTGCAGTACGTCGAAGGCTTTTTGCTGAATCTGCCCCAGCAGATCGTAAAGCTGGATCAGCCGCTCACCATAATGGGTTACCTGGGCACCGCCGCCGCCTTTGCCGCCGGTAGCGCGTTCCACCACTGTCTGCTCTGCCAATTGGTTCATTTCGTTAATCGCGTCCCAGGCACTCTTATAGCTGATGCCTGCCAATTTAGCCCCCTGACTGATGGAGCCGGTGTGTCGGACCTGCTTAAGCAGCGCGATACGGCGCGGATCGGCGAACAGTTTTTGCTGGAGTTTTAGAGTAAGAAGAATTTCGGCCTGCATAACACGTCCTGTCGGCTGCAAAAGGGTTATTGTCGCTGATTTGTGGGCAAAGCGCCAAATGGCACGTTTGGCCGGTTACAAATTTCGCCCTGTCTTTAAAATAACCACGTTTTAGTGTGTATTTTGGTTTAAAGTAAAACACAGATAGCGGTGTTAATTACCGCTCAATGGCAGTTAAGTGAGGCTATCATGATGGATTTATTGATAAGTTTGCTGTTTGCCGTAGTGATGGTGCCAATTGTCATGGCCATCATTCTCGGTTTGATCTACGGTTTGGGCGAGGTGTTCAACGTCTTCTCCAAAGCGGGCCATGCTAAAGAGAACCGCACCTAGTACCACCTCTCTTCTATACTCTATAGCTTTCAAGTTGCAGCTAGGCGGCCAGCTTGCCCATCTCCAGGCACTTACTCGAGATCGTGCCTGGGGTGAGCAAGTGCAGATAACAACGCTGCAGCTTGAAAGATGACGGGTATATACCCGCCGGCGTGGTTCGGCGGGTATTTCTCAAGTTATCTCCCACTGTGCCGATAAACCGCATGACAAGCTTCTGTGCGACGTTATATTATTTTTTATATAACGAAGGGTGATAATGCACGTTAACTTGCGGAGAAAACAATGAAACAGCAATGGACCAAGTGGGTCGGCGGTATCGTATTGATGTCCGGTATGGTTATGCAGGCTTCTGCGGCGGAAAAAGTGACCGTTTTTGCAGCGGCGTCGTTGACTAACGCCTTGCAGGACATCGCAACGGAGTACCAGAAGGGCAAGGATGTTCAGGTCGTCTCCTCATTCGCTTCTTCTTCCACGCTGGCACGCCAGATAGAGCAGGGCGCTCCGGCCGATTTGTTCATCTCCGCCGATCAGCAGTGGATGGATTATGCCATCGACAAACAGCAGATGGTCAAAGACACCCGCTATACCTTACTGGGTAACGAATTGGTGCTGATCGCTGCCAAAGATGCCAAACAGGCTAAAATTACGCTCGATAAGCAGACTGACTGGACGAAGCTGCTCAATGGTGGCCGCCTGTCGGTAGGCGACCCGGATCACGTACCGGCCGGTATCTATGCCAAGGAAGCACTGCAAAATCTGGGGGCCTGGACTGCCCTGGAGCCTAAACTGGCACGTGCCAACAACGTACGCAGTGCCATGACGTTGGTGGAGCGTGGTGAAGCGCCGCTGGGCATTGTTTATGGCTCAGACGCGGTAGCCAGTGATAAAGTCAGCGTAGTGGCCATCTTCCCGGAAGACAGTCACAAACCGGTTGAATACCCGATGGCCATCGTGAAAGGTCATCAAACACCGGCCGCCAGCGCGTTCTACAGCTACCTGAAGAGCCCGGAAGCGGCGGCTATTTTCAAACATTATGGATTCTCCCCGCGTAAATGATTTTGAGTGAGTACGAGTGGCAGGCGGTTGAGCTGAGCCTGAAAGTGTCCTCCGTTGCAGTGGTGTTCAGTTTACCTTTTGGCATTCTGATGGCCTGGGTGTTGGTCCGCTGTCAGTTTCCCGGCAAGTCGCTCCTGGACGGTATTATTCACCTGCCGCTGGTGCTGCCGCCGGTGGTGGTGGGCTATTTATTGCTGATCTCCATGGGGCGGCGCGGGGTGGTCGGTGAATGGCTGTACCACTTGTTCGGTTTCAGTTTCAGCTTTAGCTGGCGCGGTGCCGCACTGGCTTCCGCAGTGATGGCGTTTCCGTTGATGGTACGCGCCATCCGGCTGGCGCTGGAGGCGGTAGATACTCGTCTGGAACAGGCGGCCCGTAGTCTTGGTGCCAACCCATGGCGGGTATTTTTTACCATTACCTTGCCGCTCTCGCTACCGGGATTGATCGTTGGCGTAGTGCTGGGTTTTGCCCGTTCGCTGGGTGAGTTCGGCGCTACCATTACCTTTGTTTCCAATATTCCCGGCGAGACGCGTACCATCCCGTCGGCAATGTATACCCTGATTGAAACGCCGGGGGCGGAATCTGCCGCCGCACGCCTGTGCGTGATTGCCATTGTGCTGTCACTGGTTTCACTGATGGTTTCCGAGTGGCTGGCCCGCTGGGGACGCAAACGGATGGGTGTATAAATGCTGGAGCTGGATTTTTCCCAACGCCTTGGCGATCTGAACCTCAACGTGCGCGCCGAGCTGCCTGCTCAGGGCATTACCGCGATTTTTGGCCTGTCCGGCGCCGGTAAAACCTCACTAATCAATGCCATCGGTGGCCTGACCCGCTTACAGCAGGGGCGTATCGTGCTCAATGGCCGCACGCTGGTGGATACCGAGCGTGGCCTGTGCCTGCCGCCGGAAAAACGCCGCATTGGCTACGTGTTTCAGGACGCGCGTCTTTTCCCGCATTACCGGGTGCGCGGCAACCTGCAATACGGTATGGCGGCCGGTATGCGCGCGCAGTTCGACAGTATTGTCGAGCTGCTGGGCATCGGTCCGTTGCTTAATCGTCTACCGTTGACGCTGTCTGGCGGTGAAAAACAGCGGGTGGCGATTGGTCGCGCCTTGCTGACCGCGCCGGAGTTGCTGTTAATGGACGAGCCGCTGGCCTCGCTAGACATGCCACGCAAGCGCGAACTGTTGCCCTATCTGGAACGCTTGGCGCAGGACGTTAATATCCCCATTCTCTACGTCAGCCACAGCATGGACGAAATTCTGCGCCTGGCGGAACAGGTGGTGGTGCTCGATAGCGGCCAGGTGAGAGCGTTCGGCGGGCTGGAAGAAGTGTGGGCCAGCAGCGCATTGCGGCCCTGGTTGCAGCGAGAGGATCAGAGCAGCGTGTTACGCGTCAGCGTGATTGAACATCACACGCGTTATGCGATGACGGCGCTGGCACTGGGTGATCAACGTTTGTGGGTCAGCGGTGTCGACGCCGCCCTGGGTGCCCAACTGCGTATCCGTATCAACGCCGCCGATGTTTCGCTGGCGTTGCAACCGCCGGTCAACAGCAGTATCCGCAACGTCTTGCCGGCCAGGGTGACCGAGTGCCTGGAGGTTGACGGGCAGGTGGAGGTGAAGCTGGCGGTAGGAGAAAGCGTACTGTGGGCGCGGATTACGCCGTGGGCGCGAGACGAACTGGCGATCCGGCCGGGGCAGTGGCTGTATGCGCAGGTGAAAAGCGTGTCGATCAGCCGCGAAGCGCGTTGAATTCGGCCCTCCCGGTGGGGAGGGCAATGGCATTACTGACCCAAGACGCGAGTGCGGATGACTTCGGCAATGCCTGGCTGCAGGTGATCGGCAATCACCAGATCGGCACGTTGTTTGATGGCGTCATCGGCATTGCCCATCGCGACGCCCAGGCCTACCGCTTCCAGCATGCTGAGATCGTTGTAGTTATCCCCGAAGGCCACCACCTGGCTCATGCTTAAACCCTGCGACTCTACCCATTGCTGCAGGCGTTTTCCTTTGCTGTTACCGCCTTTGGCAATATCGACCTGATCGTGCCACGACCATTCGCAGGCCAGCCCCAGCTCTTTTTCTACCGTTTCGGCAAAGCTACGCAGCGCAGGAATATCGGCGTGCGAGGTGGCGAACTTCCAGATCGACTGCGCATCATCGGCCGCCTGAACCAGGCTGTTAACCTGCAACAGCGTTGGGCGTTGCGCCGGTGGCAGGGTTTCGGCCCAGGCCAATGAACGGATGACGTGACCGCTCGGCTCCTGATACAGCATGGCGTCGTCTACGTACATCAGGCCATGAATGTCGCTTTGTTTCAGCATCTGCAACACCAGCTTGGCCTGATCTTTTTCCAGCGGATCGGCCGCCAGCACTTTTTTCTGCTGGAAGTCATACAAATAGGTGCCGTTACAGCAGATTGCCGGAGTGTCTATCTCCAGCGCCTGATAGAACGGGTGGATCGCCACATGATGGCGACCGGTGACTACCACTACCTTGATGCCGGCGGCGCGCGCCTGGGCCAGGGCTGCCAGCGACTGCGGTAAAATGCGTTTTTGGTTGTCCAGCAAGGTGCCATCCAGATCGAGGGCAATGACGCGGTAGCTCATAGGGATCTCATTATCGTTAGCAACAAAATTAAACCGATAGTACACCGGATAAGCGACGGATAAAACCGCACAGATTTCATCTGCAACGCGTCACGGATGTGAGGTAAGCTAGGGGAAACCGAAAAACCTGAAACCGGTTTCTCTTTTACCCTGTTCAAGGAGAATACATGAAGCAAATCGTTTATGTCGCCAGCCCGGAAAGCCAACAAATTCACGTGTGGCAGTTAAGCGACGCGGGTGCGTTAGAGCTGCTGCAAACCGTCGAGGCCCCGGGCCAGGTGCAACCGATGGCGATCCACCCGGACAGAACGCATCTGTACGTGGGTGTGCGCCCGGCTTTCGGTATTGTCAGCTATCGCATTGAGTTGGACGGCAGATTGCAACAGGCCGGTATGGCTCCCTTGCCTGGCAGTCCGACCCATATTTCTACCGATTTGCAGGGGCGCTATCTGTTTTCCGCTTCTTACAGCGGCAACTGCGCCAGCGTCAGCCCTATCGGCCATGACGGCGTGGTGGTAGCGCCTATCCAGCAGATCGACGGTTTGACCGCTCCGCACTCGGCCAATATCGACCCGACCAATCAACTGTTGCTAGTCCCCTGTCTGAAAGAAGATCGCATCCGCCTGTTTAATCTGGACTTGCAAGGCGAACTGACGCCACACAGCCAGGAAGCGGTGGCGACTGCCAGTGGTGCCGGCCCACGTCATATGGCATTCCACCATAACGACAAATATGCGTACTGCGTCAATGAGTTGGATGGAACGGTAGACGTGCTTGCCATCAGCGAAAACGGCGGCAAATATACTCTGGTGCAAACGCTGGATATCATGCCGGCTGATTTCAATGGCACCCGCTGGGCGGCGGATATTCATATCACGCCGAACGGCCGCTACCTGTACACCAGTGACCGCACCGCGAGTATCCTGACTATTTTCAGCGTGTCCGAAGATGGCAGCACCTTATCGGTGGTGGGTTATCATCCGACCGAAGAGCAGCCGCGCGGCTTCAATATCGACCACAGTGGTCGCTTCCTGATTTCATCCGGCCAGAAGTCCGGTCATATTGGGGTGTATGAGATTGATCAGGCCAGCGGCAAGCTGACCACATTGGCACGGTACCCGGTAGGCAAGGGCCCGATGTGGGTAAGTATTTTGGCTAAGTAAAACTTGGGGGCGAAGACATTCGCCCCTTTTTTTGCCAAAAAATCAGCTGTATTTCACCGTCAGCGTAGCGCTGCCGAGGCTATGGAAGTGCACGTTAAAACCAACCAGTGCGCCGCTGGAGCCTTCATCCACCTCAATGCTCTCTACGTCCAGCGCATGCACGGTGAAGTGATAGCGGTGACTTTCGCCCTGCGGTGGGGCCGCGCCGCCGTAACCGGCAGAACCAAAGTCGGTGCGGGTCTCAATAGCACCGGCCGGTAAACCGCCTTTGCCGGAGCCTGCACCGGCCGGCAGTTCACGCGTTGCCGCCGGGATATTGGCCACCACCCAGTGCCACCAGCCGGAGCCGGTTGGGGCATCGGGATCGTATACCGAAATCACGAAACTCTTGGTGCCTTCCGGCACGCCATCCCAGGCCAGATGGGGTGACAGATTATTACCGTGATAGCCCATGCCGTTAAACACCTGACGCTCCGGCATTTTTGCGCCGTCCTGCAACTCATTGCTGTACAAACGAAAAGTCATGGTGATTCCCTGTTGTCGGTAAAAGCAGAGCCCCTAAGCTAGACTGTTTTGCCGGAACAACACAAGCTGCATTGTATCTCGCCAGTAGCCTGATCTATGAGTTACCATAATTAACTGCGAAGCTACATTCGCGATAATTATCATTCACAGTTCGATATAAAGTAATCATGATTTCATTCAAAAAACGCACGCCGTGGTTTGGCTGGCTGCGCCGGTGGGCCAGGGGTGTCAAGCGCGACATTTATGCATTGTGGCTGGCTGCTCGCGACCGGCGCACACCCTGGTATGCCAAATTGGTCGCTCTGCTGGTTGCGGGTTATGCGGTATCGCCGATAGATTTGATCCCGGATTTTGTTCCGGTATTGGGCTATCTGGACGATGTGATTATCGTGCCGCTGGGCATTATGCTGGCGGTGTGGCTGATCCCCAAACCGTTGATGGTGGAGTTTCGCGAGAAAGCACAACGACGCATTGATAATCCAACCGGCCGGATGGCGGCGGCGATGATTATTTTGCTGTGGGTGGGATGCCTGGTGTGGCTGGCCCGTTATCTGGACCAGCATTGGTAAGCTATTACTCTACCGCGGCCGTTACGGCGGCGGTCAAACGGCTGAGCTGCTCGGCTTCAATGATGTACGGCGGCATTAAATAAATCAGTTTGCTGAAGGGCCGGATCCACACGCCGCGCTCGACAAAACCACGCTGTAGTTGCGCCACATCTACCGGCTCGCGCATTTCGACTACGCCGATCGCCCCTAACACCCGCACATCAGCCACCTTTGGCAGTGCCTTCAGCGGCAACAGTTGCTGTTTCAACTGGCTTTCGATAGCGGCGACCTGCTGTTGCCAGCGGTTTTCTGCCAACAGCGACAGGCTGGCGTTGGCCACCGCGCAGGCCAACGGGTTGCCCATAAAGGTAGGCCCATGCATAAAGCAACCGGCGGCACCGTTGCTGATGGTTTCCGCCACGTGGCGCGTGGTCAGGGTAGCAGACAGCGTCATATAACCGCCGGTCAGCGCCTTGCCCAGGCACAGAATATCCGGCACCACGTCGGCATGTTCACAGGCAAAAAGCTTGCCGGTGCGACCAAAGCCGGTGGCAATTTCATCGGCAATCAGCAGCACCTGATGACGATCGCAGAGTTCACGCACCCGCTTGAGATAGGTCGGGTGGTAAATGCGCATGCCGCCCGCCCCCTGAACCAACGGTTCGAGGATCACCGCCGCCACTTCCCCGGCATGCTGTTCCAGCAGCGCGGCGAACGGCGCGACATCGCTTTCATCCCAGGCCTGCTCGAAACCGCACTGCGGCGCGGTAGCGAACAGGTGCGGTGCCAGGTAACCCTGATACAGGCTATGCATCGAGTTGTCCGGGTCGCACACTGACATGGCACCGAAGGTATCACCGTGATAGCCGTGCCGCAGGGTCAGGATCCGTTGCCGCCGCTCCCCGCGTGCCTGCCAGTATTGCAGCGCCATCTTCAGCGACACCTCTACAGCCACGGAGCCGGAATCTGCCAGGAATACGCATTGCAGCGCCTCCGGTGTCATCGCTATCAGTTTACGGCACAGAGCGATGGCGGCGGGATGGGTAATGCCCCCAAACATCACGTGCGACATCTTTTCCAACTGTTGAGTGGCGGCCTGGTTCAGTTGCGGGTGGTTATAACCGTGAATGGCCGCCCACCAGGAGGACATGCCGTCAATCAGACGCCGACCATCGGCCAGTTGTAATTCAACCCCGCAGGCGGCTTCTACCGGGTAGCAGGGCAACGGGTGGCTCATGGAAGTGTATGGGTGCCAGATATGGCGCTGATCGAATTCAAGGTCAGAGGCAGTGATAGACATAATTGTAAACCAAATCATATTCGTAATGGTTGACAGTATATCCACAATATCTAAACTGACGACACTTTTTTCATTTTTGGAGACGCCGTGATGGCCGATCGCATTCACTGGACGGTGGGTCTTGCCCAGACCCTGTTTGATAAACCTTTGCTTGAACTGTTGTTTGAAGCCCAGACGGTTCACCGCCGCCACTTTGACCCGCGTCAGGTGCAGGTGAGCACGCTGTTATCAATCAAAACCGGCGCATGCCCGGAAGACTGCAAGTACTGCCCGCAAAGTTCGCGCTATAAAACCGGCCTGGAGTCGGAGCGACTGATGCAGGTGGAGCAGGTGCTGGAGTCGGCGCGTAAGGCCAAGGCGAATGGATCGACCCGTTTCTGCATGGGGGCGGCGTGGAAAAACCCGCACGAGCGCGATATGCCTTACCTGCAGCAGATGGTGCAAGGGGTGAAGGCGATGGGCATGGAAACCTGCATGACGCTGGGCACGCTTGATGGCACGCAGGCGGAACGGCTGGCGGATGCCGGGCTGGATTACTACAACCACAACCTGGATACTTCGCCGGAATTCTACGGCAACATCATCACCACCCGTAGCTATCAGGAGCGTCTGGATACCCTGGGTAAGGTGCGCGGAGCGGGCATTAAAGTCTGTTCCGGCGGCATTGTCGGGCTGGGTGAAACGGTGCGTGACCGCGCCGGGCTGCTGGTGCAGTTGGCCAATCTGCCGACGCCGCCGGAGAGCGTACCGATCAACATGCTGGTGAAGGTCAAAGGCACGCCGCTGGCAGATAACGAAGACGTCGATCCCTTTGATTTCATCCGCACCATTGCGGTGGCACGCATCATGATGCCGGCTTCTTACGTGCGCCTGTCCGCCGGCCGTGAGCAGATGAACGAGCAAACTCAGGCGATGTGCTTTATGGCCGGTGCCAACTCCATCTTCTATGGCTGCAAACTGCTGACTACGCCAAACCCGGAAGAAGACAAAGATCTGCAACTGTTCCGCAAACTGGGCCTGAACCCGCAGCAGACCGAAACCGAACACGGCGACAACCAGCAGCAACAGGCGCTGGCTGCGCAGTTGATGCAGGCGGATACCGCTGAGTTTTACAACGCGGCACTGTAATGAGCTGGCAACAACGCATTGAACAAGCGCTGGAGGAGCGGCAGCAGAGCGCCGCTTACCGCCGTCGCCAGGTGAATCAGGGCGGCAATGGTCGCCATATTCAGCTTAATGGCGAGCAGTACCTGAATTTTTCCGGCAATGACTACTTGGGCCTGAGTCAGAATGCCCAGGTGATTGCGGCCTGGCAGCAGGGCGCGCAGCAGTACGGTGTCGGTAGTGGTGGCTCTGGCCATGTTACCGGTTTTTCTACGGCACATCAGGTGCTGGAACAGCAACTGGCAGACTGGCTTGGCTACCCGCGTGCATTACTGTTTATCTCTGGCTATGCCGCCAACCAGGCGCTGCTGGCGGCCCTGATGCAGGCAGAGGATCGCATTTTAGCCGATCGACTCAGCCATGCTTCTTTGCTGGAGGCCGCAGCTCACTCACCGGCCCAACTGCGTCGTTTTCGTCATAATCAGCCACAGGCGCTGGCTGATTTACTGGCCAAACCCTGCGACGGCCAAATGTTGGCGGTGACCGAAGGGGTGTTCAGCATGGACGGTGACAGTGCGCCACTGGCGGAGCTGCACCGTTTGACCCGCGCGGCGGGTGCCTGGTTGATGGTTGATGACGCGCACGGCATTGGCGTGCACGGTGAGCAGGGGCGCGGCAGTTGCTGGCAGCAGGGCGTCCGGCCTGAACTGTTGGTGGTTACTTTTGGCAAAGCTTTTGGCCTCAGCGGCGCGGCGGTACTGTGCGATGAATCCCTCGCTGAATATTTGCTGCAGTTTGCCCGCCATTTGATTTACAGCACCGCGATGCCACCGGCGCAGGCCTGTGCATTGCAGGCGGCGTTGCATTGCATCCGGCAGGGCGATGAATTGCGCGCCCGACTGCAGGATAACATTCAGCGTTTCCGCCAGGGGGCGGCCCAGTTGTCGCTGACCCTGACGGAGTCGGTTACCGCCATTCAACCTTTGCTGGTGGGCGATAACCAACGAGCTCTTGATCTGGCGCAAAGCCTGCGCGAACAGGGCCTGTGGGTGAGCGCTATCCGCCCGCCAACGGTGCCGCCGGGCGGTGCGCGCTTGCGTATTACCCTGACGGCGACGCATCAGCCGCAGGATATCGATCGTCTGCTGGAGGTATTGCATGATGTCAGCGTATGAATCAGTCAATAAGCAGGCGGTGGCCTCGGCCTTCAGCCGTGCCGCGAGCAGCTATGACGCGGCTGCGGTACTGCAGCGGGATGTTGGTGAGCGCTTGCTGGGGATCGGATTGGAGCACCCTGGCGCGCAACTGCTGGATGCGGGCTGTGGTACTGGTCACTTTAGCCGCTGCTGGCGTGAACTTGGCAAACAGGTTACTGCACTGGATCTGGCACCGGGCATGCTGGCATTTGCCCGTCAGCAGCAGGCGGCGGATCATTATCTGCTGGGGGATATTGAGAATGTGCCCTTGCCCGACGCCGCCGTGGATATCAGCTTCAGCAGCCTGGTGGTGCAATGGTGCAGCGACCTGCCGCGAGCGCTGTCGGAGCTATATCGGGTCACCCGGCCCGGCGGGGTGATCCTGTTTTCTACGTTGGCACAAGGATCGCTGGGCGAACTGGGCGACGCCTGGCAGCAGGTGGACGGCGAGCGTCATGTGAATGATTTTCTGCCGCTGACGCAGATTAGCGCCGCCTGCGCCGACTACCGTCACCAGTTGGAAGTGGAGTGGCAAACTCTGAATTACCCGGATGTGATGGCGCTGATGCGATCGCTCAAGGGGATTGGGGCGACCCATTTGCACCAAGGGCGTGATGCCGGGCTGCTGTCACGCCGACGGCTTGCGGCCTTGCAGGCGGCTTACCCCCGCCAGCACGGGCAGTTTCCGCTCAGTTATCATTTGGTTTATGGAGTGATTTATCGTGATTAAGCGTTGGTTTGTCACCGGCACCGATACCGAAGTGGGTAAAACCGTGGCCAGCAGTGCCTTGTTGCAGGCCGCCAATCTGGCAGGCTACCGTACTGTAGGTTATAAACCGGTGGCTTCCGGCAGCGAGATGACCGCCGAAGGCTTGCGCAACGGCGATGCGCTGGCGCTCCAGGCTAACGGCTCGGTTGCGCTAAGTTACCAGGAGGTAAACCCTTACGTTTTCGCCGAACCGACTTCACCGCATATTGTCAGCGCCGATGAAGGGCTGCCGATAGAACTGGCCCAGCTTTCCGCCGGGCTACGCCATCTGGAGCAAAAGGCCGATTGGCTGCTGGTCGAAGGCGCCGGGGGGTGGTTTACGCCGCTTTCGGAACAGCATACTTTTGCCGACTGGGTACAGCAGGAGCAACTGCCGGTGATTTTGGTGGTGGGCATCAAGCTGGGTTGCATTAACCATGCGCTGCTGACTGCACAGGCTATCAAACAGGCGGGATTGTCGTTGGTTGGTTGGATCGCCAATGACGTCAGCCCTCCGGGCCGTCGCCATCAGGAATATCTGGCCACGCTGCGCCGTATGCTGCCCGCGCCTTTGCTCGGTGAAATCCCCCATCTGGCCGAACCCGAACGGCAGACTTTGGGGCACTATCTGGATTTAAGCGTTTTATAAATGAACGGGGGGAAGCATTGTCCCCCAGTTCACAGCCTCAAACTGCCAGATAGGCATTAATCAATTCCTCGTCCAACTGTTCCAGCGTGCCATCTGCTACGCTGCGTCCCTGATCCATCAGACAGAAACGGTCCGCCACCCGACGAACAAACGGCAGCTTGTGCTCCACCAGCAGGATGGTCATACCCAGCTCGCGGTTAAGCTTGCGGATCACGTTGCCGATATCGGCGGCGATCGTTGGCTGTACACCGCTGGTGGGTTCATCGAGGATCAACAACTCAGGCTCCAACACCAGGGCGCGACCAATCGCTAGTTGTTGTTGTTCGCCGTCACACAAATCCCCGGCTCTGCGGCTGCGCATCTCTCTCAGGTTGGGGAACAGGTGATAAATTAAAGGCGGAATGCGGCGGTTTTTATCGCGGCCGGCCATCAGCGCTACCTGCAGGTTTTCCTCTACGCTGAGCTGCGAAAAGATTTGCCGCCCTTGCGGCACATAGCTGATCCCTAGCGCGGTGCGGGTTTCCACCGGTTGTTGCAGCAGGTTTTGTGGTGGTTCATCCGCCAACTGCCAGGTCATGCTGCCACTGACCACCGGCAAATGGCCCATGATGCAGTTCACCAGCGTGGTCTTGCCCACGCCGTTACGACCGATCAGCACCGTGCACTGGCCGCGCGGCAACTCCAGATTGATGTCCCACAGGGTATGGGTTTGCCCGTAAAACTGATTCACTGACCTTAAACTCAACATCTGGCATTCTCCTCAAAGAATCGTATTCCACTCCTTACTACCGTTTTCGCAGTAGCGGTTTCTTTCCCGAGTGTTTTAATGTCCAGAATAAAGTGCTGAATGACTGCCTTTTACCAGGCAGTTTAAATTCGGGTAAAACAAGTGACACATAGGCAAAAATCGCAGTTATTTTCGGCTTGTCCCCGCTCTTTAGTCTTTATCGAGTAAAGAGCGGTTGTGTTACTCCCGTCGTGCCGCTAAATGACAGCGGATCATTCCGCCATTACGGCCCGGATATTTATCCCGAACGTACTTTTGCCGCCCAAAGGTAATGCAACCCTTGGGCCAACTTTATAAAACCGCGGAAAACAGGATTGTTATTGCCTTGTTAACGGTTTTGCGCGCCAGGGCAGGCATGGCGGACCAAGTGAAAATAGCGGGGAAAGTTAACGCGGACAATTTTTGCACTCTTCCAGTGCTGCGAAGAATGCTTATGGTGCAAACTATTTCGCCGGTTGCAGCAAGATGCATCAGGTGGCGGCAACAATGAGATAAATCCGTTTTTGGCAATGGGGCTTTTTAGCATTAATCGGCATAACCAAAGCGATATTATTGTGAAAAAATAACTAAAAAAGCCATCTTGGCGGGCAGAAACGGCAAAAAGCGTTCTTTCTGCAACTCCCAGCCGGGGCGGGGTGGTGAGAGTTATCCACTATTCCTGTGGATAACCTTGTGCATTAGATTTAGAAAACCGGTTTAAAGCGAGAGCGGACGCGGGTTGTGTTCGCTTTGTCCGCAATCTCGTCTTTTTTATAAAATTATTAATTATCAATATATTAACTAAAATCAAGCGGCTGATGTATCGATGAAGTTTCTATGTATGATTTTTGGCCGCAGTGCTATCAATAAGTTAATTCGTGACGGATTTTGGGGATAAATCTGTTATTGACAATAAAAATGTCACGCGGCTGTAACCCCTACGGTGCATTCAGCCTGATTTGACGCACGCTAAAGCGACGAATCGCTTGAAGCTGGTTTTATATCCAGTATCATGGGCACTGGCAAAAATCGCCGGGGCTTTCCATAATTAGAGGCCATTCATCGAGCATTAGCTCTATGGCCGCCTGAGCGCGCACATCTCCACAGGGTAGCCGAGTCCATGAGTAAAGTTTTCAAACTGCATTCCGAATTCAAGCCGGCCGGCGATCAGCCGCAGGCCATCAGCAAACTGGAAGAGGGCCTGGAAGACGGTCTGGCACACCAGACGCTGCTGGGCGTCACCGGTTCGGGCAAGACATTTACCGTCGCCAATGTGATAGCCGATCTGAACCGGCCCACTATGGTGCTGGCACCTAACAAAACGCTGGCGGCGCAGCTGTACGGCGAAATGAAAGAGTTCTTTCCCGAGAATGCGGTCGAGTATTTTGTTTCTTACTACGACTACTACCAACCGGAAGCCTACGTACCCAGCTCCGACACCTTTATCGAAAAAGACGCCGCGGTGAACGAACACATCGAACAAATGCGTCTTTCCGCGACGAAAGCCTTGCTGGAGCGCCGCGATGTGATCGTGGTGGCATCGGTATCGGCGATCTACGGTCTGGGCGATCCTGATCTGTATCTGAAGATGATGCTGCACCTGACCAAGGGCATGATCATCGATCAGCGTTCGATCCTGCGCCGTTTGGCGGAGCTGCAATATGCCCGTAACGATCAGGCCTTCCAGCGAGCGACCTTCCGCGTGCGTGGCGAGGTGATCGACGTCTTCCCGGCTGAGTCTGACGAACTGGCGCTGCGCATTGAACTGTTTGATGAAGAGGTCGAGCGGCTTTCGCTGTTTGATCCTTTGACTGGGCAGATCGAGCAGGTGGTGCAGCGCTTCACTATTTATCCGAAGTCGCACTACGTGACGCCGCGTGAGCGGATCCTGCAGGCGATGGAAGAGATCAAAGTGGATCTGGCCGAACGGCGCAAGGTGCTGTTGGCCAATAACAAGCTGCTGGAAGAACAGCGTCTGACGCAGCGCACCCAGTTTGATCTGGAGATGATGAACGAACTGGGCTACTGCTCCGGCATTGAAAACTACTCGCGCTACCTGTCCGGACGTAAAGAGGGTGAGCCACCGCCGACGCTGTTTGATTATTTACCGGCGGATGGCCTGCTGGTGGTAGATGAATCCCACGTCACCATTCCGCAAATCGGCGCTATGTACAAGGGCGACCGTTCGCGTAAAGAGACGCTGGTGGAATACGGTTTCCGCCTGCCGTCGGCGCTGGACAACCGTCCGATGCGTTTTGAAGAGTTCGAGGCATTAGCACCACAGACGATCTACGTGTCTGCCACGCCGGGCAAATATGAGCTGGAGAAGTCCGGCGACGATATTATCGATCAGGTGGTGCGCCCTACCGGCTTGCTGGATCCACTAATAGAAGTCAGGCCGGTGACCACTCAGGTGGATGACCTGCTGTCTGAAATTCGCAAGCGGGTGGCAATCAACGAGCGCGTACTGGTCACTACCCTGACCAAACGCATGGCGGAAGACCTGACCGAATATCTCGAAGAGCACGGCGAACGGGTACGTTATCTGCACTCGGACATCGATACCGTGGAACGGGTCGAAATCATTCGTGATCTGCGCCTGGGCGAGTTTGACGTGCTGGTGGGTATCAACCTGTTGCGTGAGGGGCTGGACATGCCTGAGGTGTCGCTGGTGGCGATTCTGGACGCGGATAAAGAAGGCTTCCTGCGCTCCGAACGTTCGTTAATCCAGACCATTGGCCGTGCGGCACGTAATCTCAATGGTAAAGCGATCCTCTACGGTGACAGAATTACCGACTCTATGGCCAGGGCGATTAGCGAGACCGAACGCCGTCGCGCCAAACAGCAGGCGTTCAACGAAGAAAATGGCATTGTACCGCAGGGCCTGAACAAGAAAGTTTCCGATGTTCTGCAGTTGGGCAAACCGGGCAATCGCGGCAAGGGCCGAGGGAAGGGCAAGGCGGCGGAAAACGTCGGGCAATACCAAAACCTCACGCCAAAAGCCCTGGATCAAAAAATCCGCGAGCTGGAAGCGCAGATGTATACCCACGCACAGAACCTGGAGTTCGAGTTGGCGGCGGGCTTGCGTGACGAGATACACCAGTTGCGTGAGCAGTTTATCGCCATTTCTTAAGGCACAGAGACACCAGAGGGTGTTTCAAGGGAATACCCAATGGATTTCGAGTTGCAGCCAACAACGCTGTAGTTTGAAAGACAAAGGGTATAAATTTCTTGTCGCCTCCGCCAAAGCTGATTATGGTGTGCGGCCATTTGACTACTGCGAGCCACACATGACCCAACACCAGTCCAAAGACCCGATGCACGGCGTCACTCTGGAACAACTTTTGAATAAACTGGTGGAGAACTACGGCTGGTCAGGGCTGGCCGAACGCATTCGCATCAACTGCTTCAGCAGCGATCCCAGCATTAAATCCAGCCTGAAATTTTTGCGCCGCACGCCGTGGGCGCGCAAGCAGGTAGAAGATCTTTATATCGATATGGTCGAGAAGGCCGCCAGCGATAATCCGTGGTTGCGCGGCGGCCAGTAAAGCCTTAACCGCGGGCACCCAGCTCGATCAATGCCTGATCCAGCGCCTGGCGTAGCAACTGACGGTCGTGGCGGTAAGGGATATCCGCCGCTTCCAGCGGTTGTTTAATCACTACCCGATCCTGTACTTCGCTGGCATCGACCGCCGGACCAACAATCAGCGCGTCGATCATCTGGCGGCCAATTTTCTCCTCCATCAGCTCCAGCTTGTTCTTCAGCGTCAAGGCGGCTGCCGCGACGCTCAGTTCGCGCCCCAGATTGCCGATATAAATCATATTGGCGCTGCTGCGGCGCAAGGCCTGCGTCAGGTCATCGAGCAGCAGCAGCGGCATGAGGCTGGTCAGGAAGCTGCCTGGCCCAATCAGGATCACATCGGCCTGCGCAATGGCATCCAGCGCCTCTCGCGTGGCGTTGACGCGCGGTGACAGCATCAGTTCCTGCGGCATGTCAGTCAGTTGATCGACGTTCACTTCACCATAGACGTGGTTGCCTTCATGGTCGTGTGCCATCAGATCTACCGGCTGCTCAGACATTGGGATCAGCGCCGCGTCGACCTTCAGCAAGCTGCGTACCAAATTGATCGCTTCCAGTGGGCGCACGCTGAGATGATCCAACGCCTTCAGCATCAGGTTACCGAGGTTATGCCCCGAGAGTTCGCCATTGCCGCTAAAGCGGTACTCGAACATCGCCGAGGCCACGCTCGGTTCGGTGATCAACTGATTCAAACAGTTACGGGTATCGCCCCAGGCAATGCCGCCTTCCGAGCGGCGAATACGGCCAGTGGAACCGCCGTTATCGGTGGTGGTGACAATACCGGTTAAACGGGATCCTAAAGACGACAGGGAAGACATCACGCGGCCAAGACCATGGCCACCACCTAATGCCACCACCCGATCGAGATCGGCCAGGGTACGATTACGCATAAATTTCCTTACAAAGGGGCTTAACTGCCCGCATAAAGTAGCGGATTTGGCGTAAAAACGCGAAAAAGAGTGTGATTTGCGTGATTCTGGTCAATTCGTCTGCGTAAAGGACGTTTATCATGGTTTACCTGATTTGGAAGCGCGTAAAAACGCTGTATACAAAAATATATAGCGAGATTGGGCGTTGGCTATCGCCTTTGTTTAGCGCTAGAATTCTGATGAAAACCACGGTTTCGTTCCGGCTACTCAGTCTGCGGGAACTGAAACCAAAACTCCTAGCCTCTGGGCCTACGTTGTTCTTGAGAACAATATGGCGCTTGGGCCGTGGCGAAGTCAGCCACCAGGGTGCAGAGTGGAAACGCTCGCATCTCCCGACTTTGGAAGGTGTTATGGTGCCGCAACTCATTGATGCTTATGAGCGCAAGTTCTATTACTTGCGCCTGTCGATCACCGACGTGTGTAACTTTCGTTGCACCTATTGCCTGCCGGATGGCTATCGCCCTAACGGCAGTCCGAAAACCTTCTTGTCACTCGATGAGATCCGCCGGGTTAGCCGTGCCTTCGCCGAGCTGGGCACCGAAAAGGTGCGCCTGACCGGCGGTGAGCCTTCGCTGCGTCGCGATTTTACCGAGATCATTGCCGCCGTGCGTGAAAACCCGGCCGTTCGCCAGCTTGCCGTGACCACCAATGGCTACCGTCTGGCGCGCGACGTTGCCGCCTGGCGTGACGCCGGCCTGACGGCGATTAACGTCAGCGTCGACAGTCTGGATCCCCGTCAATTTCACGCCATTACCGGCCAGGACAAATTCCGCCAGGTGATGGAGGGCATCGATGCCGCCTTTACCGCCGGGTTCAGCAAGGTCAAGGTCAATGCGGTGCTGATGCGTGACGTTAACCATCAGCAACTGGGCGCTTTCCTGCACTGGATAAAAGACCGTCCGATCCAACTGCGTTTTATCGAACTGATGGAAACCGGCGAGGGTGGCGACCTGTTCCGCAAACACCACGTGTCTGGCGAAGTGATCCGTTCGCAACTGGAACAGCAAGGTTGGCAACTGCAACCGCGCGGCCGCAGCGACGGCCCGGCGCAGGTGTTCAGCCACCCGGATTACCAGGGCGAAGTGGGTTTAATCATGCCGTACGAAAAAGATTTCTGCGCCAGCTGCAACCGACTGCGGGTTTCCGCCATCGGTAATCTGCACCTGTGCCTGTTCGGTGAGCAGGGTATTAACCTGCGCGATCTGCTGGTGAATGACGGCCAGCTTGAAGAGTTGAAAGATCGCATTCAGGGTGGACTGCGGACCAAAAAGCAAACCCACTTCCTGCACCAGGGCAACAGTGGCATCACGCAGAATCTGTCGTTTATCGGCGGATAAATTTTTCCAATTGCACGGGAGTAAGCAATGAGTCATGCCAGCAGTGAATTCATTCCGGCGCATATCGCTATTCTGACCGTTTCGGACAGTCGCGGTGAAGCGGAAGACACCTCGGGCCAGTATCTGCAGGAAGCGGCGCTTGAAGCCGGGCATCAGGTGGTGGATCGCGCCATCGTCAAAGACGATAAATATCAAATCCGTGCACGCCTCTCCGCGTGGATCGCCGACGAACAGGTTCAGGCCGTGCTGATCACCGGGGGCACCGGTTTTACTGCCAGGGACAACACCCCGGAAGCGCTGTTGCCGCTGTTCGATCGTGAAGTGGAAGGGTTCGGTGAACTGTTCCGCATGGTGTCCTACGAAGAGATTGGCACCGCCACTCTCCAGTCGCGCGCATTGGCCGGCATGGCCAACCAGACTGTGATTTTTGCCATGCCGGGCTCGACTCGCGCCTGCCGCACCGCCTGGGAACGCATTATTGAAGAGCAGTTGGACGCGCGTCACCGCCCGTGCAACTTCCTGCCACATTTGAAGAAATAGAAACTATGACGCAGCTGACTCACATTAACGCCGCGGGCGAAGCCCATATGGTTGACGTTTCCGCCAAGGCAGAGACGGTGCGCGAGGCGCGCGCCGAGGCCTTCGTTGAGATGTTGCCGACCACGCTGGCGATGATTATCGATGGCAGCCATCACAAGGGCGATGTGTTTGCTACGGCGCGCATTGCCGGTATTCAGGCGGCGAAACGCACCTGGGAGCTGATCCCGCTGTGTCACCCGCTGATGCTGAGCAAGGTTGAAGTGCAGTTGGAGGCGCAGCCGGAACACAGCCGGGTGCGGATTGAAACCTGCTGCCGGTTGACCGGCAAGACCGGCGTCGAAATGGAAGCGCTGACCGCCGCTTCGGTGGCCGCGTTAACCATTTACGACATGTGCAAGGCGGTACAAAAAGACATGGTGATCGGCCCGGTGCGGCTGCTGGCGAAAAGCGGTGGTAAATCCGGTGATTTTAAGGTGGAGCTATGATTAACATTCTGTTTTTTGCCCAGGTGCGCGAGTTGGTCGGCACTGGCGATCTGTCAATGCCGGCGGACTACCCAACGGTAGAGGCGCTGCGTAAGGCGCTGTGCGAACGCGGCGATCGCTGGGCGCTGGCACTGGAGTCTGGCAAGTTGCTGACGGCGGTGAACCAATCCCTGGTGGCGGCCGAACATCCGCTGCGTGCCGGTGATGAAGTCGCTTTCTTTCCACCGGTAACCGGAGGTTAATGGTGGAAAATACCCGTATCCGCGTGGGGGAAGCGCCGTTCAACGTTGGCGAAGAATACCAGTGGCTGGCGCAGTGCGACGACGACGGTGCCGTGGTGACCTTTACCGGCAAGGTGCGTAACCATAATCTGGGTGATAACGTCAGTGCGCTGACGCTGGAACACTACCCAGGCATGACCGAAAAAGCGCTGGCGGAAATCGTGGACGAAGCACGCAGCCGCTGGCCATTGCAGCGCGCGACGGTGATCCACCGCGTGGGTGAGCTGTTTCCTGGTGATGAGATTGTGTTTGTCGGCGTAACCAGCGCCCATCGCAGCATGGCATTTGAAGCCAGCGAGTTCATCATGGACTACCTGAAAACCCGCGCCCCGTTCTGGAAACGCGAAGCCGTTGGCCAGGGCGACCGCTGGGTTGACGCACGCGATAGCGATCGTCAGGCGGCGGAACGCTGGCATAAAGCGGTTAAATAACCGGTAAACAGCAGAAACAAATCAATACCTTTGCAACTTCCGACTTAGACTTTCTGTGGTACGCTTACAGTAGGTAGATCCCTTGGATACCCTATGAGTTTCACGTTACGGCTAGGCACCCAGCTCGCTCATCCCCAGGCGCTTATTCAGTAAGTAACTGAGGTGAGCGACAAATCTGTCGGGAACAGATTTGAACGCTGCTTGAAGCGGCCCTGAAAGGGCAAGGTCCATGGATGGGCCTTGTAAGCAGGTAACAACGCTGTTGCTTGAAAGGCGACGGGTATACGGGGATTCAAATCTTGTTTCACATATAAAAGGTAACCGTCATGGACCGATATCCACGCTCTAATGGTTCAATCGTCGAACGTGCCAACAGCGGCATTCAGGCTTACATGGCGCAGGTATATGGCTGGATGACCTGTGGCATGCTCTTGACGGCGTTTGTATCCTGGTACGCTGCCAACACGCCCGCGATCCTTAACTTTATCTTCTCCAGCCAGATCACTTTCTTCGGTCTGATTATCGTGCAGTTGGGGTTGGTGTTTGTGATTTCCGGCATGGTCAACCGCCTCAACGGTACGGTAGCTACCGCGCTGTTTATGTTGTATTCGGCGCTGACCGGATTGACGCTTTCCAGTATTTTCATCGCCTATACCTACAGCTCGATTGCCAGCACCTTTGTGGTCACCGCCGGTATGTTCGGTGCGATGAGCCTGTACGGTTATACCACCAAGCGTGATTTGAGCGGTTTCGGCAGCATGCTGTTTATGGCGCTGATCGGTATCGTACTGGCTTCGCTGGTCAATATCTGGCTGAAAAGCTCCGCGCTGATGTGGGCGATTACCTACATCGGGGTGGTGGTGTTTGTTGGCCTGACGGCGTACGACACCCAAAAACTGAAAGCGATGGGCGAACAGTTGAACACCGATGACAAAGACAGCTTCCGCAAGTACGCCATTGTCGGCGCGCTGACGCTGTATCTTGATTTCATCAACCTGTTCCTGATGTTACTGCGCATTTTCGGCAACCGCCGCTAACACTGTTTTAACCGGGCTGCGACACGGCGCTCTTGCCCACCGTACGCTGCTCGAAATGCTCATTGACTCTGTGTCAACTGCGCTTTCTGCGCTGCGGGCGTTGACCAATAGCTTGGTCTCGCGACGGTTAAACTCAGTGTTAGACAATGGGGGTTCAGTTCAAATGTACTGAACCCCTTTTTTTATGCAATTTTGCGGCGGAACATGGCGTAAGCGGCGCTGCCGGTGGTGGCGGTGATCGCCAGTAGCGGCCACAGGCTATGCCAGATGATGCTGAAACTGGCGTCCTTCAGGTAGATCTGTTTGGTGATGTCGGTGAAGTGGCGAATGGGATTGGCCCAGGTGAGGTTTTGCAGCCACACCGGCATGTTCTCCACCGGCGAGACATAACCGGAAAGCAGGATCGCCGGCATCATAAATACGAATACGCCGATAAACGCCTGCTGCTGGGTGGCGCACAGCGACGAAATCAGCAGGCCGAACCCCACCAAAGACAATCCGTAAATTAGCATGGTGCCGTAGAACAGCAGCAGCGAACCGGCGAATGGGATCTGATAGATAAAGATACCGATCAGCAACACGACGCTGGCCTGGAAAGTGGCGACAATCAGCGCCGGAACCGCTTTACCGATAAAAATCTGCCAGGTGGTCAACGGTGACACCAGCAGTTGCTCCAGCGTACCCTGTTCGCGTTCACGCGCTACCGACAACGCGGTGACAATCAACACGCCGATGGTGGTGATCATGGCGATCAGCGACGGCACCACGAACCATTTGTAATCCAGATTCGGGTTATACCAGTTGCGCACCACCAGTTCGCTGTTGTTGGGTTTGGCACGGTTACCGATCAGCTCATTTTGATAGTCCTGCACAATTTGCTGCACATAGTTGGCGGCGATTTGTGCGCTGTTGGAGTTGCGTCCGTCGAGCAACAGTTGCAGCGGGGCCGTATTGCCGCTCGCGATATCACGCGAGAACTGGGCCGGGAAGCGGATCACCAGCAGCGCTTTTTGGTTGTCGATGGTGGTTTGTATTTCTTGCGGGCTGCGCAACAGCAGCACATGCGAGAAGGCTTTCGCTTTGGCAAAGCGCTGGGTCAGTTCGACCGAGGCGTGGCCGCTGTCTTCGCTGTAGACCGCGATGGTGGCGTTGGTCACCTCCAGCGTGGCGGCGAACGGGAACAGCAGCACCTGCAGGATAACCGGCATAATCAGGATGGCACGGGTCTGCGGATCGCGCAGCAGCGACTGCATTTCTTTTATGATTAACGTCCAGAGACGGTGAAACATCGTCTTTCCTCTTAATCCAGCCGCCGCTGGGTTTTCCAGGCCGTCAGGCCGATAAACACCACCGCCGAAGCGATCAGGAACAGCAGGTTAATCATCAGCACCGTGCCGATATTGCCCGCCAGGAACAGCGTTTGCAGCGTGCTGACGAAATAGCGTGCCGGAATGATATAGGTTACGGCGCGCACGATGGCCGGCATGCTGTCGATCTGGAAGATAAAACCGGACAGCATGATCGATGGCAGAAAGGCGGCGTTCAGCGCCACCATCGCCGCGTTGAACTGGTTGCGGGTAATGGTGGAAATCAGCAGCCCCATGCCGAGCGTACTGGCCAGGAACAGGCTGCTAATGACGAATAAAATCAGCAGCGAACCGCGATAGGGCACGCCGAGTACCCACACCGACACTGCCATGCACAACACCATGGCGATCATGCCGAGGAAATAGTAGGGCACCAGTTTGGACAGCAGCAGCTCGGCGCGTGTTACCTGGGTGGAAAGCAGTGCCTCCATGGTGCCGCGTTCCCACTCGCGGGCAATTACCAGGGAGGTGAGGATAGCGCCGATCACCGTCATGATAATGGTGATGGCACCAGGAATGATGTAGTGTCGGCTGATGGCCGCCGGGTTGAACCAATAGCGCATTTGCACGTCGATTAAGGGTTTTTCCTCGTGTCCGCGATCGGTGGCGCGTTGCTGCTGCCAGACTTGCCATACCCCCTGGGTATAGCCCTGAACAAAGTTGGCGGTGTTTGGCTCGCTGCCGTCGGTAATAATTTGAATCGGTGCGCTGTCGTGCGGCCGCGCCATACGTTGGGCAAAATCGTTGGGGATCACCACCAGCCCGCGAATGCGTCCGGCCTGCATCAGTTGGATCAGCTGCTGACGGTTGTCGCTGATGGTTGGTTCGATATAGGGCGAACCAGCAAAAGCATTGGCCAAATCACGCGCCTCTTCGCTCTGTTGTTCCATCAGGATGCCCAGCCGCAGCTTGCTGGAGTCCAGATTGATGCCGTAGCCAAAGATAAACAGCAGCATCAGTGGAATGACAAAGGCGATCAGCCCGCTGCTCGGATCGCGCAGGATTTGCCGCGTCTCTTTCAGGCACAGTGCGCGCAACCGCCGCCAGGAAAAACCACTGTCGTCGCGGGTGGCTATTTTTTCGCTCATGGCTGCTCCTCCTGATCGTAACTCTGCACCAGTTCGATAAACGCCTGTTCCATAGATGGGTTGGGGTTATCGCTGCTGGCGACCTGGTGCTTGAGCTCGTCCGGCGTGCCAGCTTTGATAATCTTGCCGCGATACACCAGCCCGATGCGGTCGCAGTATTCCGCCTCATCCATAAAGTGGGTGGTGACCATTACCGTCACGCCTTTATCCACCATGCCGTTGATGTGCAACCAGAACTCGCGCCGGGTCAGTGGATCGACGCCCGAGGTCGGTTCGTCGAGAAACAGAATATCCGGCTCGTGCATCAGGGCGCAGGCCAGCGCCAGCCGCTGTTTGAAGCCCAGTGGCAGCGAGTCCGGCGTTTGGCTGAGGATTGGGCCAAAGTTGAAGGCGTTGGACATCTCGCTGATTTTATCGCGCTGCGCCTTGCCGCTCAGGCCATAAACGCCGGAGAAAAACTTCAGGTTCTGCGCCACCGTCAGGTTGCCGTACAGCGAGAATTTCTGCGCCATATAGCCCAGACGCTGGCGCGCCTTGCCGGAGCTGGTTTTCAGATCCATCCCCAGCACCAGCGCCTTGCCTTCGGTGGGTACCAGCAACCCGCACATCATTTTAAAGGTGGTGGACTTACCGGCACCGTTCGGGCCGAGCAGGCCGAAAATTTCCCCGCGCTGCACTTTGAAGTCCACGTGATCGGTGGCGGCGAAATCGCCGAATTTCTTGGTCAACCCCTGCGCTTCAATCACCGTTTGCGAGCTTTCACCCTCGACGGTCGGCATGATCTCCGCCAGCGCCGATTTACTGTTTGGCCCGCCGCCGAGCAGGTCGATAAAAGCATCTTCAAAGCGAGGATCCGCTTCGCTCAATTCGGCATCCGGCAGATCCAATTGCTGCATTACCTGCCGATGGTCTTCGCCTTGCTTGAGGATCAGCCGCAGGTATTTCCCCTGGAGAGCGCAGTCGGTGACCGACGGCAGGCAGATTGCCCGTTGCAGCAGGGCGCGGTGGCTACCGGCCGGTGGCGCGATCAGCACCGTGCGCCCGGCCATTCTCTGGGTAAGATCTTTCGGCGCACCGCTGAACAGCAGCTCCCCTTCGTTAAGCAGCAGCACTTCACGGCACTGCTCGGCCTCGTCAAGATAGGAGGTGCTCCACAGTATCAGCATGCCGTCGTTGGCCAGCTCATGCACCATGCGCCACAGTTCGCGGCGCGAGATCGGATCGACGCCGACGCCGGGCTCATCGAGCAACAGCACCTGCGGTTGGCCCACCAGCGTGCAGGCCAGCCCGAGCTTTTGCTTCATGCCGCCGGAAAGCTTGCCCGCGAGGCGGGTGGTAAAGCGAGTGAGATCGGTGAAGGTCAGCAGCCGCTCGAAGGTTTGTTTGCGCAGATCGCCGGTGACCCCGCGCAGATCGGCATACAACGTCAGGTTTTCCATGACCGTCAGATCTTCATACAGCCCGAACTTTTGCGGCATGTAGCCAAGGATGGCGTGCAGTTGACGATCTTGCGCGATCGGATCCAACCCGGCGACGCGCAGCGTACCGCTACTGGGTTTCAACAACCCGGCCAGCATGCGCAGCAGCGTGGTTTTGCCGGCGCCGTCCGGGCCAACCAGCCCGGTGACCGCGCCGCTGGTCAGCCGGGTGGTCAGGCTGGCGACCGCCGGTTTTGCCAACGACGGGAAACGTTTTTCCAACGCCTCCAGTTCAATGACCTGTTCCATCACCGGCCCTCAAGGTTTGGCAAAACGAACGGTGACCGGCATGCCCTGGCGCAACGCGTCATCGGCGTCGGTGACGATCACTCGCAGGCGGTACACCAAATCGGTGCGCAGGTCCGGGGTTTCGACGCTTTTCGGCGTAAATTCGGCGGTCGGCGACACAAAGCCGATTTTGCCATGGTAAGGCTTGTTCGGCCTGCCATCGGTATAAATTTCCAGTTCGGCACCCGGCACAGCTTTACCCAGGCTGGATTCGTTCACGTAGGCGCGCACCCACACCGGGCGAGTCAGCGAAAGCGTAAACACCGTGCCACCGGCGCTGAGCATGGTGCCCGGCTCGACCGCACGCGTCAGCACCGTGCCGGCGGACGGGGAAACCAGGCTGGTGTCGTGCAAGTTAAGCTGTGCCTGAGCCAGTGCGGCTTCATTTTGCGCCAGATTGGCTTTGGCTTCTTCTATCTCCTGCGGGCGGTTGCCGCTGAGGTATTGTGACAGCTTGTCTTTCGAGGCCTGCAGGTTGGCCTGCGCCTGATTGCGTGAGGTGCGGGCATCTTCCAGTGCGTCGGCAGAGGTGGCATTCTTTGCCCACAGGCCCTGTTGGCGCTTGAGGAAACTTTCGGCATAGCTAAAGGCGGACAGGCGTTGCGCCATTTCCGAACGTACCTGGGCAATTTCTTCTGCGCGGTAACCGGCCATCAGCAGCGCCAGCTTGGCTTTGGCGCTACCGACGTTAGCCTGCGCCTGCTGTAGCGCGTTGAGATAAGGAGCGTCGTCCAGTTTGCCGAGCAATTGTCCCGGTTGCAGGATATCGCCTTCATCCACCGTCAGCGACGCCAACCGTCCATCGACGCGGAAGCCCAAATTCACCGTGCGAATATCCACGTTACCGTACAGCGTCAGCGGCTGGTCTTGTTGCTGTTGGTAATACCAAAAGCCGTAACCGGCCGCGGCGATCAGCACGATAGTCGCCACAATGAGGGCACTGCGTTTCTTGTTCATAACACTCCTGCCTATAAAGATTAAACCCAATGAATTTCACGTTACGGCTAGGCGACAAGTGCGTGAGTCCCCAGGAGCTTGCTCAAGTAAGTGACTGGGGGGAGTGCACGAAGTCAACAACGCCGTAGCTTGAAATACGCAGGGTTTACGCGCCATAACGCTGGCGCAGCCCATTAACCAGAAGATCTATGTGTTCCGCCAGCACATCGCTGATTTGCGCCGCTTCGGCCGCACCTATCTGCTGCCAGCCAGCCTGCCGACGCACGGTTTCCCGCGCGATGCGAAACGACAGCACTTCGCCGATCAGCGCGTGGGTATGCAGCACAATTTTGGTCGAATGCGGATCGATGCCGGTGTAGGCCGCCAACAGGCGGCAAAGCTTGTTATGCAGCGGTGCCACCACCTGCTGGTGGATCAACGGGTAAGCATCGGTGGGGGAGAGCTGCTCGCGCGACATGATTTTGCTCAGGTTCAGCGTCTGCGGTTGGGTCATCAGGTCGCTGAACGCCAGCAGGCCGCGTTTCAGGTGTTCGAGGTAGTGTTCCGGCAGACGTTCAACTTCGGGGCATTGCCAGAAGCGGTCAATCTCTTCGGCCAGTGGGCGAAACGCCTGCTGGATAAAATCGGCAATCCACTGGGCGACTGCCAGATACAGGCCCTCTTTGGAATTGAAGTAGTAGGTGATGGCGGCGATATTGTGCCCGGCGCGCTGGGCAATATCGCGGGTGGTGGCACCCTGAATACCGTATTCACCGAACATTTCGATGGCGGCGGCAATCAACTGCTGACGCGCTTGCTCACCCCGTGCCCGGCCGGCAGTCTGATTATTTGGCATTGATGGCGCTCGCAAAAGCTAATCAATCATATGATTAACTTTATGTCAGATTGCACGAAATGCAATCAGTAACCGCGGTTTATTTAAGGGTACCTTTTCGGATTCGGCTGAATTTTCGGCATATTGTGCTCTGAGTCACTTAATTTGCCTTTTCTTGTTCGACTTCTGCTACACTCGCCCGCTTGGTGCACTGCAGTTTGTGCCAATCCCTCGTGGTCATGCAAAATGTCCCGTCTGATAATCCTCCCAGGAAACTGCACCGAACACTGTTAGGTTAGGGGGGATCTGGAGTTTTTCTCTTTATGTCATTTGAAACCCTCGGCTTAAGTGCTGAAATTCTGCGCGCTGTTGAAGAACAGGGCTATCGCGAACCTACGCCAATTCAGCGCCAGGCTATTCCTGTCGTATTGGAAGGTCGTGACCTGATGGCCAGCGCCCAGACCGGTACCGGTAAAACCGCTGGCTTTACCCTGCCGCTGTTACAGCTGCTGAGTAAGCATGATCATCCGATCAAAGGCCGTCGCCCGGTACGTGCGTTGATCCTGACGCCAACCCGTGAACTGGCGGCGCAGATCGGCGAAAACGTCGAAGCTTACAGCAAACACCTGCGCCTGCGTTCGCTGGTGGTGTTTGGCGGCGTGAGCATCAACCCGCAGATGATGAAACTGCGCGGCGGCGTCGACATTCTGGTGGCAACACCGGGTCGCCTGCTGGATCTGGAACACCAGAACGCGGTTGATCTGTCCAAAATTGAAATTCTGGTGCTGGACGAAGCTGACCGCATGCTGGATATGGGCTTTATCCATGATATCCGCCGCGTGCTGGCCAAGCTGCCTGCCAAGCGTCAGAACCTGCTGTTCTCAGCGACCTTCTCCGACGATATCAAAGCGTTGGCGAACAAGCTGCTGCACAACCCGGCATCGGTGGAAGTGGCGCGCCGCAACACCGCGTCCGAGCAGATCGAACAAAGCGTGCACTTCGTCGACAAGAAGCGTAAGCGGGAACTGCTGTCGCAGATGATCGGTGAAGGTGACTGGAAGCAAGTATTGGTGTTCAACCGCACCAAGCACGGCGCTAACCACCTGGCCGAGCAGCTGAACAAAGACGGCATCACTGCCGCAGCGATCCACGGTAATAAAAGCCAGGGCGCACGTACCCGTGCATTGGCCGATTTTAAAGACGGTAAAATTCGCGTGCTGGTGGCAACCGATATCGCGGCGCGCGGTCTGGACATCGACCAACTGCCACACGTGGTGAACTACGAGCTGCCTAACGTGCCGGAAGATTACGTGCACCGCATCGGCCGTACCGGCCGTGCAGAGCGTACCGGTGAGGCTATCTCGTTGGTCTGCGTGGATGAACACAAACTGCTGCGCGACATCGAGCGCCTGCTCAAACGTGAAATCCCGCGTATTGCCCTGCCAGGCTACGAGCCGGACCCAAGCATCAAGGCGGAGCCGATCATCAACGGTCGTCAGGGTGGCGGACGCGGCAACGGCGGCGGTCAACGCAGCGGTAACGGCGGTGGCCATAGCGGCCAACGTGAAAACCGTGGCGGCGGTAGTGCTCGCCCTCAGAGTGATGGCAAACCGCGTTCAGGTGCTCCGGCACGCCGTCCGCGCAGCCGCAAACCGGGCGAATAATATCGCCTGTTGCAAGACGCTATCAGGCCACCTTTATAGGTGGCTTTTTTTATGTCTGGCGGAAGTGAATTTTCGTACTAGGATAGACGGGGTAACTCAATTTATCTGGAGCCGGTGATGAAACTGAAGTGCGCAATTCTTGATGATTATCAGCAGGTGGCGCTCACCATGGCGGACTGGTCGACGCTAGCCGGGCGGGTCGAGGTGTTCGCCATGAGCCAGCACTTTACCGATGAGGCGGAACTGGCGGTGCACCTGCAAGACTGCGACATGCTGGTGATCATGCGCGAGCGCACGCCGATCACCGCCACGCTGCTGGCCCGTTTGCCGAAGTTAAAACTGCTGATCACCTCCGGTATGCGCAATGCCTCTATCGATCTGGCCGCCGCCGAACAGCGTGGCATTGTGGTTTGCGGCACCGCCAGCGGTTCGGCCGCGCCGATGGAGCTGACCTGGGCGCTGTTGCTGGGGTTGGCAAAGCACACGGTGGCGGAAAACACCGGGCTGCGCAATAACGGCCCCTGGCAACAGGCGCTTGGCGTCACCCTGCAAGGCAAAACGCTGGGCCTGCTGGGGCTGGGCAAGATTGGCAGCCAGATGGCCAAGGTGGCGCAGGCGTTCGGCATGCGGGTGTTGGCCTGGAGCCAGAACCTGACGGCGGAAAGAGCCGGGCAGCAGGGCGTTGCGCTTGCCGAGTCGAAACGGGCGCTGTTTGAGCAGAGCGATTTTGTCTCCGTCCATGTGGTGCTGAGCGAACGCAGCCGCGGGCTGGTGGGGCGCGATGAACTGGCCGCGATGAAGCCTTCCGCGTATCTGATCAACACCTCGCGCGCGGCGATTGTCGATCAGGCGGCATTGATAGAAGCCCTGCAACAACAAAGGATCGCCGGGGCCGGGCTGGATGTGTTCGAAGTCGAGCCTCTGCCGCCCGACGATATCTTCCGCCGCTTGCCCAACGTGCTGGCGACGCCGCACCTGGGTTACGTGGCCGATGACAACTACCGTATCTACTTCCGCGAGGCGATTGAGGACATCGAGGCGTTTCTTGCCAATGAACCGATACGCCGTTTGAGCTAGCCGGCTTTTATTCCCCTGGACGCTTGTCTGATACCGGCATTCGCCCGTATCATTGCGCGTCTTTTTTAGCAGGGGTAATCATGCGCGTATTATTGGCTCCGATGGAGGGCGTTCTCGATTCTTTGGTGCGTGAGTTGCTCACCGAAGTGAACGACTACGACCTGTGCATCACCGAATTCCTGCGCGTGGTCGATCAGCTGTTACCCGCCAAGTCTTTCTATCGTCTGTGCCCCGAACTGCATCATGCCAGCCGCACGCCGTCCGGCACCCTGGTGCGCATCCAATTGCTGGGCCAATATCCGCAGTGGCTGGCGGAAAACGCCGCCCGTGCGGTTGAACTCGGGTCCTATGGCGTCGATCTCAACTGCGGTTGCCCGTCCAAGCTGGTTAACGGTAGCGGCGGTGGAGCGACGCTGCTCAAGGATCCGGAGCTGATTTATCAGGGGGCCAAAGCGATGCGTGCGGCGGTGCCGGATCATCTGCCGGTGACGGTAAAAGTCCGGTTAGGTTGGGACAGCGACAGCCGCAGTTTCGAAATTGCCGACGCGGTCCAGCAGGCGGGCGCCACTGAACTGGCGGTGCATGGCCGTACCAAAGAGGACGGCTACAAGGCCGAGCGCATCAACTGGGCGGCTATTGGCGAGATCCGCAAGCGGCTGACCATTCCGGTGATCGCCAACGGCGAAATCTGGGACTATCAAAGCGCGCAAGATTGCTTGCAAACCACTGGCTGTGATGCGGTGATGCTGGGGCGCGGCGCGCTTAACGTGCCGAACCTGAGCCGGGTAGTGAAGTACAACGAACCGCGCATGCCGTGGCCGCAGGTGGTGCAGCTGCTGCAAAAATACGTTCATCTGGAAAAGCAGGGCGACACTGGCCTTTATCACGTGGCGCGTATCAAGCAGTGGCTGGGGTATTTACGCAAAGAGTATGCCGAGGCCACCGACCTGTTCGGCGAAGTGCGCACCTTGAATAATTCAAAAGATATCGCCCGGGTAATTTGCCGCTGAAGTGAGAAAAGCGGCGGGTTACCCTGATGATAACCCGTGATAATTTATTTCATTGGCAGGAATTATTATTTTTTTGCACAAATAAGATGCGGGGTATTAATGGTTTTTATCAAAATCGCATTATCTTTCAAGTGCGCTATTTCTATATGAAAATCAACGCCAGGTGAGTCGATCAAGATATCCCTTGACCAGATGTCTTCTGGGGTCGTGTCTATGGAGTGTTTGACTACTTTAGTTATTTTCACGGTTTTAACCTTATTGGTTTCATTAGGCGAAAGCGAGAAGTAGCTACTTCTGGAGAGCCAGTAGCTATGTTCTCTCGTTTTAACCGTACCAATGATGTTGAAAAAGCCTTCCGTATCATCTGTTAGAAAAAAATTCACCCGTCCAATAAATGAGGTGAAGTCGTTATCTCTTTCTATCAGCATTTGGTATTGTGATGCGCACTTAAACAATTCATCGGCGCGAATAGATGATGAAAAAAATACTAAAAACAGAATAGCATTAAAGGCTATGAGCATCTTTTTCATTTTAATACGTCTCTCTGTATTTTAAGGTTTAAGCAATTATCATAATGGTTTTCGTTGTTTTTACTGCAAACTGAAATCAGCTCAGCTCTTTGTAATTTTCTATCAAATCTGTCTTCTGAGTAATAAACGTCCTTCTCACTGCTTGCGCAATCAATATTTTTATCATTTAGCACGTCTATTACTTTTTGTGTATGGCTAGCATCTGTTTCAGCATGGCCAATAACGTAAATATCACAGTTACCCAGCTCAGACACCTTAGTGTAGGGGGCGTAATTATGGTGTTCTTTATACCTGGATATCAGTATTGCTATCAGTAATGCCCCCACGGCCAGCACTATAAAGACGGTGATTTTTTTGCTTTTTGTAAATGAGCGAAGGTAAAAGCGTTTTTTTGAACCCTCTTTTTCAATCATTTTTTCTTCTACTTCTACTTCTACTTCTACTTCTACTTCTACTTCTACTTCTACTTCGTTATTGGGGCTGTCTCCCTGATTGTCCATCGGTTCTGAGGGCAGCAACATGGCTTCTGCAAGAACAATATCGGCTTCAAAGCGAAACCCCAGTTTAGGAATGGTCACGATAATTTCATTCACTAGCCCCAAAAGTGCGAATGCCTTACGCAGTTCGCTAATGTAATTATTTAATCCGGCATTGGAAGCGGTGAAACCATAGGTGGTCCATACCCTTTCCAGGAGATCATCCCGGGTAATGTTTTTCTTGTTGTTCTGTATGAGTTCCAGCAATAACCGGCTTGCCGGTTTAGTCAGTCTGGTGACAACCTGGTTGTTCTCATAAAGAAACAATGTCAGTTCTTCAGAGTTAAAAACAACGATTTTATTTATTATGTATTTCATATTTATAAGTTTTATGTGGATTGGCAGGTGTTGTTGTTAGCCAACATCCTAACGAAGATGACTTGATTTTCAAGAAAAATCTTATTTAAGTCATAAGATTTTTCCAAGGGTGATAATTTACTGTTTTTATGCTGGTTCAATAATCTGGTTACTTCCATTATCTTGATAATTTTCAGTGCAAAAATATAATTAATAGCATTTTTGTAGGTTTTAATATTGTAAATATTAAATTATTTAGTTTATTTTGCTGTTTGGTTTCTGGCGGGGGTATCATTTTCACATCGCCAAAACAGGGGGATAGCAAGATTCTCTGTAGTGGTGAACGTGAACAAATAAAGAGTGGCTGCGTAAGCACAAGGACTCTTTCTTTATTAAACTAATTGTATATATGGAATTAACACAATGAAACTGAACAAAATCATGCTGGCAGCCGTAATGACTCTGGGCACTATCTCTATGGCTAACGCCGCAAACCAGGGTTCCGGTACCGTGACCTTTAAAGGTTCTATCATTGATGCACCTTGCTCTATCGAACCAGGTAGCCTGGATCAGACCGTGAAGCTGGGCGCTATCGCCTCTGCACAGCTGAAAAACGGTGGCAAGTCTGTGCCGCAGGATATCCTGATCAAGCTGGTCGGTTGTGATGTGCAAACGGCTAAAGACGTGACCACCACTTTCAGCGGTACCGAGTCTGAAGCAGCGCCTGGCCTGTTGGCAATGAAAGGTACTGCACGCGGTGCCAGCATCGCCATCAACGACCTCGACGGTAAACTGCTGCCGTTGACCAAAGCCAGCAAGGCGCAAAAAATTGAAGACGGCCAGGCTACCCTGCGCTTCAGCGCACACCTGCAGGGCGACGGCGCATCGGCTGCCATCACCCCGGGCGAATTCAACTCTGTTGCTGACTTTACCCTGGCGTACCAATAAGCCCACGGCGATTAATTCGCACAGTTAATTGCATGCGGGGCTACCCGCATGCTGCTTATACCCTAAATAGTTCGAGTTGCAGGAAGGCGGCAACTGAGCGAATCCCGATGAGCTTACTCAAGTAAGTGATTCGGGTGAGTAAAGGCAGCCAACACACCTGCAACTTGAAGTATGACGGGTATATTAACGTGTTATGTGGGGAGAGGGTATGCATTTACAGCATGGCAAAAGGATATTGCACAGTGCGGTGTTCGTTAATCTGTTGCTGTGTTCCTCTTTGGTGCACTCTGCCAATCAGGGGCGTGGCGAGGTTACCCTGAATGGCAGGATTATCGCCTCCGCCTGCGCCATTGATACCGAAAGTGTAGACCAAACTATTACTATGGCGACATTGCCCGTCAGCCAGATTATTCGTGACGGCCAGGGCGAGTTGCATGAGTTTACTATTAAACTGGTGAATTGCACGTTAGAGAAATTCAACCCTGCGCTGGATGACTGGCGATATTTTACCGTGACCTTTGACGGCAGAGAAGATGCCGGGTTATTTGGTGTTGATGGCAACGCAAAAGGCATTGCTCTGCAAATATCCGATACGCGAGGGAATGTCGCCACACCGGGTATACCTATGGAAAAAAATGAAATTCAACCCGGCACCATGGCATTTAATTATGGCCTGCGGTTGATGGGAAATAATCAGGCAATGAAGGCCGGGAGTTATTATTCCACCGTGCGCTTTAAAATGGATTATTACTAAACCTGCCTGAATGCGGTAACTGCGAATTAAATAATTATTGATAAGGGTCTGCGGATGTCAACTACTCCGTCATATGGCTGTATAGGGAAAATACGACCGCGAATTTTGGGGCTGTTGATCGCCTTTATTCTGGCGGGGAATGCTGCCTGCGCCGCAGCTGCTGATATTGAATTCAATACTGACGTACTGGATGTGACGGACCGCGCCAATATTGACCTGGAACAGTTTTCTCGCGGCAACTTTATTATGCCCGGCGATTATCTGTTTGCCGTGCATATTAATAAACAGACATTAACCGATCAGCCGGTGGCGTATTACCCGCCGGACGACGATGCCAAAGGCAGTGAAGCCTGCATCACCCCGCAGTTGGTTGAACAACTGGGGTTAAAAGAATCGGCATTACTCAAATTGACCTGGTGGCACCAAAATCAGTGTCTGGATCCCCATAGCCTGGAGGGGATGGACGTGCGCGGCGATTTAGGCGCGGCGGCACTGTACCTGAATATTCCGCAGGCGTATCTGGAATATACCGCAGAAAACTGGGACCCGCCTTCGCGCTGGGACGAGGGGATCCCGGGTGTGCTGTTTGATTACAACCTGAATGCGCAAAGCCAGCGCCAGCAAAAGCAGGGCACACAGAGCTATAACCTCAGCGGCAACGGCACGTTGGGCGGCAACCTGGGGGCCTGGCGCCTGCGGGCCGACTGGCAATCGCGGCTGGATCACCAGGGCGGCTCGGGCGAGCCGACCCGCACCAGTTGGGACTGGAGCCGTTACTACGCCTACCGCGCACTGCCGAAGCTGGGCGCCAGGCTGACGATGGGCGAGGACTATTTAAACTCCGACATCTTCGACAGCGTGCGTTTTGCCGGTGCCAGCCTGGTGACCGACGACAACATGCTGCCGCCCAACCTGCGCGGCTATGCACCGGAGGTGACCGGGGTGGCGCGCAGCAACGCCAAGGTGATTATTCGCCAGCAAGGGCGCGTGTTGTACGAGACCCAGGTGGCGGCGGGGCCGTTCCGCATTCAGGACATCAACGACGCGGTCAGCGGCCAGCTGGACGTGCGGGTGGAAGAGCAGGACGGCAGCGTGCAGGAGTTCAAGATGGACACCGCCAGCATCCCGTACCTGACCCGGCCCGGCTCGGTACGTTACAAAGTGGCGGCCGGTCGGCCGGCGGACTGGGAGCACCACAGCGACGGGCCGATGTTCGGCACCGGCGAGTTTTCCTGGGGCGTGAGCAACGGCTGGTCGCTGTACGGCGGCGGCGTGGCGGGCGGCGATTACAACGCGCTGGCGCTGGGCGTGGGGCGCGACCTGATGATGTTCGGCGCACTGTCTTTCGACGCCACCCAGTCGCGCGCCAACCTGCCGCAACAGGGCACGTTGAGCGGCGGCTCATACCGCCTGAGCTATTCCAAGCGCTTTGACGACTACGACAGCCAGGTGACCTTTGCCGGCTACCGCTTCTCGGAGCGCAACTATATGTCGATGGGCGAATACCTGGATGCGCGCCGCGACGGTACGCGAACCAACAGCAGCAAGGAGATGTACACCATCACCTTTAACCAGCAGTTCCGCGATCTGGGGTTGAGTGCCTATCTCAACTACAACCACCAGACCTACTGGGACAGACCGGCGAATGACCGTTACAACCTGACGCTGTCGCGCTATTTCGACCTGGGGCGCTTCCGGAATATCAGCCTGTCGCTGACCGGTTACCGCAATAAATATAACGGCACCAACGACGACGGCATGTACCTGTCGCTGTCGCTGCCGTGGGGCAGCAACGGCTCGCTGAGCTATAGCGGCAGTTACAACCGCAACGATAACAGCCATCAGGTGGGGTATTACGACCGGCTCAATGAGCGCGACACCTACCAGGTGAGCGCCGGCACTGCGCGCAGCGGCGCGACCGCCAGCGGCTACTACAGCCACAGCGGCGATCTCAGCCAGGTGAACGCCAGCGCCAGCTACCAGGCCGGGCAGTACAGCTCGCTGGGGCTGTCGATGCAGGGCGGCGCGACCGCCACCCTGAAAGGGGCGGCGTTGCACCGCAGCAGCATCAGTGGCGGCACCCGCATGTTGCTGGATACCGACGGCGTGCCGGGGATCCCGATCCGCGGTTACAGCTCACCGACCCTGACCAACGCCTTCGGCAAAGCGGTGGTGGTGGACGTCGGCAGTTACTACCGCAACCAGTTCAGTATCGATCTGAACACGTTGCCGGAAAACGCCGAAGTCAGCCAGAGCGTGGCGCAGGCCACCCTGACCGAAGGCGCCATCGGCTACCGGCACTTCGAGGTGATCGCCGGCGAGAAAGCGATGGCGGTAGTGCGGCTGGCGGACGGTTCTGCCCCGCCGTTTGGCGCCACGGTGCGCAACGGCAAGCGGCAGGAGGTGGGCATCATCAATGACAACGGCGAAGTGTACCTGAGCGGCATCAACGCCGGGGAAGCCATGAGCGTGAGCTGGGGCGGCGCATCGCAGTGCGGCTTTACCCTGCCGCCGACGCTGTCGCCCAGCCAATTAACCAATCTGTTACTGCCTTGCGGCCCGATGGCCAACGGCAAGGCGTTAAACACTGTTAAAGAGTAGAGAGCAATGAAAACCAATAATCTAGTGACATTAATTGCCGGCGGCCTGGCGGGCCTGCTGTGCGCCCAACAGGCATCGGCCGCCATCGCGCTGGACCGCACCCGGGTGATCTTCAGCGGTGGCGACAAGTCGGTGAGCATGAGCATCAGCAACGAGAACAAGCAGCTGCCTTACCTGGCGCAGGGCTGGATCGAAGACGCCAACGGCAAAAAAATCACCAGCCCATTGACGGTATTGCCGCCGGTGCAACGCCTGGAGCCGGGGGCCAAAAGCCAGGTGAAGGTGCAGGGGTTGCCGGCCGCCAATACGCTGCCGCAGGATCGCGAAACGCTGTTCTACTTCAACCTGCGCGAGATCCCGCCGAAGAGCGACAAGCCGAATACGCTGCAACTGGCGCTGCAAACCCGCATTAAGCTGTTTTACCGGCCGAAGGCGATTGCGATAGCCAACCCGGAAGCCAGCGCGCCGTGGCAGGAAAAACTGACCCTGACCAAACAGGGCGACAGCTACCAGGTGAATAACCCGACGCCGTATTACGTGACGCTGGTTGACGCCAGTAGCAAAAAAGGCGGTGCCAGCGCACCGGGCTTCGAACCGCTGATGGTAGCGCCCAAGGGCAGTGCGCCACTGAAGGTCGCCGCCTCTGCGTTGGGTAACGCGCCGGTGCTGACTTACGTCAACGACTACGGCGGCCGCCCGCAACTGAGTTTTAACTGTAACGGTGCAAGCTGCCAGGCGGTGGCGGGCAGCAAGTAAGGCTCACTGACACAACAGGTGGATAAGCGATGCGAACAACATCCCGGCGATGGAACGGCGGCGGTTACCACCGCTATGAATGGTTATATGCCCTGGTGATTACCGCAGCGGCACTGATGGTGCCATTGTGCGTCTGCGCGATGCTGTGGCTGATGCCGTCAGCCCTGGCAGCGGACAACGGGCAGGTGGAAGGTGCCCACGGCGTGCTGCATGTGCGCGGCGAACTGACCGAAAGCGCCTGCCGGCTGGAGATGGCAAGCGCGTATCAGGCGGTGCAACTGGGCAATACGGCTACTGCGCAACTGGCGAAGGTGGGCGATCGTGGCGTGCCGGTAAATGTGCAGCTGCAACTGCGCGACTGCCTGCGCGGCCCGGCCGCCAACCGGGATCAGCGTACCGGCAACCTGCTGTGGAGCGCCCAGCAGCCGGCGGTATCGGTCAGCTTTATCGCCCCGGCGGATGCCGACAACCCGGAACTGGTGAAGGTGCACGGCGCTTCCGGGCTGGCGTTGCGCATGAGTGATGAGCGCGGCAGGGATATCCGCCTCGGCAGCCGGGGCGCGCCGTTGGCGCTGGCGGTGGGGCAAAACACGCTGAACTACCGCATTACACCAGAGCGCACCCGTGCGCCGTTGCTGCCCGGCGCCTATGCGGCGGTGGTGGATTTCCAGCTCAGCTATGACTAAGGGAATGGGCATGAAAGCAAGGTTAAAACGGTATTTGCCTGGCTGCGGGCTGGTGATGTTGGTGTCGTTGTACGGTCCGCTGGCACAGGCGGCCAGCACCACCATCAAGGTGACGGTGACCATCGTCGCGCCACCGCCGTGCGTGATTAACAACAATAACCTGATTGAAGTGAGTTTCGGCAACGACGTCATGACCACCCGCATCGACGGCAGCTACAAGAAACAGCCGGTGGTGTACTCGGTGGAGTGTAAAAACGCGCCGAAAAACGCGATGAAACTGCAAATTCAAGGGACCGGTGCCGGCTTTGACGCCGAGGTGCTGAAAACCAACAAGGACGCTCTGGGGGTGGCGCTGCTGCGCAACGGCAATCGGCAGCCGATCAACACCTGGGTGAATTTTACCTACCCTAATCTGCCAACGTTTGAGGCGGTGCCGGTCAAACAGGCCGGGGCGACGTTGAGCGGCGGGGCTTTCTCCGCCGGGGCGACCATGAAGGTGGAATACCAGTGAAAGGGGCTGAGGCAATGGCGCGATATGGCAGCATTTTTCTGTTAATGGCCCTCGGCGGCCCGGCCGTGGCGGCGGACAACATGAAATTTTCCGGCACCCTGATCGAACCGCCGCCGTGCACCATCAACGACGGCGGCGAGGTAGATGTGAATTTCGGCAACCGTGTCGGGGTGACCAAAGTGGATGGCGTTAACTATCTGCAACCGGTGAACTACCGGATCACCTGCAGCCCCGGTGCCGGGGCATGGAATATGACGCTGGAAGTGGTTGGTACCCCGGCGGATTACGACGAGGCGGCAGTTGAGAGCAACATGGATGACCTGGCTATCCGCCTGCTGCAAAACGGCAAGCGATTTACCCTCAATAAGCCGATCCCCATCAAGCTGAACGCGCCGCCAACGCTTGCGGCGGTGCCGGTCAAGCGACCGGGTGCAGCGCTGAAAGAAGGGGCGTTTGAAGCGACGGCTACCCTGCTGGCGGTGTACCAATGAGCCGGAGAATAGCCATGGTTAACAAGGTGGCCTGGTGCGCAACGGCGGCACTGCTGCTGTGCAGCCAATGGAGCCTCGCGGCGGAGAATATGCGCCTGCACGGCGCGCTGGTGGCGGAACCCTGTGTGATCCCGCCGGGTGATGAAACGGTGGTGCTGGATTTTGACACGGTGATCGACAAGTACCTGTATATGAACACCCGTACCCCCGGCCAGCCGTTCAAGCTGCATCTGGCGCAGTGCGATCTCAGTTTGGGTAAAACGGTCCGGGTGACCTTCAGCGGCACGGAAAGCGCGGCGCTGCCGGGGCTGCTGGCACTGAACGGTGCCAGCCAGGCCAGCGGCATCGCCATCGGCATGGAGACCCCGCAGGGCGAGCCGTTGCCGATTAACCGGCAAGGCAAGGCGCAGGCATTGGTGAGCGGGGCCAACATTCTGACGGCGCAGGCCTACGTGCAGGGTGAACCGGACGCGCTGAAGCATAAAGCCATCGAACGCGGGCCGTTCAGCGCGGTGGCGACCTTTAGCCTGGAATATGAATAACCACGCGGCGGCATGGCAAGCCGCCTGGCGCTGGCTGTGCCAACGTCGCCGCCATGCGCCGCCCAATGCCGACATCTGGCATTTGCGCTTTCACTGGGCGCAGCAAGGGGAACAGCTCTGGCAGCAACTGCAAAACGGGCGTTATCGCCTGGCACCGATGCAGGTGTTGCGGCGGGGTGGCCGCAGTTGGGTGCAGTGGTGTGCGCAGGATGCGCTGATATTGAAGTGGGCCGCGTTATTGGTGGAGCCGCTGTTGCCAAAACCCGCTCGTTGCATGCACTTGCGCGGGCATGGCGGTAGCGTGGTTTCGGCGGCGGAAGTACGGGTAGCCCTGGCCGGCGGAGAATACGCTTTTGTCTACCGAACGGATATTCGCGGTTATTACCGGCACATCCGTAAACAGCAGGTGATCAGTCAACTGAAATGGCATGTGGCCGACCCGGTATTGTTTGATGTGATTCAGCAATACGTGCACTACAGCGTAGAAGATGGCGGTGAGTTTTATACCCCGCCCAACGGCATCTGCCGGGGTTGCGCGCTGAGCCCGTTGATTGGCGGCAGCTTGTTGCATCACGTAGATAATTATTTTAATGCGCAGGAGGGCCTGTGGTATGCGCGATATATGGATGACTTTTTGCTGTTTACCCGCACCCGCTGGCAACTGCGGCGCAGCGTTAAGCGGCTGCATGAATTTTTTGACCTGGGCGGCTTTGAAACCCACCCGGACAAAACCCAACTGGGCAGGATTGCACAGGGTTTTGACTGGCTGGGGGTATGGTTTACCCCCACGGGGGCCACCATAGCGCCCAGAGCGCTGGAAAACCATCGTGCACGACGCGCGCGGCTTTACGAGCAAGCTCGCAGGCAGAAGCTGTCGAAGGCAGAGACTGAGTTGCGAGTGCGGACGTACGAGGCACGGTGGACATTATGGGCACGGAGGATGTTGGGGAATAATTTCGATTGTCAATGACATACGAATTAATTAATCACATCCGGCACTCACTATAGGTCTAAGGTGCTCGACCTGCCCGATTTTCTCATACCATACAACGGTGGCACTGCCATGACCAGAAAAACACAATATACTCTTCTCTCCCTGATCCTCGTGATATGTGGGTACTCGACACCGACGTGGTCGGTCCTCTGGCCTGTTGCGACAGAGGCCAAGATCGTATCGTGCAAGGACGGCCCCCAGGGGGCTTGTAGTGGGGCCGTCATGTACTCGGGGCAAATTGCACTGATTGAGTCCGGAGTCCCACGGATTACCCGTCCAGACTCGGAGGAAGCTTTCGCCCTGTATGGTCTTCATTGCGAATATGGGGGGCCTGGTCTCAGATTCTCGGGCTGCAAATGGACAAACAACAACGAACACCGTCCTACCATGAGCAAACAATGTAAATTTCGCAACCGAAAACTGGCGGACTGGTCTATTCGGGATCCCTCCGCGTGCACGTTTGGGACTACATGGGGCGCACACGCAGGGGCTGGCCCGGGCGGAGAATGTGTGATGGCGGGTGTACTCTGGGGTGGTGGACTACACACACCCTACGGAGATATCTGGCCCGACGTCGCGGCAAACGCGGGGTCCCGTTTTTGTATCAAATCCTCTCCTCCGTCGACCCGATGTTCGGTCGGGACTCTCGACCTGGCTGATCACGGCGTGTTGCAGAATGGGGCTTGGTCTGAACGCGTCCGAACTACGGCGATCGACTGTGGGGGGAGTCCCAAAGTCGAAGTGGTGGGGGCAGAT
Source organism: Serratia sp. NA_112.1 (assembly GCF_052691715.1). Taxonomy (NCBI): domain Bacteria; kingdom Pseudomonadati; phylum Pseudomonadota; class Gammaproteobacteria; order Enterobacterales; family Yersiniaceae; genus Serratia; species Serratia sp. NA_112.1. The sequence goes on from NZ_JBQZFO010000001.1 coordinate 456,710, forward strand.
GAGTTCAACCTCGCACCGGGGGTTCTGGCGTCGGTCAAAACACACGTCGTCGGGGACTCGCAGCTGCAAGTCACCACGCGCGTGGCCGCGTCAACGGGAGAGCCGGGTATGTATTCGGGGACGGTGGTGATCGCGGTCTCTCCGAATTGACTGTGGATGCGTTCACCCCTATGGGTCAATAGACAACGATCACGACGTACAGCTCTCCGTGCTACGGTGATGCCGTGATAGCTCCCGGAGTGAACCCTCTGCTGCACAGGACTTGGGGGGGCCTGTTGTTTACGGCGGGATGGCAATTGGGGCGCGGGGCGAGTCAATATGCTGTCTTGGCAATAGTCCCGTGCTCGGGCGATGTGAAAAATAATCCGTTGACCCTGTCCACAATGGCTGCGGGGTGGTGGGGGCCCGACGGAAATCGTGATGTAGTGTCCAATTCGATTTGGTGTGCGTGCGAGGAGTGCAATCCCCCCTTGTAACCAAGGTGTGCTTCGAGCCGGACGGCGGTTAAGAACCAGGCGTGTGATGCCGATAGCAAATTAGCTGTTGCGCTGATCTTCTCTTCGCCCGGCGGCGGGCTTGGTTGAGAGTAATACCGCTCTGGATCTGGGTAACGGTGCGTATTTTAGTATTAAGGACCAGGAAAGGAAAATCGCCTTCGAAACGCCAGGCAAGTTTTGGGATAACGTGCAAAGCGGCAATCAGCAGACCGTCACTTCAAACCTAACTTAGCGCTGTGGAGGTATTAAAGATGGGTGTGGCCGGGAAAAGTATCGTGTTGTACGGTAATTCTCGTTAAGTTTTACAATAGCCGATATTTTCAAAATCACAATGGCGTTATTGGTATACCCGTCATACTTCAAGTTGCAATGCTTTGACTAGGGGATTCTCAGACCTGCCGCCTTCCTACAACCCGAATTGTTTTGGGTGTAGCGCCATTTTTTTATAATATTGCCAGGTTTTTTATGATATTCGATCGTGTTTTTTTCTTATTTATATTTTTGCTTTTTATTCCGCTGGCTATATATATCCCCAACCCCGGCGGGGTTGGGTTGGCGCTGCCATTTAATTTGCTGGTCTACGCAGGAACGGCATTATTAATGGGCGTTTGCTGGCGGGCAACACCGTTGCGCCGGATGGTGATAACGCCGACCTGTCGCGCCATATTTGTTGCATGTTCAGTGCTGGCGCTGCCGCTGATTTTTACCCGGCCCGAACGGCAAAGTGCCGCCGTTTGGCGGTTGGATGGTTTATTCACCGGGGCGGCGTTCTATTTCACCTGGCTGCTGATGCGCATGTCCGCACGCCAGCCCCATGCGATGTTGTATGTGATTTTATCGGCGGCTGCGGTCCAGGCGTTAATCGTGCTGTTGCCGCTGTTTGCGCCAGCGATTGCACAATACTGGGTCACTCCTGCATGCTCACATGTATTCGGTATTTTCCAGCAGCCCAACGCGAGCAATATTCGCCAACTGGGGTTCCGACCCTATCGAGGTTAAGCGTAAAAATGGTGAATGCCTGCCAATAACGCGTTTTTATTAATTTGAGTCTGAAAGCCACAGACAGGAGAAATATCGGTAACTGGAAAGTCAGGGTAATGCGTTTATTCAGATAATGAATGAAGGATTGATCTGCGGACAATCGCTCCGTAGACAGTATTGGTAGGAATGTAGTTAAAATAATAACATGTATGATTCGATTGTTTCTTTATTTTCATCCAGGGTCTGTGATTTAACCTAACGTGAGCATGGTATCAGCGGGTATTTCCTTAGGGAGCTGCAACGCGTGTTCACGGCGGTTCGTGGTTTCGGGCCGCAGGTTTTTGGACATTCGGCGCTTACGCGCCGATGTGAATAAAACCACTGGAGATAGCGTGATGAAAATAGGGAAGAGGGTTATTGCTCATTTGGGGTTGTGTGGTGTTTTATTGGCCTGCGGCCGGGGAGTACTGGCGCTGGAATGTCATCTTGATAGTGAGAATGGCATCACCGAAGAAAGCGAAAATATCGGTACTTTGACCGTGGCCGCAGATTTGCCGTTAGGTAGCCGTCTATGGACGTCAAGAATTATGACGCGCAACGTAGTGTGTTGGGCTGAAGGCAGCACCAAGGGCGAGTGGGTTTATTTCTATGGTAACCCGGTGGGGGATGTGGTGCGCCCCGGCATTGGTATGGGGTTGATTTATAACGATGCGGATCTCGGTATCGTCAAGGCCGGCAGCAAGCTGCAAACCGACATGTGGCGCTTGAAAAACAAACCGGAAAAGGGGCAGGTCAAATATCAAATTTATTTGGAGAAAACCGGCGAAATAAAAGAGGGAGGCAATGATAGGGTGGCTGTGTTCCAACTGGATGGGGTGGGGGGCATTAACCCTACACAGGGGAAAAATTACCGCTATATCTTGCAAGGGATGGCGGGAATCAAAGTCTCGAACTGTTCGGTTACCATCAATGTGCCGCGTGAAATTGATTTTGGCGTTATCTCATCGGTTACGGCACCGGGATTGATCGCCACCAAACCCTTGAGCGTGACGGCGGTTAAGAGCCAGGCTTGCGATGCCGGCAGCAAATTAGCTGTTGCGCTGATCTTCTCTTCGCCCGGCGGCGGGTTGGTGGAGAGTAATACCGCTCTGGATCTGGGTAACGGCACTTATTTTAGTATTAAGGGCCAGGCAGGGAGAATCGCCTTCGAAACGCCAGTCAAGTTTTGGGATAACGTGCAAAGCGGCAGTCAGCAGACCGTCACGTATCAAACCGAACTTAGCGCGAAGGAGGTATTAAAGATGGGCGTGGCGGCTAAAAGCATCGTGCTGTACGCCAATTATCGTTAAGTTTTACGCTTAGCCGATATTTTCATAATCACAATGGCGTTATTTCTAACGCCATTTTTTTATAATATTGCCAGGTTTTTTATGATATTCGATCGTATTTTTTTCTTATTTATATTTTTGCTTTTTATTCCGTTGGTGATATATATTCCCAACCCCGGCGGTATCGGATTGTCGCTGCCATTTAATTTGCTGGTCTACGGCGGTGCGGCCCTATTAATGGGTGTTTGCTGGCGGGCAACACCGTTGCGCCGGATGGTGATAACGCCGACCTGTCGCGCCATATTTGTTGCATGTTCAGTGCTGGCGCTGCCGGTGATATTTACCCGGCCCGAATGGCAAAGTGCCGCCGTTTGGCGGCTGGCGGGCTTATTTGCCGGAGCGGCGTTCTATTTCACCTGGCTGCAGGTGCGCATGACCGCACGCCAGCGCCATGCGGTGTTGTATTTGATTTTATCGGCGGCGGTGGTGCAGGCGATAATGGGGGGAGTGCAGCTGTTTGCGCCTCAGCTTGCTCAATTCTGGGTGCCCGCAAACGGTGGGCGCGCTCTGGGGATTTTTCAGCAGCCCAACGTCACTGCCAGTTTTATCGCGACCGGATCCGCGCTGGCACTGGCGGCGTTTGTGTTGCCTGGCTTTCAGCTCTCAACGTTGGGGGCTGAACGCTGGCGCCGCCGTGCGCTGGCTGCGGCGTTGGTGCTGTTGCCGATGCTGCTAGTGTGGTTGCAATCCCGCACCGGTTGGCTGGCAGGCGTTTTGGTGTTAGGCGCAGTTCTCCTGTGCTTTGGCCGCCGTTATCCGCGGGCTGTAACGATTGCTTCAGTACTGGTTGTGAGCGGTGTCATCGCCGCAACCATGGTGCTGTGGTTGGGGAGCGATATGCGTTACACCAGTCATACTGGCTCCAATCAGGCGCGCTTCGCGATGCTGAGCTCTACGTTGGCGATGATCGCCGAAAAACCGATCCTTGGCTGGGGGTACGGCGGCTTCGAATACAACTTTCAACACTTTCGTCTGGCGCAAGGTTTATCCACGCATGGCGTGGGGATTGCTCGTCACCCACATAACGAATTGCTGTTGTGGTGGGTGGAAGGGGGCATGGTCGCGCTGCTGGGTATGCTGCTGTTGGTGTGGGCGGGCTTCAAGCTGGCAGCCCGTGCCTGCTGGCATGACCAGCGGACTTCTGCCTGCGGCAAAACATCGGCGGGCGAGGCGCTGGCATTGTGTGTGGCGCTGCTGCCGATTGCGCTGCATAGCCAAACCGAATACCCGTTTTACCTGTCGGCACTGCACTGGCTGGTGTTCCTGCTGCTGCTGGCAATGCTCGATCGGCTGGTCGGTCCGCGCCTTGGCTCCGGTACGGGGTTAAAACGCTGGCGGCTGCCGATGCTGGCCCTGTCACTGGCGGCGCTGTTCGTGATGGTGGCCGGGTTTTACAGCGGGCAGGTATTGACCCAGGCGGAACGCGGCGGGTTGCAGGAGATGCGGCAGGTGGACGCCTTGCCGGGCTGGGCCAGCTGGATGCATGACGATCGGCTGGAGTTTGATCGCCAGTTGGCAGGCTTGCTCGCCTTTAACCGAACGCGTGACGAGCAGCGGCTGGAAACCTATGCCCAGTGGGCGCAGCGTTATCTGAATCACCGCATTGATAAAAACGTTTACGCCAACCTGTTGGTTATCTTGTATCAACAGCAACAATATGTTCGGGCCGATGAACTGCGGTATGAGGCGGCGTTATTGTTTCCTCATGACAGGCGGTTTGCGCGTTCAAGCTTCTGACGGCAATAGGCGTATACCCTTCATACTTGATGCTGCATTTTTGTTGGCTGCGTCTGTTCGCCTAGGTCACATAGTTATCTATGCTCCCAGGGTCTTGCAGACTGGCCGCCTCAATGCAACTCCAATTATTTTGGGTATAGATCACGGTCTACCCCAGATATCTGTTTTACTCTCTAGCGTGTTTATTGATATGAAAAAAATATTATTGATGAGTCAATGCCAGTTCACGAGGCTGGCATTAAAGGCCGTGTTTGAAAATAAAACAGGCTATGAAATGGCATTTATTGGGCCGGATTATTTTAGCGGGGGTGATGTTGGTCAGGCGATAGTGTTAATTCATATTACCGATGACGACTACCCAACCATTTTACCCTTGCTAAGGAGTCCTCATTTTTGCGGACATCGGGATATCATCTTCATTGCGCAAAAGCGGGTTATCGCGATCATGGAATATTTATCCATGAAAACGCTCAGGTTTATCGAGGAGGATGCAGGCGTTGAGGTGTTTGAACGTGAAGTCATAGAAGGAGGAGATTTTTCTGGCCCTAAAGGCAATCGTGAGGTTTTATCTTTTATTGAATATAATGTTCTGAAACTTACCTTGTCAGGTTTGAGTCCAACTACCATTGCCTTCAGAACAAGCAAGAGCATAAAAACCATCAGCAGCCAAAAAATCAACGCGCTGAAGAAGTTGGGTTTAGATAACACCCCCTATTCGTTAGTCAAGTTGTCGAAGATATTTAATTAATTTTATACCGGAAGTCTGCTGTCTGAGTGGCGGTGGATGGCATTTTATTATTGAAGGATATGAATATGTTAAGAAATCAATGGGTGACGCAAAAGTCTCGTGAAATGGCGCTGCACTATATTGCACACGCCGGGGTAGTGTATTCACCAGAGGAATTTATAAAAAAGGTGAGTGAAATGGAAAGCGTGTTTGCGCGCATTTTATTAGCTGAAAAGAATGGAAAGCCTGGCGCATAACCTGAACACTCTTCATCTGTAGCACTATTAGTGCGCAGCTATTTAGCGGATGAAGTGCTTCATCCGCCGCGGTGGTATTCTCAACTTTCTAGATCAATCCCAAAATAACGCATCAGCGCTGCACGCCGTTCATCTTCGGAATGCAGCGTCGATTCATGGCGCTGGTGATCTTCGGTGATGATCAGTTTGTTCTCGCTGAGGGTCACCCGGCCATTTTCCGTTGGCCGCGAGCACACCAGCCGCTGGGTAAAATGCGACTGTGGCGAGGTGCTGTGGTAGTGGCACATGCCGTCGAATTCACTCGGCTCACGGGCTTGCAGGGTAAAGCGGTACAGGGTTTTGGCATGCGAGCGGTGATCACCGTTTCTGCGCTCCAGGTAATAGGTCTCGCCTTCCTGTTCTAAATGGAAGGTGCCGCTGGTCTGCGGTTGCTGCTCGGTGGTGGTGATCTTCAGCGGCGTCAGGAACGAGTCGCCAAACCCCACGTCCACCAGATACGGCTGATCCAGCGCCACCTTCAGCGCCATATGGTCGAAGGGCGCGCCGAAGCTGCCGTCGCGGGCGCGGATCTCGCCGGAAATAAACTGCACGTTAAAACCGATGTCCTGCAACAGCAGAGCAAACAGCCGGTTCAGCTCATAGCAAAAGCCGCCGCGGTTGCGTTCGACAATTTTATTAAACAGCGCTTCTTCTTCCAGATGGATCCCCTGCTGATAAATAATGCTCAGGTTTTCAAAGGGGACCTTCAGCATATGGCCGTGGTGTAACTGTTGCAGCGTCGCAAGGTCGGGCTTGGGGATGCCTGCGAATCCAAGATGTTGCAGGTAGCGTTGTCTGTCCACGGCTTATCTCACAGCAGAAAAATTGAACATAAAATAGTTGGGTTTGGCAAAGTTGTGAGGGCAATAAGTGCTATGTCAGAACGCCGGGGGTTTGCCTGCCACTTGCAGCAGGAGATTGACCCAGCGACGGGTGGTGGTGCTAACGAACGCGCTGTCCGCCCAGCACAGACGATATTGATAGGCGCAAGGTAGTTGCCCGTGCTCGCCAAACACCGGCACCAGCTTGCCTGCGGCTAATGCATCCTGCGCGACGGCCAGGCTGCCGAGTACGATGCCGTTACCTTCTATCGCTTCCTGCAGGGCATGGCCGACGCTGTTAAAGGTGAGAATACCGCGCGGTGCCGTGGTGCCTTCGCCAAAGGCGGCGAACCAATCTTGCCAGCCGGCGATGCCGATCTTCTGCCCGTCCTTCCAGGGCGAGTGGATCAACTGCGACAGCGCCAAATCGGCGGCCGTGATACGGCTGGGATGTGCGGCGAGAAAGGCCGGGCTGGCTAACGGCGCAAAGGCATCGGCGAGCAACTCGCGGGAGTGCGGTGGCGGGTTGGCCGCTGGGCTATAACGGATGGCAATGTCCGCCTCGCCATTGGCCAGGTCACGCAGGCTTTCATTGGCATCCAGCACCAGTGAAACATCAGGATCGGCACGGCGCAGTGCCGGCAGGCGTGCAGCCAGCCAATGGCTGGCAATGCCCAGCGTGCAGGTCAGCTTCAGCGTTTGCTTTTGTTCTGGCCGGACGCGATCGCTGGCTTTTTGCAGCAACGTCAGTGCGCGGGTCACGTCGATAGCCAGTTGTTTGCCGGTGTCGTTGAGTGCTACCGCGTTCCCCTTGCGGTGAAACAGCTCGACGCCCAGCTCGTTTTCCAGATGACGTATCTGGCGGCTGACCGCTCCCAGCGTGACGTTCAACTCTTCCGCTGCCTCGGTAAAACTGGCGCAGCGCGCCGCTACCTCGAAAGTATGCAAGGCTTTCAGGGAGGGCAGGCGAGGTTGAGCATTCAGCTTGAGTTTCATTCAACCATATTGCCAATCTATCGATGTTCCACAAGTGATTTTTTGCTTACTTTTAGGGCAAATATTTGACGGGAGTATCGCGTGGACATTGTGATGGGGCTGGCCGCCGCGCTGTGCTGGGGGGGCACGGATTTTTTGGTCGGTATCAACGCCCGATCGGTGGGGGTGCGCAGGGCGGTATTTTTTTCGCAGGCGATTGGCTTTGTGATTTTTACGGCCTTATTACCGGCAACGGCGGTTCCTGTCTTTGCGACTTCCGGCATGGTTTGGGGGCTGGCATTGCTGGCCGCTGCCCTGATCGTCGGCGGTTCACTGGCGTTGTCACAGGCCTTCGCTATTGGCAAGGCGGCGATGGTGGCCCCTCTGGTCACCAGCTACGGTGCGGTTACCACGCTGTTGTCGTGGCTAAGTGGTGAACCTTTGGGGGGGCTGACGCTTACGGGGCTGGTTATTTGTTTGCTGGGGGTGATGCTGACCGCCGTCAGCCCTGCTCGGCAGCCGGACAACTCTTCGTCGGCCTTACCGGCGATGGCTTTCGCGCTGATCGCCGCAGGCTGTTATGGCACCGGTTTTTGGCTACAGGGGAAATACACGCTGCCGGTGCTGGGGCCGAGTGTCAGCCTGTGGCTCGGCTATACGCTGGGGTTAACGGCCCTGCTGGCGCTGAGCGCTAACCGGCGTGCATTGCTGGCACGTCCAGGCTGGCGGCAGGGCGGGCTGTTGCTGGCTGCCAGTTTGCTCAATCTGGGTGGCTTTAGCGCCTTTGCCGTAGGGGCCGATGGCGGATCGGTGGCTGTGGTAACGGTGCTGAGCACCCTGTCTGGCGGCATTGCTGCGCTGCTGGGTGCCTTGCTGCTGCGTGAGCGGCTTGCCGCCATACAGTGGCTGGGTGTGTTAACGGTCTTGGCCGGTGCCGTGGTACTGCATTGGCATTAAGCTCCAGGCTCAGTCAATAAGTCCTTACTCCAGCGTACCGGGGTGCATATTTTTCTGCATCCAGTGGCGTAATGACACGACGTCGGGGCGTTCGGCAGTGTCTTCCAGCGCCACCAGATAATAATTCGCACCGGGCAAAGACAAATCGAAAGGCGCCACCAGCATTTTGCGTTTTATCAAATCTTCTGCCAGCAACTTACTGGCAATAACCACCCCTTGCCCTGCCACGGCGGCCTGCAACGCATGGGTTTCATCGCTAAAATACAGGCCTCTGGCAATATTCAGGTTCTCCGGCCCGTAACCTTGCCGCCAGTGTTTCCAGTCAGGATTTTCAGCAGGCACATGCCTGTTCTCGACGTGAAACAGCGTCGTGCGATGCAGGTCATTCAGGGTATTCAAGGCCAGTGCCGGGCTGGCAACCACGATAAACCGATCTTCATATAGCAAGGTACTGTGAAGGCCCATTTCCGCGGTTTCACGATAACGTATTGCCACGTCGACGGTACGCTGCGTTAAGTCGACGCTTTGCACGCTGGTATGCAGGTGTAAATCAATCTCGGGAAATTGTGCCTTAAAGCTTTCAAGGCGCAGCACCAACCAATTGGTCAAAAAGTTCGAGGTGGTGGTAATGGTCAGCGCCGGAGGTTGTCTGGCCTGATCAATTTTTTTTACCGACTCTTCCAGGGCGGTAAAGGCGGATTGGGTGCCCGTATACAGCAAGTGTCCGGCCTCGGTCAACTTCACTCCCTGCGCGTTGCGTTCGAATACGCGGCACTCCAGCATGGATTCAATCAAACGGATTTGATGGCTGACAGCGGTGGCGCTGACATTCAGTTGCCCGGCAGCCTGCTTGAAGCTAAGACAATCGGCCACCGCATGGAAGGCGCGCAGTGCGCCCAGAGGCGGTAAACGGGAAGATTTCATGATGAGTTATTTTCATCCATGGGTGAAAACTCTGACTTTGATTGCCTGATTATATATGCGATAGGCTCAACATACCTCCTTGTAAGGATGAAATAAATTTTCTATCGCCGCTTTTATATAGTGAGGATCATTATGAGCACGTCTCCTTTATCCGTCCCTTTTGCCGCGTCTGCGCAACAGCAGGCACAAACCAATGCGGGTATTCTTTTAGTCAGTGGGCTGGTCGCGCAAGTTGCACTGTTACTAAAACTCTATGTGCTGGAGAACCCGCTGCAGCTGATCGCTTTGCTGGCATGCCTTGGTATTGCCTTTGTTTTGGCCATATTTTTAATGCAGCTGAAAGTGTTCCAGAGCAAAAGTCGCCTGAGCCTGGTACGCCATGGGTTTGTCATCAGTGCCGTCGGCACCTTGCTGCTGATCCTGGTCTTGCATGGTCTGCCAAACGAGCTGCAGCTGTTTTCGGCAATGGCGATTTCCGGCCTGGGTCAGGGAATGGTTTACAGCGCCGCGATACGTCGAGGCACTAACAGCGACGGCCATGCTCTGCGCCGACGCGCGTTGCTGATTGCAGGGAGTGTCCTTACGGTTGCGGCTGTCCTGCTGATCCAATCGAGTTTTAGCGGAGTAACGGGGTTTCCCTACGCTTTTGCCATGTTGATTGACCTGTCGCTGCTTGCGGCCTTGTACGTAAGGGTGGTCGAGCTGGAGAGCTAGCCGTGGGTATGGCTAACCGGTCGCCGGATATAGGTCAAAGGATTCAGCGAGCGCAGGTGCATCTGCAATACGGTGCCACGGCGGAAGAAGTAGTTGAGGAGAGTCAGCGACAACAACTCGGTCAGCAGGGTGCTGTAGGCCGCGCCCATCATGCCGTATTGGCGGATCAGACAGTATGACAGCGGAATATTGATGATAAATACCAGGAACATCTTCTTCGACAAGAAGCCGTAGCCGGAGAAAATCACAATGTATTTGTAGGCCAGAGTACCCAGAGCGGAAAGCAGGGTGGCAACTGCCAACACCCCCATCGCCGGGTAAGCCGCTAAATACTGCTCGCCGTACAACAGCACAATCACCGGTTTACCGAGCAAAAAGATGCCGGCGACGATCGCGGCGGCAATCGCCAGCACCAGCCCATTAAGTTTGGCGGCGGTGCGCATGGCGTCATCACGCTGATAAGCGAATATTTTGGCGAAAAACGAGGTGATAGCCGCGTCGGTGACAAACATCCAGGCGGTGGCCAGCGTAATGGCAACGGAGTAAATGCCCAGCGCTTCGGCGGAGACGAACCACATCAGGAACAGCTGCGCCAGCCGGGTGTAGATGGCGATGGAGACATTGGAGACCGCCAGGGGCAGGCCGCTGGCGAGCAGATAGCGCACGTATTTGCGGCGAACGCGAGCTGGTGCGACAAAGCGCGGATTACGGCGGTGATAGATATGGTGGCGGATCAGATAGGGGATCAAATAAACCATCACGATCGGGATCGCCAGGTAATACAGGTGCAGATCAAAATAAACGATCAGATAACGCACCAGCAGCGCACTGCCCAGGCCGCTGACGTTGGCCAGCGTATTGAAGCGCGACTCCAGCCGGGCATCATGATAGATGGTAAAGACGTCTCTGAGTGAGAAGAAGCTGGCGACAAAGGTGGCGGCGCAAAAGTAGAAGGTGATGAAATCTTCCCGTAGCCCGGTGTAAATCAATATTGCCGCCGAGAACAACACAAAGCAGCCCTGACGCAGCCGGTTGGTGGAAAACATCAAGGCAGTTCCCGAGGCCGGGTTGCGGCTAATCCGCTTGAACAGCACGGTATCAGAACCCAGCAGTGCCAGCGTTTGAGTAATGGCGAAAATCGCGGTGGCAAAGGTGATTTTGCCAAAGCTTTCCGGGCCGATATATCTCGCCATATAGGCGGTGATAAAAATGACGCCAAGGATAGACACCATTTTTTCGGATATCATCCAAAACGCATTTCTCACGATCTTGATATCTATGAATTTTAATTTCATGGGGACTTTCCCTGTCGCACCTTATAATAGGAATCATCCGATTATTTCCTTACCCTCTGTAAGGAATGACTCACAGGGTTTTATAATTAAGATGCAATAATCGGAATGTCAGCAGTATTTATCCCTATGCTAGATTCATGGAAGAAAGAGAAGAATGAGAAAACTCGCAAAACGACTCTATCGGGCCGCGCCCGATTTTATCTATTATCAAGTCAGCCACTACCTTTCCCATGGTGCCTGGATTAACTTCAAACACCCCAAGACATTTTCAGAGAAAATTTATCGGAGAATGCGCTACCCATGCCGTGATTTCAGTATGTTAGCGGACAAGGTGGCAGTCAGAGACTATATTGCACAGCGGGTATCGGAAAAGTACCTAACCCCCATCATTATGATTCGCGATAATTTCACAGAAAAAGATTACCTTTCCTTGCCTCAATCTTTTGTTATCAAGACTAATAATGCCTCGCAACAGGTCAAGATAGTCAAAGATAAAAGCGAAGTTACTTTCTCCGATATTGAGAAAATTCTTAACGAATGGTCTGAAATAACCTACTGGAAAAGGTTTCGTGAAAAACACTACGCTAATATCCCGCAGAAGATTATCGTCGAACAGCTATTGGATATTGAAACGGCAGGTGAATTGATTGACTACAAGGTGCATGTTTTTAACGGTAAACAGGCTTATTTATTCGTAGAGCTGTTGCGTGGCGGACCTGAGCCGACTTCATTGGAATTTTTAGACGAGCATGCTCATCACTGTTTCTTTACCCAAGCGGATATCCCGCAGGTCAATACTCTGTATGAAAAACCGGCGTTCTGGCATGAAATGATCCGGGTAGCGAAAGCCGTTGCGGCAGACTTGGACTATTGCCGCGTCGACTTCTACCTCACCCGCGAGCAAATCTACATTGGTGAACTGACGCTGACCCCCGGTGCCGGCAACGAGGTTTACCTGCCGGGTGCGACCAACCTGCTGCTGGGCGAGATGATGTCCAAAATCGGCTAGTGGCTGCTGTAGCCTTTAGCGGTCACTGTCCACTGGCGCGATGCTTTGCAGCCACCTGAGAAATTCGGCCGCTTTGGGTTTTTCCAGCGTGCGCTGTGGATACACCAGGTAGTAAGGCTTGCTGAGCGACAGTATAGGTTCTGCCAGCGGCACCAGCGTCCCTTTGGCCAGTTCGCGCTGGATCAACCTCTGTTGGCCGAGCAAAATGCCGTGGCCCTCGACCGCGGCGTCAATCGCCAGTGAGGTCAGGTTGTAGGTCAGGCCACGCCGCTGTGGCGGCGGCAACCCGGCGGCACTGAACCAGTCATGCCAGCCCGGCAGGAACTGACTTTCCTTGCCCCAATCCACATGGATCAGCGGCTGTTGGGTCCAGTCGCCGCAGGCCTGCAATTGTGGGCTGCAAACCGGTTGTACGCAGTCCTGAAACAGCCGCACCTTTTCCAGTAGCGGGTAGCCCTGATCGCCAAAACACAGGGCAAAGTCCGCCGCGGAAGCGGCGAAATCGACTTCGGCATGGGTGGCGTGCAGGCGGATATCCACCTGTGGATGCCGGGCCAACCAATCGCCGATCGCCGGGTTCAGCCATTTTGACGCCAATGCCGGCAAGGCGAATACCGTTAGCGTTTCCTTGCCCCGCTGGCGATCGACATGCTGTTGTGCCACGCGCAACGTTTCGAAGGCCTGATGCACGTAGGCCAGGTAGTCCGTTCCCTGTTCGGTCAGCGTCACGCCGCTTTTAGCGCGGATAAACAGTACAATACCCAGCTGTTGCTCAAGCTGGCGGATCTGTTGGCTGACGGCGGCGGCGGTCAACGCCAGGTGATCTGCTGCTTTGGCCAGGCTGCCGGTGCGGGCGGCGGTTTCAAATGCCAGAATGGCGCTCAGTTTGGGCAGACGAGGACGGGAAGTTGGGCTCATGGTGGCTATCACTAAGAATTGGTTGGCTCATCCTTAACGTATTTTTGTTATTACGGCAATCCGGCTTTCGCTACAGTGGGTTATCCGGCCGCTATGCCTAAGGAGTCTCTGATGCAGCCACTCGCTCATATCGTTGATTTATCCGCCAACCCGATTGGTGATCCGGCCTTTCAGGCACAATGCAAAGCTACGCTGGATACGGCGGGAGCGTTGGTGCTGCCGCGCTTTCTGACGGCGGCGGCGCTGGCGACTATCCGTCTGGAAGGGGCGGAGCACAGCCATGCGGCGTTTTATGCCGCCAGCAAGCATAACGTCTACCTCAGGCCGCAGGATGAAACTCTGCCGCCGGATCATGCACGCAACCGGCTGGTGGTCTCGTCCAAGGGCTGCATTACCGATGAGGATATCCCACAGCAATCGCCGCTGCGCACACTGTATGACGCGCAACCGTTCCGCGATTTTCTCTGCGCGGTGTTGGAAGAACAGTGTCTGTATCCCTACGCCGATAGTCTGTCTTCGATCAATCTGCACTATGCCCATCATGGGCAGGAACTGGGTTGGCATTTCGATAACTCGTCGTTCGCCATCACGCTGTTGATCCAGAAACCGCAGGCCGGTGGGCGCTTTGAATATGTGGAAAACCTGCGCGATGCCGACCGCGGCGAGATGAATTACGCCGGGGTTTCCCAGGTGCTGGACGGTGAACGAGCGGTGAAGCCGTTGGCGATGGAAGAGGGGGATTTGGTGCTGTTCCGTGGCCGCAACGCCATGCATAGGGTCACGCCGACCGAAGGTGACATCACCCGGATGCTGGTGGTGCTGGCTTATAATGCGCAGCCGGATATCGCGCTGTCGGAAAGCGCCAGAATGACCTTTTACGGCCGGGTATAGGGGAGTAAAACTGCCCCGGTTGGGGCAGTTAGGTTGCTGACAAAGCAGGAAAAAGCGTGGTTTTTCCTGCTTTGTGGTGATCGGCCGAAAATCAATAAATTGATTTTCCTGATTTTTATTTATCGACCTCTACTCGCTCTGGGTAGGAATGAGGTTTGTCATCAGTCTGACTGCCCCGGTTGGGGCAGTTTTAAAAACTCAGTGATGGGCTTCTTCGTGCGCCTGCTGTTCCAGTTTCACTTCCTGCGCACGCTTGCGCAGGCCGAACCAGCCCAGCACCAGCAACACAACCAGCACCGGAATGGTTGCAATGGTCCAGGTGCCGTTCGGGTAGTCAAACGCCATCATGACCACCACCGCCAGCAGGAACGCCAACGTCAGCCAGGAGGTGACCGGTGCGCCAGGCATCTTGAAGGTCACCGGCTTGGCACGACCTTCACGCACCGCCTTACGCAGACGCATCTGGCAGACGATGATAAAGGCCCAGGAGCTGATAATGCCCAGCGAAGCGATGTTCAACACGATCTCAAACACCTGTGAAGGCACCAGATAGTTCAATATCACCCCGAGCACGTAGATACCGCAGGTCACCAAGATCCCGGCGTAAGGCACCTGCTGGCTGCTCATTTTGGCCATAAATTTCGGCGCCGAGCCGCCCATCGACAGTGAACGCAGAATGCGGCCGGTGGAGTACAGGCCCGAGTTCAGACTGGAGAGTGCGGCGGTCAGCACCACAATATTCATGATAGTGCCGATATAAGGCACGCCCAGTTTGCTGAAGAAGGTGACGAACGGGCTTTGGCCTGCCTGGTAGGCGTTCCACGGCAGCAGCAGCACCAGCAGCACCACCGAGCCAACGTAGAACAGACCGATGCGCCAGATAACGCTGTTGATAGCTTTCGGCAGCATTTTGGCCGGATCCTTGCACTCGCCGGCGGCGGTGCCGATCAGCTCAATCCCGGCGAAGGCGAAGATTACCCCTTGCACCAGCACCAGTGCAGGCAGCAGGCCATGCGGGAACATGCCGCCGTTTTCGGTAATCAGGTGCAGGCCGGTGGTGTTGCCCGCCACCGGGGTGCCGGTGCCGAGAAACACCACGCCGACCACCAGGAACAGCGCGATGGCGACCACCTTGATCAGGGCGAACCAGAACTCCATTTCGGCGAACCACTTCACGCCGATCATGTTCATGGTGGCGACCACCCCGAGGGCGCAGAGGGCAAACAACCACTGCGGCACATCGGCAAAGGTACCCCAATAGTGCATATACAGCGCTACTGCTGTGATGTCGACGATGCCGGTCATCGCCCAGTTGAGGAAATACATCCAGCCGGCGACGTAAGAGGCTTTTTCACCGAGAAACTCGCGGGCGTAAGAAACAAAGCTGCCGCTGGTAGGGCGGTGCAAAACCAGTTCGCCCAATGCCCGCAGGATGAAGAAAGAGAAGATACCGCAAACCAGATACACCAATGCCAGCGCCGGCCCTGCCAGTTCCAGCCGGCCGCCGGTGCCGAGGAACAGGCCGGTGCCTATTGAACCGCCGATGGCTATCATTTGAATCTGCCGGTTGCCCATGCTTTTGTGATAACCGGATTCGTGAGAGTCTAACCAACGTCTTCTGGCTGCATGTTGCTCATGCGCCGATTTTTTTTGTGATTGCATCGTTCGTCCTGTTTTACCCGTCTGTAAAATTATCCTGCCCCAGCTTCGGAGCAAACGATTGCTACGAACAACCGTGATGAGAATGAGGTCATGGCATCATTCTGTTGTTTATACCCGTCATACGTGAAGCTGCATCTGCGTTAGCTACGTTTGCTCACCCCAGTCACTTACCTGAGTAAGCTCTTGGGGATTTACAAACTTGCCGCCTTGATGCAACTCCAATTATTTAGGGTAGATACCCGTCGTGTTTCGATCTTCAGCAATGAAATTCATAGCGTATATTATATGAACAGCTGCCGTTAAATAACGGCGAGGCATGCTACCTTTTCTCTGGAAATGTGGCAAAAAATCCTGCGTATAAATCGTGAATAATTGTGTTTATTTTTTGTTCTGTATACAAAAGATCATATTATTCAATAAGATGATTGATTTTATCAAGACGAAAATAACGAGGAATAAAAAGTGATGAAAATCACATAATAATAATTACCGTGCGAAATACAGGGGATTTTGCTTATTTATTCGCGATGAGAATAAAGGGGGGGGGAATAAACTTCACTTCGCCTGCGGCGATATTGCCACAGGCGAGGAACATCATGGGGAGGGGCTGATGTTAAGCTGATTCTCCGGCCGGCAGGGCCGAGGTTGGCAAACCGAATATCTTGTCGAACGCCCAGTTAAACGCAAAGGTGTAGCACGGGATAATGACGATTAGCGCCATATCCAGCAGCAGCGCCTGCCACAGCGTAATTCCCATCCACCAGGCGATCAGCGGGATCAGATACACCACCAGCGTTAATTGGAAGCCCACGGCATGGATAATGCGGCGCTTGAGCGAACGGCCCCGCGTTGCCTGGCGGCTTTCCCACAGTTCAAACAGTGAGTTATAGATGAAGTTCCAGCTGACGGCGATGGTGGTGATGATCACTGCCAGCGGCCCGGTACTGCTGGGGGCGGTGCCGGAAAGCAATGCCAGCCCGAGTGCGGAGATCGCCATACCGATAATTTCATAGGCGGTGACATACACCAGTTTGCGTTTAACGCCTTGCATTACTCATCTCCTGACTGATTTTTTAGATATAGGGTCGGATGACCTTTTGCCGTCTGACGAGTAAGATACCGTCAATCATATTGATAGAAAAAGTCAGGAGCTGTCAGTTTTTCTGACAGGTTATGCAATGAACTTTTCCAGCGATAACATTGAGCTGTTTTTGGCGGTACTGGATCGCGGGTCGTTTTCCGCTGCTGCCCGCTCGCTGCGGCGTGTCCCTTCGGCGGTCAGCATGGGGATCGCCAACATGGAGGCGGAACTGGGGTTTCAGCTGTTTGATCGTTCACATCGCGAACCGTTACCCACCCCGCTGGCGTTGGCACTGGCACCGCATGCGCGGCTGATCGCCGGCCAGCTTAAACAACTGCGGAATCACGCTATCGAATTATCTCAGGGGCTGGAGAGCACCCTCTCGGTGGGGGTCGCCTCGGACATCAACAGCAGCGGCCTGCTGGCTGCAATCAAAACGCTGGCGGAACGCTACCCGTTGCTGAATATCGAAGTGCTGACCGCTCCGCAGGACGACGTGTTGCATATGCTGCATCAGGGCAGGATTGGCGTTGCTTTGGCATTCGGTGGGCTTAATATCAACAGCCAGGAGCAGTTCCACTTCGTCGGTGCTGAATCACTGGTTGCTACGCTCTCACCTTCGCACCCGGCGCTGAACGGAGCGGCAGACGAGCTGTTTCTCGAAGATCTGGTTAACGTACGGCAGATTATGGTGGCCAGCCGCGATTTGCCGATTACCGATTTGCGGCCGCAGGTGGCGGAATCCTATTGGCGTACTGACAGCCTGCCGATGGCGCTGAGCATGGTGGAGGCCGGTTTGGGCTGGGGTAATTTCCCGCTATCGTTGACTGCGCCCTTATTGGCGCAACAGCGACTGGTCAGGCTGAAATTCAAAAACACCAAAAACGAACTGCGCCTGCCGATGCATCTGATCTGGCTGAAAAACAGGCCGCTGGAGAAGGCCGCCCATGAACTGGTGGCGTTAATGCGGGACAGGCCGCAAGCGGAATAATCCCCGCAGCCTAAACCGATAACCTTAGTCGCCATGGCGGCGGTGCCACCAAAATCGCAGCAGCAAGATGACGGCGATCACCAGCGCGCAGAACAGCATGCTGGTCAGCCGTTTGTCGAAGCCCGAGATAAACCGGGTGATGGCTTCACCGCCGAAATAGCCCAGCAACACGAAGATCGTCGCCCACAGGACGGCGCCCAGAATATTCAACGGGACAAAGCGCGACGGCGGCAGCTTGCTGGCACCGATTAACACCGGGCCAATAATGCGAAAGCCGTACATAAAGCGCACGCCAATCACGAACAGCATCGGGTGGTGGGCAATTAGCTTTCTGGCGCGATCAATACGCTTTTCCTGGCTCTTCATGCGTGAAATCACCTTTCCGCCGAAGCGTCGACCGAGGAAATACAGGATCTGATCCCCTAATGTGCCCCCCAATGCCACCACCGCTATCACCCAGGGCAGATGCAGTAACCCTTGATGCGCCGCAATCCCCCCCAGCAGGGTGATGGTTTCGCCTTCGGCCAGGCAGCCGATAAACAGCGCCCAGTAGCCGTAACTCGTAATGTAGTGGGCCAAATCCGCCATAGGGCTCCCTTTATGTCTTTAATTCAAAAGGGTCAGTATACTCTCTGTCAGTCAGCCGCGCCCTGTCGGCGCGACGCAGCCGTAGAGGAGTAACAGATGTATCAGGATTTTGAGAGCGAACTGGACTGGGCGATGCGCCATATGTCACGCACACGGGCGGCGGTTGCGGCGCTGCCCGATTTGAACGGCGTGCGGCTGGCATGCAACATGCACCTGGATTTGAAAATGGCGCCGCTGGTGGCGGGGTTACTGGACAAGGGCGCGGCGGTTTATCTGACCACCTGCAACCCGACCACGGTGCAGGATGACGTGGTGGCCTGGCTGGAACGGCGCGGCGCACAGGCTCACGCCTGGCGTGACATGAGCGATGCGGACTGGTCGGCATCCTTCGATCGTGCATTGTCCTGGGAACCGACCCACCTGTGCGAAATGGGCGCGGATCTGACCACCCGCCTGCACCAGTCGGCCGCAGGTCCGCAGATTGTCGCCGGGCTGGAAGCCACCGGTTCCGGCATCAGCCGGCTGAATGGCATGGCGCCGCGCTACCCGATCTTCAATTGGGACGATCTGCCGGTGAAAGAAGGACTGCACAACCGTCATATGGTCGGCCTCACCGCCTGGCACACCTTCTTCCAGACTACGCATCTGACGCTGCATGAAAAATGCGTGCTGGTGATTGGTTATGGCCTGGTTGGGCAGGGCGTTGCGGCGGCGGCGAAAGCCTACGGCGGGCAGGTTGTCGTGGCGGAAATCGATCCGGCGCGGGCATTGCAGGCGCGTTACGACGGCTGGGCGGTGGTCGATCTGGCTACGGCGGTTATTCAGGCGGACGTGATCGCCACGGCGACCGGGGCGAAAAACGTGCTGTCGGCGCGGCATCTGCAGCAGGCGAAGGACGGGGTGTTTATTCTCAATGTAGGTCATGTGACGGCAGAGATTGACGTTGGCTTCCTGCAAAACCTGCCTCACAGCGAGCCTATGCCATTTGTAAACGCCTACCAACTGGAAGAGAAGACGCTGTATTTACTGGCCAATGGCTCGATGTTCAACCTGACGGCGGGCTACGGTGACAGTCTTAATGCCTTTGATGTGACGCTGGCGGTGATGGCGGCGGGCATTGGCCATATTGTCGGTGACGGTGCCCGGCAGCAACCCGGTTTATATCTGTTGCCGCAGTCGGCCTGGCAGCCGGCGCTGTAACTTTTCTCCCGCGGGCGCCGATCCCAGAGCGCTCGCGGTTTGCGCAATTTTCTGTTCGACAGAATTTGTCACAAATCGGCACGTATAATCCCAGTGCCAACTTCAAACGCCTCACATATAATTCGGCCAAATAAGACCTTCATCTTCTTCGTCACAGAGTAATTCATGTGAAAATACGTGTTTTGGTACTAACCCTGCTCGCTTTGCAGGCAGGAGCAGGCATCGCGCCGCGCGCGCTCGCCAGCGAAAATAACGCCGCCGTTCGGGCCAGCCAGCCTGAACTGGCTTCCGGCAGTGCCATGGTTGTGGATATGCAGACCCACAAGGTGATGTATGCGCGTAACCCGGATGAAGTGGTGCCGATCGCTTCGATCACCAAGCTGATGACCGCGATGGTCACGCTGGATGCCCATTTGCCGCTGGATGAAATGTTGTCGGTGGACATACATCAGACGCCGGAGATGAAAGGGGTCTATTCGCGCGTTCGTCTGAACAGTGAAATCAGCCGTAAAGATATGCTGCTATTGGCATTAATGTCGTCGGAAAACCGTGCCGCCGCCAGTCTGGCGCATCATTATCCGGGCGGTTACGGTGCCTTTATCAAAGCGATGAATGCCAAAGCCAAATCGCTGGGAATGACCAACACGCGTTACGTGGAGCCGACCGGGCTGTCGATTCATAACGTTTCGACCGCACGCGACCTGACCAAGCTGTTGATTGCCACCAAGCAATATCCGCTGATTGGCCAGCTCAGTACTACCACCGAACGCATGGCGAGTTTTAAGGATCCGAACTACACATTGCCGTTCCGCAATACCAACCATCTGGTATACAACCAGAAATGGAATATCCAGTTGACCAAAACTGGCTTCACCAACGAAGCGGGGCACTGCCTGGCGATGCGGACCATGATCGGTAGGCGTTCGGTTTCGCTGGTGGTGCTGGATGCTTTCGGCAAGTACACCCACTTTGCCGATGCCAACCGCCTGCGCACCTGGATAGAAACCGGTAAGGTGACGCCGATCCCCGCGGCGGCACGTGATTATCGCCGTCAGAAAGATGCCCGTCTGGCGAAGAACGAAACCGAATAATATGTTCTGCGGCCTGCGGAGTTTTCTGCAGGTCGCGTCTCCCCCTAATGCAGCCCTATCCTTGCCGTCAGCGATATCTCCGATTACCTTGGCTAGAGTCGCGGTGCTAGTTCATCCGCTATCATTAATGAATACTTTATCGTCGTGAGGACAGCCTCCCATGAGCAAGGTTTCCACTTTTGTCATGTTCTAGGGCAATGCCCATGGCGGGGTAGGGAGAGATTACGTCTGACGCGTTTTTAACCGGCTGTTTTAAATGAATTAATGGAGGTTTCTGCGCCCAGTGATTAGGATCACGCTTTTAGTTAATAAATCTTTATGATTTTGCTTACGGAATGTTAACATGCGCGCCGTATCATTAGATGTTCTAATGATACCGATGTTTTCAAGGAACAAGCAAAATGGACTATCAGAACGTTTTCCCATTGACGGATCAGGAAAAAAACGAATTATCGTTGGCATTGGATAAAATAACTTACGATCCTGCCGGTGGCGATGCTTATATTCATGCTATCCGATCGGCAATGATGCATTATTTACCTCATCGCGTAAGTGCTGCGTTGGGAAAACAAAAAGCTTCGATCAAACCCAGACCCTATTTTATTCTAAAAAATGCGCCAATAGATAAAGAGGTTTTTTTCTCACCCTGCCCGAATGAATATACACCATCTGCAAAATCAGGAAATATCAGTGAAAACCTGCTGGTAGGTATATCTACTCTTATCGGTGAACCTTACTCCATGTATTTTGAAGGGAAGGAGATTATCAATAATTTGATCCCCAAGCGGGAGGCGAAAAAAGAATACACCGGGTTGGGCTTTGATGTGGAATTGGATTTTCATATTGAAAACGCGGCACTGAAACATCTTGAGCAGTTTAACGTATCCCCGATGGGCCTGCTGCTAGCGGGCGTGCGGCGTGATCCGCAAAGCCCGCTGACGCGCATTTCCGATTCACGGTTGGCGATCGCCCAACTGAGTCAGGAAGATATAGCGATTCTGGCCAGCCCGCTGTACAGCATCAAGCTGCCTTACCGTTGGCGCCAGTCCACTCAGGGTGGCAGGGAGGAAACCGCACTGGTGCCGTTGATTTCGCAAAACCATATTCTGCCGGATGTCAGCGCCGTCTTCTATCCGGGAATGATCTCTGCCAGCACGTCGCGAGCGGAGGTTGCGCTGGAGCGTTTTTATGGCCTGATTAAAGAAAATGCGGTCGGCATAGATATCTGCCCTGGCGATTTGGTTTATATCGATAATCGATTTGCTTTGCATTCGCGTGATAAATTCACCCCTTCTTATGATGAGAACGACACGCCGCTACGTTGGGTACAGCGAGTTTTCGTTTCAGCCAGTTTGTGGAACCATCGTAATCTTAATCAGATTGAAGACCGCATTTTTTCGATTTAAAGGCGATTGTGTATGTTAAACGTTTTTCTTTCTATTTTACCTATTTTCCTATTAATTGTATTTGGCTTTCTCTCTAAGGTATATGTCAAGGATGTCGCCGTTTTTTGGGGGTTCTCAGATAAGTTTGTTTATTATCTTTTCTTCCCGGCATTATTGATTCTGGATATTAGTGAGGCGAACTTTAGCGGCGCGGACAGTTTTTATCCCGTTATGGCGACTATCATATCGACTCTGCTCATTGCCTTGATTATCTTTGCGGTGAAGTTCTTTGTTGATACCTCACCCGATCTCTTCACCTCAATTTTTCAGGGGGGAGTCAGGTATAACTCTTATGTGTTTATCGCGTTGTCTCAGTCGCTGTTCGGCAGTGAGGGCGTAGCGCTGTCCGGTTTTTTCGTGGCCTACATGATCATTCTGACCAATATACTGAGCGTGCTGGTGATGAATCACTACGGTACCGGCAGCAAGAAAAGTCTGAGCGGCGCGGTATTGGCCCTGACCAAAAACCCCTTGATTATCGGTGCCTTGTTGGGTGTCCTGATGAACTTGCTTAACCTGCATATCACCGGTGCCATCAAACAGTTGTTCCAGTATCTGGCCAACGCCGCCACACCGCTGAGCCTGATGTCGGTCGGCGCGGGGCTGATTGTCAGCATGCATATTCGCAAAATGGTTTCCATTTCTTATGCGACGCTGCTCAAACTGGTGGCGATGCCACTGATCACCATTGCGCTGGTGAAGTATTTTGGTGCCACAGGCGTGCCGGCCAGTATAGCTATCCTTTATTCCGCCGTTCCCTGCGCCGGTAACGCCTATATTTTGGCGCGGCAG
Source organism: Serratia sp. NA_112.1 (assembly GCF_052691715.1). NCBI lineage: Bacteria > Pseudomonadati > Pseudomonadota > Gammaproteobacteria > Enterobacterales > Yersiniaceae > Serratia > Serratia sp. NA_112.1. Next base: position 479,690 of record NZ_JBQZFO010000001.1, read on the forward strand.
ATGGGGGGCGATCATGAAGCTATGGCGTCCATCATTACCTGGACCACGCTGTTGTCAGTCATGACCGTCACTTTCATTCTGGGAAGCGTGGCGATTTAACTCACAGGCCGGGAGCTGTTGGTTCTGCTCCCGGTATTTTCCGCCATCATCCGATACCCATTCCAGGACGTTTAACGCTATGCTAAACGGGTAACGACCAATGAATTTGAAAAGGATGAACCGCTTTGGCTGGAAGTAGCTTACTGACTTTAATCGACGACATTGCTTCGCTGCTGGACGACGTCTCGTTGATGACAAAAATGGCGGCGAAAAAAACCGCCGGGGTACTGGGGGACGATCTGGCGCTCAATGCGCAACAGGTTTCCGGAGTCAAGGCCGATCGCGAGCTGCCAGTGGTGTGGAGCGTGGCCAAGGGCTCGTTTATCAACAAGCTGATTCTGGTGCCGCTGGCGTTACTGATCAGCGTATTCGCCCCTTGGGCAATTACGCCGCTGTTGATGGTGGGCGGTGCCTACCTGTGCTACGAAGGGTTTGAGAAAGTCTTTCACAGCCTGACCCACAGCAAGCAGGCGGGTGAGGAAAAGAAAGAGGCGCTGGATGCCAACGAAGATGTGGCGGCCTACGAACAACGTAAAGTGAAAGGGGCAATACGGACTGACTTTGTGCTGTCCGCCGAGATTATTGCCATTACGCTGGGCACCGTAGCGGGAGCCACCTTCAGCCAGCAGGTGATCGTTTTATGCGGTATCGCCATTGTGATGACGGCGGGGGTTTACGGCATCGTGGCCGGCATCGTCAAACTCGACGATTTGGGGCTGTATCTGAGTCGTAAAAGCAGTGCGTTGGTCCGTTCTATCGGTAACGGCATAGTCAGTGCTGCACCTTACCTGATGAAGACTCTGTCGATCGTTGGCACCATCGCGATGTTTATGGTCGGTGGCGGCATCCTGACCCATGGCCTGCCGCCGATACATCATCTGTTTGAGGACTGGGCATCCTATGCCACCGTAGTGCCGACCTTCGGCCAGATCTTGCAGGGGGTTATTCCTGCCTTGCTCAACGTGGTATTTGGTTTGATTGCCGGCGGCGTGGTGCTGCTGGTGGTTTCAGCTCTTGGTGCCATTCGTGGCCGTTTAAAAGCCTGATGATCTTGCCGGGTGCCTCTGCCGCACCCGGTTTATCAGTTCTGCGGCAAGTTATCGCTAGCTTCCCCCAGCGTGCGCTGCATGATGTGAGTATCACGCCACTCGCCCAGTTTAAAGCCCACCGCCTTTAGCGTGCCCACGCTGCAAAATCCCAGAGTCTTATGCAGAGCCAGCGAACCCTGATTCTCTTTGGCATTACCAACGGTAGCCAACATCTGGCGCCAGGGACCCAGCTCGCAGCGGACGATCAATTCGGCCAATAACAGTTTGCCAATACCCTGACCTTGTTGCCCGTCGGCAATATATACCGATTCCTCTACGGTAAATCGGTAGGCCGGGCGGGGTCGGTAAGGGGTAGCGTAACAGTATCCCACCACCTGACCCGCCCGTTTGGCCACCAGCCAGGGCAGCCCAGCCTCCTGCACCTTACTGAGCCGCTGTTGCATTTCTTCCAGCGTTGGCGGCTCTTCTTCAAAAGATGCGGCACCGTACAACACATGATGGGCGTAAATCTGTTGCACAGCGGCCATGTCATCTGGCGTGGCGTCGACGAGCAACAGCGGAGCAGAATGAAGCATGCTGGTTCCTGTTTACCTTAAAGATCATAAGATAAGCGCATTATGCGCCGCCTTTATCAACGAGGTAAATTGGGCTTTCTTATGCCGGAGATAAGAAAAACCTATGGTCGTGTGATGACGATTCATCATGTACCGCGCATTAACTGCGCCACCGCCTGCTGCAAATAACGCAGCAACGCTGGGGTCAGCCAGGTGCCCTCGGCCAGCGTGGGTTCCCGCTCCATGGCCTGGTGAATTTTCATCTGGGTGGCCGGGTTGGTACCTGCATAGGACTGGAACAGCTCAAGCCATTGGGTTGCTAGCTGTTTCGCCTGCCCGGATTCCGGCGGTACGCCGTCATTGAGCGCCTGATGGAAGCGGGCGATCAGCGCCGGCCACTCCTGCAAGCGGGTAAAATAGTGTTGGCGTACATAGGCGTATTCTTCCTTCGACAGGTATTTCTGGTAGATGGACAGCTTGGTTTCGGCAAAGGCCCGGGTCACATAGTCAGTCATTGCCGGGGTGATACCGGTTTGTTCGCGCATGGAGGGTTCGTCGGCATGCATGGTGTTAAGCCGGGTGAGAAACGCCGGGTTACCTGCGGTATCGCGTTCCAGCATCTGCATCCAACGCCGGGCCAGAGTCTGTGCCTGTAGCGTTTGTGGGGCAACGCCACTGTCGATTAACTGGCGCATGTTGCTGACCAGTTCAGCCCATTGCTGATTGCGCATGGGATCGGCCTGATAGAATGGCAGTTGTGCCAGTTCGTCGGCGGTAAAATATTTGTCGTACATGGTCATTAACTCCAATGTCGTCAGCCAGTCGTTCAGTTCAGGTTCTTCCCCGGCGGTGAGCTGTGCATGCATCTGTTGCAAACGATCGCGCAGCGCGGCGGTCTGCGCCAGTTGCTGCTCCAGCATGGCAATTTGCTGCTCAATCACCGTCGTTAACGTCATCCCCGAACGTGCCAGAATTGCCCCGACTTCCGCCAGCGGGATCCCCATTCGGCGCAGCGCCTGAATATGGTGCAAGCGGCTAAGATCAGCCCGGTTATATAAGCGATACCCGGCGTCGGAACGCGCAGAAGCAACCAGCAAACCAATGCTGTCGTAATAATGCAGCGTCCTGACGGTGATGCCGGAACGGCGGGCCAGTTCGCCAACTTTCAATAGCATGTGATGCGCTCCTCCCTTGTGCGTGCAGAAATACTAAAGCCTGACGTGGCGTGAGGGTCAATAGGGGGAATGTGGATATTTTCGGGGGGAGTTGCGGGCTCCATTAATAGAACCCGCAATTGAAATCAATGGGTTGATTACCAGCCTTTTACCGCGCCGCCGTTGAAGATTTTCTCGGCGGCACTGGCGACCTCATCCGACTCGTAGGCCTTGATGAAGTTTTGCACGTTCGGCGCATCCTTGTTGTCTTCACGCGTCACGATAATGTTGGTGTACGGCGAATTCTTGTCTTCGATAAAGATGCCGTCTTTGGTTGGCGTCAGACCGGTCTGGTTGATGTAAGTGGTGCTGATGACGGCGACGGTGACTTTAGGGTCATCCAGCACCTGCGGCAGTTGCGCACCTTCCAGTTCCATAATCTTGTAGTTATGCGGGTTGGCGCTGATATCCAGCGAGGTTGGCAGCAGCCCTTTGCCCGGTTTGAGCGTGATCAGACCGGTTTTCTCCAGCAGCAGCAGTGCGCGGCCGAGGTTGGTGGGATCCAGCGGGATGGCGATCACTGCACCGTCCTGCAATTCTTTCAGTGATTTGATTTTTTTCGAATAGCCGGCCATCGGGAACACGAAGGTATTACCCACTGCCACCAGCTTGTAGCCGTGATCTTTATTCTGCTGTTCGAGGAACGGCCGGTGCTGGAACACGTTGGCATCCAGCTCGCCTTTATCGGTAGCCTCGTTGGGCAGCAGCGAACCACTGAAACCGACCAGTTCGACCTCCAGGCCGTACTTCTCTTTAGCCACCTGTTTGGCCATTTCCGCCACGTCCTGTTCTGCGCCGTTGATGACCCCGACCTTGATATGATTCTGATCGGTTTTTTGGTCGCAGCCTTGCAGCGCCAGTACGGCGGCGAATGCCGCCAGCAGTGGGGTATAACGCCAGTTTTTGGACATCGACCTCTCCCTGAAAAAAACAATGAAATTAGTTGGTTTTGTGCTGTTAGCTAAGCCTGAACCCGTGGGGAAGTCAAACACCTGCTCAGCACAAAGGCTTCTAACTAATAACAGGAAGTTTTAGTGCGCGCCCTTATTTGGCGCGAAATACCACAATGCCCGGCGTGGCCAGTACGTAATCCATAAAGGGCGAGTCCACCACCTGCATATTTTCTTTGCGTGAAGAGGCGTTACGCAGCACCGGGCCGTTTTCGGTCATGATATAGATGCCGGTATGGGTGACGTCCAGCCCGGCCAAATGGGTGTAAATGCCGATGTAATCGCCGGTGTGCAACTGGGCCAGTACCTTGTCGTCAATAAAATCGCTGGGCAGGTAGGTGATATTGCGCTGAACGTTTTTCAGCCCCGGCAGATAGCTGCTGCCGTCTGACTTTTGGTTCAGGTTTTTCACCAGCGTGACCGTATGCGGGCTGAGTGAGGCGGTGATATCAGTGACGTTGGTTTTGGCCTGATGTGACCAATCGCTAAAGAAATGCTTGCGTTGCAGGAAGCTGATTTCACCACTGGCATAACGTATGTGGGTCAGCCGCTGGACAAAATCGGTCTGGTTGCTCGCCTGGCGTAGGGCATCGACGTAATCGATATAGGTAAAACAGTCCAAACCACGGAAGTCGATCACCAGCTTTTCCGGCGTATCCTGCGAGCCAATCAGCATGTTGGCCACGTAAGACGTCCCAAGGAAGGGGCGGGACAGCAGATCGATCATGTGGCCGATATCCTGCTGCTGCTCTGCCTGTGCAGCGGCGCGCAGGGCGAGAAGCTGATTGAGTTTGTTTAACGTCTGGTTATCCATGCTGGCCTTGAGATCTGCAGGTGGGGTAATAGTGGGTTCAGGCGTTTGCCCAACGGGAATTTTATCTGCACAGCCGCTGAGTGCAATAGCCAATATTAATGAAACAACCTTGTACATTTTCCCCTCCGATGGTTTTGGCCCGTGATGGTGAAAATGATAACAGCTCTCACTATTGCCTGGAGGGGCAATGCTTAAACATAGTCTTAACGTTCGGTTAACACTTAATAACCGATTTCACTGTTAAACGGCAGGTACCAGAATAGGGCGATTTCGTGATCGGCGATGTCCGGTTGAGCTCGATACAGCAGGTGGTCGATGCCGCCGAGGATAAAGCCAAAGCGTTGATAACAGCGGCAGGCGGGCAGATTGGTATTTTGCGTTTCCAGCATCAGCCCGGCGGTTTCGTGGCGTTGAGCCCAGTGCCGGGCAGTTTCCAGCAATGCGCTGGCAACCCCCAGGCGGCGTACGTGGGCGCTGACCACGATTTCTTCAATCAGCGCATAGCCGTTCCAGTTATTGCTCAGTGTAATATGGCCGACCGGCTCGCCGCGATGATGGGCCAGAAAGGTGTCGCTTTCATCGTTGACGAACGGGGCCAACGGGTAGTTCTTGCGAAAGGGAGTAACCGGCAGCAACGGCCAACTGTCGATCGGCGCATCAAAAACGGGTTGGGCGTAGTGGGTGATGTGAAAGCTAAAGTCGCAACCGGTCAGGTAGCCGTCGGGTAAACGGCTGGCCGGGGCAATTTGGATCGCCTGGCTCATGGGGCAAGCTCCCTCAGCAAACGCGCCGGGTTACCGGCATAGATCCCTTTACGGGTGATGTTTTTGGTGACCACTGAACCGGCACCGATCACCGCACCGCTGCAGATTTCCACCGCCAGCACCGTGGCACCGGAACCGATGGAAACACCATCGCCAATTTGCGTTCGGCCCCAACTGCTTGCATCGGCATTGGGCGAGCCATCTTTAAACAGATCGTTGGCGAAGGTGACGTTGTGGCCGATAAAGCAGTCCGCGCCAATAGTGACATATTCACAGATAAAACTGTGTGACTGAATTTTGCTGCGGGCACCAATGCTGACGTTTTTTTGGATCTCGACAAAGGGCCCGACGAACACTCCATCGCCGAGTCGGCAGCCATACAGATTACATGGCTGAACCAGGGTGACATTTTGACCGGCGTCGACATCGACAATACCGGCCTGAAGAACACGAATGGCGGATGACATGACATTCCTCACGGCAGTGACACAGGGGGAATTATAAAACAAACTTTCGCCACGTCTGTGCTTTACCGAACGTTTTTTCAGCGAAAGACTATAATTAGTACAGGGGAGAGAGCCCCGTGGCCGCAATCCTCGCACGGTTAGCAATCCGTCAGAGGGGTAAATTCGTTCGCCGAGCGCGACCTACGGCGATGGAGGAGGTGTCTCATGGTTAGTCATGTTTGGGGACTTCTGGCGCATCCAAGCACCGAGTTCGAACAAATCAAAAGCGAGAACGAAAGCGTCTCGCACCTTTACACCCACCATGTACTACTGCTGGCGTTGATACCGGTTGTCTGCGCCTTTATCGGTACCACCCAACTGGGCTGGCTCTCCGGCGAAGGACAGGCTATCCGGCTCGACATGTTCACCGCATCTTATACTGCGGTGGCTTTCTACCTGCTGATGCTGGCGGGTGTGGCCATCATGGGGAAAGTGATCCACTGGATGGCACGGCGTTATGAAGTGCGTCCGAGTCTGCATCGCTGCATGGTGTTTGCCGGCTATATCGCTACCCCGATGTTCCTCAGCGGCATTGTGGCGCTGTATCCCGTCGTGTGGCTGTGTCTGTTTGTTGGCGTGATTGGCCTGTGCTATTCCGGCTATCTGCTGAATCTGGGTATCCCGCACTTCCTGAATATCGACAGTAAGGAAGGGTTTATCTTCTCCAGCTCTACCTTTGCCATCGGCATCTTGTTGCTTGAGTTGCTGCTGGGGGTAACGGTGTTGCTGTGGGGGTATGGTTCCTGGTTATTCTAAACTCTGTTTTGATATTGCCCCTCACGCCGGTCTGGCGTGAGGGGCTTTTGCTATTCAGGAGGCCCAGTTTTTCCGCTTGCTGGTTTTGCCCAGGCCCGGATTAAAGCTGTTGGTCGGATCGGCAGAACGGTAGAACGCCTGCAGGTCAGGCTTGGCCGGGTATAGATGGCCGACGTTATGTTCCGCCGGGTACTCAGCGCCGCGCTGGTCGAGGATCGCCAGCATTTTCTCTTTCAATGCGTGGCTGTCGACGCCTTTTTTCACCACATAATCCTGATGGAATACGTGACACATAAAGTGGCCGTAATACAGTTTGTGCACCAACTGGCTGTCGATTTCCGGCGGCAGGGTTTCGAACCAGTCGGTGTCGTTACGGCGCAACGCGATATCCAGTGCCAGAATATCTTCTACCTTGTCGGCGTGCACCGCATGGTAACGCACGGCGGCACCGGCGGCGGCAAAGCGGTGCAGGAAGGCTTTCTTGCCCTCGTCCGGTGTGCAGGTGAAAAACTCGCCGTCGGCCTGGGCAAAGTACTGTTTCAGGTACTGCTGCGCTTCTTCAACGCCTGGACCTGCCATTTTCAGCAGCAGGTGATGTTCAAAGCGTTCGCGGTAGTCTTTCATCCGTTTCGGCAGGTGGCTGGGGGCCAGATGGCTCAGGCCCTGCATCAGCCGGTCGGTCAGGTTGTGCGGCAGTAATGGCAGCTTGTTAAGGCTGGCATCCATACGGCCTTTCAGGGTGAAGAAGCTGGGCATCTGGTCGGTGCCGAGCTTGTCTATCATCATAAAGGTATCTTTGCCGTACACTTCGGCAATATCAAAAATATCCCGGTGCATATACTCGCCGGCTACCGGCAGGTTGTCGAACTGGCTCAGCATATGGCGGCGCAGTTCGGTCAACACGGCGGTGTCGTTGGTACCGATATAAAACACCTGTTCCTTGCCTTCTTTCTCGAAGGTGTCCAGCCGTACCGCAAACACCGCCAGCTTGCCGGCGCAGCCGGAGGCCTCGTACAGGCGGCGCTTGTCGGCATTAAACCGGGAGGGCGTATCGGCATCGACGTCGCGTACCCGGCTGGCGTATTCGTTGTCGGAAGCACGCAGTTCGCCGTGCTCGACATCCTCCGGCCGGTAGTCGCCTTTTTCCAGCCGGGTGAGAATTTCCTCCGGCGTATCGCCCAGGTTAATGCCCAAATGATTCACCAGCCGCAATTGACCGTCTTCCCCCAACTGGGCATACAGCGCCATCTCGGTGTAGGCCGGGCCGCGTTTGACCAGCGAACCACCGGAGTTATTACACACGCCACCGATCACCGACGCACCGATACAGGAGGAGCCAATCACCGAATGCGGTTCGCGGCCATAGGGTTTGAGCAATTTTTCCAACTGATTAAGGGTACTGCCGGGGAAACCGACCACCTGTTTGCCGTTATCCAGCACCTGCACGTGGTTGAGCCGCAGGGTGCTGATAATGACGACATCGCGGTCGTAGTCATTGCCGCTAGGGGTTGAACCTTCGGTCAGGCCGGTATTGGCCGCCTGCATGATGACAATTTTGTCGGCAGCGACGCAGGCCTCCAGCAGTTGCCAGAGCTGCAACAGGCTGGTCGGGAACACCACCGCCAGTGCCTGGCCAACGCCGGAGCGGAAGCCTTTGCGATAGCGTTCGGTGCTGCGTTCGCCGGTCAGCAACTGCGGGCTGCCGACGATGTTTTTAAGCTGATTGAGAAATGCCTGGTTGGACTGCGTCATACCGATCTCCCTTCGAATAATTAAGTTAATAACTTATTAACTGAGTGGCTTAATAACGTTCTGCAAAACCGGCCTGGCGTTCTTCGTCCCGCAGCGTCAGGATCTCCACGCCATCGGCGGTGACTGCCACGGTGTGTTCCCATTGGGCCGACAGTTTTTTGTCGCGGGTCACCACCGTCCAGCCGTCTTTCTTCTGTTTTATCCGGTGGTCGCCCTGGTTAATCATGGGCTCGATGGTAAACACCATGCCTTCCTGCAAGACCATTCCGGTTCCCGGCTGGCCAAAGTGCAGCACCGTCGGCTCTTCGTGCATATCTTGGCCGATACCGTGACCGCAGTACTCACGCACAATACTGTAGCCGGCCTGTTCGGCGTGCTGTTGAATGGCGTGGCCGATATCACCCAACGTCGCCCCCGGTTTTACTGCCCGGATGCCTTGCCACAACGACTCATACACGTTGTTCACCAGTCGTTTGGCCACCGGCGTGGTCTGGCCGATGCAGTACATCTTGCTGGAATCGGCGATATAGCCGTCGTTTTCCAGCGTAATGTCGACGTTAACAATCATGCCGGAGCGCAAGATTTTGCTGACCGTCGGAATGCCGTGGCAGACAACGTCGTCAATTGAGGTATTGAGCACATAAGGGAAATCGTATTGCCCTTTGCTGGCCGGGCGCGATTTCAGTTCATTGACAATAAAGGCCTCGGCGCGGTCGTTGATCTCCATAGTGGAAATACCTTCGACAATCACCTCATCGAGCATAGCAAACACCTGCGCCAGCAGGGTGCCAGAGTGGCGCATTTTGGCAATCTGTTCCGGCGTTTTGATCACAATCTCTTTCACCCGACAATCTCCTTCAACGTCAGTGCGTTATCTTTCATCATTTTTTTTACCAGTTGGGGATAGGTCAGTTCCGGATGGAACTCCGCCAACATGCCGATCTTGATCCAGTATTCCGCCTGCGCGTTGATCGAACGCGTCATCGTCAGGCTGGCGAGGCGCAGATCGTCATGCAGCGCGTCAGAAATTTTCACAATGCCCATCGTTGGCTCCAGAAGTGATTTATATACGAAGTGTATATGGTTTGGATGCTGCACATTTTGCTTTCTGTGGCATGGGAATATTCTTGTTCACAGTGATTGTCGCCGCCCGGCAATGCGTTTATTGTGATAAACGACTTTTTTGCACTGATTTTTCAGAAGGATTTAGGGCGTGAGCAAATTACGTGTTGGGGTGATCTTTGGCGGTAAATCGGCGGAGCATGAAGTTTCGCTGCAGTCGGCAAAAAACATTGTGGATGCAATCGACAAAGAGAAGTTTGACGTCACGCTGCTGGGGATCGACAAGCAGGGACAATGGCACATTAACGATGCGTCCAATTACCTGCTGAATGCGGAAAACCCGGCGCTGATCGCGCTGAACCGCTCAAATAAAAATGTGGCGCTGATCCCCGGTCAGGAGAAACAGCAACTGATCGAATCAGGTAACGCCGGTGCGCTGGGCCAGCTCGATGTCGTGTTCCCAATCGTACATGGCACCTTGGGTGAGGACGGTTCGCTACAGGGGCTGTTGCGAATGGCTAATCTGCCGTTCGTCGGTGCCGGCGTGTTGGGGTCGGCGGTCAGCATGGATAAAGACGTGACCAAACGCCTGCTGCGTGATGCCGGGCTGGCGATAGCGCCGTTTGTGACGCTGACCCGCAGCAACCGCGCCAAATTCGGTTTTGACCAGCTCAGCGAACGTCTGGGGCTGCCGCTGTTTGTTAAACCGGCTAATCAGGGCTCTTCGGTAGGCGTTAGCAAGGTGCAGGATCGCGCCGGTTTTGAGGCTGCGGTGGCGCTGGCGTTCAGCTTCGATCATAAGGTGCTGGTGGAGTCGGCGATTGTTGGCCGTGAAATAGAGTGCGCGGTATTGGGCAACGACGAACCCCAGGCCAGCCTGTGTGGCGAAATCGTGCTGAGCGACGCCTTCTATTCCTACGACACCAAATACATCAATGAGCAGGGCGCTCAGGTGATAGTGCCGGCGGCGATTGAGCCGGAGGTGAGCGATAAAATCCGCGACGTGGCGCTAAAAGCCTTCCGGGCGCTGGAGTGTTTCGGGCTGGCGCGCGTCGATGTTTTCCTGACGCCGGACAACAACGTGGTGATCAACGAAATCAACACGCTGCCAGGCTTCACCAATATCAGCATGTACCCCAAACTCTGGGCCGCTAGCGGTGTGAGCTACAGCCAACTGATCACTCGCCTGATTGAGCTGGCGCTGGAACGTCATCAGCAGGATCGCGCTTTGAACAGCTCGGTGTTTGATCGGTAAAACAATCAGGGGCGAAGTGATTTTCGCCCCTGATTTCTTACTTCACTGTCACATCAATATCGCCAAAATATTTCTTCGCCAGCTCACCCACGGTACCTTGCTGTTTCACTTTGACGATCGCCTCATTCAGCTTTTTCTTCAGTGCGTCATCACCCTTACGCAGACCGAAGGCAATGCCCTCACCGAGAATTTTGTCGTCGCTGACCGCATCACCGACAAAGGCGAAACCCTTACCATCCGGGTGCGCCAGGAAACCGCTTTGGCCTGATGGTGCCATCACCAGCGTTGCGTCGAGCCGCCCGGCGGTCAGGTCAAGATAAACCTGGTTCTGATCCTGATAGGACACCACGTCTACACCCTGCGGTGCCCAGTGGGCCTTGGCATAGGTTTCCTGAATCGAGCCTTGCAGCACGCCGATGTGTTTGCCCGCCAGCGAGGTGGCGTTAGGCATCAGACCGCTGTCAGTCCTGGCGATCAGGCGATTCGGCACCTGATAGATTGAATCGGTAAAGTCTATTGCCTGACGACGCTGTTCGGTGACGTTCATCGCCGAATTGATAGCATCGAACTTGCGAGCCTTCAGCGCCGGGATCAGGCTGTCGAACGAGGTCTCGACCCAACTGCATTTTAGCTGGGCGGCGGCACACACCGCGTTGCCCAGATCGATATCAAAGCCTTCGAGCTTGCCGCTGGCTGATTTGGATTCGAACGGGGGATACAGCGCTTCCAGCCCGAAGCGCATTGTGTTTTCCGCCGCCAGCGTGGAACCGGCGGCCAGCAGGCAGCCTGCGGCGATCAACGTTTTCAGTGATTTCATAGTTGGAGCCCTTTTCCCATGGTCAAAGCAAAAATAAATTTCTTATACCTGACACAGACGGCGTGCGCCCTCCAGCAGGGTCTCATTGTCTTTTGAAAAACTCAGTCGAATGATGCCAGTGTTGGTGCCGTCGCTGTAAAACGCCGACAGCGGGATCGTCGCGACTTTGGCTTCGCGGATCAGGCGCACCGCAAAATCGTTGTCGCTTTCGTTACTGAAACCGCTAAAGCGGGCCAACATAAAGAAACTGCCACGGCTGGGCAGCAATTCAAAACGCGAATCCTGCAGCGCGCTCGCCAGTAAATCACGTTTTTGTTGATAGAAGTCTGCCAGACCCAGATAACGTTGCGGATTGCCCAGCGCCTCGGCGAAGGCGTACTGCATCGGCGTATCGGCGGAGAACACCATAAACTGGTGCACCTTGCGGATCTCGTCCATCAATGCTGCCGGCGCCATGCAGTAACCGACACGCCAGCCGGTCACGTGATAGGTTTTGCCAAACGACGACACTATCACGCTGCGTTCGGCCAGCTGTGGGTGGCGCGCCATACTGTGGTGAATATCGCCGTCGAACACCACATGTTCATAAACCTCGTCGGACAGAATGACGATATCGGTGTTGCGCGTCAGGGCGGTCAGCCGTTCGATGTCATGCTCGCCAAACACGCTGCCGGTCGGGTTGTGTGGACTATTGACGATGATCATCCGTGTTTTGCTATTAATGGCGGCGGCGACTTCGTCCCAGTCAATATGCAGATCCTGCAGCGACAGTTTGATGGCGACCGGGATCGCGCCTTGCAAGCGCACGATTGGCGCATAGCTGTCGAACGCCGGTTCAAAATAAATCACCTCATCGTCCGCATGCACCAGCGCGCTGATGGCGGAATACAATCCTTCACTAGCACTGGCAATAACCGTGATTTCTTCGTCTGCGTCATAGCGTGCGCCATACAAACGTTCAACTTTATCCGCCAGTGCGGTGCGTAATGCCGCCACGCCGCTCATCGGTGCGTACTGGTTATGACCGCTGCGCATGGCTTGTGCCACCGCTTCGACCAACTGCGGTTCACAGGCGAAGTTCGGTGCGCCCTGCGACAGATTCAACGCCTGATGTTCGGCGCTAAGCTGGCCGATAACGGTGAAAATAGTGGTGCCGACGTCCGGCAACTTCGAGCGGTGTGAGCAGGCGCTCTGCATGAGTAGCTCCAGGGAAGTGGGAGGTATCGTTTGATTAAGCATCACAGTGGGTGGGCCAACAAGGGAAAGTTTGTCATACTAGCCATGAGTTAATCTCATGGCTTGAGAGGCCGTTATGTCAATACCCTTACCTTCGCTCGACGTATTGAAAACCTTTGTGGTAGTGGCGCAACGGCTTAATTTCACCCATGCCGCCCAGAGTCTGCATCTGACGCAGGGCGCGGTCAGTCGGCAGATCCTCGGTCTGGAGCAACATCTGGGTTACCCGTTGTTCAGCCGCCGGGCACGCGGGCTGACGCTGACCCCGCAGGGCGCAATGCTGCTGGCACCGGTACAGCAGGCACTGGGTCAGTTGGATGAGGCACTGGTGCGGGTGGGGGCGCAACCGGGCACTCTGCGCATCAAGTGCCCGACCTGTGCCATGCGCTGGGTGTTGCCGCGCATTATCCGGTTGCAAAATGAACGGCCGGAAATGCATATTGAGCTGACCGCCTCGGTGTCGCACGGGCTGGATTTTGGCGCAGAACATTTTGATGCCGCGGTGGTATTCGGTCAGCCACAGGGTAAAAAATTGCGGGTGCATCATCTGTTCGATGAAATTCTCACACCGGTCTGCACGCCGTCTTACCTGCCCGACTTGTCACGTCCCCCCACGCCAGCCGATTTGGCGGATAAAACCCTGCTGCACCCCACTCGCGATCGCCGCGATTGGCTGTTGTGGCTGAAGGCGACGGGGAGCGATGCGTTGCCATCCGGCAAGGCGCAGCATTTCGATACGCTCGATCTGGCGATGAGCGCCGCATTACAGGGGTTTGGCATCGCCATCGGCGACCTGTGCCTGCTGGAGGAAGATATCCAGGCTCAGCGTATCGTCACACCGTTCCCGCTCAGCGTGGTCAGCGGCGCAGCCTATTATTTGGTCTATCCTGAACAGGCGGTGGTGCCGGTGGCATTGACCGAGCTGGTCAATTTCCTCAGCGATGAAGCGGCGCAAAGTCGTCGCCGGCTGCAAAACTATCGACCGGCCTCCGCTAACAGCTTGTAACTTTTAACATTACAAATTATTTCTGCACCGAAAAGGAGTTATGGCACACTGCCTTTTCACATTGATAAATCATCTCCGTCGCCGCCTGCGGCGGGAACATGCCTGAGATTAAATAATATGAAATGGCTTTGTGTGGTGAGTATGTTGTCCGGTCTGGCCATCAGCCCGGTTTTTGCGCAGGAAAGCGCCGTAATCCAGGGCGTTAATGCTCAGCAGCGCGACGCCTTTGTCAGCAACCTGCTGAAACAGATGACGCTGGCCGAAAAAATCGGTCAGTTGCGCTTAATCAGCGTCGGGCCGGATAACCCGAAAGAGGCGATCCGCGACGGCATCAGCAAGGGGCAGATTGGCGCCATCTTCAATACCGTTACCCGACCGGATATTCGCGCCATGCAGGATCAGGCTATGCAGCTCAGCCGCCTGAAAATTCCGTTGTTCTTTGCCTACGATGTCGTGCACGGCCAACGCACCGTGTTCCCGATCAGCCTCGGGCTGGCGGCCAGTTTTGATCTCGAAGCCATCGCCCTCAGTGGCCGGGTATCGGCACAGGAGGCCAGTGATGACGGTCTGAACATGACATTCTCGCCGATGGTCGATATTACCCGCGATCCCCGCTGGGGCCGAGTTTCGGAAGGTTTTGGTGAAGATACCTGGTTGGTATCCAAAATTGCCAAAGTGATGGTGGATGCCTATCAAAACGGCGACCCATCCAAGCCCGGATCAATCATGGCCAGCGTGAAGCATTTCGCGTTGTACGGTGCCACCGAGGGTGGCCGTGATTACAATACCGTCGATATGAGTCCACTGAGAATGTACCAGGACTACCTGCCGCCTTATAAGGCCGCGGTTGATGCCGGTAGCGGCGGAGTGATGGTCTCGCTCAACTCGGTGAACGGTATTCCGGCCACCGCTAACCCTTGGCTGCTGAAAGATTTGCTGCGCGATCAGTGGGGCTTTAAGGGCATTACCATCAGCGACCACGGCGCGATTAAGGAACTGATCAAACACGGCGTAGCCGCCGACGCGCGCGATGCGGTGCGCCTGGCAATCACTTCCGGCGTCGATATGAGCATGAGCGACGAGTATTACGACCAATACCTGCCGGGGCTGGTCAAAGACGGGCTGGTATCGGAAAGCGACATCGATCGCGCCTGCCGCGACGTGCTGAACACCAAATATGATATGGGCCTGTTTAAAGACCCTTACACCCACCTTGGCCCGGTCGGTTCTGATCCGAAAGACACCAATGCCGAAAGCCGTTTGCACCGCGCTGAAGCGCGCGTGATTGCGCGTAAGACCATGGTGTTGCTGAAGAATGATAAGCAGACGCTACCGCTCAGCAAGCAGGCGACCATTGCGCTGGTCGGGCCGATGGCCGACAGCCAGCGTGACGTGATGGGCAGTTGGTCGGCGGCCGGGGTGATTAAACAGTCGGTCACCCTGCGCGAAGGGCTGGAACGTGCGGTGGGTGACAAGGCGAAAATCCTCTATGCGAAGGGGGCCAACGTCACTCAGGACAAGAGCATTATCGACTACCTGAACGAGTATGAGCCGGCGGTAACGTTTGATACCCGCTCGCCGCAGCAGATGATCGATGAGGCTGTGCAGGCAGCGAAGAAAGCCGATGTGGTGGTAGCGGTGGTGGGTGAATCGCAGGGGATGGCGCACGAAGCTTCAAGCCGTGCCGACATTACCATTCCACAAAGCCAGCGTGACCTGATCGCCGCGCTGAAGGCGACCGGTAAACCGTTGGTGCTGGTGCTGATGAACGGTCGACCGCTGGCGCTGAGCTGGGAAAGCCAACAGGCGGATGCGATGCTGGAAACCTGGTACAGCGGCACCGAGGGCGGTAATGCGGTGGCCGACGTGCTGTTTGGCGACTACAACCCGTCGGGTAAGTTGCCGATGACCTTCCCGCGTTCGGTCGGGCAGATCCCGATGTACTACAACCATCTCAATACTGGCCGTCCGTTTGGCAAGGAAAACCCGGGCAAATACACTTCCCGCTACTTTGACTCACCGAATGGCCCGCTGTATCCGTTTGGTTATGGCCTGAGCTACACCAGCTTTAGCCTGTCGGGTCTGAAACTTTCCAGTCCGACGATGGCGCGCAACGGCAAGATAACTGCCAGCGTCACGCTCAAGAACACCGGTAAATATGATGGTGCCACCGTGGTGCAGTTGTATTTGCAGGACGTGACTGCTTCGGTCAGCCGCCCGGTGAAAGAGCTGCGTAACTTTAAAAAGGTGATGTTGAAAGCGGGGCAGTCGCAGACCGTTGAGCTGCCTATTACCGAAGAGGATCTCAAGTTCTATAACGCCAGCCTGAAATGGGGCGCGGAACCGGGCAAGTTTAACGTGTTTGTCGGCCTGGACTCTGACGACGTACAGGCGCAGAGCTTTACGCTGAAGTAATATCTAATGACCCTCTCTCGCTGCGGTGGGAGAGGGTTTTGTTGGCATTACCATGCCAACATTTCTTGTTTATCGGGTGTTGGATATCGTGCTGATGGGGCGCGTGCGTTACGTGGGGTTGTTCCGTTCTCCCTCGGCGCAGGATCAGTAACTGGCTAAACAGGGGCGGGGGATACTGCGGGAACAGGGATTTTTACCTGCCAACGTAATAAATTAGTGGCTTATTAAGCTGGCAGGTTGTGAAGCTAATTACAGCTTCTTCAGCAGTTGCAACAGTTGCTCTTCACTCTTTTCTGCCAGCCCGTCGATCGCCAGCTTGATGATATCGGAACGGGTAATGCGCACCACGCCGTTGCGTGCTGCCTGCACAATGATTTCATCAATGGCGTCGACGTGGTTATCGGTCAGGCTGACCGAAATAGCTTTATAAGTGCGTTTGCGGCCCTGCGGTTTGGCTTCCGGGGCGGGAGCCAGCAGGGTGTGCGAAGTGGCGCTGTTGATGAATTCGTCTTCCGACATGCGCTGGGTTGGGGGGCGTTTTTTCACAGGATCACCTCCTTCACCAGGCTTTCGATTTCCGCCTGCGCTTTTAGGTTATTCGCCTCATGCACGGTGATGGCTTCGCCCCAGGCATCGCGGTAAATCTTGCGGTCGCACAGACGGTGACTGACCAGCGTCAACTCCGGATATTCGCTAAGCACCTGAGCCGCTTCATTGGCTTCATTGATGAAGATATTGGTCGGGCACATGTTCAGCACAATGTAGCCTTTCACCTTCTCGTTATATTCTTGTGCCGTGGCAAACATTTCTGACAGATAACCGACGGTGTCCAGATCCATCTGTGATGGGCGTAGGGGGGAAAGGAACAAATCGGCGGCCAGCAGGCCGGAACGCAGCTCGGCGCTGTCGCGACCGGCGGTATCGACAATCACGTAATCGTAATGGCGATCCAGTTCCAACAGGGTCTCTTTGATTTTGCCTGAGGCAGCCACCACCGGGATATGCGGCAGGCCTTCGACATTCTGACGGTCGTTGTACCAGGTCATGATTGATTTCTGATCGTCAGCATCAACGATGATGGCGGTTTTGCCCTGTTTGAGGATCAGATATCCGGCGATATTGACCGCCTTGGTCGATTTCCCTACGCCACCTTTTTGCGAACCAATCAAAACAATCATGCTGCCATCTCTCAATTTATTAAGTTGATAACTTATTAAGCTAACAACTTGTTGGGTTGGTAATTAAACAAGTTAGTAATAACAACGCTTGAACAATATGCACCAACGGCGGCGGCTTGCCAAGCCAGTATGCGGTTAACTTTACAGCTTATTTTGCTGGCAACTTAATAGCCGGGTAAGTAAGAATGCTCTGGGAAGTGATCGTGCGGAGGGAGTTTTTTTAATTTAGCAGCTCAATAACTTATTAAGCTGCTAATGATGAAGGGGCGGCAAAGGTTACTTTTTCAACATCGACTTCAGATTGGCGAACGGGTTATGGGTAGCTACCCCGACGTCTTTTTGCGCGTCTTCACCGGCAATTACCGTGGAGCCGTACTGATCGGCTTCGGTGTATTTGGAGTGCTCATGGTCGTGACAATACAGGCACAGCATTTCCCAGTTGCTGCCGTCCTCCGGGTTGTTGCTGTGGTCGTGATCGATATGGTGAACCGTCAGTTCGCGCAGGTTGGAGTAAACAAACTCGCGCGAGCAACGCCCGCAGACCCAGGGAAAGATTTTCAATGCTTTTTCGCGGTAGCCGGTCTCCAGCCTCGCGTAGTTTTTGGGAATATATGCCATGGTGTGTGCCCGTCGGGTGATAACAATAATGGGTAAATAATACCACAACGCGTCGGATTACAGCGTGCGGCACATTACCGCCTGCTGCAGTTTCGACTAGTTGAAGGCTTCCACCGCCCAATCGATAAACACCCGCAGCTTGGCGCTTAGGTGGCGGTTGGAAGGATTGACCACATACATCTGTTCCGAGGGGGTTGCCAGTCGTTCACCGAGGAAGGTGCCGAGCAGGCCAATTGGCAGAAACTCGGTGGTGACCATCACAAAGCAGGCGACCGCCAGTGAGAAAATCGTCAGCCAGGCTGACGGTGCAGGTTTATCATTGTTATTCAGCATAATACCGCTTGTCCCAGGTCAAGTTGTAAACCGCGCGCTGGGCGCGGAGTGACAGAGAACACAATTTATGCAGGCAATGGCGGCGGATAAATCCGTTTGCGATAGTTACACTGTTTCTGTGGAGGAATAATCACGCGAGGCAAGTAAAACGGCGGTCGGCAGCCAATCGGCAGGCCAAATGCTTAATGGGCATAAGCTTGGGTGACGGACACAGCAAGCTGTGCCCGAACCCGATTCATAATCCCGGCGCTTTCCACATCGAAGTGGTCAGGCCATGGTCTACCAGCGTTAGCTGGTCTGCATAGACCTGCTGCCAGGTTTCTTTTTGCCGTTGGTACCGTTCATGATTGGCCATATTCGGCTGATACTCACGCTCCCAACGCACCAGTTTTTCGCCGGTTTGGGCCAGCGACTCATACAACCCGGCCCCCACTCCCGCAGCAATCGCGCAGCCCAGCGCAGTGGCTTCTTTTACCACCGGCACGCGTACCGTCAGGCCAGTCACGTCACTGAGAATTTGGCTCCACAGCTTGCCCTTCGAACCACCACCAGCGAACACCAGTGAACGTGCCTGTACGCCGGAGAAACGGGCGATCTGCTCCAGATTGCAAGCCGAAACAATCGCTGCATTCTCTTCCAGTGCACGAAACAGTGTTTGTTTATTGCAGCGTTCCGGATCGAGCGACAGGTTAATAAACGAAGGTGCGGCGTGGTACCAGGTCTTGAAATGCATGGCATCGGAGAAGATTGGCATCACTCCGTAGGCCCCTGGGGGGACACGCGCTGCCATCTCTTCCATCAGGCTGTAGGCATCCACGCCCAGCCGTTCCGCCATCAACTTTTCTTCGGCGCAGAAGGCGTCGCGGAACCAGCGCATGGTTAATCCGGTGAAGAAGCTGATCGACTCTGCCTGCGCCATACCAGGGATCACATGCGGATTGATACGGATATTCATCTCCGGATCGGTAGCCGGCTCTGGCAGATTGACGATTTGTTGCCAGAAGGTGCCACCCAATACCGCAGTTTGCCCTGCATGCACTATCCCCAGCCCCAGACTGCCCAACTGCACATCGCCGCCGCCCATCACGACCGGCGTACCGCGTAGCAGGCCACTTTGTTGGGCCGCCTGTTCGGTAACCTGCCCCAGTACGCTGCCGGTTTCTTTCACCGGCGACAGCATATCGGCGCGCAGCCCGGCCATGTCGAGCAACGCCGGTCGCCAGTCACGGCTGACCAGGTCCAGCATGCCGGTAGTCCCGGCGTTGGAAGGATCGACCGCCAGTTCACCGCTTAGCATATTCGCCAGCCAGTCGCTGATCATGGTCAGCGTTGCGGCCTGACGATAAATGTCCGGCCGATGATGCGCCAACCACAGCAGGCGCGGCATGGCGCTTAACGCCAGCGTTTGGCCTGAATATTGGTACACCTCACGTTCGAAATTATGGTTATGCAGCTCCTTCAGCTCGCTGACTTCCTCGCTGGCGCGGGCGTCAACGTTGGCGCAGGCCCAGATTGGCGTGCCGTCGCGATCGTAAAGCACTATGCCTTCACGCATCGAGCAACAGGCTATGGAACGGATCTCCTGACCAGAGAGACCGGCGTTCTGCAGCGCCTGGCGAATGCACTGACAGGTCAGTTGCCAGTTGTGGGCCAGATCAAACTCCATCGAGCCAGGTACCCCCGGCACCGCCAGATGTCGCCATTCCGCCTGGCCCTGGGCGATCTGATTGCCTGCCAGATCGAAGATGACCGCGCGAATGCTACCGGTGCCTGCGTCCAGTGCCATCAAATAGTTATCCATAGCTCACTCTCTCTGGGGATGGGATCTTAACTATAGATGCGAGGCTCTTGGTGCTGGTGGGGGAAAGGGTGGGGCTGGCAGGATTTGTGAACTGTACTGCAAAATTGCCGTTGCGGGGGGTAAATCAGCGGGAATAAACCTATGGTTGGAAAGCACATTGATCGTCAAGGTGAAACAAGGAGCCGCCATGCACGTCACTCTGGTAGAAATTAACGTTAAACAAGACAAAATCGACGAATTTATTGAGGTGTTTCGCGCCAATCATCTGGGGGCGATCGAAGAACCGGGTAATCTGCGTTTTGACGTATTGCAGGATGAAACCATCCCGACGCGTTTTTATATCTATGAAGCTTACCGGGACGAGCAGGCGGTCGCCGCCCACAAAAAGACGCCGCACTATCTGCAATGCGTGGAAAAACTGGAAGCCTTGATGACCGGGCCACGCAAGAAAACTAGCTTTATCGGCCTGATGCCGGGTTAGGCCAGTACGTCAGGGTAATTTTGTTCAATACATTGCTTACTCGGGTCGTCAGTCTGGCATCTGTGAATTCTTTCTCAGGTGCCCGTAATGAATATTTATCTTTCGATGGCCGCTTTTGCGCTGGCCTCTTCCATCACTCCCGGTCCGGTCAATATCGTGGCGCTGAGCGCTGGGGCGCAATTTGGTTTTAGCGCCACCTTGCGGCATGTTTTTGGTGCCACGCTGGGTTTTACCCTGCTATTGATTCTGATTGGGCTGGGGTTGAACCAGTTACTGACGCTGTGGCCGGTGCTGACTCAGGTGATCCAATGGGCGGGTATCGCCTTTTTACTGTTTATGGCTTATCAATTGGCCTTTGGCGATGGACGACTGGGTAACGGCAGTCAGTCGCAAGCCCCCTCGTTCTGGTATGGCGCCTTGCTGCAATGGCTTAACCCTAAAGCCTGGCTGGCGTCGGTGGCCAGTCTGGGGGTGTTTGTCGCCGACGGTGACCGGTTGTTGCTATGGCAGTTCGCGGTGATTTATTTTGTCATCTGCTATGTCTCGGTGGCCTGCTGGGCCTACACCGGCGCGATGCTGACCGGTGTATTGCAACAGGCTCGCAATGTGCAGCGTTTTAATCGTTTGATGGCGTTGCTGTTGGCGGTCAGCGCCTGTTATTTGCTGGCCGACGGCGTTTAGCGCGGATTTTGGTACTGGCCGGGGGTGACGGCCAGTAGCTGTTTGAAGGTGCGTTGAAAGTGCGCCTGGTCGGCAAAGCCGCTTTCGCTGGCGGCCGCGGCGATCGGATAGCCCCGTTTCAGCAGCCGATGGCCGAACTGAATACGCTGATTGACCAGGTAGGCGTGCGGCGTCATGCCGTAACGCCGCTTAAAGGCGCGGATTAAGTAAGAGGGTGAGAGTGCTGCCGCCTGGCAGATAGCTTCCAGCGTCAGTGGTTGGGTGCAATGTTGGCTGATAAAGGTTGCCGCCGCCTTGAGTCTCGGATGCTCGGCTTCGGCTGCTGATAGGCGAACATCGCCCTGACAGATTTGTAGCTCGGTGAAGTATTCCACCAGGGCGATCTGTTTTTCCAACTGGCAATGCTGCGGGTCGATCAGTAGGGCATACAGCCGATTCAGACCATCGAACAGGGGCGCGGCACGGCTCATTACCCGATCAAACGGAATAAAACCACCGTCGCCACCGACGATCTCCTGCTGCAGTTTACCCAGCCAGGTGGCATCAATATAAAACATGATGTATGACCAGCGCTGGTCACCGATGGGGTTGCAAGCGTGGGCCTGCTGCGGGTTAATTATCACCACGTCACCGGTGCTGACCTGCAGTTGTTGGTGGCCGTTAATATAAATGCTGGTGCCGCCGGTGATAGCCCCGATGGAGAAGATTTCATGGCTATGCAGGGCGTAACAAACTTTGCGGCCATCTTCAATGGCGCGAGCTTCCACAAAAGGGAGCTGCGGATCTCGCCAGAATTGCGGAGCGGTAGCGGTCATTAACTTTCCTTTCAGAGTCGGCAGGGCTAGCTTGTTATAGCGTAAAATGAACCTGAGAGGGAATGCGGATGATGATTTTCAATGTGTTTGGCCGCTTGCTGGGCGTAAAACGAGTAGGGACGCAATGGCAGTTATTTCGCGTGACGTTGCCGGAGCGTAAGTATGCGCGTAGCTACGATATCGTATTGCCAGATGAGTTAACCGAGGGAGAGATTGCCGGTTATTTGGGGGACATTTATCACGAGGAGGCGACTGAACACCATCCCGACGCCTTCAGGATTGAATAAACCCCGGCCACAGAGAAGTGACCGGGGGGCTTTTAATCTTCTTCGTTGCGGGCCATCAACTGGCGTTGATGTTCTTCGCTGGCTGCCTGGATCTCCTCCAGCACTGAACCGACATCGGCGCGTTTGTTGCTTTCGGCAAACTTGCCGGTCAACACGCTGGCCGGCGTCAGGTTGCCTTCCTGATATAGCGCCCAGATTTCTTTGGCGTATTTGCTACCCAGCAGTTCCGGCGCATACTGGCCGTAAAACTGCGACATGTTGTTGATATCACGTTCGAACATGCTTTTGGCGTGGTTGTTGGCAGCGGCATCCACCACCTGCGGCAGATCGATAATCACCGGCCCATCTTTGTCCATCAGCACGTTGAACTCCGACAAGTCACCATGTACCAGCCCGGCGCACAGCATGCGTACTGCGTAATTCATCATCAGTGCGTGATCGGCCCGCGCCTGCTCCGGCGTTAAGGTAACATCGCTCAGACGCGGGGCTACCAGGCCTTCTTCGTCGGTGATCAGTTCCATCAGCAGCACGCCATCCAGACAGATATCCGGCTGCGGCACGCGCACGCCCGCTTTGGCGAGCAGGTACAGCGCGTCAACCTCGGTGTTCTGCCAGGCTTCTTCCTGCTGCTGGCGACCGAATTTCGACCCTTTGCTCATGGCACGCGCATCGCGGCTATTACGCACCTTGCGGCCTTCCTGATAGTTCACGGCCTGCTTGAAGTTACGCTTGTCTGCTTCTTTGTAAACTTTGGCGCAGCGGATCTCTTCGCCGCAGCGCACGATAAAGACGTCGGCTTCTTTGCCACTTTTCAAACGACGAATGACGTCGTCGATTAAACCATCATCTACCAATGGCTGGAGTCGTTTTGGAATTTTCATGCAGCCTTGTACCCTATTTAGGCTCCGGTGTGAATGGTTTGCTAAGGTGTTGCCTCAATTTAGACCAGAAAGGCAAAATTTAGTTTGCCGCCGCTGCGACACATGGCCGCAACGGCGCACCTGCTACAGAGTTTCTGCCAGTACCCAAACGCTGACGCTGCCGCCGTTAACCGGGAAAGTGGCATTCCCCTGCTCGTCGGTGGTGACCTCATCCTGACGGTTACCGAGCAGGTCGCGCCAGTTTTTATGCGCCAGTTCAGTGCCCAGTGAAACCGCCTTGCCGCTTTCAGCCCCGTTGGTGAGCACCACTACGCAACCAGGGGCGTCGGCGGTACCGCTGCGGCTGAAGGCCACGCAGTTTTTATCATCAAAATAATCGGTTTGCACGCCGTTGGCAAAGCGTTGTCGCGCCTGAATCAACTTTTCCAGTTCAGGGATGACCGGCATATCAATCAGGTATTCCTGGCCGTCGCTGCCTTTATCCTTATAGCTGGCACCGAACAGGTCAGGATAGAACACGCAGGGCACGCCTTGTTCGCGCAACAGGATCAGGGCGTAGGCCAGCGGTTTGAACCAGGGTTCGACCGGTGCCTCCAGCGATTGTAGCGGTTGCGTGTCGTGGTTGGCGACCAGCGTGACCGAATGGGCCGGATCGGCCGCGGTCAAGGTGTCGGTGAATATCTGCGCCATGTCGAACCCGTCACCCTGTTTCGATGCCCGATGAAACTTCAGGTGCAAGGCTACGTCGAACAACATCACTTTGCCCTCGACCAGGTCAATATACTGCTGTAGCGCAGCCAGATCGTGTGACCAATATTCAGCGACAATAAACAGATCGCGCTGCGCGCTGTCGCGTACGTGGTCAGCCCACTCTTTAAAGAACCAGGCCGGAATGTGTTTGGCTGCGTCCAGGCGGAAACCGTCGCAGGGCAGGGTTTCAAGCAGCCAGCGTGCCCAGTATTTTAGTTCTTCCACTACCGCCGGGTTGCGAAATTCGACGTCCGCACCCATCAGATAATCATAATTGCCTTTTTCGTCGCCAACCTGGTCGTTCCAGCCGTCGTCACCGTAGTCATTGGCGATTTTGAACACGCCTTTTTCATCGGGCTGTTCAACGTAATCCACCCCGCCGAAACATTTGTAATCCCAAATGAATTTGGAATAGGCACCTTGTCTACCGGGGAAGGTGAAGCGGGTGTAGGCCAGGGCGTCGAAGCCCTGGTCATTAATATCGTTGCGGTTGTTGGCATCCGCCTTGTACACGTGCACCTGTTCTTTTTCGTCGGCACCGAGCTTATGGTTGAAAACCACGTCATAAATCACCCGCACGCCGTTGTCGCGAAGCGTATTCACGGCATTTGCCAACGCCTCTTTATCACCGTATTTGGTGGCGCGGCTGCCTTTTTGATCAAACTCACCCAGGTCGAACAGATCATAACTATCGTAACCTACCGAATAGCCGCCGGAAGCGCCCTTATAGGCGGGAGGCAGCCACAGATCGGTGATGCCCAGCTCGGCAATGTGCGCTGCGCGTTCGGCTGCCTCTGGCCATAACTGACCGCCATCCGGGTAATACCAATGGAAAAACTGCAGCAAGGTAGTTTTTTTCGTCATGAGCAAGCCGTCCTATTTGCCAGAAGGAGGTGCAGAATGAGCGGTGGCCCACCCCATACCGTTACAGCATGGGCTACTTTTGACAAAAGGGAAACTCGGTTTGAGAGGCTAATGGTGCCACCCTGAGAGGTTACCGCAAATTAGAGGGCGTTCATGCAGAACTGCACAGATTTATGCCTCGGCAATATCACCGCAACGCATCCTCGCCGCCGATAAAGCAGTCTTCATCCAGTGTCAAACTGGCAATCTTATGTACCGGTCCGAGCATACTGACTTGAAAGTCGCCACTGAAACTTATCTGCAGTAGGCCGCCTGGCATGTGGACGATAACCTTATCATCCACCTGATTCAGCTTGCGCATCACACTGGCCGCTGCACAACTGCTGCTGCCAGAGGCCATAGTAAAACCAGCACCCCGTTCCCAGATGCCAATGCGTAACGTATTGCGATCTATCACTTCAACCAACTGCACATTGGTTCGCTTGGGGAACAGTGGATGATGCTCGATCTGTGGCCCTAGCCGGTGAACCTGTGCCAAATCAAGCCGGGCGACCGGTACCACGCAGTGTGGGTTACCCATCGACACCAGAGACACGCTGAGGGTTTCCTCTGCTAATGAAAGCGGGTAGTTAAGTGCTTCGGGCAAATCGATCAGCGCCGGCAGCGCTGTTGGATTGAAATTGGCGCGGCCCATATCCACCTGAACTTGGTGTTTATCTTCGTTAACCTGGCAGCGCACATCACCACCTGCGGTATGTACCCAAAACGGCAGGTGATTGACTCGGCCTATATCGAAAAGATAACGGGCATAAATGCGCAGACCGTTGCCACTTTTCTCCGCTTCTGAGCCATCTGGATTAATGATGCGTAGCGTAGGGTTTATGCTGTCTCCGCTGTCGATCAGCAAACCGTCCGACCCAATACCGTAATGGCGGTGACACAAGATGCGTATTTGTTCGTTGGTCAGTTGTGTGGCGACAGAACGGTGGCACACCAGGTAATCATTACCCAGTCCGTGATATTTATGGAAAAGCAATGGCGTCATGGTATCTGTCAGATTTTGTTGTGGCAGGGAATCACAGATTACAACAGATTTTCGGCGGGACAATAAAACAAGAGGCAGCCAAGGCTGCCTCTTTGCATAATGGCTAACTCAGCAATTAATTGTAGATGATCGCAGTACCGTGCAGCTTGTTGTCACCGGTAGTTGAGATGATCTGGAATGATTTGGCGCCGGCTTCATCCGCTTTGGCAGCCAGTTTGTTTTCCAGGCTGGTCAGGTCGGAAGCACCGCTAACGGTAACCACCCCGGCTTTTTGCAGATCAGCCGGTTGAGCATTAACCAGTTCGGCGGCGAAACTACCGAATGAAGCAGAAGCCAGGGCGATGGCGGCAATGGTGATTTTCAGGTTTTTCATGGTCTTATTTCCTATCTTGGTATTCTGTACGATGTTTTCATTGGGGTCGTTAAATTAATTAACGATCGATAATTTAATGTTAGACGCCACTTCGGCGCTTTGCAAATATTTTTTTAGTGTTCGTTAATTAATTTTTTGTTCTCGTCGTTAACCGGAAGCATAACGGTCATTACCAGCCGGAAAGCTTAAATTTAACTTATTGTTATTTATAGATTACTGCGGTGCCATGCAGTTGATTGTTGCCACCGGCACCAATGATGCGGAATGATTTTGCACCGGCTGCATCTGCTTTGGCTGCCAAATCGGCTTCCAGCGAGCTGATATCGGAAGCACCGCTGACGGTGATCACGCCGAGTTTTTGCTGATCTGCCGGTTGGTTGTGAACCAAGTCAGCAGCGAAGCTACCGAAAGAAGCAGAGGCCAGTGCGATGGCGGTAAGAGTAATTTTTAAGTTTTTCATGATGTTAATTCCTATATCAGAAGCGTAAATTGGGTTGGTTAATCTTTGTTGTCATAATTACTTAACGATCGATAACTAAATGTTAATCGCTTCTCGACGGCAGCGCAATATTTTTTTATAATGATCGTTAATTTAATTGCCAAGCCCTGCTGTGGAGCGGGATAAGAGAGGGGCTATGAGTATCAATGAAGAAGTCTGCGCCAAAAAAACGCGTGGCAGACCGAAGCAGTTTGATCGCGACCGTGCGCTGGACAGCGCGCTCGATCTGTTCTGGCGGCACGGTTATGACTCTACGTCGTTGGCCGATCTGGTAGAAGTCACCGGTGCCAAAGCACCAACGCTGTACGCCGAGTTCGGTAACAAGGAAGGGCTGTTTCGCGCGGCGGTGGAGCGATATCTGCAAAAATACACCACCTATACCAATCAATTGTTGGAGCGGGATTTGCCGATCGCGGAAATCGTTGAGGCTTATGTGCGCTCTTCAGCGGAAGTGTTTACCGATCCGGATACGCCGTCCGGCTGCTTTATGGTCTGTGCCTCTGCGGCGCTGTCTTCATCTTCCGATGAAGTAGCCGAGATGCTGCGTAAAAAACATCATTCGAATGAAGCCAGCCTGCGAGCCTGTTTTGACCGCAAGGTACAGCAGGGGGAGTTATTGGCGAAAACCGATACCGCACTGTTGGCGAAATATATCGTTTGTACCATTGAAGGGATGTCGGTTCAGGCACGTGAAGGGGCTAGCCGTGAGGATTTATATCGCTTGCTCGATGCGTTGATGCTGGTTTGGCCGCGTCTCAGCCAGGTGGGCAATAAGGTTTAGGGTAAGAAATTTGGCCAGAGGTCGCAGCGTTGCGGCCTCTATTGGTTTTGCGCTAAAACTACAGCCAAGGTGAGCCTGGCCACCGGGTTTTTTAACGCTTGTCGAGCTTCATGTGCAGCAGCGGGAAAGGATTGCCCTGACCGTCGAGTGCCGAACGGCCGGTAATTTCAAAACCGTAGTGGCGGTAAAAACCGCTGGCCTGCGGGTTCTGTTCATTAACATCCAACTGCAACTCATCATGTAGCGTTTCGGCGTGGGCCAGCAGCGCTCTGCCGACGCCTTTGCCACGCTGCTCCTCATCGATAAACAGCATTTCTACCTTATTACCGCTCAGCCCGATAAAACCGCAAGGATGACCGGCTCGATCTTCTGCAACCCAAACGTCGACCGCCGGCAAATAGTCGTTAAGCACCAACGGGTAGAGTTGGGCGATATTCTCTTCGGTGAGAAAATGGTGGGTGGCGCGGACCGAACGCTGCCAAATCTCAGCCAGTTGCGCATTGTCTTGTGCTGCGCGTGCTCGGATAGTGATCATAGAAACTCCTGTGGTGATTTACTTATTTTAAACGCGACCCCAGAGTCTGGCGACAGTCAGCGCAATAAAAGTTTCTAGTTTGGGTGACTGCCGTCGTTCGGGCAGATAGACCATATGCCTCGATCTACTACCGGAGTGGGCGTAGCAGCAGTTTGGTTTTTCTCCCGGCGTATTGCGGCAAAAACGGGTGCAGGCCGGTGTCAGTGGCGTAGGTAAAGTGTTGCGTGGCTCAATGCGTAACGGCTCCTATCAACGGGCGCTACGACGAATTAACAAAACCGTCGTAGCGCATTGACCATCACCGCAGGTTAGCGGGGAAATTTCCAGGCAGCTCGCTGGCGGGACAGTTAATCACCTGCTATTGAATGGCCCGCTGACTCAGGCCGAACGGGGGCGTTTTTATCGCGAGGTGATTACCGATCCTCTGCAGCAAGCTGATGCTGCGTGGAGTTTTACCACCTTTGACGCGGCGATACAGGCGATATGCCATGGGGTGGGACACGGCTGGCTGCCACAGAACCGGATCACCGGGCTGCTGGCCAGTGGTGAATTGCAGTCCTTGCCGCTTGCCGGGCAGCGGATCCGTGCCACGCCACTATATTTAATTTATGGAAACCCTCAGGGGTATTTTGATTTGACGACCAGAGCCATGGCGGAAATGATTACCAGTGCGGTGCAATCCGACGATCAATTAGCCAATAGCCCGAAATTTTGAGACTTTTACGGGTGATCCGGCCGCTAATGCGCTTTACACTGGGCCAAAGCCAATTCCTATTTTTTAGCGTGCAGCGTTATTCTGCGCCTTGACCCTATTTGAGGTTATATGAACGAGTTACACGTACTTGCTGAAGTCAGTAATGAGAACCAGACGCTGGTGGCGGTGGTTCAGCAAGATAGTCGGGCTGCCTATTTTTATATTTATCCTTCAGAAGAAAATAGCGAACGTTTCCAGGTGCGTGCCTGCTGGCTGCGTAATCTGGCGGCCGCGCCGCAGAAGGAAGACAGCGCGGCGCTGGCGCTGGGGCAGCCACCAATGCTGGCGGCTGAGTTTTGCCGCAATCTGGAGGGGGAAGCGCCACTGAACCCGGAAGGACTGATGGTGGTCTGGACGGAGAGCGACGACGGTGCAGCGCTGTGGTATTACGGCCAATTGCTGGCGGTGATCCCTGGCTGGAGCCTGTATATCGACCACTCGGTGTGCTACTCCGCCAGTTGCATTAAGGAAAGCCCATTGGCTTACCCGTTGGGATCCGCCTCCACCAATACCCAGTATGCGCTGGCGGAAAAAACCCGCCAGTTCTGGCGCAGTTGGCAGCGGGAAGAGGGTAACCCATGGCCAAAAATGCAGAACGACTATCAGGCGGTTTACGATCAGCATTTTGGCCCTTCGGTGAAATACTACGCGATCGATCAGGGCAAGTGGCCACCGATGGCTATCACCCAGCATGAGCGCGACGGCATCTACTATTTTCTTACCATGGGTGTCAGTATCCGCCCGATGCCGTGGGTAGAGATCCTGTTTAACGACGACGCCTCCCGTTATCGCCGCATGGAAATGGGCATCGCCATCGACGGTCAGTACATGACCGAGGAGAACGCTGTGCAGATGGCCAGCGCACTGGCCGGGTTCGCTCACGCGCCATGGGCTAAAATTACCTGGTTTGGCGAAGGTCATACTCTGGAGTCTGAGGTGGCACCACAGGGCTATGAGGGCTACGTGCTGTCCTCCTCGTTTTACCCCTATAATGAACATCTGAACCTGCCGAAACAGTATAGCGACCCGGTAAATGTTTTTTGGGCCAGCCCGGTTTTTGAAGCCGAGCGCCTGCTGGCGCACGCGACGCCGAATGGCGGTCACGATCTGGTGAGTAAGTTGCGTGAGCAGGGTGTTGACCATATCTTCCGCCCGCGCCAACCGATATGCTGATCGCCGATTAAATTTACGGGAGTTATCATGACGTCCGCTCTGTTAATTATAGATGTGCAGCAAGGGTTGTTTACGCCACCGCCGGCCGATGCCGAAGCGACGCTTGATCGTATTAACAGTTTGAGCAACGCTGCCCGTCGGGCCGGAGTTCCGGTGATTTTTATCCAGCACCAGACCCCGGACGATGAGCTGGCGTACGGCAGCGATGCCTGGCAGATTGACCGCCGTTTGCAGGTGAAAGACGGCGATCATCGGGTGGAGAAAACCACGCCGGACTCCTTCCTGCGGACCGGACTGGGACCGTTGCTGGTGGCTAATGGGGTTTCACACCTGGTGGTCTGCGGTTACTCCAGCGAGTTTTGCGTCGATACCACCACCCGTCGTGCCGCCGGGTTAGGCTACCCGGTGACGCTGGCCGCCGACGCCCATACCAGTCATGACAAAGCGCACGCCACTGGCATACAGATCCGTGCCCATCACAACGCCACGCTGTCGAATATTGAAAGCTTCGGCGTGTTGATCAACGCACTGCCGACGGCGGAAATTCACTTCTGATCGCCAGATAAAAAACGGGCCGGTCTATGTACCCGGCCCGTGAGCGTTATTTCAATCCCGCCCTGCGTGCTGCCACTTTGGCCAGCGCTGACCCGGGTAAATCCGGTGTTGATGCCGGCCCTGTTTGCAAGCCTGCCATCCCCCAGCGTGGTGTTCCGCGAACTGAGCGGCACCGGCAGCCCGGTACCCTATACGTTGGCGCTGAATTGGCAACCTGCGGTGATTGACAACCTGCATACCGGGGGATACCTTAAAAGCATGAATATACCGATGCAATCCACACTCAATCAGTCTTGGTGGCGCCTCTTCTGAAGGCGGCACGGGTATTCACACCTCTTTTCAATGCCGCCGGTTCTGGCGGCATTTTTATTGCGTTGATCCGGTGGTGTATTTACTTTCAGGAGCAAGGCAATGAGCTATACCATTCTGACCGGCGATCGTCCCACCGGGTCGCTGCATTTAGGCCACTACGTCGGATCACTGCGCCAGCGCGTTGAGCTGCAACAAAACCATCAGCAAACGGTGTTGGTGGCGGACCTGCAGGGGCTGACCGATAACGGCAACAATCCGCAAAAAATCAGCACCAACGTACTTAATCTGGTCGCCGACTATTTGGCGGTCGGTATAGATCCGCAGAAAACCACCCTTTGCCTGCAATCCGCGCTGCCGGCGCTGGCCGAACTGACGATGTATTATCTCAATCTGGTTAGCGTGGCGCGGCTGGAACGCAATCCGACGGTGAAAAGTGAAATCCTCGAAAAGGATTTTTCTCGCAGCCTGCCAGCCGGCTTTCTGGTCTACCCGGTTAGCCAGGCGGCGGACATTACCGCCTTTGGCGCCACTCACGTGCCGGTCGGCGACGACCAATTGCCGATGCTGGAGCAAACCAACGAGATCGTACGGCGTTTCAATCGCATCGTCGGCCGGCAGGTCTTGACGGAGTGCCAGCCGCTGTTAAGTAACGTCAGCCGCCTGCCGGGGCTGGACGGGCAGGGCAAGATGTCGAAGTCGCGCGGTAACACCATCACCTTGGGTGCCGACGCCGATCAGGTACATAAGGCGGTGATGAGCATGTTTACCGATCCTGAGCACTTGAATATCAACGATCCCGGCCGGGTGGAGGGCAATATGGTGTTCACCTATCTGGATGCCTTCTGTGACGATGCCGCGCTGGTGGCGGAGCTGAAAGCGCACTATCGCCGCGGTGGGTTGGGCGACATGAAAATCAAACGCCTGTTGGAGGATTGCCTGCAAAGTCTTCTGGAGCCGATCCGCACGCGCCGGGCGCAATACCTGGCCGATAAAGGCGAGCTGTTGAGCATTCTGCAACAGGGCACCCAACGTGCCGACCAGGTCAGTCGGCAAACGCTGGGGCAGGTGAAGGCAGCATTGGGGCTGGATTTCTTTACCCTCAATTGAATGTCAGCTCCTTTGTTGGGAAGGGCGTCAGGCGGCGCTGTCAACGATCGGGTGTTTAACCACGAAGATATACGACAGCGCGCCGATGACAGTAAAGCAGGAGCAGAGGGTAAGGGCCAGGCTGAAAGAGTGGGTGGTATCGAGGATCCAACCGGTGACCACTGGCGCGAACGAGGCAAAGATAAAGCTGGCGAAGTTTTGAATGCTGCCGACCGAAGCGGTCATGCGTGAATTCACCGCCACGTGGATCAGGCCCCAGCAGGAGGTACCGGCAAAGTGAATGCAAAACAGCGCCATGCCGATCAACAATACTGCGCTGTAGGTGGCGGTGGCCTGAGCGACCACGGCGGTAAAGGAAGCAGACAGCAACATACCGGCGACGATACAAATTTTGCGACTTTTCAGCGGTGCCATGCCGCGACGCACCAAAAAGTCGGTGACGAAGCCGTTCGACAACATGCCGGCGGCGCCAAACAGGAACGGAATGGCACTCAGCAGCCCGGTGCTTTTCAGATCCAGATGGTAAGTGGTCTGCAGATAACCCGGCAGCCAGGCCAGGTACAGCCAGGCGGTGTAGTTAATGCCGCTGAAGCCAATCATCATGCCCCACATGGTACGGTTTCTGAATAGCGCACGCCATTCACGAAAGTTCATTGGTTCAGGTCGGGCGCTGACGCTACCGGCATTCAAATAAGCCTGTTCCTGAGCACTCAGGCTGACGTCCTGTCGGTTGCGGTACAGCATGTACCAGCCGATGGACAGTGCGATACCCAATACGCCGATGGTGATAAACATGCCGCGCCAGCCGAAGGCCAGCATCATGGCGGTGAGGATCGGTGGGCTGATCGCCAGCCCAATGGTCGATGCGGCATTAAAAATCCCCATCGGCATACCGCGATCCTTGATATTGAACCAGTCGTTGATCACCTTCACGCCGCAGGGGTTCATGGGAGCTTCGCCAATCCCTAGCCCGATACGTACCCAGATAAATTGGGTAAAGCTGTGGATCATGCCGGACAAAGTCTGGAATGCCGACCAGACAAACATGCCGATCCCCAGCATGATGCGTGGACCTTTACGATCCAGCAGCAGGCCGCAGGGCAATTGGGCGATGCCATAGGCCAGGGAGAATGCCGACAGTAACAGGCCGATTTCGGTACCGCTCAGCCCCATTTCTTGGCGGATGGTGGAGTTCGCCACCGAGAGCGAGCTGCGGTCAAGAAAGTTGATTATGGCGGCCAAAAATAACAGCAACATGGCCGTGGTTTGAATTTTTTTAATTCTGGCCGAACGAACCAGTATTCCCTCCGGCGGCATCGGAATTATGTGATCGGAATAGGGTTCATCCTGTTCTTTCCCGGTATTAATCGTATGACTTCTTTCCATTTCATCCTCCAGAATTTCGCATTAATAATATTTATTATTCCGGGTATTCCCCTGGGTGGTGTCTTAATGAAGGTATTAGCAGGTGGTCGGCAGTAAGCCTAGAGGGTGAAATATTTTAGGCGGTGGGTTTTGTTACGGTTCCGTGCGACAGCCAGTATTTTGCTGCTTTTTATCGGTTTTAAATGACGCCAGGGTGTTTTTTATCGATAAAAAACACTCTGTAGCTCAGGCGATGGTCTGATTAAGTGAGCGGATCATCGACTGTTTGGCAGTATCCAAATGACGGTGCAGCGCGTTGATGGCTTCCTGATCGTTACGGCAAATAAGCGCGCTGAGAATGGTCATGTGTTCTTCAATGGCAATGATATTACGCTGTTTAAGATCGGTCTCATCCCACTGATAATGGAAGTGGAAAATCACCGAAATGATCTCCAGCGACTGATTGAAAAAAGGGTTATTGGCGGCGGAGAGGATCAGCCGGTGGAAGTCGCGATCCAACTGGGAAAACAGGCGATAGTTGTCGCTGATGCTTTCCCGCAGTTGGCGGTGGCGGCTCAGCAACTCCTTGGCCTGCAGCCAGCGTGGGTCATGCGCCGGCAGATTGATAAAGTGGGACAGGGCGTGCGTTTCCAGCATTTGGCGCAGCTCAAACAGCTGTTCGGCATAACGCTGGTCAAACTGCTTCATCCGCCATTGCCCGCGCTTGATGCTGTCGATCAGATTGTAACGGCTAAAATGCAGCAGAAATTCCCGCACCACCACCGGGCTCACATTGACCGCGCGTGCCAATTGCAGCTCGCTGAAGCTGTCCCCGGCGCGCAGTTGTTTCTGATTAATCATCTGGTAGAACGCTTTTTCGAACCTTTTTCCCTGCTCGTCCAGAGAAGGGCTTTGGCAGTCGAAGCCGTCTTCCGGCTGGGGCTGGCGTAAAATCACATAGTCGTCCCCGACCTTTTCCAGCACGCCGCGTTGGAACAAATGCGTCAGCGTATGGCGCACCGTGGTGCGGCTGATATTGTACATTTCGGCCAGCGCGGCCTGGGACGGCAGCGGCGAGCGCAGGTGGTTATTGTTGATGCCATCAATCATTTGGTTAACCACGTTGTGCCGCAGGTTTTGGGTTCTGCTCATGCGAGCCTCGGATGTTTTTTATCTATTTAAAACCAATTTAAAGCGGTTTATTTTGTACTGCTTCACAGAATTTGCTTCCGACTTCATGCTTGTCGACGCTTTTATTTAATAACTGATCCCATAAATAAAGGGGAGGTTATGAAAACAATGAAAGTATTAGTTCTCGAACAACCAACGAAATTAATTTATCAGCAGCGTCCGGTACCTATTCCTGCGCAGGCCGAAGCGGTGATAAAAATGATTACCGTGGGTATTTGTGGCACGGATATTCACGCCTGGTCCGGTCAGCAACCTTTCTTTAGTTATCCGCGGGTTTTGGGCCATGAAATATGCGGCGAGATTGTCAGCCTGGGCAGTCAGACGGCCGGCTGGCAGGTCGGGCAGCGCGTGACGCTGATGCCCTACCTTGCCTGCCATCATTGCGGTGCCTGCCAGAGTGGCAAAACCAACTGCTGCGAGAATATTTCGGTGATTGGCGTACATCAGGACGGCGGCTTTTGCGAGTATCTCAGCGTGCCGGTCAGCAACCTGCTGGCGGTGGACGATGTGGCGCCAGAGGCCGCAGCCCTGATTGAGCCGTTTGCCATCAGCGCTCATGCGGTTCGCCGTGCGGCCATTGCGCCGGACGATCCGTTATTGGTAGTGGGGGCCGGGCCTATCGGCCTGGGGGTGGCGGCAATCGCCAAGGCTGACGGGGCGCAGGTGGTGGTGGTTGAAACCAGCGCCGAACGGCGGCGGCATGTCGAGCAGGTGCTGCAACTACCGACGCTCGACCCACAGGATGACCAGTTTGAAGCCCGGCTGTGCGGCCACTTTGGCGGTATGCTGGCGGCGAAAGTGATCGACGCCACCGGTAGCCGACAGGCGATGAACAATGCCGTCAACCTGATCCGTCACGGCGGCAGCATCGTTTTTGTTGGGCTGTTCAAGGGGGATTTGCAATTCTCGGACCCCGAGTTCCATAAAAAAGAAACCACCCTGATGGGCAGTCGCAATGCAACCGAAGAGGATTTCGCCAAGGTCGGCCGTTTGATGGCGGCAGGGGCGATCACCGCCCAAATGATGTTGTCCCACCATTTCGACTTCGACAGCCTGGCGCAGCATTATGAAGAACAGGTGATCAATAACAAGCAGTTAATTAAGGGCCTTATTCGCTTTTGACCTCTGCGGGGAATGGCGGTATTCGTCATTTCCCGGCCATAAAACCATCATCCCGTTGTCATAAAGTTATTCGTTAATAGGTGCCCATAATGATTAGCCACTGAAACCAGAGAAATCATATGGGTCAGGCACAGTTAAAATTAGCAACCACCGACTTTCCAGGGCAACAACCGCTATCATCCCGCAAGGTGTTATCGGTAAAAGGCCTGGGCAAAGCTTATAAATCACAGCAACGGGTGCTGGACGATATCAACTTCGACCTGCACGTTGGCGAGTTCGTGGCGGTGATCGGCCGTTCCGGCGCCGGTAAATCTACTCTGCTACACACCCTGAACGGCACTATTCCTTCGAGCTGCGGCGAGATGCTGCACTTTGAAGATGACGGTGTGGCACAGGACATCGCACAGCTGAGCGCCCGTCAAATGCGCCAGTGGCGTGCCCGTTGCGGCATGATCTTCCAGGACTTCTGCCTGGTACCGCGGCTGGACGTGATAACCAACGTGCTGTTGGGCCGCCTGAGCCACACTTCTACCCTGAAATCCTTCTTCAAACTGTTTGATGACGCCGACCGCGCCCGCGCCATCGAACTGTTGCAATGGCTCAACATGTTGCCGCATGCGCTGCAGCGCGCCGAGAACCTGTCCGGTGGCCAGATGCAACGCGTGGCGATCTGCCGTGCGCTGATGCAAAACCCCAAAATTCTGCTGGCCGATGAGCCGGTGGCATCACTCGATCCGAAAAACACCCGTCGCATTATGGATGCGCTGCAAAAAGTCAGTGAAAACGACATTGCGGTGATGGTGAATCTGCACTCGGTCGAACTGGTGAAAGAATATTGCACCCGGGTGATTGGTATTGCCCAGGGCAAAATTGTGTTTGACGGTCATCCGTCGCAACTGAACGAACGGATACTGCATCAGCTGTATGGCGAGGAAGCCAATCAAATCCATTGAGACTTTTGACAACATGGGGAAAAAGCGTGGTTTTTCCCTACTTTGTGGTTATCAGTCTGATTGAAACCCTTATTTTCACTTTTACCTTACACACAAGGCATCGTAATGAAAAAAGTATTGAGTCTGACCACCCTGATGGCCGGCGCGATGGTGGTATTTAACGCTACCGCAGCGGACGCGCCTAAAGTACTGAATCTGGGCATTCTCGGTGGGCAGAACGCCACCCAGCAAATTGGTGATAACCAATGCGTTAAACAGTTCCTGGACAAGGAGCTGAGCGTTGACACCAAGCTGCGCAACTCTTCCGACTATTCCGGCGTCATTCAGGGCCTGTTGGGCGGCAAAATTGACCTGGTGTTGAGCATGTCGCCGTCGTCGTTTGCCTCGGTGTACATCAAGGATCCGAAAGCGGTGGATATCGTCGGCATCGCGGTTGATGACGTCGACCAATCCCGTGGTTACCACTCGGTAGTGGTCGTTAAAGCCGGCAGCCCGTATAAAAAGCTGGAAGATCTGAAAGGCAAGGCCGTGGGCTTCGCCGATCCGGATTCTACTTCCGGCTTCCTGATCCCGAACCAGGAATTCAAGAAACTGTTTGGCGGCACGGTAGACAACAAATACAACAATACTTTCTCCAGCGTGACCTTCTCCGGTGGCCATGAGCAGGACGTTCTCGGTGTGCTGAACGGTCAGTTCGAAGGTGCAGTGACCTGGGCGTCGATGATCGGCGACTACAACACCGGCTACACCAGCGGCGCGTTCACCCGCATGATCCGTATGGATCACCCGGACCTGATGAAACAGATCCGCATTATCTGGCAGTCGCCGCTGATCCCGAACGGCCCAATCCTGGTGAGCAACGCACTGCCGGCAGAGTTCAAAGCCAAAGTCGTCACCGCGATCAAGAAGCTGGATAAGGACGATCACCAGTGCTTTATCAAAGCGATGGGCGGTAAGCAGCACATCGGCGACACCACTCTGGCGGAATACCAGAACATCATCGATATGAAGCGTGAGCTGACCAAAGGCGACCGTTAATGCTGCCGGGGCTTGGCCAGGCTGAGCCCCGCTGATTTCCTCACGTCGGAAGCCTATACCCAATAGATTTCATATCGCAGGTAGGCGGCAACTGAGTGAGCCCTCAGGAGCTTGGCTTCACCAAGTGACTGGGGTGAGTGACAAATCTGCCGGGAGCAGATTTGAACGCTGCTTGCAGCGGCCCCGTCAGGGGTGAGGCCCAGAGGATGGGCCGAATAAGGCAGTCAACACCCCTGCGGTTTGAAAGATGAAGGGTATATTTTGAATAAAGATTTTGCACACTATTACCAGCAAATCCGCAGCAAGCAAAAACGCGAGACGTTGATCTGGTCGCTCGGCCTGGTGGTGCTTTATCTGGGCGCCGGCAATATCGCCGAGTTCAACTTGCACACCGTGTGGCTGTCGATCCCTCACTTTTTTGATTATCTGGCGGAAACCATTCCGACCCTGCACTGGAAGTTGCTGTTCGCCGATGGCCATACCGAAGGGTCATTGGCCTACTGGGGTTATCGGCTGAACATTCAACTGCCGCTGATCTGGGAAACGCTGCAATTGGCGCTGGCGGCGACCCTTCTGTCAGTGTTGGTGGCAGGCGTTCTGGCGTTTCTGGCGGCCAACAATACCCATAGCCCGGCAACGTTGCGCATGGCGATCCGCACGCTGGTGGCCTTTTTGCGCACCATGCCGGAGTTGGCGTGGGCGGTGATGTTTGTGATGGCGTTCGGTATCGGGGCTATTCCGGGTTTTCTGGCATTGGCGCTGCACACCATAGGCAGCCTGACCAAACTGTTTTATGAGTCGATTGAAACCGCCTCCAACAAGCCGATTCGCGGGCTGACGGCCTGCGGCGCGACATCGCTGCAACGTATGCGTTTTGGCATGTGGCCTCAGGTGAAGCCGGTGTTTCTTTCGTACAGCTTTATGCGGCTGGAAATCAACTTCCGCCAGTCGACCATTCTGGGGTTGGTGGGGGCGGGCGGCATTGGCCAAGAGCTGATGACCAGTATCAAGCTCGATCGCTACGATCAGGTCAGCATGACGTTGCTGCTGATTATCCTGGTGGTCTCGCTGCTGGATTACACCTCAGGTGAGCTACGCAAACGCGTCGTGGAGGGAAAAAAATGATAACGGCACCCACTATTTCGACGGAAAAGCTGCAAACGCTCAAACAGCAGCACCCGGAGATTTTCTCACAGCAACGCCGCTACCTGCGCACCATCGGTATAGTGACAGCGGCTATCGCGCTGTATTACCTGTTCTTCTTCCAGTTTTTCGGCATTGCCTGGCCGCAGTTTATTAACGGCTGTCATCAGCTTGGCCGCTATTTTATGCGCATGTTTGTCTGGCATGACTTCGTCAACTGGCCGTTTATGTACTACTTCCAGCAGATATTTATCACCATTGGCATAGTGTTCGCCGGCACAATCACTGCCTCGTTGATTGCCTTGCCTCTGTCGTTCTTTGCCGCGCGCAACGTGATGTCGACGCCGTTGCTGCGACCGGTTTCGCTGCTGGTGCGCCGCCTCTTGGATATGCTGCGAGGTATCGACATGGCCATTTGGGGGCTGATTTTCGTCCGTGCCGTCGGCATGGGGCCACTGGCTGGGGTATTGGCTATTGTGATGCAGGACGTCGGGTTACTCGGCAAACTCTATGCCGAAGGGCACGAAGCGGTAGATAAATCCCCCAGCCGTGGTCTGACGGCAGTGGGTGCCAACGGCCTGCAAAAGCACCGTTATGGTATCTTTACCCAATCGTTCCCCACTTTTCTGGCGCTCAGCCTGTACCAGATTGAATCCAACACCCGATCTGCGGCGGTGCTGGGCTTTGTCGGCGCCGGTGGTATCGGCCTGGTCTATGCGGAGAACATGCGGCTGTGGAACTGGGACGTGGTGATGTTCATCACCCTGATCCTGGTGGTGGTAGTGATGATAATGGATAAAGTGTCATCCATCCTGCGCAATAAATACATCATTGGCGAAGACATCCCGCTGTATCAGCAAAAAAGCCAAATCGATTGAGAAACCCCGCTCTGATCCCTATACTGCCGCACATATTCAAGATGTGCGGCCATACCCGTCGTCTTTCAAGCCGCAGCGTTGTTACCTGCTTACAAGGTCCATCCATGGTCCTTGCCCCTACGGGGCCGCTGAGCGCGCGTTCAAATCTGTTTCCGACAGATTTGTCGCTCACCCCAGTAACTTACTCGAGTAAGCGCCTGGGGGTGAGCGAGCTGGGAGCCTGGCTGCGACTTGAAAGCCATAGGGTATTACAATGTGCATGTATCTCGGTTTACAAGCTAAAGGCAATTCTATGATCAACAATGACGTGCTGCGCAGCGTGCGCTACATGCTGGGTATCAACGACGCGAAAATGGTGGAGATTATCAAGCTGGATAATTTCGACGTTGCGGTCTCGGCAATGAGCACTTATGTCATCAAGGAAGGTGAGCCGGGGTTCGAAAACTGCCCGGACGAAGTGATGGCGCACTTCCTGAACGGCCTGGTGTTCTTCAAACGCGGCAAGGATGACAAATTCCCGGCACCGGAAGTGGAACTGCCGATCACCAACAATCTGGTGTTGAAAAAGCTGCGCGTAGCCTTCGAGTTGAAAGATACCGATATGCACGAGATCTTCACCGCGGTTGATTTCCGTATCTCCAAGCCGGAACTGAGCGCGCTGTTCCGCAAAGAAGGCACCAAAAACTTCCGCCCCTGTGGCGATCAGATGCTGCGTTATTTCCTGAAAGGTTTGGCGCAGCGTATTCGCGGCGTAAAATAAAAATCTAAAAAATTTTAAGCGCTGTCGTAAGACGGCGTTTTTTTTGTTGACTATTTACTTGCTGGGAAATATAAGTAAGTTGTCTTATCGGTTTTTTTAAGGTTGATTACTTTTTTTTCATTACTGTGGGATTTAAACTAACGGACAGTATTTTGAGGGATTAAATTTTGAATTTTAACTTCGCTATTCCGATTGAAAATTCTCAAATGAGTTTTACGCTTGAGAATGGGAACTCTATTATATTTGTTGGGGCTAATGGTGGTGGAAAAACACGCCTGGCCGTTAAAATAGAGAATGAGCTAGGGTTAAGTGCACATAGAATTTCTGCACATCGTGCATTAAGTTTAAACCCCTCAGTGGCAAAAATAAGTGAAAGGCAAGCCCTCTCTGGATTACGAACGGGATATGCAGATGAAAGCTCAGGTGTTCAGTATAGGGACGGTCGTCGCTGGGGAGGCAAACAGGCAGTAAACCTGCTGAATGATTTTGATTATCTTATTCAGGCACTGTTTGCAGATCAAGCCAATACCTCCTTAATTGCATATAACAAATATAAGCCTGGTGGCCAGGGGGCTGCATCTGATTTTAAACTGACTAAGCTTGATAGGCTTAATGATATATGGTCACGATTACTTCCACATCGAGTGCTACATATTTCTGGTGATGATATTTTGGTCTCACTGCCAGGCCAGGAAACCATGTATAAAGCCTCCGAGATGAGCGATGGAGAACGGGCCATTTTCTATATGATTGGTCAAGTGCTTGTTGCAGATGATAATCAGGTGTTGATCATCGACGAGCCAGAGCTGCATGTCCATCGTTCTATTATGTCAAAGTTGTGGGATGAGCTTGAAGCGGCACGCTCTGATTGTGCATTCGTGTTTATTACTCACGAATTAGAGTTTGCTGCCGCGCGTACCGCCCAAAAGTATGTTATTCGTGATTACAACCCTGCACCGTTTTGGTCTATAGAGGCGGTTCCGGAAGATACGGGTTTTGGCGAGGAGCTGACTACCCTAATCCTGGGAAGCAGAAAGCCGATTCTTTTTGTCGAAGGGAGCAATAGCAGCCTCGATTTAGCCATATACCGTAGTTGTTATCCCGAATGGACTGTAATACCCCGTTCATCATGTAGTGAAGTTATTTATTCAGTTGTAACATTGCGGCATAACGCTATGTTTACCCGTATAACATGTTCTGGAATTGTCGACGCTGATGACTATGATGAGGATGATAAAACGTATCTTGAAACTCTAGGTATTACCACGCTGTCAGTTTCAGAAGTTGAAAATTTAATTTTATTGCCTGATGTGAGCCGTGCTATTGCTGTTAGCGAAGGCTATGCTGATGATGAACTATCTACCCGACTCTCTAACTTGTCAGAGGCAATATTTAATTCCGTTTCTGTACCCGAGGCTATAGAACTGGTTGTTGCTCAATATTGCCGGCGGCGTATTGACCGAGCACTGAAGAAAATCGACTTGAGCAGGGCAAGGACCATTTCTGAAATTGAATCTGAATATGCTGAAAAGACGAATGATTTAAATATCCGTGAAATGGCTGATGGTTTGATGGGTAAAATTCAGCTTGCAATAGAGACCAAGGATTTACCGATGCTGTTGGCGCATTATGATAATAAAGGTTTTGTATCTTTGGCTGCGACACACCTTAAATCTTGTCAGAAGAGAAATTTCGAGGCTTGGCTACTTAGGGTTTTGAGAAACAAAACAAATCCAGGTGTTACGGCCGCGATATCTGGTTACTTACCGGTAATTTAAAGGTGTAAGTTGTGGCGAACAAGAGGGTTTGGTGAGTTTGTTCGTGGCAAGACGGTTAGCTGTTAGATTGAAGGTGCCGGGCTATTTGCCCGGCGCCGTTTTAAATCAGGATGCATCACGTACCAGAATATTCGTTGGCGGATGCAGACTGATGCTGATCTGTTTTTCCGCCGCCGTTTGGCGGTATTCATTGAGCATTGCGCGGATATCGTCGTCCAGATAATTAATCCCTTCGCAATCGATAATCACCGTGCTGTTGTGCTCAATCTGCCCCAGCAAATGCATCAACCGCATCTTATTGAGGAAGGTCAGGTTTTGCTGACACTGCAGCAGATAATGGTCGTCGTAGCGGGTCAGCCGCAGGGCGTGACGGTTGCTTTGATACAGGCTCCACAGTAGTTGCGCCACCAGGCCGATGGCAATACCCGCCAGCATGCCAAACACCAGAATACCGCCGAGGGTGGCGGCAAAAGGGACGAACTGTTGCAGGCCCTGACGCCACAGAGTGATAAAAATACGGGGGTGCGCCAGCTTAAAACCGGTGTAGATCAGGATGGCCGCCAGGCTGGCCAATGGAATGCTGTTGAGCAGTTC
The DNA here is from genome assembly GCF_052691715.1 of Serratia sp. NA_112.1. Lineage (NCBI taxonomy): Bacteria > Pseudomonadati > Pseudomonadota > Gammaproteobacteria > Enterobacterales > Yersiniaceae > Serratia > Serratia sp. NA_112.1. The sequence continues at coordinate 522,584 of NZ_JBQZFO010000001.1, forward strand.
GGCAAACAGCAAGGCGCTGAGCAACAACAGCACGCCATGCAGCAGAATAGAGACCCGGCTGCGTGCACCGGCCTGCACGTTGGCAGAGCTACGCACAATGACGGAGGTAATCGGCAAGCCGCCCAACAGCCCACTAATGCAGTTGCCCACCCCCTGCGCGCGCAGTTCTTTATCGGGTGACGGTTCCGGCATCATTGGCGCCATCTTTTTCAACGCTTCCTGACTCAGCAGGGTTTCCAGACTGGCAACTATCGCCAGAGTAATGGCTACCAGATAGACCGCAGGATTACTCCATGCCTGCCAGTTGGGCAACGAAAATTGCCCTTGCAGGGCTTCAAGGCTATCGACTGCCGGTAATTCAATTCGGGGTAGCGTGTCGATGGCGGGCCAAATCTTCTGGCCCAGCCAGACAAACAGACAACCCCACAACACGGCGACCAGCGGGCCAGGTAATGCCGTCAGCCGCAGGCGTTGTTTGAGCGCTGACTTCCCCCAAAAAACAATCAGTAGCAGCGCACCCAGCGTAAGCATGACTGCCGCCGGGGCAATATCTCCACGGAGTTGCTCGGTGGACGGTGTTTCACTCAGACCATGCCCAGACGGATAGCCCATTGCCAGCGGCAACTGTTGCAGGATCAGTAAAATGCCGATGGCGGCCAACATGCCGTGGATCACGGCTCCGGGGATCAATGCTGCCAGTTTGCCGCCGCGCAGCAGGCCGAAGGCCAGTTGCAATATGCCGGCCAAGAGCAGGGCGAATAAGAAGGTGGAAAAGTCGCCCAGCGTCAACATGGCACCGGTGACAATGGTCACCAGTCCGGCGGCCGGGCCGCTGACTGAAAACGGTGAAGGGCTGAGCAGGGTGACGACTATGCCGCCAATCACGCCGGTGAGCAGGCCAACGAACGGCGGGACACCGCTGGCTTGCGCAATGCCCAGGCTCAATGGCAGGGCAACCAGAAAGACCACCAGCCCGGCGGGCAGGTCAAAACGCAGATTGGCACGATTCATGTGACCTTCCCGGCAGCGTTGCGCTGCTCCAGCACATTCAAAAATCCGTTATGCATATCGTAAATGCAGCCGACCAGCGTCAACCCGGCATTATGTCGCCAGGCGCGTTGGATTAACTGGGTTTTGCTGAGGGTATTGAGTTGGAGTTGTACGTTGATGTGGGCCGCTTTATTCAGGTTGTCGTCATGGGTTTCGGTCTCAGTTGGCAAATGCGGCTCTAGTTTGGCACGTAGCGAATTGAGTCGGCGTGTGAGTGAGTCCTTACTGGGGGTATTAGGATTATTCAGAGCCGCTTTGATCCCACCGCAACCGTAATGTCCGCAAATCACGATGGCCCCGACATCCAGATGTTCGACCGCGTATTGCACCACGCTCATCAAATTATCATCCTGCTCTTCGACCACGTTGGAGATATTGCGGTGTACAAACAGCTCGCCGGGTTGCGCACGAACAATAGTTTCGGCAGGGACCCGGCTGTCGGAGCAGCCAATCCAAAGAATGTGCGGTTTCTGCGCCTGTGCCAACTGTGGGAAGTAATGGGGATCGCGGGATTGTTGCTGAGTTGCCCAACTGCGGTTTTTAACCAGCAGATGATTAATCGATGTCATGATAGCTCCTTGGGTCAGGGTATTAAGTCGCGATAAAAGTCAGCGCTGAAATTCAGGCCGCCGCCACTAGCAATAATTCCTGACCAAGGTTAGTTCAATCACACCACCAATGATAAGAAGGCTTTGTGTAAAGTTTTCTATATTGAGGCGGGTTTGGTTGGTTTCTGGGCTTTTAATTCTATTAGGTTATAAATATATATCCGTTATTTTATGGTCTTTAATTCTGTGTTTTTAATTTTTCCCAGTATTTAAGTTTTGCTTGTCGTTAGTTATATAATTCATCATTCTTTTTTGTTTTTGTATTAAAAATCAGTTAATAAAATTATTTAGTAACTAAATAATTTATCATATCCCCAGGCTAATGATTTCTGATTAATCGTAAATGGGTATTCCATTACACGCATGGAATTCAGGGTTAATTAATGAAATCCATTTCGGTAGATCGCCAAAATACTATTTAGTGCACCTTTTTTGTTCGTCACTTGCCCACGAATAGTGCAGGTTTTTGCTGTTTTATTATAAGTTTTTCTTATATTTCATTGAAATCAGCCGATTAAAAATTGGCACGCCGGTTGCTATATGAATCCCATCTTGTGTACCAGATGGAATTTTGCCGATGACTCAGTCCGTTAGCCTACGCGGTTTCACCCTCAGCGAGTGGCAGCACCATTATCATACCCGCCCGGCCGGCGAGCGCATGGCCAGCGTGCGTGCCTCGCTGGTTGCCTGGCTGGCCAATTTGCCAGCGGATGACAATGCCTGGCTGTATCTGGCCAGCGTTGCACAACTGGAGGCGCAGTACCAACAACTGGCCCAACGGCTTGAAGCCGTCGCCGGGGACATCAGCCGCCTGCCGCTGTTTGGCGTGCCTTTCGCGGTCAAAGACAATATCGACGTCGGCGGCTGGCCGACGACCGCCGCCTGCCCGGAGTTTGCCTATCAGGCGGCGACGGATGCAACCGTGGTTGCCAATCTGCGCGCCGCCGGTGCGCTGGTGATCGGAAAAACCAATCTCGATCAGTTCGCTACCGGCCTGGTAGGCACCCGCTCGCCGCACGGCGCGGTAGTGAACAGTTTCGACAGTCGCTACGTCAGCGGTGGTTCTAGCTCAGGCTCGGCCTCGGTGGTGGCACGCGGCCTGACGCCGTTTTCCTTGGGCACCGATACCGCCGGTTCAGGGCGCGTCCCGGCCGGATTCAACAATATTGTCGGCTTGAAACCGACCAAGGGCTGGTTGTCGAACTGTGGCGTGGTTCCCGCCTGTCGGCTCAATGACACGGTATCGATATTCGCCCTGACGGTGGCGGATGCCGCGCTGGTGGCCGAATTGGCGGGGGGCTATGACCCGGCAGATGCCTATTCCCGCATCAATCCCCATACCGCCCCGGCGAGTTTCCCCGCGGCACCCCGCTTTGCGGTACCGGCACAGCTCGAGTTTTTCGGCGATACCCAGGCCGAGCAGGCATTTCAACGGGCGCTGGAGCAACTGAAAAGCTGCGGCGTAACGCTGGAAACCCTCGACTTTACCCCGTTCCGCGTACTGGCAGAGCAGCTCTATTACGGCCCCTGGGTGGCGGAACGCACCGTGGCGGTTGAAAAGATGCTGAGTACCAACCCGCAGGCGATTAATCCGGTGGTGCGCGGCATCGTCAATAACGGCCTGAAGTACAGCGCCTGCGACGCCTACAAAGCCGAATATCTGCGTGCCGAGCTGGCGCGGCAGATTGAGCAACGGCTGGCTCCCTTCGACGCACTGGTGGTGCCGACCTCACCGACCATTCGCACACTGGCGGAAATGGAGCAGGAGCCGGTGTTGTTCAACTCGCAGTTTGGCACCTACACCAATTTCACCAATCTGGCCGATCTGAGCGCGCTGGCGCTGCCGGCGTCGATGCGTGACGACGGCCTGCCCACCGGTATCACGCTGGTCGCTCCCGCCTGGCACGATCGGGCGCTGGCCGCCTTCGGGCTGCGCTGGCAGCAGGCACAGGATCTGCCGTTGGGTGCCACCGGCCGCCCATTACCATCGGCGAATAGCCTTATACCTTCGACCCAGCACGTGCGGGTGGCGGTGGTGGGTGCGCACCTCAGTGGAATGCCATTGAATTTCCAGCTCACGCAGCGTGCAGCGGCTTTGGTGGAACAAACCACCACCGCGCCGTGCTACCGGCTGTACGCGTTGGCCAATACTCAGCCGCCAAAGCCGGGGTTGGCAAAAACCGAACAGGGGGCCGCTATCGATGTCGAGCTGTGGGATATCCCGCTGGCGCGTTTCGGCGAATTGGTGGCGGAAATACCGGCACCGCTGGGTATCGGCACGCTGTTACTGGCGGATGGTCGCCGGGTGAAAGGCTTTATCTGCGAACCCTGGGCGCTACAGGGTGCCACGGATATCACTGAATTTGGCGGCTGGCGCAACTATGTCGCCAGCCTGAAGGGGGCTTAATCATGTTTTCTACCGTACTCATTGCCAACCGTGGCGAAATTGCCTGCCGCGCCATCCGCACCCTGAAACGGCTGGGAGTGACCAGCGTAGCGGTTTATTCCGACGCCGACCGCAATGCACCACACGTCACCGAAGCCGATTTGGCGGTGGCGCTGGGCGGTGAAAAGGCCGGTGACAGCTACCTGTGTATCGACAAGATCCTGGCGGCGGCGGCAGAAACCGGCGCACAGGCGATCTATCCCGGTTACGGCTTCCTTTCCGAGAGCGCTGAGTTTGCCGACGCCTGCGAAGCGGCGGGCATCGCTTTTATCGGCCCGACGGCGGCGCAAATTCGTGAGTTCGGCCTGAAACACCGGGCGCGTGAGCTGGCGGCACTGGCACAGGTGCCGATGACGCCGGGTACCGGCCTGTTGGATAGCGTTGAGCAGGCGGTCAACGCCGCCAGCCAGATTGGCTACCCGGTGATGTTGAAAAGCACCGCCGGCGGTGGCGGTATCGGCCTGACGCGTTGCGACGACGAAGCCGCACTGCGTGAAGCCTACGACAGCGTGAAACGGCTGGGTGAGCAGTTCTTCCGCGACTCCGGGGCCTTTATCGAGCGCTTTGTCGATCAGGCCCGTCATGTCGAAGTGCAGATCTTTGGTGATGGTCAGGGCTGGGTGGTGGCGCTCGGTGAGCGCGATTGTTCATTGCAGCGCCGCAACCAGAAAGTGGTGGAAGAGACCCCGGCACCGAACCTGCCGACGGCTACCCGTCAGGCGCTGCATCAGGCGGCGGTAGCACTGGGGGCGTCGGTTAATTATCGCAGCGCCGGTACCGTGGAGTTTATCTACGACGGCGCGCGCGACGAATTTTATTTCCTCGAGGTCAATACTCGCCTGCAGGTGGAGCATCCGGTGACCGAGATGGTTACCGGGCTGGACTTGATCGAATGCATGTTGCAGGTGGCGGCGGGGGATGCGCTGGACTGGACGGCGCTGCAACGCCCGCCGCAGGGGGCGTCGATTGAGGTGCGCATTTATGCCGAAGATCCGCTGAAGAACTTCCAGCCCAGCCCGGGCGTATTGACCGAGGTGCATTTCCCGGATGGGGTGCGGGTGGACGGTTGGGTCGCCACCGGCAGTGAGGTATCGGCATTTTACGACCCGATGATCGCCAAGCTGATTGTTCACGGTGAGGATCGCCAACAGGCGCTGGAGAAAATGCGCGAGGCGCTGGATGCCACCCGGCTGCACGGCATCGCGACGAATCTCGATTACCTGCGGCAGGTGATTGCCACCACGGCGTTCCAGACCGGCAGCGTCTGGACCCGCATGCTGGACAGCTTCCGCTTCCAACCCAGCAGTATCGAAGTGCTGCAACCGGGCACTTACAGCAGCGTGCAGGATTTTCCGGGTCGTGTCGGCTATTGGGATATCGGCGTGCCGCCGTCCGGGCCGATGGATGACTTCGCTTTCCGGCTGGCCAACCGCATTGTCGGTAACCACCCCAGCGCCGCCGGGCTGGAGTTCACCCTGCAGGGGCCGACCCTGCGTTTCCATTGCGACGCCACTATTGCGCTGACCGGTGCGGACTGCCCGGCAGATTTGGATGGTGAAGCGCTGGCTTACTGGCAGCCAATAGCGGTTCGGGCCGGGCAGACACTAACGATGGGCCGCGCCCGGCACGGGTGCCGTACCTATCTGGCGGTGCGAAACGGTTTTGATGTGCCGGTGTATCTGGGTAGCCGTTCGACCTTTGCCCTGGGGCAGTTTGGCGGTCACGCCGGGCGCACTCTGCGGGTAGCAGATATGCTGGCGGTGTCGCAACCGGCGTTGGCCGCTACCACCACTCCAGCACCGGTTGCCGCGCCGCAGGCAATGGATGAAAGCCTGATCCCTGAGTACGGCAACCTGTGGAACATCGGCGTGCTGTATGGGCCGCACGGCGCACCGGACTTCTTTACCCCGGAGTCGATCGACAGTTTCTTCGCCGCCGAATGGCAGGTGCATTACAACTCCAACCGCTTGGGGGTGCGCCTGTCCGGGCCAAAACCCGAGTGGGCGCGGCAGGACGGTGGCGAGGCCGGGCTGCATCCGTCCAACGTACACGACTGCGAATACGCCATAGGTGCGATTAACTTCACCGGCGACTTCCCGGTGATCCTTACTCGCGACGGGCCGAGCCTGGGTGGCTTTGTCTGCCCGGTGACTATCGCCAGGGCCGAGCTGTGGAAGGTCGGTCAGGTGAAGCCGGGCGATCGCATTCGCTTCCATCCGATCGGCTTCAAACAGGCGCAATCGCTGGAACAGGCGCAGCTTGGCAGCATCGAAGCGCTGGCGGCGGTGAAGGCCATCACCCTGCCGGCACCAGATCTGACGCCGGGTGCCACGGTGTCTGCTGCTATCCTGGCGGCACTGCCGGCGACCGACAGCCGCCCGGCGGTAGTCTATCGCCAGGCCGGTGACGGCTACATCTTGCTGGAATATGGCGACAACGTGCTCAGTCTGGCGTTGCGGTTACGCATTCATCTGCTGATGCAGTCGCTCAGGCAGGACGCGATCCCCGGCGTCGAGGAGCTGGCTCCCGGCGTGCGATCGCTGCAGATCCGCTATGACAGCCGCGTCCTGAGCCAGGCCGATTTATTGGCGCGCCTGCTGGCGCGTGAACAGGCGCTGGGCGATGTCAGCCAACTGAAGGTGCCGACGCGCACGGTTTACCTGCCAATGGCGTTTGAAGACTCCGCCACCCTGGGGGCGGTGGAACGTTATCAACAGACGGTGCGTTCGTCCGCGCCCTGGCTGCCGAACAACGTTGATTTTATCCGGCGCATCAACGGGCTCAGCACGCGTGAGCAGGTGCGCGACATCATCTTTGATGCCAGCTACCTGATCCTCGGCCTGGGCGATGTTTACCTCGGCGCACCTTGCGCAGTGCCGATTGACCCGCGTCACCGGCTACTCAGTTCCAAATATAACCCGGCCCGGACCCATACCGCCGAAGGTACGGTCGGCATCGGTGGAATGTACATGTGCATTTATGGCATGGACTCACCGGGGGGGTATCAGTTGGTCGGGCGCACGCTGCCGATCTGGAACAAATTCCTCAAAAATCCGCAGTTCAGCGCCGGTGAGCCTTGGCTGCTGCACTTCTTTGATCAGGTGCGTTTCTATCCGGTCAGCGAACAGGAGCTGGATGAGCAGCGCGAGGCATTCCGCGAAGGGCGCGCGCAGGTCCGTATTGAGAACAGCGAATTTGATTTTGCCGAATATAGCCGTTTCCTGGCGGACAACGCCGAAGACATCAGTGCCTTCCAGCAGCGTCAGCAGCAGGCGTTCAGCCATGAAGTAATGCTCTGGCAGGAAGAGGAGGGCGAGGCCGAGGCCCAGTTGCTGCCGCCACAGGATGATGAAGAAAAGGTTGATGGCTATCTGGTCAGCGCCGACCTGAACGGCAGCGTGTGGAAAATTCTGGTGGAGCCGGGGCAGCAGGTCGAAGCTGGCCAGCCGTTGATCGTGGTGGAGGCAATGAAAATGGAGCTGGCGGTCACCGCGCCGCGCGCCGGGATCATCAAGCGCATCAGTTGTCAGCAGGGGCGACCTGTCGGGCCGGGTGACGCCCTGCTGTGGCTGGAGCACGCCAGTTAACCCTGTTTAATTGTCGGGACGCGGCAGACAGCGTCCGCAGAGAGGAATGCGATGCAAATCACCAACAACCGCAGCAAGGCGCGGCCGGAGGGGCTGGCGGAGCGTATCTACCTGCAGCTTAAGGACGACATTTTTGATTTTCAACTGCTGCCGGGCGATCGCTTTAGCGAAAACGAAGTGGCGCTGCGCATGGACGTCAGCCGCACGCCGGTGCGGCAGGCTCTGTTTTGGCTGGAGCGCGAGGGCTACGTCGAAGTGCATTTTCGCAGTGGTTGGCAGGTGCGACCGTTCGATTTTGCCTACTTCGAGGAGCTGTATGACCTGCGCATCGTACTGGAGTGTGAGGCGGTTAAACGGCTGTGCGCGCGGCCAATGGATGAAGTGCCGTTGCAGTTGGAGGCGCTCGGCAGTTTCTGGATCGACGAGCCACGGCGGGAAGACGGCAAAACCGTCTCGCTGCACGACGAACAGTTCCATATGGCGCTGGTGGCGGCGGCGGGCAACGGTGAAATGGCACGCATTCATCGCGAGCTGACCGAGAAAATTCGCATTATTCGTCGGCTGGATTTCACCCAGGGCAGCCGGGTAGAGGCGACCTATAACGAACACGCCGCCATTTTGCGGGCGATTCTGCAACAGCAAACTGGGGAGGCGCAAACGCTACTCAGTAACCATATCGCCGTCAGTAAGGCTGAGGTCAGAAAAATAACCTTACATATGTTGCATCAAGCACGCCTCCAACCCTAACCCGTCGTCTTTCGAGCTGCAGCGTTGTTAGCCGCAACTCGAAATCCATTGGGTCAGATTTTCTTGAAAAGAAGGTTGTTTACTTATCACACATCAGGAGTTTGAATTATGCAACGTCGTCACTTTATAAAAGCTTTTGCGCTGTCCGCCACCATGATCGGCATGAGTATGGCCTGGGGGGCGCAGGCTGCCGATACCATCAAGGTCGGCATCCTGAGTTCGCTTTCCGGCACCATGGCCATTTCTGAAACGCCGCTCAAGGACGTGGCGCTGATGACCATTGATGGCATCAACGCCAAGGGCGGGGTATTGGGTAAAAAACTCGAGCCGGTGATGGTGGATCCAGCCTCCAACTGGCCGCTGTTCGCCGAAAAGGCGCGTCAGTTGCTGAGCCAGGACAAGGTGGCGGCGGTGTTTGGCTGCTGGACTTCGGTATCGCGTAAATCCGTGTTGCCGGTGTTTGAGGAACTGAATGGCCTGCTGTTCTACCCGGTGCAGTACGAAGGGGAAGAGATGTCGCCCAATGTGTTCTATACCGGTGCGGCCCCTAATCAGCAGGCGATCCCGGCGGTGGAATACCTGCTGAGCGAAGACGGCGGCTCGGCGAAACGCTTCTTCCTGCTGGGTACCGACTACGTTTACCCGCGTACCACTAACAAGATCCTGCGCGCCTTCCTGCACTCGAAAGGCATTCAGGATAAAGACATCGAAGAGGTCTATACGCCATTTGGTTACAGCGACTACCAGACCATCGTCGCCAACATCAAGAAATTCTCTGCCGGTGGCAAAACGGCGGTGATCTCCACCATCAACGGTGATTCCAACGTTCCCTTCTACAAAGAGCTGGCCAATCAGGGCATCAAGGCCACTGATGTGCCGGTGATCGCCTTCTCGGTAGGAGAAGAAGAGCTGCGCGGCATCGACACCAAACCGCTGGTGGGCAACCTGGCGGCCTGGAACTACTTCGAATCGGTGGATAACCCGACCAACAAGCAGTTCGTCAGCGAATGGCGGGCCTATGCCAAGGCGCACAACCTGCCGAACTACGCCACCGCAGTGACCAATGACCCGATGGAAGCCACCTATGTTGGCATCCATATGTGGGCGCAGGCGGTCGAGAAGGCCGGTACCACGGACGTTGACAAGGTTCGCGCCGCGATGGCCGGGCAAACCTTTGCCGCGCCGTCGGGCTTTACCCTGACCATGGATGCCACCAACCATCATCTGCACAAACCGGTGATGATTGGCGAAATTGAAAGCAATGGCCAGTTCAACGTGGTGTGGCAAACCGATGCTCCGCTACGCGCCCAGCCGTGGAGCCCGTACATTGCCGGCAACGACAAAAAGTCGGAAAGCCCGGTAAAAGGCGGTAAGTAATGCCCAGCCCCCGTTACGGCGGGGGCTGACTGAGCCATGCCCTATTGCGACGAGACATCTGATGAAACTTTTATCTTTAAGCCATCTCAGGCATCTGTGGTTATTGCTGTGCTGCCTGCCCATGTTCGCGCAGGCGGGGCCGGCTAATGACTTTGCTGCGGCCAACCGTACGCAGCAGGTCAAATTATTGCAGGCGTGGGCGACGGCGCCGGATGCTGTGCGCTTGCCGTTACTGCAGGCGTTAAAGCAGGAAAGCGTGGTGATCGACGAGGCCAAACATGCCTTTATCCAGAAGGGCGATCGTTATCAGCCGCTGGAAGGCAATGCTGCCCTGGTCGGTACGCCGAAGAAGCTGTGGCTGAATAACCGGCTGCGGATCCTGATTGCCAACGCGCTGTCGGCCCACCGGCTGGTCAGTGAAGATCCGGCGCTGCGTTTACAGGCGGCGCAGGCCCTGCAGCAGGAGGCGCAACATAGTCAATTGGCACTGCTGACCCAGCGTCTGGCGCAGGAAAAAGACAGTCGGGTGCATGAGGCGCTCCGCATCGCGCTGGCCAATCTGCAACTGACCGACGCCGATGCCAAAGTGCGCCTCAATGCGGTGCGGTTGCTCGGCAGTTCGGGGGCAGCGGAAACCCAGACGCGGTTGCAGGCATTGACCGATGCCGCCCATGAACCGGACGCTGCCGTGCGCGCTGAAGCGCTGAACAGCCTGGCCAGCGTGAAACACCGGTTGATGATCGGCGACCTGATTGGCCAGGCGTTTACCGGCCTGTCGCTCGGCTCGATCTTACTGTTGGCGGCGCTCGGACTGGCGATCACCTACGGCCTGTTGGGGGTGATCAACATGGCGCACGGCGAAATGCTGATGCTCGGTGCCTACTCGGCCTATCTGGTGCAGGGATTGTTTCAGCAGTTTGCGCCGCAGTGGTTGGCGCTGTATCCGCTGGTGGCGTTGCCGGTGGCGTTCTGCATCACCGCCTGCATAGGCATGGCGCTGGAGCGAACGGTGATCCGCCATCTGTATGGACGACCGCTGGAAACCCTGCTGGCGACCTGGGGTATCAGTCTGGTGCTGATCCAATTGGTTCGGGTGTTATTTGGCGCGCAAAACGTGGAAGTTGCCAACCCGGCCTGGCTGTCGGGCGGTATTCAGTTACTGCCCAACCTGGTTCTGCCGTGGAACCGTATCGCGGTGATCCTGTTTGTGGTGCTGGTGTTGGTACTCACCTGGTTGCTGCTAAATAAAACCCGCCTGGGTATGAACGTGCGCGCCGTGACGCAAAACCGCGCCATGGCCGCCTGCTGCGGCGTACCCACCGGCCGCGTCGATATGCTGGCGTTCGGCCTGGGTTCCGGCATTGCCGGGCTGGGCGGAGTGGCGCTGTCGCAGCTGGGCAACGTCGGGCCGGAGCTGGGTCAGGGTTATATCATCGACTCGTTCCTGGTGGTGGTGCTCGGTGGCGTTGGTCAACTGGCCGGGACCGTGGTGGCGGCCTTTGGCCTCGGTATTCTTAACAAAGTTCTTGAACCGCAGATTGGCGCCGTGCTGGGTAAAATCCTGATCCTGGCGCTGATTGTGCTGTTTATTCAAAAACGTCCTCAGGGACTGTTCGCCTTCAAGGGCAGGGTGATTGACTGATGAGCCAACCATTGACTGTAACCGGCCTGCAGAAGGCACCCCGACTGGCGCTCTGTATCGGCGGGCTGGCGTTGCTTGCGCTGCTGATCATGCCGTTTCTGGCCCTGCTGCCGGCAGACCACCCGCTGGCGATCTCCACTTACACCCTGACGCTGGTGGGTAAAATTTTGTGTTATGCGGTGGTGGCGGTGGCGCTTGATCTGGTGTGGGGTTACGCCGGGCTGCTGTCGTTGGGGCACGGGTTGTTTTTTGCCCTCGGCGGCTATGCCATGGGCATGTACCTGATGCGTCAGGCGGCGGGCGATGGCCTGCCGGCATTTATGTCGTTTCTTTCGTGGAATGAATTGCCGTGGTTCTGGAGCGGCACCCAGTACTTCGCCTGGGCGCTATGCCTGATCGTATTGGTGCCCGGCGTGCTGGCCTTTATCTTCGGTTACTTCGCTTTCCGTTCGAAAATCAAAGGGGTGTATTTCTCCATCATGACTCAGGCATTGACCTACGCCGGTATGCTGCTGTTCTTTCGTAATGAAACCGGCTTTGGCGGCAACAATGGCTTTACCGGTTTCACCACCCTGCTGGGCTTTCCGATCACCGCCACCGGCACGCGGGTGGCGCTGTTCCTGACCACGGTGCTGCTGCTGGCTGCCAGTCTGGCAATCGGCTTTGCGCTGGCCCGCAGCAAATTCGGCCGGGTACTGACGGCGGTGCGCGATGCGGAAAACCGCCTGACGTTCTGCGGCTACGATCCGAAAGGCTTCAAACTGTTTATCTGGACGCTGTCGGCGGTGCTGTGCGGGTTGGCTGGGGCGCTGTATGTGCCGCAGGTGGGCATTATCAACCCCGGCGAAATGTCACCGACCAACTCGATTGAAGCCGCCATCTGGGTGGCGCTCGGCGGGCGCGGCACGCTGGTGGGGCCGCTGCTGGGGGCAGGTATCGTCAACGGTGCCAAAAGCTGGTTCACCATGGCCATTCCGGAATACTGGCAGTTCTTTCTTGGCCTGATGTTTATTGTCGTCACGCTGTTCCTGCCGAAAGGGGTTATCGGCCTGCTGCGCAGAGGAAAATCACAATGAATTCGCTGCAAATGACCGAAGAGCTGTTCACCCAGCCGCTGCCGGCCGATAAATACCGCCAGCAAACCGATCCGGTACTGCTGCTCGACAAGATCAACGTCAGCTTTGACGGTTTTCGGGCACTGAGCGATCTGTCGCTGCAAATCGGGGTGGGGGAATTGCGCTGTGTGATCGGCCCCAACGGCGCGGGGAAAACCACGCTGATGGATGTGATCACCGGCAAGACCCGGCCGGACAGCGGCAGGGTGTTTTACGATCAAACCGTCGATCTGACCGCGCTGGATCCGATGCAGATCGCCCAGGCCGGCATCGGTCGCAAGTTCCAAAAGCCCACGGTGTTTGAGGCACTGACGGTATTCGAGAATCTGGAGATCGCCCAGAAAACCCAGAAGTCGGTATGGGCCTGCCTGCGCGCCAAACTGAGCAGCGAACAGCACGACCGCATTGATGAAATGCTGAAAACCCTGCGGCTGGGTCATGAACGCCATCGTCCCGCCGGGTTGCTGTCCCACGGACAAAAGCAGTTTCTTGAGATCGGCATGTTATTGGTGCAGGAACCGCATCTGCTGCTGCTCGATGAACCGGCGGCCGGCATGACAGATGCGGAAACCGAGTACACCGCTGAACTGTTCCGCTCGCTGGCGGGCAAGCATTCGCTGATGGTGGTGGAGCACGACATGGGGTTTGTCGAAACCATTGCTGACCACGTCACGGTACTGCATCAGGGCCAGGTGCTGGCGGAAGGTTCATTGGCGCAGGTACAGGCCAACGAGCAGGTGATCGACGTGTATTTGGGGCGTTAGGAGTAGCTATGTTGCAAGTGAATGAATTGAATCAATATTACGGCGGTAGTCACATTTTGCGCGGCCTGTCGTTTGAAGCTCATATCGGCGAAGTGACCTGCCTGCTCGGGCGCAACGGCGTAGGGAAAACCACGTTGCTCAAATGCCTGATGGGGCTGATCCCGGCGAAGAGCGGCAGCATCAGTTGGCAGGGTGAAAGCCTTAACGGCAGAAAACCGCATCAGCGGGTGCAGGCTGGGGTGGCCTATGTGCCGCAGGGGCGTGAGATCTTTGGTCGCCTGACGGTGGAAGAAAATCTGCTGATGGGGTTGGCGCGTTTTTCCGGTAACCAGGCGCGCAGGGTACCGGATCAGATCTATGAACTGTTCCCGGTGCTGTTGCAGATGAAAGATCGGCGCGGCGGCGATCTCTCCGGCGGGCAACAGCAACAGTTGGCGATTGGGCGTGCGCTGGCCTGCCGACCGCAGCTATTGATCCTGGATGAGCCGACGGAGGGGATCCAGCCTTCGGTGATCAAAGAGATCGGCGCGGTGATCAAACAGTTGGCGGCCCAGGGGGATATGGCGATCCTGCTGGTGGAACAGTTTTATGATTTTGCCGCCGAACTGGCGGACCGCTATCTGGTGATGTCGCGCGGCAGCATTGTCCAGCGCGGTACCGGCAGCGCGATGGAGCAAGACGGCGTGCGCGGGCTGGTGGCGATATAGGGCTCAATAAGGCGGAGATGCACTCACGTAGACCGCTGTTTGGCAAGAGCCTGCTGACGCCGGACGGCTATGCGGTCAACACCATGGCACCGCCGTACTGGCCGTCGTGGACTCAGGATGAGAAAGACCCGACACTGGCGGACGCCACCATGCCCAACGTTATGCCACCACAGAAGCATCAGCACATCGGCGATTTACTGAGCCAGAAAGGGATCGACTGGGCATGGTATGCCGGGGGTTGGCAATACGCGCTGGACAACCGCAAGGATCAGGGCGATTTCCCCGGTGCGCCGGATTTTCAGTATCACCATCAACCGTTCAACTATTTCGAAAATCTGGGGCCGAGTAACCCGCAGGCTCGTGAGGTGCATTTGCGTGACGGCGGTATTGGCGATTCAGCCGGTAGCAATAAATTTCTGGCCGCGGTAGAAGCGGGGACTTTACCGCCGGTGGCATTCTACAAACCGCAGGGCAACCTCAACATGCACGCCGGTTATTCCGATGTGGAGGCCGGCGATCGTCATATTGCCCATATCATCAACAGTCTGCGCAATGGCCCACAGTGGGAAAATAGTGTGGTAGTCATTACCTTTGATGAGAACGGCGGCTGGTGGGATCATGTGGCTCCGCCGCAGGGCGATCGTTGGGGGCCTGGCTCACGTATCCCGGCATTGGTGGTTTCGCCGTTTGCCCGCAAAGGTTATGTCGATCACGAGGTGTACGATACAGGTTCGATCCTGCGATTAATCAGCCGGGTGTTTGATCTGCCACCGCTGGACGGGCTAACGGAGCGCGATAAGGCAATGGCGGCGCGCAGCCAAAAACCGCTAGGGGATCTGACCGGCGCGCTGGAGTTTCCGGGCTAGGGGTTACAGCGGCTTAGACATATACCAGAGACCGATGGACCCCTGGGCGCTGGTGTAGCAGGTTTCACCGCAAATACTCAGCCCCTGGCGTTGGTAAAAACGCTGGGCGCTGGTATTGCGCTGCAACACTTCCAGCCACAGCATGGGTTGTTCACGTTCGCCCGCCCGAAGCTGTATCTGGTCAAAAAATTGCTGGCCGTAACCCTGGCCGGCATATTCCGGCAGGAAATAGATTTTCTGCAGCTCTGCACCGACCTGTTCAGTGGGTGCCAGAAGGCTATTGAAATTCACCCGCGCATAACCCACCAGGTTGTCGTTTTCATACCCCAACAGCCAGCAAACATCCCTATCCTGCAGCGTCTTCTGCAGAGCTTCAACAGCAAAGTCTTGCGCCAGAAAAGCGTCCAACTCCTCTTTATGGTGCCAAAGTTTGCCAAAATGGGCCTGGTAGGTGCGCATACCCACATCACGAACCTGCGCTAAATCACCGCTCAAAGCCTGGCGGATGGTGAACATAAGGACCTCTTGTAATAAATGAGAAACGGCGGGCAAGCAGAGCAATGCACCTGAAAGTTATTGACCGGCTGAGCATGACACACCATCTTTGTTAGTAATATCGGTATTATTTTGACTGATGGTTCTTAAAACGGGATGCTTGGTATGGGGCGAGTCACTTTTGATCTCGACGATTTGCGCAGCTACGTGACAGGTCTTGAGCTGGGCAGTTTTGCAAAAGCAGCGGAACGGCTGGGGCGATCTACCTCGGCGGTCAGCGCGCATCTGAAAAAGCTGGAGCAGCAGGTTGGCAGCCCGATCCTGCGTAAGTCCGGACGCGGTATGGTAATGACCGAGGCCGGCGAAACACTGCTGGGCTATGCTCGCCGTTTGCTGGAGCTCAATGATGAGGCTGCCGTTGCGGTGCGCGGGCTGGACCTGCACGGCACTGTCAGGCTGGGTTTGCAGGAAGACTTCGGGGAAACCTTTTTACCGCAGGTCTTGGGCAGTTTTGCCCGAGCGCATCCGCGAGTGCGTATCGAAGCACGTATCGCCCGCAATACCGAACTGCTCGAATGGGTGTTGAAAGGGCAACTGGATTTGTCACTGGCGTGGGACGGCGGTATCAGCACGCCGTTTTATCAGACATTGGGTCAGCGGCAGATGCGCTGGATCGCCTCACCCCATTTTGAACTCGTGCCATGGAGCCAGGGAGATGAGCCGCTGCCACTGGTGATGTTTGACGCTCCTTGTCTGATGCGCAGTGCCGCGACTCAGGCGCTGGATCGTGCCGGTATATCCTGGCGTATTGCCTTTACCAGTCGCAGCCTGAACGGCGTATGGGCCGCGGTCAGCGCCGGATTAGGGGTGACGGTGCGCACCGACGCCGGGCTGCCAGCGGGACTGTCCCCTTTGCCACCTGACGTGTTGCCGCCGCTAAATCAACTAGGCGTGGTGCTGCACCGTGCCGAAGAAAACCCGTCAGCGGCGATCCAGCGTTTGGCGCAGATCGTCGCCGATAGGATCAACAGCTAGTCCTGCTCGATCGGCTGTTTGCCGCTTAATGCTCCCCATTCGCTCCAGGCACCGTCATACAGTTTTACCTGGGGTGCGCCGAGTGACAGCAGGCCGAAAGCCAGCACTGCTGCCGTTACGCCGGAGCCGCAGCTAGTGATTATCGGCCCGTCGAGACTCACGCCCTTGTCGGCGAAGGTTTGCTTCAGTGCTTCCAGCGATTTGAAACGGCCGTTTTCCAGCAGTTCGCCGTAAGGAATATTGATGCTGCCGGGAATATGACCGCGGTGCAGACCGGGGCGCGGCTCAGGGGCTTCGGCGTAAAAACGCGGTGCAGTGCGCGCGTCCAGGATTTGCACTTCGCTGCTTAGCGCCTGTTCCACCTGCTGCATATTGACTACCGCGCCCGCATTAAAGCGGGCGTTGAAGGTTTGCGGCCTAGGCTGAGCCGCACCGGTAGCCAGCGGTTGGCCCAGTGCTGTCCAGCCGTTCAGGCCTTCGTCCAGCACATAAACCTGCTGAGCGCCAAAGTTGCGGAAGGTCCACCAACCGCGCGGGGCCGAGAACTGATTGCCTTCGTCATAAAACACGATGGTCTGTTGTTCGCTGATACCCAATTTTCCCACCGCCGCGCTGAATTCCTCTGCCGTTGGCAGCATATGCGGCAATGTGGTGTTTTTATCCGCGACGTCATCGATGTCAAAATATACCGCGCCGGGGATATGGCCGCGTGCAAATTCGGCGAGCATGTCTTTTTTCGGCACCAGGCCGACTGGGGACATCCTGACATCAACCACTACCAGGTTTTCATCGTTGATATGCTGCGCAAGCCATTGCGGAGTAACCAGAAACGGAGAGTTCATCGTTTTGTTCGCCTGTGGTGAAAACGGTTTTTCACTATACCTTAAATAATTGGCGTTGCCTCGGCGTTCAGTGGGGCGACAATGGCGGCCAAAGCTCGATGGGCAGCTTCATCGATTGTGCCTTCCGCCGCTGTTGCCATATTCTCTGCCAACAGCGCCTGCAGGCCAACCAACCAGTCGTAGACATAAAACGCGGTGTTTCTCGCTGGGGTGGGGGCCAGTTTGGTTAACCGTTGTTGGCTACTCCAGTCCACGGCGGGCTGCGGTGGAGGGGTAAAGATGGGTTGGCCGTGATTGATTCGGCTGACGGGGCGTAGTCTCGCCTCGCGCTGCTGGAAGCCCAGCCAGGTGACGAAATCACCCAAGATCGCTAACGCTTGGCTGACCTGTCTGTCCTCAGCTTGCTCAGGCAGCGTCCCGGCAGACAATGCGCGCTCCAGTGATTCGGCAATTTCCAATCGGCAGGCGGCGGTGATTAACGCGTCGACCAGCATCTCCAGATGCTGCTTGCCGACGCCCAGCAATGCCAGCAGTTGTCTATTGTCCGGCAGGCTGCGCAGATGGTTTATCCAATCGGCAAACACCCGCTGGGCAAACGAATCACTGTCTTGCCCGATGGGTGCCATACAGGTGATATCTCCCTCGCCAAACAGATCGATCTCAACATCAAACGCTGGGGTCGCGGCCACCGGTGCGGGCAAGTTATGCTGTTGCTGGCTATACAGTTGGCGCAGGGTATCGTACTGCGGCAGTAGCCACTCGAGTAGTTCGCCGTGTATTCCTGCCTGTGCCTGTAATTTGCGCAGTAGCTGCTGGGCGCGCTGCTGTGTTAACGGCGTATCCGTTGCGTGCAGCCAGTTGCCGAGCAGGCTTTCCGTCAGCTCGCGTTGCAGTTCCTGCTGTTGTTCAAGAATGCGTTCCTGTTTCAAGGTCGGATGCGCCTGTGCCGCCAGCCAGGTCACCATGCGCTGGCAGTCGCTTTCATCCATCGCCAGCAGGGTGGCCCAACTTTCGCCCGGTTCACCGACATAGCGTTGAACGGCGTCGTCGGGGCGCGGTTTCCCTTCCTGACGTGAGTCGAACGCGGTGACTGCCCAAATTAAACCCGGTTTGCGGCGGCTGCGTAGTTCCAGGGTTTCCCCCTGGGTTTGTCTGACCCAGTAGGCCAGCGCATTGCCCGTACGGCTGGCATCTTGTGGCGTAAGGGCCGCATCGCTTATTAGCAGCAGACTGGCGTGCAGGCCATCGGCAGCGAGAGTCAGCAGGTTGGCGCGTTTTGCCTGCTGCATGCGTTGTATCAGCCCAGCACCCGGGCATGGGCCGCCGGCCGGCAGGTCTAGCAGCTCGATGTTGTTCGGTAACCCGACGTTTCCCCTTGCGGGCAAGGTTGTAGTGACCGAGGCCGCCAACCACGCCAGGTCAGCCAGCGCGATCCCAACTTCGACGCCATTTTCTGTCAGCACGGCCAGTTTTTCTCCGGTCGATGCATGGATTATCTGGGCATGCAAAATCCCCTCATCCTGGCTCAATATCTGGCGGGGAGCATACAGGTGCTCGCAGTGGTCCAGGGTGTGCAGGGTATGCGCCAACTGGCGATAACAACTTGTCAATGCCGGGTCCTCGCCCCAAAGCGGTGCGAACAGCCCGGCGCGGTCGTCAACACTCAAATAGGGTGCCAATGAGATGGCATGTGGCCAGAAGTGTCTCGCCAGCGGTGTTTGCCATTTGCCGCCCTGATGACGAAGGTTGTCCCACAGCAATACCATGGCGTTGCTGTCCAGCCCGCCGATAGCCATCGGCTGGCGGAGACGCTCCAGTGCCTGCAAATGTGCGGCCATGGCACGGGCATCCCAATCCGGTCGAAAACCGCCCATCAATGCGCTGCCGATCAACATGGCCACCAACTGCGCCTCATCCAACAGGGAAACGGCAACAGGGTAAGACGGCGGATTTTGGGTGTCACCACAGCGGTAGCGTATCGCCAGCGTGGCATCTTCGGTCAATAGCCTGGCACCGGGAGCCAGTGCAGCCAACAAGTGGGCCTTGGCCGCGGCGTTATGACCATAGAGGCCGATGGCCAGGGGCTGATGCATGGCGCTGTCCAACTGTCTGGCCCGGTTGTAGCTGCGGCGCAGACGGACAGTCAGGTTATCGGCCTCCCGGTTCAGCCGGGTGGACTGCTGCCGGGTAGCCGCCACCCAGTCAATCGCCTGTGCAATGCTGTTTATCGGCTCGGGTCGGCCGGAGGTGATAGGTTTCATGGCTGATAAATGCTCCCGCTGTCAATCCAATAATGGGTTGCGCCAGAGGCGCTGGCCGCCAGGGTATTGAGTTTTAGTTGCAGGCTGTCTGCGGGCACCGGCGTGCCGTCGGCCAGTCGGGCTTCGGCAATGCTGACGCCTTCGGCTCCCTGCCCATCATTGCCGGTGATGGCCAAACGCAGGCTGATGACCGCATCGCCTGCCAGTTTGCGCGCCAGAGCGGCATCAGTAATGGTCAGCGTGTAGAGCGGCGATGCCGGCCAGCGCGGGTTATCCAACTGACGGAATCCCAGACGCAGCGGGCCACGTAGCTGGAAATAGCTGTCGGGATCTAGCGCAAAGTCTGCGCAGTCCAGATCGATATCGCGATAATAGACATTATCGTCTGCCAGCATGTTATTGCTGTCCAGCATGCCCAGATGACGAATCGTGGAATAGGGTTGGAAGTCGCCGACGTTAAAGTAAAAACTCTTCAGCCGTAGGTCGATAGCCAACAGGCACAGCATGGCGCCCACGGCGGCAGTTGATTTGGGATTATCGATGCGCCCGCCTTGGTTAAACGGGTACCAACTGCGAGTGTGATAACCCTCAAGCGGCAAAATTCGGCTGGCGGGCAAGGGTTGAAGATGGCGCAACAGCGCCTGAACGCCGGGGAAACACGCCGGGCGGCCGGTGAGCAACAGCACATCGCAGTGATACAACGCCACAACCTCGCACAACAGGCGCAGGCAGTGGCTGATGCCGATCCGGTCAGACAGGAAAGCGGCATGCACGGCACCCAGCCGGATGACCAGCGGGGTCTGCAGAATATCGAAGGCGGCGTTGCCGGATTCACGCTGAACCTCGTCGTTGATAAATGCCAGCACTTGCAGAGTCGGCATCTGTGGCAACAGTTCACCCAGCGTGGCGGCGATTTCCGCGTGGCTGTCCAGCGGATCATAATCCTCATAGACACTGAGCAGCGCGCGCCCGACGGGTATGAAAATCTGCAGCGTGGCCTGCTGGCGCAGGGTGGAAAACCCATCCATACGCCCCTGGTTGCCAAACAGCTTGTCCATGGTCGCCGCTGCGGCGCTGACCCCAGCTTGTTCAAACGCCTGCTGTACGGCGGGCAAGATAAATTGCCCAATCACATCCAGCAAAATGTCGTCGCCGGCGAGCTTGAATCCTTCACGGAACAACAGACGCGGATTGATTTTGATGTTGTTGCCCACGCCATCATCCAGCCGGTATTGGGTAATCGCCAGATCGGTAGTGCCGCCGCCGATATCGATAGAGGCGATACGCAGTGATTTTCCCGGTTGTTCTCCCGGCACTGGCGGTCGGTCCGGCCGGGCCATGGCGGCGAAAAATGCGTCGGTGCGGCCGGCAAAATTGACCTGGGTTTCGTTATACAGATAAACCATTTGGCCGCAGGTGGCTTCGTCCCATTCCATATGCACCAGAGGTACCGGCATACGGGCTTGCTCAGCGCTGAACGGGGCATCCAGCGGGTGCCAACCCATGGCTTTCCATAGCAGGCCAATCGCCTCCTGCATGCGGCGGCGGAAAATTTCACGCTCCGGCTTGGGCATCGCCGAGGGCAATGTCAGGATGATGGTACGCAGACGCCGTGGCGCAGCGGTGTTCAGCATTTTGATGCGTTGGGCGGCGCTGTTGATTTGCATCAGTGCCTGCGCCAGCAGCTCGGTCAGCATCAGCGCCATGACCGCGCTGCGGCTATAGTGGGCGGCAAAAACCGGCAACCGCTCATCTACCGGCAGCGCAGAGAGTGGGACACCCTCGTCGTTGATCAGTGAGCTTAACGGCGCGGCGGCAGCCATCGGTTCTTGTTGGCGGTTAAAACGCCAACCGGGCGCATAACGTTCTTCGTCCCACAGGTAACGGCGTGGGCTGGAAATGCCGGTGGTGCCTTCGGTACCTTCACGCTGCAGGGCCAGTTGCGCGGCTTCCCGGCCCACACGGAGGATGGAAGGCCAGACAAAGGCATCATCGCGCCCGCTTTGGTATGAAAGGTGGGGTTTGCCAAATGTTGCCTGGGCAAACTCCACCCGGCTTTCAAACAACTCGTTGTAAACGCAATGTGGTGCAGACAGAGAACGTAGCTGCAGTTCATTGGTCTGTTTCAGGCCATTATTTTCTTGCGGATGATCTTCGACCAGCACCCCACAGGTGTGCGAATTGCCGACATCCAAAATCAGATCTACGTTGATCGTGGGCTGTTGTGGCGTCTCCCTGATGATTTTTATCTGCGGCAGTGTTAATTGGCTGCCAAGCAGGTTCAACAGATTGAGGTAGTGCGCCTGATATTCGAAGGTTTTCAGCCCGGCGTTTATTTCTGATTCGCTACGTAGTTCCTGGCTGCTCGCGGATTGGCTAAAGACTTCGCGCAGCCAACTGTCTACCCAAGTCAGGTCAAGAAACTCACCCAGCTCATGGTTTTGGTGGCCCAGCGAGAAGCTGATCCCGGTGTTGATATCACTTTCGCTGGGGGCGAGTGCCTCCTGGCCTGCGGCGGCGAGCCGGGTATCAAAGGCCAGGACCACCCGTAGCAGGTTGCCGTCCTGGTCGGGGCTATCGAGCAACAGCGTCTGCATGCGTGCCCAGTTATCCGGCCCGGACAAAAACACCCCTGAGGAAGTACAACGAAAGAAAGGCAGCGGTAACCAAGTTTTATTCAGCAGTTGCAGCGATTGTTGCAGGGAATGGCTGAACTCCGGGCGAACCACTTCAGCGCTCTGCCCCGGTTGGGCGGGCAACAGGTATTTGCCACTGTCGGCATCCCATTGCAGGCGCAGTAGCGGGCCACTGGCGGTCTGGCGGACAAACTTGCCCGGAAACTCATCATCCAAAACCGGCGTCAGGGCAAAGTCCAAAAATTGAATGCCACTATCCTGAACCAGCGTCATGCTGCGTGGGTAGTCGGTTAGAGGGGCCAGCATTATTTACTCTCGCGCTTTAACATCATGGGATAGAGGGTATCTTTATCGTAGCGGCCGACGCAGGCTGCCGGGCCGGTTTCATTTTGCGTACAGGTAATTTCCGGCATTTGGTAGCGGCTGCCGTCGCTACAGCGTGCTTTGGTGCGGCTGTTAATCACCAGATTACCGGACTGCATCAGCCCGGCCTCAATCGGCACCCGGCAGGTGATGGCATCACCGTAAGTAATGCTTGCAGTGCCTTTCCCTTCCCTGATGCGGTATTGCAGGCTGGGACGTTTACCGGTAGGCAGATCTTTCAGTGCCACAGTGGCTCGCCATTTACCGTTCAGAAAACGGACTGAACCGGCTCTGACCGAATCGGCGGGCAACACCAGCGCATGCTTGTCCGCCGGCGGCATGGCAACGGGGAGCGGTGCGGGTGGCATTAACGTCGCCGGTGCTAACGGCAGTTGCAGTTTGAATGCGGGGGCGGCAGCGTGGTGCGACGGTGCCGGTGCGACAGCAGGCTCTGCAAGTGGGGCGTTTGGGCGGTTCAGCCAGCCAACCAGCAGGGCAATCAGCATCATCACAGGTAACATCCAGCTATAACGGCGCCATTGGCGACGTGCTTGCACCGGCGTAGTTGCAACAGGCGGCGTAACCACCGGTTCTGGTGCGGGTTTGGCGGCGGGAATGACCACCGGGCGAGGTGCTGCGGCGATAGGCGTCGGTGTTTCTTCTTCGGTCGGACGCAGGCACGCCAGCGGGTCGTCCTGGCACTGAGCGGCTGGTTTGATAAAGCCCCAGAAGGTCAATACCGGTTTGCCATCGACCAGATAAACATGATTGGGGTCAGGGATTTGCATGGCCTTAGACAGCAATGCGCCAAACAGACGATGGCTGGGGTGTGGGTTAGTCTGTGTCTGAGCGACCAGAGTGCGGAATGTCGCCAGGCTTTGTTCCAGCAACTGTACGGCCTGCGCGCGTTGGGCATCACTCGCTGCCAGCCAGGAAGTCACTTTCCCTGGGAAAGGGGAATACCAGTCAATGCGGGCACCCGTTTCATTCGGCTGCGGGACAGCCAGGCAGTCTGCGGCCGGTTGCTGTTGGCGAATGCGCAATGTTTCTCGCAATTGCAGTGCGCAGGCGTAAATTGGTTGCCCATTTTCGCCCAATGCAAGCACATCATCTAAACTGCCACTGCGTAAAAAGGGTTTCACCACGGCAAAAAACCTTGTCCTGTTCGGCTAAACAAATAATCGGCCATAGTAACCCGTGACCTGAACGGTCAAACGGGTAAGGACAGGGGTAAAATGCCGTTCTTTAAGAGGTTCAAAATGTCACAGATTGATGACTCATACTTTGGTGGCGCGAAAATCGCGTTGTTGTGCGGTGACCACTTGCTGACCTACCAGCGTGATGACAAGGTGGATATTCCCTGGCCCGGCTGTTGGGATTTGCCGGGGGGCGGGCGGGAAGGGGATGAGACACCGCTACAGTGCGTGCAGCGGGAAACGCTGGAAGAGTTCGGTTTGCAGATTGACGCACAGCAGGTGAGTTTACGCCAGCGTTACGAAGGGATCTCCTTGGGCTACCCGCCGACCTGGTTTATGCTGGGTCACATTACGCCGAAGCAGATAGCCGCCATTCGCTTTGGCGATGAAGGGCAGCGCTGGCAGATGATGGCCATTAACAACTTTATTGCACATCCACAGGGCATCTCGCACCTGCAGCAACGGTTGGCGCAGCACCTGCAGCGCTAGGCTTGTTCCACGGCTTCAATCCGGGCGATCAGCACGTCGATCTGACGGTGGGAATACACCTCAATACCATTCTGGCGCAGCAGTTCGGCGGTGACGCCGCTGCTGACTTCAATCCCTCTTGTCTATTGTCGGCAGACGATGCGCAGTTGGCGGATATTGGCATGACGCGCGACGGGAAGGGCGCAAGCCTTTCTGGCGAGGTTAAACACGGAGGGTGTTTTTTTAGAATAAAAAGTTCATTTATACTCGCCGGACTGGTTTCTGCTTGCCCGGTTTTATGTCGTTTCATTTGAGCCTGCAAGGATTTATGAACGGCATCACGAATATCACCTTTATTTTATCTCTCACTTGTTATTGAAATTTATATTCCATATAAAAGTTTATCAGATGGTGTGTTTCATTGTGCGCACTGGCAGGTTATGGGATCGGTAACGGGAGAAAGTAATGAAACAGGTACGCGTTGGGTTAATTGGCACTGGCTACATTGGGCGCTGCCACGCTATTGCTTATGCGCAGGCTGCCACGGTATTCCCATTGAAGGGAGAATTGGTGCTGGAAATGCTGGCGGAGGTGACGCCAGAGCTGGCACAACAGCGCGCTGCAGAATTTGGTTTCTCGCGCTCCACCGGTGACTGGCGGCAACTGGTGGCCGATCCGTCGATAGATGTAGTGGATATCTGCGCGCCCAACTTCCTGCATAAAGAAATGGCGCTGGAGGCGATCCGTCACGGCAAGCATGTTTATTCTGAAAAACCGCTGGCGCTGGACGCCAAAGACGCCGCCGAAATGGTACAGGCCGCGCGGGCTAAAGGGGTCAAAACGCTGGTGGGTTTCAACTATATGAAGAACCCGACCAGCCAGTTGGCGCGTGAAATTATTGCCAATGGCGAGATAGGTGAAGTGGTGCATTTCTACGGTACCCACAACGAAGATTATCTCGCCGATCCGCGCACGCCGATCGACTGGCACTGCCGCAAGGCCACGGCCGGGTTAGGGGCGCTGGGCGACCTGGCGGCGCATATCGTGAATATGGCGCACTATCTGGTGGGGGACATTGTCGCCGTCTCCGGCGATATGCAGACCATCATTAAACAGCGTCCGGATGCGAAAGACCCTACGCTGATGCATCAGGTGGAAAATGAAGATCAGGCCAGTGCGCTGGTACGCTTTGCTGGCGGGGCGATGGGCACCATTGAAACCTCACGTATTGCCTGCGGGCGCAAAATGGGGCTGACCTATGTGGTCACCGGTACCAAGGGCACGCTGAGTTACACCCAAGAGCGGATGGCGGAACTGAAGCTGTATCGTCATGATGAACCGGCGGAGCGTCAGGGCTTTAAAACCTTGCTGGTGGGGCCAAAGCATCCGGATTACGCCGCTTTTTGCATTAGCGCCGGGCATGGCATTGGCTTTAACGATCAGAAAACGGTAGAGATCCGCGATCTGGTCAACGGTATTGCCGCCGGTGACCCTATGTGGCCGGACTTTGAAGAAGGCTGGAAAGTCTCTTGTGTGCTGGATGCGATCGCCGCTTCCGCCGAACAGCGCCGCTGGCTGGAGATCAACCGCGACTGAGAATGGCTTATGGCGCTCGTAAATTAAGAGCGCCATAAGTTGCCAGGTGGTTAAGTTATTAAGTTATTAAATTCGTTACTTAATAACTTAAAAGGCAAAGCACGAGCAGCCGAACGCACCCCAGAAGGCATTCTCATCCGAGACGGGAATGCTGGAGCGACGAGCGACATCATGTTGATGCGCATGCACACCGCACGGGCCGCAGCACTGGTGCGCCTGGCTTAATACCCCACTACGGGTCGTGGCGACAGGTGGTGCAGAGCGATAATGCCCCGGCACCTGAGTGACCGGCGACCACTCCGGCAGCACCGGTATTGCCGGTGGTGCCAACGGTGAGAAGCTACCGGCGGCATAAACCACTTTGCCGTCCACCACCGTCATTACCGATTCAATCCCTTTGATTTGCTCCTCCGGTACGCTGAAATAGTCCTGCGACAGCACCGCCAGATCTGCCAACTGCCCGACCTTAATCTGACCTTTTTTGCCCTGCTCGGTAGAGAACCAGGCGCTGCCCTGGGTCCACAGCATCAGCGCCGTTTCACGATCCAGCCGCGCGTTATCGTCGTACATTGCCATGCCGCCGACGGTGCGGCCGGAAACCAGCCAGTACAGCGCGGTCCACGGGTTATAACTGGCCACGCGGGTGGCGTCGGTGCCCAGCCCAACCGGCAGTTCGGCCGCCAACATTTTGGCCACGGGCGGTGTCTGTTTGGTGGCTTCTTTACCGTAGCGTTCGGCGAAGTACTCGCCCTGGAATGCCATGCGGTGCTGTACCGCAATGCCGCCGCCCAGTGCTTTCACCCGCTCGATATTGCGATCCGAGATGGTCTCGGCGTGATCGAAAATCCAGTGCAAACCGTTGAAAGGAATTTCGCGGTTCACCTTTTCGAAAACATTCAGCATGCGGCTGATGGATTCGTCATAGGTGGCATGCAGGCGGAATGGCCAGCGGTGTTCGACCAAATGGCGTACCACGCGCTCAAGTTCGTCTTCGGTACCTTCCGGCAGATCCGGACGTGGCTGCAGGAAATCCTCGAAGTCGGCGGCGGAGAATACCAGCATCTCACCGGCGCCGTTATGGCGGTAAAAATCGGTACCCTGACCCGGTTGCAGCATGTCGGTCCACAGCTTGAAATCCTCCAGTTCCTGTTTGGGGCGCTGGGTGAACAGGTTGTAGGCAATCCGCAGGGTCAACTGCTTCTTCTCGTGCAGCTCGGCGATCACCTGATAGTCCTCCGGGTAGTTCTGGAAACCACCCCCGGCGTCGATGGCGCTGGTCAGGCCAAGGCGATTCAACTCGCGCATAAACTGGCGGGTCGAATTGACCTGTTGTTCCAGCGGCAGTTTTGGCCCTTTTGCCAGAGTGGCATACAGGATCATCGCATTGGGTTTGGCAATCAGCATACCGGTCGGGTTGCCGTTGGCGTCACGCTGAATTTCGCCCCCAGGCGGGTTCGGCGTGTCTTTGGTGTAGCCCACCACTTTCAGCGCTGCGCGGTTGAGTAGAGCGCGGTCATACAGATGCAGGATAAATACCGGGGTGTCCGGTGCTGCCTGATTGATTTCATCCAGCGTCGGCATACGGCGTTCGGCAAACTGAAACTCGGTCCAGCCACCGACCACTCGTACCCACTGTGGGCTGGGGGTACGCAGCGCCTGTTCCTTCAACATGCGTAACGCATCGGCCAGAGAAGGTACCCCTTCCCAGCGCAGCTCAAGGTTATAGTTCAGGCCGCCGCGGATCAGGTGCAGGTGTGAGTCATTGAGGCCGGGTACTGCGGTGTGGCCGTGCAGGTCGATCACCTGCGTTTCTGGTCCTGCGTGCTGCATGACTTCGTTTTCATTGCCGACGGCGAGGAATTTGCCGTCGCGGATCGCCACGGCCTGGGCGGTAGGTGCCTGGCGATCGACAGTGTGAAATTTACCGTTGGTGATAATCAGGGAAGCATGGTTACTCATAACGTTCTCCCGGCAGGCCGCCTAACGGCGGGTAAGCCATTGATGAAATACACGGGTCACTATTGGCATCCAGAGAAACACCACCAGGGCAACTACGGTGGCGTCATTAAGAAAATGGCCGGTCAGGGTGCCGTTCAATTGCGGCAACAGTTTGCCCCAGAACCAGGGCACCAAATTGGTGGAGGGGAAGATCACCAGCAGGGTGATCAAAAATTGTTTCCACTTGGCAGGCTGGCGGGTGTTGGGGCTTGGCGGCGTGAACCAGAATTCCGCACCGGGCCGAATTTCAATGCGATCGCTCTCCAGCAGCAGCGGTGAGACCTCCTCGATGTAGCGCTTGCGCAACGGCGAGTTAATCCACAGATAGAGATTGTCCAGGTTGTCAAAACGCACCAATACGGTATAGGCCTGTTCGTTGCCGGTAGGACGGATCACGTTAACGCCGAGGTGGCCGGTAAAGTTGGCAGCCTCGGGCATGATGCGTTTTAGCCAGGCCTCATAGGCCTGTTCCTGTCCCGGAGCCAAAAGATGGGTGATGACTAACGTGACATGCTGCGGATGGGCCATAGTATTCCACTCCAGAAAAACCCCGGCGCGAGGCCGGGGTGAAGGGTTATTTCACCACGCGTGCTGGAGCGTGATGCACCATGGTGTAAGCGTAGTCGACGCCCATGCCGTATGCGCCGCTGTGTTCGCGCACCAGCGTCATCACCGCGTCGTAAGTATCTTTACGTGCCCAGTCACGCTGGTATTCCAACAGTACCTGCTGCCAGGTCACCGGGATGGCACCGGCCTGCACCATACGGTCGATTGAACGCTCATGCGCATCGACCGAGGTACCGCCGGAAGTATCGGTGACCACATAAACTTCGTATCCGGCTTCAAGCGCCATCAGCGCCGGGAAGGTCAGGCACACTTCGGTCCACAGGGCGGAAATCACCAGCTTTTTGCGACCGGTAGCCTCCACGGCCTTCACGAAGGCGGCGTCTTCCCAGGAGTTCATCGAAGTTCGTTCAATCGGGGTGATTTCAGGATGTACGGCCAACAGTTCTGGCCAGATATAGCCGCTGAAACTTTCGGTTTCCACCGAGGTAAAAATCGTCGGGACGTTAAAAATCTTGCCGGCTTTGGCCAGACCGACCACGTTGTTTTTCAGCAGCTGGCGATCAATATTAGCCACGCCAAAAGACATTTGCGGCTGGTGGTCGATGAAAATCAGTGCGGAATTATCTTTATCAAGCAATTGAAATTTAGACATGATTTACCTTCCCAGTGATACTTCGGTTTAACAGATGATGAATGTCATCTCGATTAATTAAAGAGTAGGCAGGGGCAGATTTCAAAGATAGCGCAGAATTTTTGCCGTCTTGTTGAGTTTTTTTATACACGTAGGGGTAGCAGTGAGATTAAACCTGGAAGCGTTACTGATTTTGGATGCGCTCGATCGGCATGGTTCCTTTGCCGCCGCGGCGGCAGTGCTGTTCAAAACGCCGTCGGCACTGAGCTATATGGTGCAGAAACTGGAGAACGACCTCGATATTACGTTGCTTGATCGCTCCGGCCACCGGGCTAAATTTACCGACACCGGCAAGCTGATGCTGGAAAAAGGCCGGTCGATATTACGTGCGGCGCAAGATTTGGAGCAGCAGGCGCGTTATGTAGAAAATGGCTGGGAAAGCGAGATCACGCTTGGCATTGACGCTTCATTTCCGTTTGAGCGTTTGCTGCCACTGATTGAGGAGTTCTATCAACAGCATCACCATACCCGCCTGCGTTTTGGTCATGAGGTACTGGCCGGATCATGGGAATCACTGGTTTACGGCTGCGCGGATATTATTGTCGGTGCAATCTGTGAGCCCCCGTCGCAGGTAGGCTATGCTTTTAGCAAATTGGGAAGGTTGGATTACGTGTTTGCCGTGGCTCCGCAGCACCCGCTGGCGGTGTTGGAGGAACCCTTGCCAAAGGACCAAATCCGCCAGTACCGGGCGGTAGTGGTGCGTGATACCTCGCGGGTGAATGCGCCGCAAAACCTGAACATCCTCGAGGAACAAGACACCTTGACGGTCTTCGGTTTCGACGCCAAGTTACGGGCGCAGCTCAGCGGCCTGGGTTGTGGTTACTTGCCGCGTTATTTGGCTGAACCTTACCTGAAAAGCGGCGAACTGGTGGCGAAAAGCATTGAATCAGAACGCTGCAGCGACGTCGCTTATTTTGGCTGGCGAGAAAGTGCCAGCGGCCTGGCGGCAAAATGGTGGCGTGAGCGGTTACAGCAATATGCCGATGCCGGGGGCGTCTACCCGGAACACTGATTTGACACCTTCGGGTGATAATACAAGGGTGCAGAGAGATGAAAACAGGGATGTGGCTATGGGTGATGTTACTGGCCGGTTGTAGCGCCGGCAGCGAAAACCGCACTGCGTTGGAAAGCGTGGCGACTTCAGTTCAGCCAACGAAGCTCCAGCGCAGCAATTATCCGGAAAGAATGCGGCAGGCCATAACGCAGGAAATGCAGTTGCCCGGCAAATATAAGTCCAAAAGTTGTTCGATCAGCATTCATCTGCTGCCGGACGGCTCCTTGAAAGACTTTAAGGTGCTGGAGGGCGATACCGAGTTGTGTGCAGCGGCAAGCCAGGCGGTACAACGTGCCAAACTGCCGAGCATGGCCAATGAGACCGAGTACGCGTTATTTCACAGCGTGGTACTGGACTTTGTTCCCTGAGGTAGTTGGTTTACCGCATCGGATGCGGTAAGCCATGCACCAGTTACAAAATACCTTTCTGCACAAAGGTGATGCGAGTGGCCTCATTGAGCTCGAGTTCAGGTATCCGGTCGGGCCTGAGCCAGGCGACTTCCTGAAACTCTTCATTGAAAGTGATCTGACGATTGGCACTGACACAATCGAAGATCAGATACAGCATGTAGATCTGTTCTGTTGTCCCATCAGGATAAGTCTTGGTACGAACATCATCCCTGAAAGTCCAGGGGGTGATCTGGGTAATTTCCAGTGCTTCCCCCAGTTCTTCCCTGATCTCACGACGAAGGGCTTCCTCAATCGTCTCTCCGGGTTCCATACCTCCACCGGATAGCGCCCATTGGCCGGGGAAAACGCCGCGGTCATCGGCCATTTTGCACAGTAAATACTCGCCATTATTTTCAATAATCGGGCAGACGATGATCCTTTGACGCATGTAACCTCCTGATGTCATAAGTTCTTATTAGCTAATCAGATAACAGCTGTTATCAAGCCAGAATGCTCGCAATACCACCCACGGTAGTATCCCGTTGAACTGGATGGGGTATCCGTGATCGGGTTATCATCAACAGCAATGATGCAAATAGCTGATTTTTAAATTTGCTTTGCCGCTTTCGTTATTTTGAGTGCTCTTGCCGCTCGCTGATACTGAGCAAAATCTCAAACAGCGAGCCGCGCAATGTCTTCACCAAAAAGCCACAGCCACTATTTGCACCCTGCCCAACGCCATTGGATACAGCAGCTTAGCCAGCGTTGGCACTGGCGGCTGGAGCTGCCGACCTGGGGCATTATGGCGGCGGTTTACTGCGGCTGGTTTGGCGTGGTGCAGTACTGGCAGGCGCTGGGGCCGTGGCTTGGCACGCCATTGTTAATCCTGCTGACCACCTGGTATATGTCGCTGCAACACGAGTTGATCCACGGCCATCCCACGCGCTGGCCGCGGCTCAATCAGTTATTCGGCTTGCTGCCATTGGCGGTATGGTATCCCTACGGGCTGTATCGCGACTCGCATATTCAGCACCACCGTAATGAACATCTGACCGTTCCGCATGCAGATCCCGAAAGCTATTACTTTAGCCAGGCACAGTGGCAGCGCTTCCCACGACTGAACCCGTTATTGGCCAGAGTCCGCAATACGCTGAGCGGACGCATATTGGTGGGGCCAGCACTGGATATTGTCACCACCGGGGTTAATGCCCTAAAAGCGATCGCTGCCGGTGAATTACGTACTCTGACAATGTGGCTGGTGCATTTGTTGTTGTTGGCGGGGGTATTGAGCTGGCTGCAACAGCACGGCATTGGCACCGCGTTTTATCTGCTGGCCATCAGCTATCCGGCGTTGGCGTTGACCAAGGTAAGATCGTTTTTTGAGCATCGTGCCGTTGAAGCTCCGCAGGCACGTTCTATCATTAATGAGGCGGCCTGGCCGTGGCGGCTGTTGTTTCTTAATCTGAACTATCATTTAGTTCACCATGATCTCCCCGGCTTACCGTGGTACGGTTTACGTCAGGTGTATCTGGCGGAACGTGATGAATATCAGCAGCGCAGCCAGAGATTTGTCGTGGCGGGCTATGGCCAGTGGGTGAGCGAATACGCGTTTACCCCGGTTGCCGTTGAGGTTCATCCGTTTAATGCCGGCGAGCTGTCAGAAACACTGGGCGAAAATGAAGCCTGGCCGGCAGAGACATTCATTTTGCGATGGAAGCGCGTTTCTCAGGATTTTCCAATCGATCTGGCCAAATAGCCGGAAAATACACAACAAGAGGAAAAAAAATGGCAATCACCCCATCACGTGGTCGCGTATTAGCTTTGGCACTGAGTTTACTCGCTGCAAGCATCGGCGTGGCGCAGGCGGCTGACACGGTGCGCGTTGGCTCCAAAATCGATACCGAAGGTTCGTTGCTCGGCAATATCAT
Source organism: Serratia sp. NA_112.1 (assembly GCF_052691715.1). Lineage (NCBI taxonomy): Bacteria > Pseudomonadati > Pseudomonadota > Gammaproteobacteria > Enterobacterales > Yersiniaceae > Serratia > Serratia sp. NA_112.1. The sequence goes on from NZ_JBQZFO010000001.1 coordinate 555,012, forward strand.
TGTGCAGGTGCTGGAATCCAACGGCATCAAAACCACCAATAAATTACAGCTCGGTACCACCAAGGTACTGCGTGGGGCGATCACCTCCGGCGAAATTGACGTCTATCCGGAATACACCGGCAACGGCGCATTTTTCTTCTCTGATGAAAAAGACCCGGCGTGGAAAAACGCCCAGGCCGGTTTCGAAAAGGTGAAGAAGCTCGATTATGACAAGAACAAAATTATCTGGCTGGATGCGGCTCCGGCCAACAACACCTGGACCATTGCTATCCGTCAGGACGTGGCAGATGCCAATCATCTGAAAACGCTGGCCGATTTGGGCAAGTGGATCAACGGCGGTGGCAAGTTCAAGCTGGCAGCCTCGGCGGAGTTTATCGAGCGCCCGGATGCGCTGCCTGCGTTCCAGAACGCTTATGGCTTTAAGTTGAACCAGGACCAATTGCTGTCACTGGCCGGCGGTGACACGGCGGTGACCATCAAGGCGGCGGCGGAGCAAACCTCTGGTGTCAACGCGGCCATGGCCTACGGTACCGATGGCCCTGTGGCGGCGCTGGGGCTGGTAACGCTGGAAGATCCAAAAGGGGTGCAGCCGATTTACGCACCGGCACCGATTATCCGCGAGGCGACGCTGAAACAGCATGCCAACATCGCCGAACTGCTGAAGCCGGTATTTGCAACACTTGACGGCCCAACGTTGCAAAAACTCAATGCGCAGATTGCAGTGGGAGGCCAGGACGCCAAACAGGTGGCGGCTGCCTACCTGAAAGAGAAAGGGTTGGTTAAGGGATAACGTCGCTGGCCCCCGTTGGGGGGCCAACATGGAGTTGGAGATTTTCTTTGATTATTGCCGTAAAAAACCGCGTATTACTGACGCTGCTTATTCTGTTGCTGCTGGCCGCATTTGGCCTGCCGTTTCTCAGCTATGCCCCCAACCGCCTGCTGTCGGGCAAGAGCATTTCCCTGATTTCCCTGTTGCACGGCCCGGCGCTGTGGCTGCTGGTGCCCATGTTGGTGTTGGCGATACTCAGCCTGTTGGCACCGGTCAGGCGCCATGCGTTGCTTACCGCGCTGGCGGCTTCGGTATTGCTGGCATTGACCTTCTGGTTGAGTGGGCACGCAGCCCAACAGTTGGCGTTGGAGGGATCAAAACTGGCGCGTACTTCCTGGGGCAGTGGCTGCTGGTTGATGCTGGCGCTGAGCCTGCTGATGGCCGCCGACGCCCTGACCCGTATCACCACCTCGCATTTTTGGCGCATTCTGGGCAACCTGTTGGTGGTGCTGCCTGCGCTGGTGTTGTTGTTTAGCCATCAGCTGGATCAGCTTTCGCTGCTGAAAGAATACCACAACCGGCAGGACGTATTTGACGCCGCACTGTTGCAGCATTTGACCATCTTGCTGGCCACGCTGGTACCGGCGTTGTTGATTGGCATTCCGCTCGGGGTGCTGTGTTTTCGCTCTGTCAGCTTACAAACACCGATATTTTCTACTCTGAACATTATCCAGACCGTGCCGTCGATTGCGCTGTTCGGCTTGCTGATCGCGCCATTAGCCGGGCTGGCAAAGGCGCTGCCCTGGCTGGCAGAACACGGCGTCAGCGGTATCGGCATGGCTCCGGCGATTGTCGCCCTAGTGTTGTATGCGCTGTTACCTTTGGTGCGCAGTGTCGTGGCCGGATTGCAAAGCGTGCCGGCCAGCGTGATTGAATCCGCCAGCGGTATGGGTCTGACGCGTGGGCAGATCTTCTTGCGTGTGCAGTTGCCATTGGCGTTGCCGCTGTTCCTGACCGGCGTGCGCATTTTGGCGGTGCAGACCGTCGGCATGGCGGTGGTGGCGGCGCTGATTGGTGCCGGAGGTTTTGGCGCCATCGTTTTCCAGGGTCTGCTCAGCAGCGCGCTGGATCTGGTGCTGCTGGGAGTGATCCCGGTGATCGTGATGGCGGTAATCGTCGATTCGCTGTTTAAATTTTTGGTTTCAATTTTGGAAGTGTCACGCCGATGATTCAGTTTAATCAGGTCAGCAAGATTTTTCAGGGCAAGCCAGCGGTGGACGATCTTACACTGCGGATTGCCAAGGGCGAATTTGCCGTACTGATCGGTACCTCTGGCTCTGGGAAATCCACCACGTTAAAAATGATCAACCGACTGATCGAGCACGATCAGGGCAAAATTTACTTTGCCGATGAGGAGATCCAGAAATTTAAACCGCAGGATCTACGTCGCCGCATGGGGTACGCCATTCAGTCGATCGGCCTGTTCCCGCACTGGACGGTGGAAGAGAACATTGCCACTGTGCCACAACTGCTGAAATGGCCGCGTGCGCGCATTCGCGACCGGGTGACCGAGTTGCTGGAGCTGCTGCATCTGGAGCCGGATCTGTTCCGCCGTCGTTACCCGCACCAACTTTCTGGTGGCCAGCAGCAGCGGGTTGGGGTGGCGCGTGCGCTGGCCGCCGACCCTGAAGTGCTGTTGATGGACGAGCCTTTTGGCGCACTGGATCCGGTGACCCGTGCAGCGCTGCAGACAGAGATTGCACGTATCCACCATCTTTCCGGACGCACCATCGTACTGGTGACGCACGACATCGATGAAGCGTTGGCACTGGCGGACCGCATTGTACTGCTCGATCAGGGCCGCATTGTGCAGCAGGGCACGCCGCTGGAGCTGTTGACCGCACCGGTCAACGATTTTGTGCGTGATTTCTTTGGCCGCAGCGATCGCGGCATCAAGCTGCTGTCGCTGGAAACGGTAGCGCAACGGGTGCGGCCTGGCCAGGTGGAGGGGGAACCTATTGCCGCCACCATAAGCCTGCGTGAAGCGCTGTCGGTGTTTGTGGCACGCGGCAGCGAATGTTTGCCGGTGATTGGCGAACAGGGCGAAGCGCTTGGCGTGCTGCATTTCAGCGATCTGATTGTCCAAAAGGTGCTGTCATGAGTGCGCCCCTGGCCCTGCGCTGGCTGCGCGATCCGCTGCCCTGGACCTTTGCCCTGCTGTTGGCACTGGTGTTTGGCATGAATCATTTACACGGCCTGTTTGCCGCCTGGTTCCCGGAGCTGGATCGGCCGGTGTATCAGCAGGACAGTTTTCTCTCACTGGTATGGGCGCATCTGTTGCTGGTGGCGGTTTCCAGCCTGGTTGCCGTAGTGATTGGCGTCAGCGCCGGCGTCGCTGTCACGCGCCGCGCCGGTAAGGAGTTCCGCTCGTTGGTGGAAACGTTGGTGGCGGTGGGGCAGACTTTTCCGCCGGTGGCGGTACTGGCGATCGCGGTGCCGGTGATGGGCTTTAGTGAGCAGCCGGCGATCATCGCGCTGGTGCTGTACGGTTTACTGCCGATTTTACAGGGTACGCTGGCGGGGATTGAATCGGTGCTCAGCGCCACCCGCGAGATTGCGCAGGGGGTAGGGATGAGTCCCCGGCAGATCCTGTGGCGCGTCGAACTGCCGCTGGCGGCGCCGGTGATCGTTGCCGGGATCCGTACCTCGGTGATCATTAATATTGGCACGGCGGCGATAGCTTCTACCGTCGGCACCAAAACCCTGGGATCGCCGATTATTATTGGCCTGAGCGGCTTTAATACCGCTTATATTATCCAGGGGGCGGTGGTGGTGGCCCTGTTGGCGATCATTACCGATATGCTGTTTGAGCGCTGGGTACGCCATCTCACCGCCTGGCGTCAACAGACGCTGGTGGCTTCTTCTTCTGCCGGATAAGGGAACATGATGCAGGTATCTTTACCGATGTACGGCGTGACACATCAAGCGACGGAAGCCTTCTGGCGGGTGCTGCGCGGCAAGTTACTGCAACTGGGATTACCGCAAGCGCCCGAGTCGCTCAGTTGGCCGCAAGATCTGGCGCAGCATTGGCAGCGCGATGACTTGTTGCTCAGCCAAACCTGCGGCTATCCGCTGGCTATCAGCCTGCCGCAGGTGCAGCTGGTGGGCACCTATCATTATCGCGTTGAAGGTTGTGAAGGGCCGGAATACAGCAGTTGGCTGGTAGTGCGTGATGACGAACCCGGCGAGCGGTTGGAGGATTTTCGCGGCCGGATTGCGGCCTATAACAGTACCGACTCGCAGTCTGGCCATAACAGCCTGCGGACGTTGATTGCGCCGCTGGCTCAGGAGGGAACATTCTTCTGCGCTGCCATCGCCTCTGGCGCGCATTATCAGTCGATCAAACTGATCCAGAATCGGCAGGCGGATATTGCAGCCGTTGACTGTGTCAGTCTGGAACTGTTGAAGCGGGCACAGCCGCAGGCACTGGCGGGGCTAAAAATTATTGGGCGAACGGCCCGCGTACCAGGGTTGCCGCTGATTACTTCGCGACAAACCCCGCCGGAACAGCTGGAGATACTGCGCGCCGGGGCCAGGGCGATGGTGGGTGAAGCGGTGAGCGACAGCCTGTTGATCGGTGATTTCAGCCTGGTGCCGCGTTCGGCATACCAAAAAATCGCCGTGCTGGAACAACAGGCCGCCGCGCTTGGGGTGACAAGGCTGTAAGCTTACAGCAGCCCGCCACCGTCAATATCGATGATGCTGCCGGTGATAAAGCCGTTTTCCATCGCCAGCAAATAACCCGCTGCTACCTCTGCCGCCTGGCCAACACGCCCAGCCGGTAGCCCGGCACCGATCTTGGTAAACATCGCCTGACGCTGTTCGGCACCCATACCGTCGTAAGCTTCGGTGACCGTAACACCAGGGCTCACCACATTAACCCGCCGCGGTGCCAACTCTTTTGCCAACTGCTTGCCGATGGCCTCCAGTGCCGCATTGATACCGGTTTTAATCAGCTGGCCACTGAGGTATTTCCGCGACAGCTGGCCGGAGGTCAGGGTGATGGAGCCCTGTGGCGCTAGGGTGGGCAACGCCGCCTGAATGGCGCGCAGGGCACCCCACAGTTTGACGTCGAAGTTGGCCTGCGCTTGGTCAAAATCGGTTTCCGCCAGCAGTCTGGCCTGCACCAGCGGCCCTGCAGTGAAGACCAGATGATCGAACTCGCCGACTTCGGCAAACAGCGCACGCAGTGAGCTTTCATCGGTCACGTCAGCCTGCATCACCCGCAGGTTACCGCTACCGTCGGCAGGCTGATAGTGCTGCATGCTGCCGACGCGGCGGGAGGCCAACACCACATTGGCCCCGCGTTCTATCGCGGCATAAGCCACTGCCGCACCAATGCCGCTGTTACCGCCGAGGATCACCAGTTTTTGCAGGTTTAGGGAAGAAGAAGGAATAGTCATGATTGCGCCTCAATTTCAGTGAATTTCAGTGCTATCTATCATTCATGATTGAAAATCCGTAAACAATTGGCCTAAATGGCAAACACTTGTAAAATTATTTTAATAATTTGCGTGCCGCAGGAATAACTCATGACATCCTTTATCGACCTCGAAGTGTTTGTCCGGACGGTGGAAGGCGGCAGCTTTTCAGCGGCGGCGCGTGCGTTGGATATGACGCCGGCAGCGGCCAGCATTGCGATAAAAAGGCTGGAACAGCGCCTGGGAGTACGGCTGCTGGTGCGTTCTACCCGAAGCTTACGCCTGACGGAAGAAGGGCAGCGCTATCTCGACAGTGCCCGGTTGGCTTTGGGAGCACTGGCGGAGGGGGAACAGGCGATACGCGAGAAACATCAGGGGTTGTCCGGCGTGCTGCAGATCTCCGCACCCTCAGATTTTGGCCGTAACCTGTTGCTGGGTTGGCTTGATGAATTCAAACGGCAACACCCGCATATCCAACTGCAGTTACTGATTAATGATCGCCATGCTGACCTGTTTCGCGAACCAGTCGACATTGCGTTGCGATTTGGTCAACTGGCGGACTCTTCGCTGGTGGCGCTACCGATCCTGCCGCAGCACCGACGGTTGATTTGTGCCAGTCCGACTTATCTGCAGCAACATGGCACGCCGCAAACGCCAGCCGAACTTGCTCAGCACAGCATTCTGATTTATCAACCCAGTGGGCACAGACAGGCGGAATGGCGATTTTGGCGCGGAGATGAATTGACGGAGGTGCCGCTGGCTGGCCGCTACTTTACCGATGACGGTGAAATAGCGCGTCGCTGGGCGCTGGCTGGGCACGGGATTGTCCGTAAATCCGCCATTGATGTGGTGGCGGATATTCAGGCCGGGCGTTTGGTAACGCTGCTGCCGGAGTGGCAAAGCGACGCGGTGCCCATCAGCCTGGTTTGTCCACATCGCTCGCAGGTGTCGGAGCGCGTCAGGTTACTACAGCGCTTTTTACAGCAGCGCTGTCAGGACTGGATGGCGCATCACTTGGTCTGAATGCTGGTTGCCGGGGTAGCGCTGGCAGCGGTTTCGTTGGAAGTGGTGGTTTCTTCGCTTGGCGTAGTGGAACGGGTGTACATATTCAGCCCGGCCAGGAAGACGCCGCCGAGTGAACCAAAGGCACAGAGAAAGATAACGATAATGAACGATTTTTTAAGCATTGGGATAATTTCGCAGGTTGCTCGGAACAGCAGGAATTATAGTCTCTTTGCCAAGTGAAACAAGAATCGTTTTTATACCCGTCGTCTTTCAAGCTGCAGCGTTGTTACCTGCACTCACTCACCCCAGTTACTTACTTAAGTAAGCGCCTGGGGATGAGTGAGCTGGGCCCCTAGCTGCAACTCGAAAGCCATAGGGTATATACACCCGTTATTTTGATTGCTATTCCACGTTTTTTATACGATTGGTCGGACGCGCAAACAGGAATTTGCCCAGAGTCACCAGTACCACCGCCGCGACGATAATCACCAGTGCTGCCCATTCACGTGGTGCCAGCGATTCGCCGGCAAAGCCGATGCCGAGCAGCACTGCTACCACCGGATTGACGTAGGCATAGCTGGTTGCCACCGCCGGGCGCACGTTTTTCAGCAAAAACATATAGGCGCTGATCGCCAGCATCGAACCGAAGACAGTCAGATAACCCAGTGCGAAGAAGCCTTTGGCACTGGGCGGTTGCGTCAAACGCTCACCGCTGAGCTGGCTGACGACCAGCAGCACCACACCGGCCACCAGCATTTCCGCTGCTCCGGCCATTGGCCCGGCTGGCAGAGAAATGCGCGATCCCAGTACCGAACCAAATGCCCAACTGGCGGAGGCCAGCAGGATCAACAGCGCGCCGGTGGGGTTACCGACCAGATTATTACCGGTATTGAGCAATATAATTCCCACCAACCCCAGCCCAATGCCAGCCCATTCCAGTTTGGTATTACGCATGCCCCACAGCAGGCTGAAGCACAGGGTGAACAGCGGCACTGTCGCTACCATTACGGCGGCAATGCCGGAAGGTACATGCTGATGTTCTGCCACCGTCACCAGGCCGTTGCCCACCGCCAGCAGCAAAATGCCAATGGTTCCGGCGGCCAGCCACTGCTTTGCCGTCGGTAATGCATGGCCGCGCAGCGCTAAAAAGCCAAACAGCACAATACCGGCGACCAGGAAGCGGATACCGGCCATCATCAATGGCGGCCAGCTTTCCACACCCAGACGAATAACGAAATAGGTCGAACCCCAGACAATATATAACGTGAACAGCGCCCCGATTAACGGCAGGACATTACGGCTACTTTGGCTCAGCATGGATTTTAATTCTGTAGAGAAGGTTATTATTAGAGGACTCAGTAAACCCGATCGGGCAGAGGATAAGCAACGCTTTTCACTACTTTTTTAAGCGTGCAATGGGCTGGCTTTCCGGTGGTTATTCATCGGAAAGCCAGCCTGTGGGCTGCCTTACGCCGGGTGTCGGTTACAGCAATGAAATGCGGTAGGCGCAGCGGCGTGCACCGGCCAGGATATGTTCGGAACGTTCAACCTGCGCCTGTAATACCTCGGTGAAAACGCTCAATTCTGCGCGGCAGAATCCCTGGCAAACGGCGGCGGCGGCGCAAATAGGGCAGTGGTTTTCTACCAGCAGAAAAGAGCCGTCTTCCTGTAGGCGTGATTCGGCCATGTAACCTTCGCGACAACGGATCGCCGTCAGGCGCGCTACGCGTTCCTGCAAATCCGTGGCGCCGATCATTGCCTGTTTGTAGTTAATGCGCGTTTCCTGCTCGCGGGTGTCGATCAACAACTCGATTGCCTGTTCGCCCAGCTTGTCGCGCACGGTGCGCAGCAGTTGCACTGTCAGTTCGGAATGGGTATCCGGAAAGCGTGCATTGCCTGCGGCAGTCAGGTGCCATAGCTGCACCGGTCGGCCGACACCGCGAGTTTTCGCCACCGCTTCAACCAACCCATCTTTTGCCAGTTTGACGAACTGCTGGCGTGCGGCTTCACCGGTGGTACCAAGGACTTTGCCTGCATCAGAAGCTTGCTGTGGGCCGCGGGTTTTTAAAAGTGTCAGCAAACGGTCACTGACCGATTGTGCGGGACTACCGCTATTTTCCAAGTTTATTATTGACATATTTCTCCGCCTCGCCCTACCCTTATTCCAAGATAATTCTTGTTAAATCTAACGCAGTCTCACAATTAACTCAATGCCATTCCTCTGAAAACAGGACGACAACTGTGATAACCAACGATGATAGCCGCTGGGCCGATCTCTTTTCCGGTAAAAATGGTGCCAGTGCGATCGCGCTCTCACTCGGCGTAGCGCTGCATGCCATCAATATTCTGGTCGCCACCACCATTCTGCCCTCGGTGGTGCAGGATATTGGCGGTCTGAGTCTGTATGCCTGGAATACTACGCTGTTTGTGGTGGCGTCGATCCTGGGTTCGGCATTATCGGCTCGTTTACTCAGTGGTTACGGGGCTCGCAGTGCCTACATGGTGGCGTCACTGTTCTTTATTGCCGGGGCGATGCTGTGCGCGTTGGCGCCGTCAATGCCGGTGATGCTGATTGGCCGAACCGTGCAGGGCTTCGGCGGCGGGCTGATTTTCGCGCTTTCGTACGCCATGATCAATCTGGTCTTTGAGCAAAAGCTCTGGCCGCGGGCGATGGCGTTGATTTCGGCGATGTGGGGCATCGCGACCCTGGTGGGGCCGGCGGTGGGCGGCATTTTTGCCGAACTGAATGCCTGGCGCTGGGCCTTTGGCATCCTGTTGCCGGTGATGGTGCTGTACGCCGGGTTTACCTTCCTGATCCTGCCAAAAGGCAAACCGCAGCAACAGGCGGCACCGCTGCCGTTGGCTCAGCTGTTGTTGTTGGCGACAGCGGTACTGGTGGTGTCCGCCGGCAGCCTGGCAGACAGCGCGTGGGTCAATCTTGGCGGCATTGCGTTGGCCACGCTGATGATGGTCTGGCTGATACAGCGTGAAGCGCACTCCCGTGCCCGTCTGTTGCCGAAAGGGGCTTTGCGTCGCGGTTCGCCGCTGGCCTCGTTGTATGTCACCGTCTCTCTGCTGGTGGTGGGTATGACCAGTGAAATCTTCGTGCCTTATTTCCTGCAAACGCTGCACGGCCAGTCCCCGCTGATTTCGGGTTATATCGCAGCCACCATGGCGGCGGGGTGGACGTTATCGGAAATCCTCAGTTCCGGCTGGCGTAGTACGGGCATCCGCCGGGCCATTGTCAGCGGGCCGCTGTTGGTGTTGGTGGGGCTGCTGGCATTGGGCCTGTTGATGCCGATACCTTCCGGCGGCCATTGGGCCGGGCTGACGCCGATTGTGATTGCCCTGACGCTGGTAGGCTTTGGTATTGGTTTTGGTTGGCCGCATCTGTTGACGCGTATTCTGCAGGTTTCGCCTGAGGCCGATAAGGATATTGCCGGGGCATCGATCACTACGGTGCAACTGTTTGCGACCGCCTTTGGTGCCGCACTGGCCGGGATGATTGCCAACCTGGCCGGGCTGAATGTGCCGGGTGGTTCGGCGGGAGCGGCCTCTGCGGCGCGCTGGCTGTTCCTGCTGTTTGCATTGGCGCCGCTGCTGGCGGTGTTCAGCGCCTGGCGCTGCGCGGCAATTGCACCGCCGGTTGCTGACAGCGACAAGCGGGTACCAGACTCGTCGGCTCTGTCGTCCTAGTAGCAAAAGGCTTTTCATCAAGTTGTAGCGCCAGTTAAAAAACCGATTGACGAATCCCGTATTTGAGATTATTTCTCTTATATGGGATTTTTCGTATCGGAGAATCAATGATGGATAACGGATTGGAAAGCGCCGATCTAAGGCTGGCGCAGCGACTGTCTGATTTACGTCAGCAGCAGGGCTGGTCGCTGGATGAATTGGCGCAGCAAACCGGCATCAGCCGGGCGACGTTGTCGCGGGTCGAACGCGCTGAAACCAGCCCGACCGCTTCATTGCTAAACAAACTGTGCTCGGCCTATGGGCTAACCATGTCGCGGTTGCTCAGTGAGGTCGAGGACGAGCCGCCGGAATTGCTGCATCGTGAACAGCAGACGGTGTGGGTTGATCGCGCCAGCGGTTTTCATCGTCGTTCGGTATCACCGCCTGCCGCCCTGTATAAGGCCGAATTTATTGAATGCACACTGGAAGCCGGGGCGGTGGTTGCCTATGACGCGCCTTCGGTGCATGCGCTTGAGCACCATCTGTGGCTGCTGGCAGGGCGGCTCGAACTGACGCTGGAAGGGCGCACCTTCCAGCTTGAGCCGGGTGACTGCCTGCGTTATCGGCTGTTCGGTGCTTCAAAATTTTATGCCCCCGGCCCTGAGCCAGCCCACTACACCCTTGTTATCAGCAGGCCGTAATCATGATTGAGATACAGCAACTGAATGCCGAAGCGGCAAAAAACGCGATCCCGGAACTGGCCGAAATGTTGCAAGCCAGCGTCGCCCAGGGCGCGAGTATTGGTTTTGTTATGCCGTTCACTCTGGAGCAGGCGCAGGCGTTCTGGCGTGGCTTGTTACCGGCGATTGAGCGTGGGGAAAGGTTGTTGCTGGTGGCATATGATGCCGGGCGCGTGGTGGGCACGGTACAGTTGTTGCTCGCGATGCCGGATAACGGCCGCCACCGGGCCGAGGTGGTAAAACTGATGGTGCACCCGGACGCTCGCCGCCGGGGTATTGCCCGTAGCCTGATGCTGCAGGTACAACACAGCGCACTTGAGCAGCATCGGCATTTATTGGTGCTCGATACCCTGACAGGCGATACGGCGGAGGGCATGTATCGCCTGTTGGGTTTTCAACTGGCGGGCAGCATTCCGCAATACGCCCTCGCCAGCAACGGCAGTGCGCTGGATGCCACCAGTTATATGTATAAATTACTTTAATTTTCCCCGTCGCCGTACAGCGGGTTCGGCAGCACGATGTATTGGATGCCGAACTTGCTTTGGTTGTCGACGACAAACGCGCGGCGCTGTGCATTATCCTTGTGGTAGGTCGCGGCACCGAAGTCGTTCAAGTTGTCACCGGCGTACACTACAATATCGTAGCCCGCGTTTTTGATGGCGTCGAAGCGGGGCTGTTTGTTGGAGGTGTCACCGCTGAGCAGTACGGTTTTTTCCGACATGCCGGTAAAGCCCAGTTTCTGCATATTGGCTACCGTGGCGGCGTATTCAGACTGCTTGCGGTTGGAAACGTAGAACATGGTGCCCTGATGGCTGTTGACGTAACGGGCAAATTGCACGGCACCCGGTACCGCACCGGCTTGCTCTGCCTGCGACCATTTGGCCCAGAAGGGAGCGCTCTCTGGTTGTTATTGTAGATTTACAGGCTTATCGTCATCTCGAACTGGCGCATCGCGTCCTGCTGCCAGCCGAGCCGGGCAAAGAAGGGGGCGGCCACTTCGGGAACGTAGACGTTGGCCACTAGCGGTAACGGTGAAAACTTTGCCTGCAGCGCGGTCAACATCGCCCGGGCATGGCCCTGGTTACGGTGTTGTGGTGGCACGTAAATCATACGTAAAAAGCACTTATCCGCGCCGACCTGCACCACCGCGTAGGCCTGGTGCTGTTCAAGGGCAAAGGCATAGGGTTTGCCGGGCAGCTTGAACAGCGTTTCCGGGGCGATCAGCCAGGGCTGGCTGGTGGCCCCTTCGGCAATCAGGCGGTGGGAAACGAACAGCGGATCAATTTCCAGCAATGGCACAATGTCGCCAGCCGTTTGCTCACCTGCCTGATGGCCGGTCAGAGTAGCCACGATGCGCAGCCCAGCCTGATGATACAGTGCAATGGCGGGGTCATTGCCTTCAATCACCTCCAGCGACAGTTGGCGATCGCCGCGCTCACGCGCATCGGCGACAATTCGCTGCATTAGGGCTTTACCCAATCCTTGGCCGCGCATTTCCGGCCGGATCGACAGCGCTGCTACCCGGCTGTGCAAACCACGGCGGCTAATCAGCGCCAGTGCTACCGGTTGCTGCTGATGCGTGACGATAATGCTGTCATTCAGGCTGAGGTCTTCGGCACCGAAGCGACGGGCGAAGGTGTCACCGTCAATGACGAAGCGCACAATGTAGTTTTCAAAACAGTGGCAAAGGATCTGCGCCAGTTGGTCACTGCTGTAGCGTAACGCTGAGTGGTATTCGAATGGGGAAGTGTTTGGCATAGGTCATCTAGGTTGATTTGCGCAACATATACATGTAGACCCGTTTGTTTTGTAAGGCAAGTGTCCAGATGCGGCGATGAGAGACGAAGGGTTGCCAGAGCGCCAAACGAAAAAACCGGGCGTTGCCGCCCGGCGAAGTAACTCTGGATATCAAGTGAAGCTAAGGTTTGCAGTGGTGGTTATTTCATCACATCAGAACTGGTAGGTCAGGGCGACGGCGATGACGTTGTCATCTTTCAGACCCAACTTATTGTTGCTGTCGAGTTGGTTGATTTTATAATCAACATAGGTCGACATGTTCTTGTTGAAATAGTAGTAAGTACCGATATCGATATATTTCACCAGGTCGGCGTCGCCGATGCCTTCAATATCTTTACCTTTCTGTTGAACATAACCCAGCGATGGACGCAGGCCGAAGTCGAACTGGTATTGCGCAACCAATTCCAAGCCTTCTGCTTTATTGGCAAAGCCGCTAACAGAGGTAGAGCTATTATTAATAGTCGCGGTACCGGAAATAGGCGCGATATTACGGCTTTGCGAGTAGGTCGCTGCCAGATAAACTTCTTTGTTGTCGTATTTCAGGCCGCCAGCCCAGATATCCGCTTTATCGCCCTTACCGAAGGTGCCTGCTTTTTGGCCGGCAGTACGGTTGGAAGAAGCGTAAGCAGCACCGACGCTCAGGCCGTCGATGATTTCATAGCTGGAAGACAGGCCCCAACCGTCGCCGTTCGCTTTGCTGCCAGAGCGGCCGTCGTTTTCGTTTTTACCCTGGTACTGTACAGCGAACTTCAGGCCATCAACCAGACCGAAGAAGTCGTTGTTACGGTAGGTTGCCACGCCGTTGGTACGGCCGTTCATAAAGTTGTCGGTTTTGACGTAGGCATCATCACCAAACTCAGGCAACATATCCGTCCAGGCGCCGACGTCATAGATAATGCCGTAGTTGCGGCCGTAGTCGAATGAACCGATGTCTTTATATTTCAGACCAGCAAAGCCCAAACGGGTTTTGGTATCTTTGGTGCCGTCAGCCTCAGCATGGTTGGCAGCAATCTGATATTCCCACTGGCCATAGCCAGTCAGCATATCGTTAATTTGTGTAGCGCCTTTAAAACCGATACGCACATAGGTTTTATCGCCATCATTACCGGCATCGTCAGAGAAATAGTGCAGTGCTTTTACACGGCCATAAAAATCAAGTTTGTTGCCGTCTTTATTGTAGATTTCTGCTGCCTGTGCTGTCTGCGCAATTAAAAGTGCCGGAATAATAACGGCCAGAAGATTAGGTTTCATGATTTACCCTGCTTTATTCGATTGAAAGACGCTTATCATCAGTTTCACTGTGCCGCCCGTTTTGTTTGCAGCGCAGGTTTTTTACCGCAGTTATGTGATCTATTTATGACAAAATATTCATTTCCATGTTGAACGATTAAAAAAGTTGCGGAAAGAGTGAATTTCTTCTCTGGATGGCTGTCGGCTGTCATCGATACACCTCCGGGTATTGTGAGAAATCATGCGTGAGATTTATACATAGCGTCGCCTCGAGCGCCGTCCTCTGGAGCTAACCATCCTGTTTTTCTGAATCTTTAGTGTTAAAAATCCCGATTTTCGCCTGCTGTGTTTGCGGGTAGCGTGGGGCTATCGGTAAATCGACAGGAAAAAATGATGCAACCTTCCCAACAGGCCGGCCAGCAGGCGTTCGGCGACATAGCCCCCAAACTGGCGCAGCTCAGTGACAGCGTATTATTTGACGACGTCTGGCAGCGGCCGATACTCACCCCGCGTGAGCGCAGCCTGATCACCGTGGCAGCGCTGGTAGCGCTTAACCGCGTGGAGCAATTGCCGTTTCATCTGCAACTGGCCCAGCGCAATGGCGTGAACGTCGAACAGCTTGCCGAGTTGATCACTCATCTGGCGTTCTATGCCGGCTGGCCTGCGGCCGCTTGTGCCGTAACGCGCTTGCGCGAACTGAAACAGGAGTAGCCTCATGCCATTTAGCCGCATTGCTTTGCATCAGGGGAAATCTGCGCAATATCTGAAAACCCTGTCAGACAGCCTGCATCAGGCGCTGGTAGAAACCTTCAGCGTACCGCCGGCCGATAAATTCCAGGCCATCGATCAATATCGCCCGGGAGAGCTGATTTACGATCGTGACTATCTGGGCGGCCCGCGTTCGGCGGATTTTGTGCTGTTTTACATTACCGCTGGTCGTCCGCGCGATACCCTGACCAAACAGCGTTTTTATCAGCGGTTGGCGGAGCTGCTGACGGAAAATCTGCGGTTGCGGCCGCAAGATGTGATGGTGGTGATTACCACAACTCAGTTGGACGAGTGGTCGTTCAGTGCGGGTCGCGCCTCAATGATCGAAGGCCAGGCTGACGCGGCCGACGGTCTGTGGGACAATAGCGCCATCATTTCGTAGAGATATAGAGTTGAATGGCGCTCTCCCCCGCAGTTAAAGATCAGATTGGCCAGTGGTACAAAGCCCTGCAGCAGCAAATACCGGATTTTATTTCCCGTGCACCGCAACGGCAGATGATCGCCGAAGTGGCAAAAACGCTGGCCGGTGATTACCCACGCCACCTGGCGATTGAGGCACCGACCGGCGTGGGGAAAACCTTGTCGTACCTGATCCCGGGGATCGCCGTTGGCCGCGCCGAAAGCAAGCCGTTGGTGGTCAGCACCGCCAACGTGGCGCTGCAGGATCAGATCTACAGCAAAGATTTACCCCTGCTGAAGAAGCTCATTCCCGATCTGAAATTTACCGGTGCTTTTGGCCGCGGGCGCTATGTTTGTCCGCGTAACCTGGCGGCGCTCTGCACTGACGTCAGCGAGCAGGGTGACCTGATGCTGTTTCTGGGCGACGAACTGGCACCTTCTAGCGGTGAAGAACAGGCGCTGTGCCAAAAGCTGAGCAAGGCGCTTGGCCGCCATGAGTGGGACGGGCTGCGCGACCATTATCAACTGTCGATTGACGATCCGCTGTGGATCAAGCTGAGCACCGATAAAGCCAACTGCCTGGGCCGTAACTGCCATTACATTCGTGAATGCCCGTTTTATATCGCCCGTAAAGAGATTGAAACCGCCGACGTGGTGGTGGCTAACCATGCGTTGGTGATGGCGGCGCTGGAAACCGAGTCGGTGTTGCCGAACCCGAAAGAGTTGTTGCTGGTGCTGGACGAAGGACATCATCTGCCGGAAGTCGCGCGTGACGCGCTGGAGATAGAAGGCGAAATCACCGCCTTGTCGACCAATTTGCAGTTGGACATGATCGTGCGCCAGGTTGAGCAGTGCATGACGCAATACCGGCCGAAAAGTCCGCCGGGGTTGGCGAATGGCGAACGTTTGAAGAACCACTGCGAAGAACTGCGCGAACTGATCCAAATCTTCGAGCATCAGGTCAGCGCCTATCTGCCGACCGATACGGTCATCGCCGAACATCGATTTGAAATGGGGGAACTGCCGTCGGAGATGGTAGAAACCTGCGCACGATTATTCAAGCTGACCGACGCCTTGCGTGGGGTGGCGGAGTTTATCGTCAATGACCTCAGCGAACAGACCGGCAAGCACGACATTGTGCGGCTGCACCGTTCCATCATTCAGATGAGCCGTACCCTGGGCTATCTGGAGGCGATGAGCAAGCTGTGGCGGCTGGCCGCGCTGGATAAATCTTCCAATGCACCGATCTCCAAATGGGTCACGCGGGATCTGCGCGATAACGTGACCCACCTGTACCTGCACTGTGTGGGCATTCGCGTCAGCGATCAGCTGGAAAAACTGCTGTGGCGCAAGGTGCCGCACGTGGTGATCACCTCGGCGACGCTGCGTTCGCTGAACAGCTTTGCACGCCTGCAGGAAATGAGTGGGTTGAGTGAAACGGCCGGCGATCGCTTTGAAACCCTGTCTTCACCCTTCAATCATGTGGAACAGGGCAAAATTGTTATTCCGAATATGCGCTTTGAGCCGGCGATGGCCAATGAAGCTGAACATTTGGAAGAGATGGCGCGCTTTTTCCGTGCCGAGCAGGCCACTGGCAAGCACAAGGGAATGCTGATTCTGTTCAGCAGCCACCGGGCGATGCAGACCTTCCTTAGCTATGTGACCGACCTGCGCCTGATGCTGCTGGTACAGGGCGATCAGCCGCGCTATCGGCTGGTGGAAGAACACCGTAAACGGATCGAAAAGGGCACGGCTAGCGTGTTAATCGGCTTGCAGTCGTTTGCCGAAGGGCTGGATCTGAAAGGTGAGCTGCTGACGCAGGTCCATATTCACAAAATCGCCTTCCCGCCGATCGACAGCCCGGTGATCCTGACCGAGGGTGAATGGCTTAAATCGCTGAAGCGTTATCCGTTTGAGGTACAAAGCCTGCCGAGCGCTTCGTTCAATTTGATCCAGCAAGTGGGGCGACTGATCCGCAGTAATGAATGCCACGGCGAGATCGTGATTTACGATCGTCGCCTGCTGACCAAAAGCTATGGTTCGCGCTTGCTGGCGTCACTACCGGTATTTCCTATTGAACAGCGGGAAGTGCCGGAAGCCGACAAGGCGCACCTGGCTGCGGTCAAGTCTGCCGCTGCGGCGGAGAAAAAAGACAAAAAGCGCAAGAACCCATTCGCCCGCCGGCGTACGCGTTAATCAAAGCAGCGGGGGCAGGCGGCGCTTCACCGGCGTAGTTTTGACGATGGAAGTGTTGCTCTGCGCGCGCTCGGCCAGCCGATCGAGGATCTGGTCGAGTTGCTCCATCGAGTGCGCCACCAGCCGCACGATAAAACAGTCCTCGCCGGTCACCTTGTCACACTCAATCACCTCCGGGATATCCTGGATCAGCTGTTCGACCTTCTTGAGCATGCCTGGCAGCGGCTTGATGCGCACCAGCGACTGAAAAGCGTAGCCCAACGCCTGTAAATTGACGTTCAGAGTGTAACCCTGGATCACGCCATTTTCTTCCAGCCGCCGCAGGCGTTCTGAAGTACTGGGTGAAGACAACCCGGCTCTGGCACTGAGCGTTTTCAATGACACTCGTGCGTCCTCGGCCAGCAGGGTCAGGATTTGGCGATCGATATCATCCATAAAATCTCCATTAGGTTAATTAAGCTTTACTCCTTTAATAAAAAGGTAGTTAAGCATTTTTGCCTTTTTTATGCCATGGAAACCGGCGCGAGAAAGTCGCAAGCTAAGCGTATTGAGTTATTCTGAGGAAACAACCATGAATACAGAGATAAAACGCGGCTCGCTGGAGATGATTGCCGCGATGCTGATTTCCGGCACCATTGGTTGGTTTGTGCTGATGTCCGGCCAATCGGTAGTGAACGTGGTGTTCTGGCGCTGTGCGGTGGGGGCGCTGGTATTGCTGGCAATTTGTGGGGCGCTGGGCCAATTACGGCGTGGCAGTTTAACCCGCACCACACTGTTGGTGGCAATTGCCGGCGGTATTGCACTGGTGGTCAACTGGCTGTTGCTGTTTGCCGCTTATTCCTATGCGTCGATCTCCATCGCTACGGCGGTCTACAACACCCAACCCTTTATGCTGGTGGCGCTGGGGGCGTTGTTTCTGGGTGAGAAGCTGACTGCCCGCAAGCTGTTATGGCTGGTGCTGGCGTTTATCGGCATGATGCTGGTGGTGTTGGCGCAGCCGAAGCAGGCGGGCGGACAGAACAACTACCTGATCGGTATTCTGCTGGCGTTAGGGGCGGCGTTTTTCTATGCCCTGATGGCGCTGGCCGCCAAACGACTAAAAGGAACGCCGCCGCATCTGATTGCGTTGATTCAAGTGACCGTCGGCGTAGTGATGCTGCTGCCGCTGGTGGATTTCCATGCACCGACCAATGCGGGGCAATGGGGCATACTGCTGACCCTCGGGGTATTGCACACCGGCTTCATGTACGTGTTGTTGTATGGCGCGATCCAAAAGTTGCCGACCAACCTGATCGGCTCGCTGTCGTTTATTTATCCGATTGCCGCCATGCTGGTGGACCGGTTGGCGTTTGGGCATCGGTTGGTGGCGCTGCAGTTTGCCGGTGCAGCCCTCATCCTGCTGGCAGCCGCAGGCATGAACCTGCTGGGTGAGGGCCGCGTGCGGCTAACGGCTGCGCCAGGCGGCAAGCAGGCACCTGAACAGTGATAGTGCTGGCAAACGGCTGCGGCAGAGCTATGATAAAGCCTGTTTCCCGCTACGCGGTACCAGGTGATTTATGGTTGATGCTTCCACACTTTTGTTGTTTTCCGGTGCCTGTCTGGCGCTGACGGTTACCCCCGGTCCGGATATGCTGCTGATTGCTTCGCGCAGTGTCAGTCAGGGGCGTCGCGCGGGTTTCGCGTCGCTGGCAGGGATCCAGCTCGGCACCTATTGCCACGCTTTGGCGGCAGCGTTAGGTTTGTCACAACTGTTCGTCGCGGTGCCGCTGGCCTATGACGGGGTGCGTATATTAGGGGCGGCCTATTTGCTGTATCTGGCCTGGAAGACGCTACGAACCGGCAGCAGTTTGCAGGCTTCCTCCGGGTTAGCGGCGGTACCTGTCATGCGGATTTTTCGGCAGGGGTTGTTTACCAATATCCTCAATCCCAAAATGGCGCTGTTCGTTCTGGCATTGTTCCCGCAGTTTATCGATCCGCAGGCCGGTTCGTTGGTGGTGCAGATGCTGTTACTGGCGACGGTGCTGAATCTGGTGGGACTGCTGATTAACGGCGGGGTGATTATGGCGGTCAGCAGTATGAAAAGCCGTTTTGTCGGCCGTCGCTTCAGTGCGCGTTGGCCGAATTACCTGCTGAGTGGTGTGTTTGCCGGGCTGGCCTGCAAGCTGATTTTTGACAGCCGTAAATAGCTTCACGACTGTAACAACGCTTCAAACGCCGCGCTGGCCGGGCCTTGTGCCAGCGCGCTGTACATCACCAGGCGTAAATGATTCTCCTCATCGACAATGAACGACGCATGTTCAAAAGTCACCTGGCCGACCCCCGGCACCTTGAAAGTACGCTGCCCCTGGCAACGACCATGAATATCATGCTGCTGCCACAGTTGGCGGAACTGCGGCGACACTTGTTCCAGTGCCTGCACCCGTTGCTGCTGGTTCTGCTGCTGGAAGGACCGTCGCGTGGCTGGCCCTGGTGGGTGTTGCCTACGTTGGCGCTGAGTATAGCGGTGCTGTGGGTCTTTATCCGCTGGGAAAGACGGTTGGCGCAGCGTGGAGGTGACGTGGTACTCGATCCGGCGTTGTTGCGGCAGGGGAGCTTTTCCCTGGGCGTGGCGGTGGTGCTGGTGATTTACTCGACCGCCTCTTCGTTCTTTCTGTGTTTTGTCCTGCTGTTGCTGGCGGGCATTGGCCTGACGCCGTTTCAGGCCGGTAGCCTGTTTGCTCCCGCCAGCGTGGCTTTTATGCTGGCCTCGTTGTTGGCACCGACGCTGGTACAGCGCTGGGGAAATGGCGTGCTGGCGCTTGGCGTGGTGATTTATGCCACCGGGATGGCATTGCTGGTGGCGCAGGTGCTGTGGAGCACGGCGTTGCTTCAGCCAATGTGGCTGTTGCCGGGGCTGGTAATCCTGGGCTTTGGTCAGGCACTGAGTATGACGCCGCTGCTTAATCTGGTTCTCGGATTGGCAAAAGAACAACAGGCGGGGGGATGGCCGTTGCACTGGTGCTGCTGAGGTGGATCATCCAACAACAGCGCAAAGTGGATCTTTAGTAAAGCTGTGGCGGGTGTTATTGATATTCATCTTATCCGATAACGCTGAAGGACGCTTAACGCCATGTACCAACCCGCCTCATTTCGCGATGACCGCCTGGAAAGTCAAATTGCTCTGGTACGTGCCCACCCGCTGGGCATGTTAATCAGCCACGGTGAACAGGGACTGGTAGCGGATCCGCTGCCGTTTTTGATTGATGTCGACCAGCAGGGCAACATTGTGTTGCGGGCGCACCTGTCCCGCGCCAACCCCCATTGGTCCTTGCTGCAGACCGTGCAGGAGTGCCTGGTGGTGTTTCAGGGGCGGGAGGGCTATATCTCGCCGGGCTGGTATGAAACCAAGCGTCAAACCGGCAAAGCGGTACCTAGCTGGAATTACAGCGTGGTGCAACTGCGCGGTGTGCCGCGGGTAACGGAGGACGCGGGCTGGTTGCGACAACAGCTGGACGGGTTGACAGCGTTGCAGGAAGGCCGCCAGCCGGAACCCTGGCATATCGACGATGCTCCGGCCAATTATATCGCTGCGCAGATCAGGGGCATTGTCGGAATCGAGATCGTCGTGACTCACCGTGAAGGCAAATGGAAGATGAGCCAGAACCGCAACGCCGAAGATGTTGAGGGGGTGATCACCGCGCTGCGTGTCGGTGATGTCGACCAGCAACAACTGGCAGATGAGGTTGAGCGGCGGCGTGGATAAGGTATGCTGACTCCAGACTGAATCAGGGGAAAGCAGAGCATGGATTACACCAAAATTATTAAAGAGATCGGCCGTGGCAAGAACCATGCGCGCGATCTGGATCGGGAAACCGCCTTTCAGCTCTATCAAAAGATGCTGACCGATGAAGTTGGCGAATTGGAACTGGGCGGCATCCTGATTGCCATGCGTATTAAGGGCGAAGCCGAAGAGGAAATGATCGGCTTTTATCAGGCGATGCAACAGCAGGTGATCCGCCTGCAGGCACCGTCTGGGCGACCGATGCCGGTGGTGTTGCCGAGCTATAACGGTGCGCGCAAACAGGCGAACCTGACGCCGCTGCTGGCGCTGTTGCTCCAACGCGTCGGTTTGCCAGTGGTGGTACATGGCGTGCTCGATGACAGCACCCGCGTCACCAGCGCCGAAACCTTCCAGGCGTTGGGCCTGCCCTGGTCGCAAGATGCTGCTCATGCTCAGCAGCGTCTGGATGCGGGAGATGTGGTGTTTATCCCGGTTTCCACCTTGTCTGCCCCACTGGAGCGTCAACTTGGCCTGCGCTGGCGCATGGGGGTGCGTAACAGCGCCCATACCCTGGCCAAACTGGCAACGCCGTTTGCCGAGCAGGATGTACTGCGTATTGCTAGCGTGTCGCACCCGGAATATGTCGGTCGTGTGGCCTCGTTTTTCCGCCAAATCGGCGCTCGCGGGTTACTGATGCACGGTACCGAAGGCGAGGCCTATGCCAACCCGCAGCGATGCCCTCAAATCCATTACATGGTTAACGGCGAGCAGCAGGTGCTGCTGGAACGACCGGCGCAGGATGAAATTCCCGAGCTGCCGGCGGCAAAAGATGCCGAGACCACCGCACGCTGGACCGAAGGTTGCCTGGCGGGTGAGGTGGCGATCCCGCTGGCGCTCCAACGGCAAATTGCCTGCTGCCTGCTGGCCGCTGGAGAGGTAGAGACCCTGGAACAGGGACTGGAACGTTTACGCAGCGCGTAAATCCCTTGGCTATACTGGAACACTTCGCTATTCGGCTGAAAGGATGGTTATGCAACAGGCTCTCGATTACTTCAATCAATTGAATCAGGACTACCTTGAGGTTCACCGCACCAAAGAAGATCTGTTCTGGCACAACTACATGGGTACCGGTGGCGACGATGTTTCCGCCCGTTTTTCGGCGGCGGAAAGCGCCTATAAACGCTTTATCGCAGAACCGCGCCGATTGGCGGAAATTCGTCAGTTGTTGGCTGGGCTGGAAGTTCTGCCGCAGGACGCACAGCGCGACGCGCTGCAACATGGGTTGAACGGCTGGCTGCGTTTCTTTGACTGTAACGCCATTGAAGATGCCGAGGCCCAGACGCTGCTGGATCAGATAATCAGTGCCGAGGCGGACCTGTATACCCGGCGCAAGGCCAACCCGGTCAGCCATCTGAATGCCGCCGGGCAGCGGGTGAACGCCTCGCTCGGTGAGCTGCTGACCAACCAGGCCACCAATGAAAATGAAGACTACCGCCGCAGTTCGCAGAATGCGCTGCGTGAGCTGGAGCAGTGGCTGTTGCACAACGGTTTGCCGGAGCTGATTAGCCTGCGTAACCGCTTTGCACGCCAGATGGGTTTTCGCAACTATTTCGACTACAAGGTCAACAAAACCGAGCGCATGACGCCGGAGCAGTTGTTCACCATTCTGGACCGCTTCGAACAGCAAACCCGTGAAGCCAATTCACGCAGCCTGCAGCAGTTGGCGGCGCAAAAGGGCGAGCAGGCGCTGGAGCCCTGGAACATCCGTTTTGCCAGCGCCGGTGACGTGACCCGACAACTGGATCCTTACTTCCCGTTTGCCCAGTCGTTGGGGCGTTGGATCAACAGCTTCAAACGACTGCACATCGGTTTTCGTGGTGCGCAGATGGATCTCGATCTGTTGGTGCGGCAGGGCAAGTATGAAAACGGCTTTATGCACGGCCCGGTACCGCCGTTTATCCAGCAAGGGAAATGGCTGCCAGCGCGGATTAACTTCACCAGTCTGGCACAGCCGGATCAGGTGGGCAGTGGCGCTCATGGGCTGAATACGCTGTTCCACGAGGGCGGCCATGCCGCGCACTTTGCCAATATCTGCCAGAACGCGCCCTGTTTCTCGCAGGAGTTCCCGCCGACCTCAATGGCCTATGCGGAAACCCAGTCGATGTTCTGTGACAGCCTGTTGGACGACGCCGATTGGCTGAAACGCTATGCGAAAAACGCCGCCGGTGAGCCGGTGCCGGACGCGTTGATTGAGGCCAGTATTGCGGCACGCCAGCCGATGCGTGCGTTCAACGAACGTCATATTCTGCTAGTGCCTTACTTTGAATGGGCGCTGTATCAGTGGGATGAGCAACAGCTGACACCAGAGGCGATTACTGCACTGGCACGCGAGGTTGAGCACAAAATTCTGGGCATCAGTGGCAGCCCGCGTCCGACGCTGGCGATCCCGCATTTGTTGTCGTTGGAGTCGGCCTGTTCCTATCAGGGGTATCTGCTGGCGCTGATGGCGGTCGAACAGACGCGTCATTTCTTCCTGCAGCGTGACGGTTATCTTACCGATAACCCGGCGATTGGCCCGGATCTGGCACATCACTACTGGCTACCGGGTAACGGTGTCAGCCATGATGAGACACTACGCAGCCTGACCGGCGAAGGCTTTAACCCGGACTATCTGGCGCGGGCTTGTAACCAGACGGTGGCGCAGGCCTGGCAAGACGCACAGCAGACCATAGCCACGGCTGCCGCTCGGCCGCAACCGGCGGCAGACTTCGATCTGGCGGCGCATATCCGCGTGGTGGATGGTGAGCAGGTGCTGGCGGATAACGCCGACGGCGATGAAAAGATGTGCCGTGACTTCGCCGAAGCGATTAACGCGCGCCTGGCCTGAAGCCGCTGAAAAAACCGCCGAGTATTTATATCGGCGGTTTATTTATCCGAACTCGTGATCGCTCAGCGATTTTGCGCATCCGGGCGGGTCATGTCGAAACGGTGCTGTTCCGAGATGCCGTAGTAGGCGCTCGGGCCACCGGCACGCAGAATAGGTTCGGCGGCGGGTTCAGAGTAATAACGGGACTTACTGCTCATAGGTGGCCTGAGATAGGAAAACAGAGCTAATATTTTGACGTGTTTCCCACCGCCTGCAAGTTTGCCGTCGCTTTATGGTATCTTAAGCGCCAGAAATACCTTTAAGAGAGCCCGTCACGGTGGAAAAAAAGAAAAGCTTCCCGCAGCAGAAAAGCGGGCTGCACCCGCGTAACCGTCATCGCTCACGCTATGACTTTCCGGCGCTGATCGCCAGCTGCCCTTTGCTTGCGCCGTTCGTCAAGCCGAACGCCTGGGGCGATATCTCGGTAGATTTTGCCGATCCGGCGGCGGTTAAAATGCTCAACCGTGCGTTGCTGCAACATTTCTATGGTATCGAGCACTGGGATATTCCCGCCGATTACCTGTGCCCGCCAATCCCGGGGCGCGCCGATTACCTGCACCATCTGGCCGACCTGCTGGCGAGCAGCAACGACGGTGAGATCCCGCGCGGCAAAGGCGTGGCGATCCTCGATGTGGGCGTTGGTGCCAACTGCATTTATCCGATCGTTGGTTTGCGCGAATACGGCTGGCGTTTTACCGGTTCTGAGATTGACCCGGTATCGCTCAATTCGGCCAAAATGATCGTCGAAATGAACCCGACGCTGAGAAACAGCGTGCGCCTGCGCCTGCAAAAACAACCGGAGTTGATCTTTAACGGCATCATCGGTGTGGCTGAGAAGTTTGACGCCACGCTGTGCAACCCGCCATTCCACGGCTCTGAGCAGGAAGCGCAGGCCAGCACCCGTCGTAAACTGCACAAGCTGGGCAAGGGTGAAGTGGCCGACAAGCCGGTACAGAACTTTGGCGGCAAAAATAACGAACTTTGGTGTGAAGGCGGCGAAGAAGCCTTCGTGCGTAAAATGGTCGAAGAAAGCGTCAGCAAGGCGCAGAACTGTCTGTGGTTCACCTCGCTGATTTCCAAACACACCACCTTGCCGTCGATTTATCACGCGGCGAAGTTGGCCGGGGTGGCGGAAGTGCGCACCATCGAGATGGCGCAGGGGCAAAAGATCAGCCGTTTTGTTGCCTGGACATTCCATGACGCCGAGCAGCAGGCCGCCTGGGCGGCAGAACGCTGGCGCTAATTTCGGAGTTTGCACAGATTTTTGCCGGTATGGGAGGCAACTCCCATACCGGCTTCAGGCTTAATGCCCTTTCTTGACATATCCTATTAAGGTTCCTTAACTGTAGCCATACCAATAATAGCTATCCCAGCAGTGTGCATCGTCTCTCTCTCCCTGCAGCAGGAGACAGGTTGCGGCACTGATGTGCCGTATCTTTCATTCGACACATTAGTGGGAGTTATTATGATTCCTTTATCTACTCAACAAGAAGTCGGCGCTCTGATCATCGGGATTTTTGGACGTCTGCCGACGGTTTCTGAAATTGACTATTACGACAGTCAGTTTGATATCAGCAGTCAGCCACCGGCTTATATGGCCAGTATTTTAATGAGTCAGCCTGATGCCGACTGGATGAACGGCCAGAGCGAATACGATATTCTCACCTCAGTGTACCTTTCGGTTTATAACGCCTACCCCGATCCGGATTATATCAACGAGCTGCTTATGCAGGGCCATTTCAATAGCGCGATCGCCAGTGTGGTCATCAGCCTTTTCAATTATCTGGGGGACGATCCGGTTATCCTCGCGCAGCGTGACGCATTGGATCAAAGGATTGCCGAGGGGCTGTTCCCGTCCGTTGCCGATGATGCTGTCGGAGGGGCCGGTGATGCGATAGCCATGTTTTACCTACTGAAAGCCTCTTGGCTGGCTGACGAAATCAATTCATATGGCCGCCAGCTTAATCAGGGGGGCGATCTGGGCGTTCTGGCACAGGAAAAAATAGAGACGTTGCCAATCAATAATCTTTCGGACAGCGACTTTATTTTGCAGTTGTTCGAACAGGGTTTCGAGCGTCCGCCAACGGCGGCTGAACTGACCGATTATCAACATCGACTGGCGGAAGGGGCGACGCGTGGCGATCTGCTGGTTGCCATGATTGAGCAATTACGTGGCGAAGTGGCACCGGAAGATCAAGCTGCGCAGCAGCATTTCAATGATGCAGGCTATCAATACCCATCGGGGGAGCTGCCTGCCACGGTTTATTTGGAACAAGTGGCAGCGCTGTTTCGCGCTATTCCTGAACGGAGTATTGATGCCGCTTCACTGGATACCTGGAGCAAAACCCTGGCCTCCGGCACCCTGAGTTATCCTGAGTTGGTCGCTGCCCTGTTGGCAACCCCCGAGTTTCAGGGGCAGATCGGTGATTTGCAGGGGGATGCTTTTATTCAATACGTGTATCAGGCCGTTCATGGCAGAGCCGCGGATGAGCAACAACTGGCGCATTATCGGGCATTGGGCGACGACAAGGGATTGATTACGCAGGCGGTCGTTGAGGATCTGCTGACTAACGACGTCACTGGCGGAGTGACTCAGAGTGAGCAATGGGCGTTTGCCCGTGAGATTGGCCAAAGCCTGGCCTATAAAACCACGGCTTCGCTTGGCACCAGCGAAGAGGGTGGAAATGCTTACGGGACGGTAAACACCCATGTCGGGCACTCGCTGAGCAATGCGGAAACTGCTGTCCTGTTCCGGGTTTTCCTCAATGCAGATAGGGATGTCTCTGTGGATCTGAGCTATGCCTCCCAGCTTTCCTATTTGACTATCAATGGGGAGGGGGCTGCGGCCATTCAGTTGCACCATAACCCGAACGTTAAATATGGCGTGGCGGTGACCGTCAATAACGCCAACGTCACTCTCGACGGTACCTACGGTAGCGATCAGGTACAGTTAACGGCGTTGGCCGATGTGGCTGCCGCCAGCGGGAATTTTAATCTCAGTGAGGGCAATGACAGCCTGTTATGGGCCGGGAATGCTACCGGGGGGGCCAATCATGTCGGTTGGGCGCTGCTAGCCGACGGTGGTGCGGGCATGGACATCCTGTCGGCTAATCTGATCGTCAAACTCACTTCTACACTCGATCTCTGGGGAATGCGCGTCAGCACGGTGAGCAGCAACGCTGCCAACTTCAACCATTTTGAACAACTCGATCTGGCCGGTTATATCGGCCAGGCTGAAGCGACACTGAATAAGATCGGTTGGAGTGGGATTAAGACAGAAAAACTGCTGACTGAAGCGCATGTTTTTGATTACGGCGTACTAAATGGCCATGCGACGGTGGAGGGCATCCTGGGGGGTTATGTCGTCCAGGATCGGGCTGCGAACGATCTGGGTAGCGGGGGGCTGTTGCTTTCCGGTCGGGCGGATAACGTCAAAGTGATTAACGCCAATGCGGATGCTGCACGGCTTGAAATAAGCAGCGTGGGCGATCAGGCCGACAGCCGGCTCGAAATCGATTTTCTGGCGAATGCCACTCACCGCGTCGATCTGTTATTTTCCGGCAGCGGAAACGCCGGGTCTTTGGCGCTGGGTTCTCACGGCAGTGAAAATCCGCTGGAGCTGATTGCCATCAATGCCGCGGGTTGGGGGCGCAGTGCACTGACGTTGACCGGTAGCAATGACCAGGTGCACGACATTGTACTTTCGGGGCAAGCGAACTTTAACCTGACGCTGGAGGAGGGATACCACAATGTGGGGTTGATTGACGCTTCAGCCTTTGCCGGTAACGCGTTCACCCTGAATTCGGCCCATGGCGGCAGCGGAAACGGTACGCTGATCCAGATGCTGGACTTACTGCCGCTTAGTGGTGGCAGCCAGGCCAAATTGGATCCGTTATTGGCAGAATTGGGACTGGTGGGTGAGCAACTGTTTGTCAAAGGTGGGGGCGGCAATGACCAGTTCAACATCACGGGAGATACCACGTTAATCGCAGGTGCTGGGCACAATAGCGTAACCTTGCAATCAAGTACTGCGGCTTCCGGCGTCACCTTCAAGGGTTTTTCACTGCAACAGGACAGCATTACTGACGTTTTGTCTGGCGTGCGCTTATCCCATGATGCCGGAGGTCGTTCATTAGCAGATTACGGCACCAGCGATGGCCAAAATATCGAAGCCCGGATTGGTATGCTGGGGGATGAACAGATGGGGAGTGCCAGCCAACTGCTGGCGGCACTGCTGGATCTGGGCAAACCGGGGGCTCTCAGCGCCAAGGTGGGGGTGAGCAGCGTATTGGCTGATCAAAACAGCAGTTATATTATTATCGACAATAACGACGATCACCGGCTGGATGCTGCTGACAGCGTGATCTTGCTGTTGGGCCAGGATCACCAGATGCTGCTTAGTGAGCTGCGCTATATCCCGCCGGAGGTCACGATCACCGCTACGGCAGCGACGGAGGAATTATTGGTCGCCTGAATTTTGGTTGTCGCATTAATGTCCATTGGCGCCGGTTATTTAACCGGTGCCAATAATACTTTGCGTTTTTCTTTCAATTTCTTCAAGTTGCGTTATTCTCAATATGGTTATCACTAATAAAAATTCTGATTTATTTAAAAAATAATAGTCACTTTGCTAAATTGATATATTTATCCCGGTTAGCGTTATCTGTCTAGAGAATAAGGGCTGCCCGTTTCTCTGGTTGATGCGCGCCTGCGTGTGGGCGCGGCGTGCAGAAAAATAAAAATATGTGTTCGCTAAATCATCTGCCAGAAGGATTTTTACCCTATGCTGTTACGATTCAGTCAGTTAAATACCCACAGCCGTGAGGAATTGAACGCGATAGAAAATGCCATTGTCATGATTGTATTTAAGCCCGATGGCACCGTGCTGCGCGCCAATGATTTATTTCTGCAAACTATGGGATTCCAACGCCAGGAAGTGGTCGGCCAACATCACCGTATTTTTTGCGAGCCGAAATATGCGCAGAGTGTGACCTACCGCCAGCACTGGGATAGGTTAAATCAGGGCAAATCGATTACCGATAATATCAAGCGCATTCGCAAAGATGGGGAAGTGGTATGGCTACAGGGGACCTACACTCCGGTATTGAACAGGCAGGGGCGGGTGATGGAGATCGTCAAGATCGCCAGCGTGGTGACCGAACGCATTACCCAGGCGCAGGAACATCAGAGTTTATTGGCAGCGTTAAATCGATCCATGGCGATGATCACTTTCAACGCACAGGGAAAGATCCTTGACGCTAATGACAATATGTTGAATTTGATGGGTTATCGGCTGGAGGAGGCGTGCGGGCAGTCGCATGCGGTGCTCTGCACGCCAGAATTTGCCGCCTCTGACGATTACCGCCAACACTGGCAGCGTTTGGCACGCGGCGAGTTTATTACCGGACGTTTCGAACGTGTGAACCGACGCGGTGATCGAGTTTGGCTGGAGGCCAGCTATAACCCGATCCTTGACGAGGAAGGACGGTTGGTGAAGGTAGTAAAAATCGCTCAGGACATTACCCGGTTGATGATCCAGCAGCAGCACGAGGAAGAGATGGTTCGCAACGCGCATCACCTTTCTCTGGATACCGACAGAACCGCTGCGCAAGGAGCGGCGATCGTGCAGCAGGCGGTGGCGGGCATGCAGCAGGTGGAAACGGCTGCGCGCGATACTTCTGCCGTGGTCAGCGAATTGGGCAATGGGTCACAGCAAATTGGCACCATGGTGGAGGCGATCCGCAAAATTGCCTCGCAAACCAATTTGCTGGCAATCAATGCTTCTATTGAGGCCGCCCATGCGGGGGAGCACGGGCGCGGTTTTGCCGTGGTCGCCAACGAAGTGCGCACCCTGGCGGAGCAGTCCCGCCTGGCGGCGACGGAAATCGAACGGATTACCAAAGCGATTCAACAGGGCGTGGCGGCAGCGATTGCCGGAATGGCGGTCTGCGTGGAGCAAGCGGGCGGTGGCGTTGCCCTGACGCAGGACGCCGGTGAGGTGATCAATCAGGTGAATGTGGGCATGCAGGATGTGGTGAAACTGATGCAGACATTTGCCTCGGTAAAGCAGCCAGAAGCGCTGCACTGAGGCCGCAGGCGCTAATCCCGATGGCCAGGGTTAGCGCCATTTTCTCTCAACTCATTTTGCTGCCGGGGGGGCTGGGCCAGGAGCATAAGAAAGCTGCCTGTCTTAGGTGGCCGATCAGCGCGGATTGCGCCATCGCCAATGGGGAAACTGTGCAGGCGAGCAGCAGCAGTAACAAGGGAAACCAGCGTTCTCGCAGATGAGAACCTAACCGGGAGCATGCGGTTGCGGGCATTTAGCCTCTTTTGGGGCTCTGTAAATCGGCGGATTAAAGAAAAATGTTAATAAAAACAATAAATAAAGTAGAAAATGATGCGAGGCGGGGAGTGGGAACGCGTGCTAAATAGAAACGGCGGCGCTGAGTGCGTCCGCCGTTGAACAGGATAAATCAGGAAACGTGCTGCAGGAACTCTTTCAAACGTGGGCTTGGCGGGTTGTTGATCAACTCGTGAGGGTTGCCATCTTCCGCAATCCGTCCCTTATCAATAAAGATCAGCCGTGACGCCACTTTTTCGGCAAAGCCGACTTCGTGGGTGACGATCACCATGGTCATACCTTCTTCCGCCAGATCCTGCATTACCTTCAGCACTTCATGGCGCAGTTCCGGGTCAAGCGCCGAGGTAGGCTCATCGAACAGCATCATTTTCGGCTTCACTGCCAACGCGCGGGCAATAGCCACGCGCTGCTGCTGGCCACCAGAAAGCTCTGAAGGATAGTGGTGAGCACGCTCCGCCAGGCCAACTTTGGCCAGCAGGTCACGAGCCAGCTTTTCCGCATCCGACTTTTTCAGCCCACGTACGCGAATAGGGCCAAAGGCGACGTTTTCCAATGCGGTCAGATGTGGGAACAGATAAAACTGTTGGAACACCATACCGGCTTCTTGACGGATCACCCGATCGTCAACCTTGGGATCGTTAGCTTTCAGACCGTCGACGATCAGATCGCCGCTAGTGATCTCTTCGAGCTTGTTGATACAGCGCAGCAGCGTAGATTTGCCGGAGCCGGAAGGCCCGATAATCACCACCACTTCACCCTGGTTAATTTTCAGGTCGATGTTATGCAGCACCTGGGTTTGCCCAAAGTGCTTGGAGACGTTTTTAAATTCAATCACAGGATTTTCATCCTTCTTTCCAGACGACGCAGCACGAAGCTCAGCACCAGGGTAATAATCAGATAAATAACTGCCACGGCGCTCCAGATTTCCAGCGCGCGGAAGTTACCGGCAATAATCTCCTGGCCCTGACGGGTCAGTTCCGCCACGCCGATCACGATAAACAGCGAGGTGTCTTTAATGCTGATGATCCACTGGTTACCCAGCGGCGGCAGCATGCGGCGCAGCGCCAGCGGCATAATGACATAACGGATGGTCTCACGGCGTGACAGGCCCAATGCCAGGCCGGCCTCGCGGAAGCCGCTATGAATCGACAGCACGGCACCACGGGTAATTTCCGCAATATAGGCCCCGGAGTTGATCATAATGGTGACTACCGCCGCACTGAAAGGATCGATGCGTAAATCGCTGAACGCCATCGGCAGGGCGAAGTAGATAAACATCACCTGCACCACGATTGGCGTACCGCGGATAACTTCAATGAATACCAGAGCCACGTGGTTGGCAATCCAACCGCC
This sequence comes from Serratia sp. NA_112.1, assembly GCF_052691715.1. Classification (NCBI taxonomy): domain Bacteria; kingdom Pseudomonadati; phylum Pseudomonadota; class Gammaproteobacteria; order Enterobacterales; family Yersiniaceae; genus Serratia; species Serratia sp. NA_112.1. The sequence continues at coordinate 586,472 of NZ_JBQZFO010000001.1, forward strand.
GTAGGTACGGGCAAAGCCGGCAACCAGGCCAATGATCAGGCCGCCAATCAGACCGAGGACCGAAATCCACAGGGTCATTTTGGCGCCTTCTAACAGGATGGGGATGGCGGGCCAGATGGCGCTCCAGTCGAACTGCATGGTGTTTTCTCCCGGTGTTCCCAAAGGTGGGAATCAGATACAACAAAGCGCAGGGGCTAAGACACCACCCCTGTGCTCAAGTGAATCAGTGGCTGACTTCATCCGTTATTTAGGTTCGGTACCGAACCATTTTTTGTAGATTTCGTTATAGGTGCCGTTGTCGCGCAGCGTTTTCAGCGCGCCATTGACCTTTACGCGCAGCTCGTCACTGCCTTTCGGGAAGGCGATGCCGTATTGCTGAGCTTCCAGAGAATCACCGACGGTTTTGAATTTGCCTGCACCGGCCGTTTTGATGAAGTACAGGATGTTTGGCGTGTCGTGCAGTACTGCGTCGGCGCGCTTGGTGCCCAGTTCCATGTAGGCGTTATCGATGTTCGGGAACTGACGCAGGTCTTTGGTTTTGATGTGTTGTTTGGCGTAATCAACGGAACCGGTGCCGCTCTTCACTGCCACCACTTTACCGTTCAGATCGTCAATGCCCTTGATGCTGTTGTCGTTGGCATTCACCATCACCAGCAGGCCGCTTTTGTAGTAGCCGTCGGAGAATTCGATGGCTTTTTTACGTTCTTCGGTAATGGTGATACCGGCTAGCGCCAGATCGATATTTTTGGTTTGCAGTGCCGGAATGATGCCGCTGAAGTCCATTGGCTTCAGGGTGTAATCCAGTTTCAGTTCTTTGGCGATGGCGGCCCACAGGTCAATATCGAAGCCAACGTATTTATCGCCTTGTTTGAACTCAAAAGGCACGAATGCGGTGTCGGTGGCGACAACCAGTTTGTCTGCTGCGTGGGAGCTTACGGCAAAGGCCAGCGAAAGGGCGGCCAGGGAGACTTTAAAAATTGACTTCATGAGAGGAATTTCCTGTACAGGTTGCGGATTACCCATTTTTTATATTGCAGTTGGTGCCATGAAAAAATCGTGCCATGTTTTCAACTGCTATAAAAACAAAGAGTTATGCTGTGATGTTGTGCTTGAAGATCGAATTATTATTTTTTTGCACCAAATTGAGGCCCCAAAATGGTGCTTATTGTCGCCTGTTGGTGCAGGGGTCTATCATTAACCAAATAATGGCGCTGAAACAACCGATAGTTAACCATTTCGCTTCAATACTGATACCTAAATCTAACTTTTGTGCCGCGAGGCTGTTGCATTTGGTGCAGGAGTGTTCAGTTTAGGCGGATGCCGGGCATCTATCAGCTCAACGCAATTGGCTGTCTTTGCTGCCGCGGCGGTTATATAAGCTGCTCGCCGCCTGTTTTTTATCCAGCCCGGTTTGGCAGGCCAGACAATAGCGCACGCCTTTTAGCGCTTGCCGGCGGGCTAAAGGAATTTCTTCTCCGCATTCCTGGCAATAATGTTCGCTTTCACCCCGGCCCAGCGCCTGTCTGGCACGCTGTACGGCGTCATCTACGGTGGAGTCGATTTGATCCTGCACGGCGCCTTCCGCCGCCCATCCGCTTGCCATAGTCACCTCACTTTTGTGATGCTGCCCATTGCCTGTTTTATCTACTATGGGCGGTTTTTTGAGCAATTCAAGCTGCGTAAAAAGAAAAGCAGGCCGCGGGCGAAAGCCCGCAGCCCTGCCGAGTCCCGCGATGCGGGCCGTTTTTATCGGTACTATCGGTTTTATTCGATGTTGGACTCGATAAACCACAGGAACTTGTCCAGATCGCGGGATGCGGCGGTGAACATATCCGCGGTATCTTCATCCGCCACTTCAGTGATGGCCTTGCGAATGTCATTGGCCACGGCACCGTAACGATCGGCCAGCGCTTTCAGATGTTCCTGCACGCTGTGGATATTGGTCGGATAGCTTTTCAGCGGGGTCTTGTCGTTCACAACCTGCACGGTGCCCAAGGCAACGCCGCCCAACTGTACGATGCGTTCAGCAAAAGTATCCTGATGATCGATGATGGCCGTACGGAACCCGTCCAGCATTTCATGAACGGCAATAAAGTTGGCGCCGCGCATGTTCCAGTGGGCCTGTTTGGTGATCAGTGACAGGTCGATAAACTGGATAACCTGGCGGTTCAGCGCCTTGATGGCGTCCAGCTTGGTTTTTTCGTCCATGTCATTGCGGGTGTAAAGCAGTTCAGAAGATTTCGTTTTCACCAGTTTAGCGGTACTCATATCAGATCTCCTCTTGTTGTGGCGTAGCCCTATTTTGGTACGGGAGTAATTATAGTAATGATATGAATTTTTTTAGGTCGAAAATGGCTATCGGATAAATAGGGAGTAACGAATTGAAAGTGAGGAATAATAAGGGTGGCTTAACGTTTGTAAATTTTTTTATTTAAAATTTTGTTTTTATTGATTTTTTTATATTTATTGCGTGTTTAATAATTTAAAAACGCAATTTATCACTCTGTTTGCTTGTATTTTATTCAGATGAATCTGTTTTTAAAATTTAAACCCCATCATTGCAGTTATCAATAGAGCGGCGAGAAAACCGGCCATCTCGACCGGCTCGCCGGTCACTGCAACAGGGTGTAATGCATTTTAACCACCGCTTTTTTGATCAGCATCGGTGCACTCAACTGGCATCCGACCTGATGTGGTTCATGAGGGAAAAATATGGCATACATGCCGGGGAACATCGTCAGCGTCTGGCGATGACGGATGATGTCCAACAGTTGCAGATCGCGGACCTCGTCATAGGGCAATTCGCTTTGCCAGTCACCCAGCATGCCGTAATCAATACGTTCTTCGCCGCTGATCAACAGATGTATTTCGGCATATTCCTGATGCAGCTTTGCGCGCCGGGTTTCCGTCGGTCCGGTGGTTAGCATCATCACGTCCATAAAAATCTTTTCACCGTCAATCTCATGCCGCCCCAGTGCCAGCTCGGGCAGATCGTATTGACGAAGGGCGGTGAGGGTTTCATTCAGTATCGGTGACAGCCCACGGCCGTAGCGTGGGTTAAACAGAGTGTTATAGATCACTTTAATTCTCCATGTGTTGAACCCTGCCGGGTTCGGTTCCATAAAACGTGGGGGATATTGCGCGGAAAAGTATGCCTGTTTGCCAGTGTGAAAACAGTTAACCCGCTTGCATTCCGCTTTTGGCAAATGCAGGCGAAGCCGATCTTCAGGACAGTTTTTCGATTTGTGGTTTTGGCCTGATGGTCAGAGTGGCGCCCATGGAGGCTGCGATGATCGCTGCCAGTGCCAGCCATTGCACCGTTGTCAGATGTTCATTAAGGAACAACATGCCGGACAGCGCCGCCAGTGCCGGCTCCAGGCTCATTAGGGTGCCGAAGGTACGCGCCGGAATTTTCGGCAGTGCGATAATTTCCAGGGAATAGGGTAGCGCCGTAGACAAAATGGCTACTGCCAGTGCAATGGGCAGGATGTCGATGTTCAGCAGCGCGCTGCCGGTTTGCCAGGCACCAATCGGGCAGAACACCACGGCGGCGATCAGCGAACCGACCGCTACGGTGCCGGGGCCGTGGTCACCACCTGCTTTTTGCCCGCAGATAATATAGACCGCCCAGCAGGCACCGGCACCCAACGCACAGGCCGCACCCACGGGATCGATACTGCCCATGTCATGACCCAGTGGCAACAGGAACCATAATCCGGCAATCGCCAATGCGACCCATAGAAAGTCAATCGGGCGGCGTGACGAGAACATGGCGACCGCCAGTGGCCCGGTGAATTCCAGGGCGACGGCGATGCCCAGCGGCAGGGTGCGCAAAGAAAGATAGAACAGGTAATTCATCGCGCCCAGCGTCAGGCCGTAGATAAATAGTGGCAGACGGCTGCCGGCGGCGAAACGCATGCGCCATGGGCGGAAGATAATAAACAGGATCAGCGTGCCGATACTCAGGCGCAGCGTGGTGATGCCTTCAGCGCCGACCAGCGGGAACAGGCTTTTGGCCAGTGAGGCGCCGGTTTGAATCGACACCATGGCAATAATTAGCAAACAGACAGGCACCAGCGTGGAAGACGCTTTAGCGGTTGCAGACGAGGACATCCTTAAGAGCCTTTTATGGGGTTCCCACTACCTGGGAAGACCGTCGAAATTCGGATGATGGCAGTGTAAATGAAATGAGGTAAATGTGTCTGAGAAAAGCGTTCGCAACGGAGAAAAACGTCAGATTTAGCATGGCCGGCTGGGTTTTATGTTCAAAAAGTGCGCTTTTTTTAAGAATCATCTGGATTTTAAATAGGTGATTATTGTCACAGAAACGCGTAGAATACGGTTCGAAAATAGAGCGAAAAGAAGAAGATACACTGTTCTTGAAATCTAATGTTACACGATATAAAGCATTAGACACTCATTTTAAGGCAGAGTTTCACGCTAATTTTTGTTATATTTTCAATGCATGAACAAATGGATTTACTTAAAAATATAACGCGTTTGAGGTGGTTATGAAAAAAATTGCATGTCTTTCCGCAGTAGCAGCCTGTGTATTAGCAGTAACCGCAGGTACCGCATTCGCTGGCCAGAGCACCGTATCCGCAGGCTATGCGCAGGGTGATCTCCAAGGCGTTGCCAACAAAGCCGACGGTTTCAACCTGAAGTACCGTTACGAGTTCGACAACAACCCACTGGGTGTGATCGGTTCCTTTACCCACGTGGAAAAGAACGCTTCTGAGAACGGTTACTACGGTAAATCTCAGTACAACTCTATCACTGCCGGTCCAGCTTACCGCTTCAACGACTGGGCAAGCATCTACGGTGTGATCGGTGTTGGCTACGGCAAAAACATCGACAATGCTCAGAACGGTACCGACCGTAACGGCAACAGCGACTACGGCTTCACCTACGGTGCTGGCCTGCAGTTCAACCCAATCCAGGACGTAGCTCTGGATGTGGGTTACGAGCAGAGCCGTATCCGCAGCGTTGACGTTGGCATCTGGAGCGTTGGCGTAGGCTACCGTTTCTAAGATTTCTCCACGCCTACGGGTGTGAGCGTGTGGCGCAGTTGGCCGCATCAGATAAAAATCCGCCCTCGGGCGGATTTTTTTTGCCTGTCATTCGGCGCGGGTGACTACTTGCCCAGTTTTTGCACCGGCTCTGACGAAAAGCGTGCGCTGCGGGCATCCCGCTCGTAGCCCTGTGGCTGGGTAAGAATACCGTACAGCGCGGGCCGACGGCCGTGGATCCAGCGGCGCCCGGTACTGAGCGGGATCAGCGACAGATTCAGTTCGGCTGTGACCATCCGATTCTCCGCCGCCCAGGTTTCCGCCAAAATACGGCCATAGGGGTCGAGGATCATCGCATTGCCGGTGCGAACTTCGTCGTCATCGCAGCCCACACCATTGCTGAACAGAACAAACAGGCCATTGTCATGAGCGCGAGCCGGTAACCAGCGCAGTAGCCAGCCGCGACCATGCTCGCCCCGAAACACTGCTTCTATCGCCGCCGGATTTGTCTGCCGTTGTTGCCAGACTTCCAACGGGATTGGCTTCATACCGTGCGGGCTGCGGGAATGGGTGCCGCCCGTTTGATGTGGGGCCAGCAGGACTTCTGCCCCCAGCAAAGCGGTCGCCCGCACGTTCTCCACCAGGTTATTGTCCCAGCAGATCAATACTCCCATCCTGACTCCCCATGGAGTGTCGAATACGGTAAAACTGTCGCCGCTGGCTATCGCCGGGTGTTCAAAAGCGTGGAGTTTTCGGTGGACGTGAAGCTTGCCATCGGGCAGGCAAACCGCGTAGGCATTGTAATATTTACCGTCTTCGCCCTGTTCGATAAGCCCGACACCGATCGCCATGTTATAGCGCTCCGCCAACGGACGAATACGCGCCAGCGAAGGGCTGGTGGTAATCGGCTCCGCCAATGCGCCAATTTCGCCGGCGCTGAGGTGTCGCACGTGCCAATAGCCGGTAATGCACATTTCCGGGAAGGTCAGCACCTGGATTTTTTCGGCGGCGGCGCGAGCGATAAAGCCCTCGATCACCGACAGGTTGTAATTTTTATCGTTGGCGCGATGCTGGAATTGCACCGTCGCGGCGCGCAGAGAGTTTGTCATGGGATTACCTTTGGTCGTTGTCTGGCGTTGATTACAGCAAAGCTATTGATTACTGTATAATCAATTAAATTCTTTATTTGATAACCAAACGGAATGGATATTCGACAACTGCGCGCCTTTGTGGTGCTGGCCGAACAGGGTAATTATCGCCTGGCGGCAGAACGGCTGTGTATTACCCAGCCGGCGCTGAGCAAACAGATCCAGGCACTGGAAGCGCTGCTGGGTTCCCGGTTATTTAACCGTGGCCGCCAGGGGGCGCAGCCCACCGCCAGCGGACAGCGACTCTATCCCGAGGCGCAGGCACTGGTCGGTCAGCATGTGCAGTTTCAACAGCGTGCTTTGAAGATCGTGCAAGGTGAAGCGGGGCGATTGGCTATCGGGTTCGGGCTGTCCAGTTTTCATCTGGCTCCGCAATTGGTTGCCGCCTTCCGCCAGCGTTTTCCTGAGGTTGCCGTGGGGCTGGAGGATTTGCCTTCAGAGCGGCAGTATCAAATGTTGTTGCAAGGAGAGTTGCAGGTGGGATTCGTGCGCCTGCCGGTCAGCACGCCGTTGCGAGCTACCGTACTGCTGAGCGATCGGTTGGTGCTGGCGGCACCCGCTGCGTTGGCGCTGAAGGCGGAAACGATCATCAGGCAATTCAACACCCTGCCGCTGTTGCAACTGACGCCAAAACGCGGACGCGGTCTGAGCGAACAGTCGCTGCGTTTTATTGCTGCCCATCAACTGACGCCCAATGTGGTGCAGCAGGCGGGGGACATCCAGACGCTGTTGGCGCTGGTTGCCGCCGGTATTGGCGTTGCCCTGTTGCCGCACAGCGTCAGCCATATTATTCCGGTGGGCATCGATATTCTGCCGCTGAGCGGTGAACAGACTGAGTGGCAGGTCGGCATTGCCTGGAACCCGCAGCAGGCTGATGCGCTGCGGGATAATTTTATTCAGGTTGCTCAGGCCACGGCAACGGCGAGTTTATAGCGGGCAGTGCATCACCAGTATCGGGTTCTGATGGTACTCGCTGCGGTGGCTTTCACTAAAACCGACTTTTTTCGCCAGGGCCACGGAAGCTTGATTATCCGGCGAAATAATACAGACCGCCTTATCGCCTGGTAAATGGTCTTTCCCCCAGGCCAGGGCCGCCCGCAATGCTTCGGTGGCATAGCCTTTGCCCTGCGCCGATGTCACTAGCGTCCAGCCCATTTCCGGGGCGTCGAGCGCCGGGGTGATATGCCGCTGGAAGTCAGAAAAGCCGATGCCGCCGAGGTAATCGCCGCTGACTTTATCGCGCACCGCCCAGTAGCCATAACCTAATAGCGCCCAGTGACCGACGTAACGCATTAGCCGACCCCAGGAGTCTTCCCGATCTCTAGGCGTGCCGCCGATATAACGTACCACTTGAGGATCGGCCCACATGGCAGCCAAGGCGTCAAAATCGTCCAGCGTATGGGCATCCAGGCGTAAACGTTCGGTAAGCAACTGCGGTGCGGCGGTAATAAGGGGCATTATTTTTTCCTGCACAGAACCAAAGGCGGTCTGTGCAGTATGCCAGAGAAATTACACCGCCAGCCACAGCAACCAGGTGAACAGGAAACCGCTCAGGCCGAGGATAGTGGTCAGCACCGTCCAGGTTTTCAACCCATCAGCTACTGAAAGACCGAGATATTTGGTGACGATCCAGAAGCCGGAATCATTCACGTGCGATAGCCCTAGCCCGCCGAAGCAGGTGGCGAGGGTGACCAGCACCAACTGTAAATGGTTCAGTCCGCTGACCGCTTCCGACAGTAACCCTCCGGTCGTCAGGATCGCTACGGTGGCGGACCCCTGTGAGGCACGCAGAGCCAGCGAGATAATAAATGCCGCCGGGATCAACGGCAGGCCAATGGTGGTCAGAACCTCCGCCAATGCCTTACCCACGCCAGACTCCACCAGCACTTTGCCGAACACGCCACCGGCACCGGTCACCAGAATCACCACCGCAGCAGTGGGCAGCGCACCGCCCATGACGTCGCTGGTGTGTTGCAGGCTCCAGCCACGGCGAATGGCCAGGAAATAGAACGCCAACAGCAGAGCGATCATCAGCGCTACCGCAGGGGAACCTATCAACGATAAAGTGTCACACAGTACCGAGCCTGGCTCAAGCAGGGTGGCGGAAACGGTACCCAGCATGATGATCGCGATAGGGATGACGATCAGCGCGGCCACCAGTCCGGCACCCGGCGGGTTGATGCGATCGCTTAACGGCGCTTTGCCTGTCGGGGCGGGCTCGGGGGCCGCCAACTGCAACTGTTCCAGCACTTCAACCGATAACGGGTAGGGCTTACGGTTCAGCCATTTGGCCGCGAAGTAGCCGATAACACCGACCGGAATGCAGATAGCCAGGCCGATAATGGTCAGCCAGCCGATATCGGCACTGAGTAACCCGGCAGCAGCCACCGGGCCAGGGTGTGGCGGCAGCGCGACGTGCACCGTCAGCATCACGCCGGCCATCGGCAGGCCGAATTTCAGCGGGGAAACTTTGGCCACTTTGGCAAAGCCGTAGATGATCGGTGCCAGAATGATAAAGCCGACGTCGAAGAACACCGGAATACCGAGAATAAACGCGGCGATGGTTAGCGCGGCGATGGTACGTTTTGGCCCTAAAGCCTGACTAAAACGCTGGGCCAGCGACTCGGCCCCGCCGGAATGCTCGATCATCCTGCCGAGCATCGCGCCCAGACCGATAATAATGGTTACCGAGCCCAGCACGCCGCCCATTCCGGCGGTCATCACTTTCATCACCTCGCCGGTCGGAATACCGCTGGCCAGCGCCACCAGCAGGCTAACCACCAGCAGGGCGACAAATGGCTGGATCTTGGCCTTGATCACCATCAGCAGAAGCAGTACTACGCCTAATGCGGCAATTATCAAAAGCAGGGAAGTCGACATGGGATAGCCTTTAATCGGGTAAGAGTCAGGCACCGCGATCGCCAGCTGGCGATACGGGTGCGTTTAATTTTTATAGGGTTGCTGTGCAGGTACGGAGGAGCGGCCTGTTACCGATAAGTCCTTATCCAACCCAGTCCGGCTCGGGTATCGCCACGCGGTTTGTACTCGCAGCCAATCCAGCCGGTATAACCGAGGCGGTCCAGTTGGGCGAACAGCCACGAATAATTCAGTTCGCCGTCGTCCGGTTCATGGCGTTCTGGTACTGAAGCTATCTGAATATGGGCATAGCGCCCGGCCAGTGCGGCCATCAGACCGCTGATATTGCCGTCGACCAACTGTGCATGGAAAAAATCGAACTGGATAAACACATTTGGGCGATCGACGGCTTCGACCAGTTTTGCTGCCTGATGCTGGCTGGAGAACAGATAGTTGGGTTTTACCTGCGGGCTGAGCGCTTCGATCAGTACCTTGATGCCGTGTTGGGCGAAGCTGTCGGCGGCGTAGCGGATATTGTCGATAAAGGTCTCGCGGTAGCGTTGCCAATCTTCTCCGGGTGGAACCACACCGGCCATGACGTGTACGCTGGGGCAGTTCAGCGCGATGGCGTAGGCCAGAGCTCTGTCGATATCGGCACGCGCGGCCTGTTCGCGGCCAGGTACCGCCGCCAGGCCCCATTCCCCGGCATCGGCATTACCGGGGGCGGTATTAAACAGCACCTGCTGCAGGCCGTGGCGGCGAAGCTTTTCCGCCAGCAACTCGGCCGGATAGTCATAGGGGAACAGGAACTCCACTGCGGTGAACCCTTCGGTAGCCGCGGCTTCGAACCGCTCCAGGAACGGCAGTTCGGTAAACATCATCGATAAATTGGCAGCAAATTTAGGCATGATTCAGCTCCGTAGCTCGGCAATCTCATCATCAGTCAAATAACGAATCGGGCGTTCGCCGAGGGTGAAAATCAGCTTCGCCGCATCCTCCATCTCTTCGGTGTTGTCCGCCGCCGCACGCAGACTCTTACCTGTGACCACAGGTCCGTGATTGGCCAGCAAAAAAGCACGGTGTGTCGGTGCCAGCCTGGCCAGATCCTCCGCCAGTCGCAAGTCACCGGGGCGATAGTAAGGCACCACCGGCACCTTGCCGACCCGCATCACCACATAAGGGGTGAAGGGTTTGATGGCATTCTCCACGTCTAACCCCTGCAGGCAGGACAGGGCGGTGAGATAGGTACAGTGCAGGTGCACCACCGCTTTGCATTCCGGGTTGTTCAGATACAGCGCGCGGTGGAAACTGATCTCTTTTGAGGGTTTATCCCCGGACAACCATTCGCCGCTCAGGCTGACTTTCGACAACCGATCGGCCTGCAGTTCACCCAGACAGGATCCGGTGGGGGTGGCCAGTAGCATGCCATCCGTCAATAACAGCGAAAGATTACCGGCAGACCCGGTGGCGTAGCCACGCTGAAAGAACGAGGCCCCCAAACGCACCATTTCTTCACGCGCCTGCTGTTCAGTGGTCAGTGTCATAGAGGGAACTCCGTTTGCGCCCGGGCGAAAAAGTTCTCGTCGCCAAAATTGCCCGATTTCAGGGCCAGTGAAATAGACTTATCGATGGCACGCACCCAGGGCACGCCGGGAGAAATGCAGGGGCCAATGTGGAAGCCGCGAATACCCAGAGCCTGTGTGACCACGCCGGAGGTTTCGCCACCGGCGACGATAAAGCGGCTGAACCCCCGCTGCTGGAGCTGTTTGACCACCCCGGCGAACAGCGACTCTACCGCCTGGCTGGCGGCGGCCATACCATACTGCTGTTGCACCTGCTGCAGTTTTTCCGGCTCTGCGGTGGCGTACAGCAGCGGGGCCAGCGGGGCACTTGCCTGCTGTTGCACCCAGTCGGCCAGTTCAGTGATATAGGCCGTGCGCTCGGCGTCGTCCAGGCAACGCGCCACGTCGACCGCCATAGCGGCGGCCTGTTGACGATAACGTGCCACTTGTTGATTAGTCATAGTGGAACAGGAACCTGACAAAACCACGGCTTTTACTCCTTGCGGCGCTCCAGCGGCCTGTGGGCTGCCTTGCCCCGGCTGCGCCCATTGGCGTGCCAGACCCATCGCCAGGCCGGAGCCACCGGTCACCAGCTTCATCTCTTTCAGCGCCGCACCCTGGGTCAGCAAATGCTGTTCATTCAGCGTATCGAGCACGGCATAACGCATGCCCTGATGTGCCAATTGCCGCAGTTTTTCAGTCACCGCCCCGGCGCCGCGATCCATTTCTGTGGCGTTCACCAGCCCACAGCGTCCCTGAGCCTGTGTTTCCATCAGCCGTAGCAGGTTACTGTCGGTCATTGGCGTTACCGGGTGGTGGCGCATGCCGGATTCTGCCAACAACTGATCCGACACGAACAGATAGCCCTGATATACAGTGCGGCCATTCACCGGCAACGCGGGTGAAATCACCGTCTGGCTTTCGCCCAGCGCATCAAGCAGGGCGTCGGTCACCGGGCCGATATTGCCCCGCGCGGTGCTGTCGAAGGTCGAACAATATTTGAAGTAAAATTGCTGGCAACCCTGGCGTTGTAGCCAGGCCAGTGCCTGCAACGACTGCTCAATGGCCTGCGCCACCGGGCAGGAGCGTGACTTCAGACTGATAACCACCGCCTGCGCTTCGATCGGCAGGTCATCCTGTGGCACGCCGTTCAACTGCACCGTCGGCAGGCCGTTTTCTACCAGAAAGCTGGCAATATCGGTGGCTCCGGTAAAATCATCTGCAATGACGCCGAGCAGCATTATGCGTTCTCCTTCTTTTGCGGCAGGTCGATACCGGCGAAGATCTTGATCACCGCACTGTCGTCCTCTTTGCCGAAACCGGCATTGCTGGCGGCGGTGAACATATTGAAGGCGGTGGAGGCCAGCGGCAGCGGGAAATGCAGCGCTTTGGCGGTGTCCGCCACCAACCCCAGATCCTTCACGAAGATATCAACCGCCGATTTAGGCGTATAGTCACCGTCGACCACGTGGCTCATGCGGTTTTCGAACATCCATGAGTTACCGGCGGCGTGGGTGACCACGTCGTACATAACGTCCAGCGGGATGCCGGCGCGGGCGGCCAGCGCCATGGCCTCGGCCCCGGCGGCGATATGTACCCCGGCCAGCAGTTGGTGGATGATTTTCACCGTAGCTCCCAGACCAATCTCTTCGCCAATGCGGTAGACCTTACCGGCAATAGCGTCCAGCACCGGTTGCAACTGCCGGAAAGTGGATGCGGCACCGGAGGCCATCACCGTCATCTGGCCTTCGGCAGCTTTGGCTGCACCACCGGAAACCGGGGCGTCCAACATGTTAAGGCCCAGGGCCAGCAACTGCTGTTCGATCTGTTTGGCATCGGCCGCAGAAATGGTGGAAGACACCATCACCGGCGTATTCGGTTTCAGCTTCGCGGCCAGGCCGTTATCGCCAAACAGGATCTGTTTCACTTGGGCAGCGTTGACCACCAGTAGCAGCAAGGCATCCAGCTCGGCTGCAAAGTCATCCGCGCAGGTGGCAGCCTGTTTTGCTCCGGCCTGTTGCAAGGTGGTCAGCGCCTGCGGGTTAAGGTCGACGCCGTAGGTGGTCAGCCCCGCATTAATGCACGACTTTGCCGCTCCCATGCCCATCGAACCTAATCCTACGATGCAAACTGCAAAATCCGCTGGCTGTGTCATACTGCACCTCATGTTAACTTTAGTTATAATTTGTTTTGTTGTGTTAAATATAAGCGCTTTTTGGTGTGTCATCAGCGATCTTTGTCACAATTATTAACAGTGAATGGATGAGGCTCACATCAGCCAATAATATGAATTCTTTTCTATCTGTTTGTTTTAAAATATTAAAATTAAATCACAGATAACATGTGCAACTTCACGGCCTGAAAACAGCAGGCTTTCGCCGAGCGAAAATTGACGTAAAATCACAATTATTATCACTGCGGTAAAGAGAGGGAACCGTGATACCTGTAGAACGCCATCAACAAATCTTAGCGCTGGTATCAGAACGCGGAGTGGTCAGCATTGCAGAATTGACCGAGCGGCTGGGGGTGTCGCACATGACCATTCGCCGCGATCTGCAAAAGCTCGAGGAGCAGGGCGCGGTACTGGCGGTGTCGGGTGGCGTGCAGTCGGCAGAACGGGTGGCGATTGAGCCTTCGCATCAGGACAAGGAAGGGATGTACAGCCAGCAGAAAGCGGCCATCGGGCAGTTGGCTGCCCGGCAGATACCCGCTGACAGCTGTATCTATCTGGATGCGGGTACCACGACGCTGGCGCTGGCCAGGCACATTAGCGATCGCGATGACCTGACGGTGGTCACCAATGATTTCGTGATTGCGGGTTACCTGATTGAGCACAGCCAGTGCAAAATCATTCACACTGGCGGTACCGTCTGCCGTGAAAATCGCTCCTGCGTGGGGGAAGCGGCAGCACAGGCATTGCGCGGGCTGTTTATCGATCTGGCGTTTATTTCCGCTTCGTCATGGGGGATGCGCGGGTTGTCGACGCCGAACGAAGACAAGGTGGTGGTCAAGAAAGTCATTGTGGATGTCAGCCGCCGCTGCATTCTGCTCAGCGATACTTCTAAATACGGTAAAATCGCCACTTATCTGGCGCTGCCGATAACGGTATTTGATGCGATTATTACCGATGACAACCTGCCCGCCGCCGCGCGCGAGGCGATCCTGCAGGCGAATATTACGCTGATGACGGCCGGAGAGTGAGTGGCTAAAAGTGTTACTCATTATTATGTGATAGGGCGCAGCCTGCAGCGCCCCTACCATGAAGCTATTGGCCAACTGCCGAGGATTATGGCATTTCTTCTGAGCGGTCGCGGTGGATCATCGAGCCAGCCATCAGCGGGGATCCTGCGCAGTGTTGCGCAGAAAACTAAATACCGCTGAACCAGTTATAGCCCTGATCTTCCCAGTAGCCGCCGGGGTTGGTATCGCTGACAAAAATAGCGGCGATATGTTTGGCGTTCTTGAACCCCAGCTTGGTGGGTACCCGCAGCCTTAGCGGGTAACCGTAATCTGCCGGCAGCGCTTTGCCACCGAAGTCCAGCGCCAGAATGGTCTGCGGATGCAGCGCGGTGGTCATGTCGATGCTGGAGTAATAACGGTCCGCGCATTTGAAGCCAACATAGCGCGCGTTCAGATCCGCCCCGACGTGCTGCAGGAAGTTACGCAGCGGCACGCCGCCCCATTGGCCGATGGCGCTCCAGCCTTCGATACAGATCAAGCGGGTTATCTGGCTTTGCTGCGGTAGGTGCTGCAGCTGTTCCAGCGTCCAGGACGCTTTTTTCTCTATCTTGCCGGAGACTTCTAGCCGATAGCCGGCGAGATCCAATTCCGGCACGTTGTACGCGGGGTAAAACGCATTGAACGGGAAGGGATCGGTAATCTGATCCGGACGATAGGTCTGTGCCAGCTTTTGACCGTTGAACAGCCAGGCTTGTACCCGATCGTTCCAGCGTGACATTGCCCACAATACTTTATCGACCTGATCACCGTCCTGCAGGTTGCAGCCGGTCAGCAGAGCGACACCGCCCAATGTCAGACCGGAACGCAGCATCAGGCGGCGCTGCAGATTCACCAATTGTTTCTTTTGCGCCGGCTCAAGTGTGAGTGCCACAGGGCGCTGTTTTTTATCACTCATGCTTGCCACCTGTAATCATTGCCCATAGCGTGCGCGGCACGATCATCACCATCAACAGGTGGATCACCACAAATAAACCAATGCCGGACATAGCGAAAAAGTGCACGTAACGCGCGGTGTCAAAACCACCGAACAGGCTTACCAGCCCTTGTAACTGCACAGGTTTCCAGATTGCCAGCCCGGAGAGCACCAGCAACAGCCCGAGAACCAGCACGCCGAGGTACATTAGCTTTTGAATGGCGTTATAACGGCCGTGCTGATGCTTTAGCCGCAGCGTTAACGCCTGCCAGATATCGCGCCGTAACATACCGGCGGTGAGCGGCAGCAGATCCCGCCGGAAATGGCCGCTGAACAGGCTCCACAGGAAATAGCACAGCGCGTTGCCTGCCAGCAGCCACATGACCGCCAGATGCCAACCAATCGCGCCCCCCAGCCAACCACCGAGCGTAACCTGCGGCGGGAAGAGAAAGCCGAACAGCGGTGAGGCGTTGTAGATTTCCCAGCCGCTCATGAACATGCAGACCATGGCAAACAGATTAATCCAATGGGTAAGGCGTACCGGCCAGCGGTGCACCGGTCGCGGCGCGTTGGTTTTCATCATTGGCTCCCGAGTTACATCGGCGGAACGGTGCCGTCTTTGCCGGCAGAAATGCGGGTGGCGACGCGTTCACCCTTATCGTCAGTGGCGGAGAACAACACGATGTGCGCGCCGGGTTTCAGCAGGCTGCGATCGCCGGGATCAAGCGTCACGATTGGCACATCTTCCGGCACGTTAACGGTTTTCTGCTGGTTGCCGTAGGTTACGGTCAGAGTGCTGCCGTTGGATTTAACCAGTTTACCGACGGTGCCGTTGGTCATGGTATCCACCTTGCCGTCGGCAGATTCCCAGGCCGAATGGCCCTCACCGGTGCCGCGCAGGCTGGCGGCGAAGACGTGGACTTCCAGCGCTTTCAGGCTGCCGTCCGCTTGGGGTACTGCGGCGGTGCCGATAAAGCTGTCCGGTTTAATGTCATCCAGCGTACCTTTTGAAACGCTCAACACCTTTGTCTGGTCGTTGAGTTTGACATTGACCTTCTCCCCTTTACGGTCGGTAACCTGCAGGCTGCTGTCGGTCACTTGATCAATAGTGCCGCGCAGTGGAGCAATCACTTTCCCTGGTGTTTGAGCCGCAGCGGCGGCTCCGCTGCACAGCATCAGGGTGGACAGCAGTAAACCGGCAAAACGATGACGGGTAATCATAATGTTCTCCTCTGTTTAGGTTGCCGGTTAAGCATGGTTGAACAACAGGGACAGCACCATGTCCGTTTAATGACATTAATGTCATCAAGCATGTCTGCCGAAGCTGCTAATATTTCGGCTGGCGTAATGAGGTGGCGACAATGCGGATATTGGTAGTTGAAGACGACATCAGCACGGGTGATTACCTGAAGAAAGGGCTGAGTGAGGCCGGGTATAGCGTCGATTTGGCGCGTAACGGCACCGACGGCCTGTTTCGGGCGCTTGAGGATGCTTACGACGCCATTGTGCTCGACGTGATGCTGCCAGGGCTGGATGGCTGGCAGATCATTGAGGTACTGCGCAAGAAAAGCGACGTGCCGATTCTGTTTCTGACCGCCCGCGACGGGGTGCAGGATCGTATTCATGGCCTGGAGCTGGGGGCCGATGATTATCTGATCAAACCTTTTTCCTTCACTGAACTGGTGTTGCGATTGCGCACGCTATTGCGGCGCGGCACGGTACGTGAGGCCGACCACTATGCGATTGCCGATCTGCAGCTTGACGTCCTGCGCCGCAAAGCGGTACGGCAGGAACAGGTGATCCCGCTGACCAACAAAGAGTTCATGTTGCTGCATCTGTTGGTGCGCCGCGAAGGAGAGGTGTTGTCACGCACCATGATCGCCTCGCAGGTCTGGGATATGAACTTTGACAGCGATACCAACGTGGTGGATGTGGCGATCAAGCGGCTACGCGCCAAGATTGATCGGCCATTTGACGTCAAGTTGATCCACAGCGTGCGCGGCATCGGCTACGTTTGCGAGCCGCGCTCATGAAGGCTTTGGCACAATGTTGGCGGGCGCTGTCGTTGACGCTGCGCAGTGCGATGCTGTTTGCGCTGGTGGCGGCACTGGTGGTTAGTAGCGCAGGATGGTACCTGTATAGCGCGATGCGCGAGGAGATGACTATCCGCAGCGATTTACAGGTCACCGGACGGGTGGAGTATTTTCGCCACTTACTGAGCCGGCGCTTTCCTCTCGAGCGGCTGACGGCGAATACCGGCCTGTTCGAAAATATGCTGGGTAACGAACAGGACGTACTGATTTTTCAGCTAGCGGGGCAAAAACCGTTAATCAACGTTAACCCGGCCAGGTTGAGTTTGCCGGCGATAGTCCCGACGCCGGTTGGCACGCCGCAGCGCTTGAGTGCTGTGCAGGGGGGGCAAACGCCACAGGGCGTGCCACTGCGGGCCGTATCGGCGTTGGTCAAACTGGAGGACGGCCGCCTACTGCAAATCTCGGCCGCACATGTGTTGGTCAATGAACAGAAGATGCTGGCTCGTTATCTTTGGCGAATTGTGGCCGCGGTGGCGATGGCGTTTGTGCTGATTGCATTGCTGGGGTATTGGGTGATGCGTTGTGGGTTGCAGCCGTTATGGCGTATGGCGGCGCAGGCGGCGGTGATCACACCGAATACACTGTCGACTCGCCTGAGCGAGCAGGGAGCGCCGAAGGAATTGCAGCAACTGACTCGTTCGTTTAATGCCATGCTCGATCGCCTGAACGAAGGCTATCAACGGTTGACGCAGTTTTCCGCCGATCTGGCGCACGAGATCCGCACTCCGGTGGGCGCGCTAATGGGGCAATGTCAGGTGGCGCTGTATCAGTCACGCAGCGTGGAAGAGTATGAAACCCTGTTGTCGAACAACATGGATGAACTGGAACGTATTTCACGCATGGTAGAAAATATTCTGTTCCTTGCGCGTGCCGGCGAGGGGCAGGCGGTGCTGAACGTCAGTCGCCTTGATATGGCGCATGAGCTGCAACGGGTGGCGGATTATTTTGAAGGCCTGGCGGAAGAACGCGGCATTACGCTGGTTTGTCAGGGCGAAGGGCAATTGCTGGCGGATGCCATGCTGTTCCAGCGTGCACTGAGCAATCTGGTGGCCAATGCGGTGCGTTATGCCGATGAGAACAGCCAGATATTGCTGCAAACCCTCAATCAGCAGACTGGCGAAGTGGTTGTACAGGTGGTTAATCAGGGGCCGGCTATTGCCCCGGCCCATCTTGATAAGTTGTTCGACCGTTTCTACCGCGCCGATGCTGCCCGCAGTGCCGGCAGCCATGCCAGCGGTCTGGGGTTGGCGATCGTCCGCGCAATCATGACGCTGCACGGCGGTAAGGCCCGCGCAGAATGTGCGCATGAGGATAAGGCGGCTCGAATAACCTTTAGCCTGATATTTCCCGCTTCCGATTAATTCAATGTGGTTTGCGCAATGACCTGCAATCGGCTTCAGTGGCGAACTTCGCAGAAAAAAGGCCACGTGGTGTAGCCTTTTGGGTTTTAGCGGGGGGTTACATATCCGGGAAGGTTAGGGTATTGCCCGGTGCTTCACGGTGGATATGTACAAAGTTCAGGTGTTTCTCGTACTGATCGAGGATATCGCCGATCACCTGTTCTTTGCTGTAGTCCATCAGGTCATTGCCCTGGGTGCCTTCCATCAGGAAGGTTTCCAGCCGGTAGTAGTGCGACTTGCCGGAACGGGCGCGATAGGTAAAGCCCGGCACCGAGTAACGCTGTGGCCAGATCTGATAGATAAAGTTCTGCTCCTCGCCCAAATGCACCAACAGTTCCAGATGGTTCAAACGCTCATCTTCGGTTGGCGGCACATCACTGAATTCCACTTTGGCCCCGCGCAATTCCAACTCTCGCGCTACTTCCTGCATCGCCGGTCGGCAACGGGTATCCATCATTTTCTGTGTGTATTGGGTACCCGGATAATTCATCACCCGTGACAGACGCTGCTTCCAGTTCAACACGTCATTGCTGGAAACCGGCATTGGCGCGGTGGTGTTCAGGGCGCTGGCCTTGCGGTAATCCTCTACCCGTAGCGATTTATACAGCCCGGCCATCACAAAGAAGATCACAAAGCTGAACGGCAGGCCCATGATCACCGTGGTTTTCTGTAGTGCGGGCACGCCGTCGGTCATCAACATACCTATGGTCAACAGGCCAATCGCCACCGACCAGAAAATACGCAGCCAGTTGGGAGCGTCATTATTGATATCACTCAGGCGCGAGGTGAAGTTACCTAGTACCAGCGAGCCTGAATCTGCCGAGGTGACGTAGAACAACAACCCGGTGATAGTGGCCACCGAAGCGCTGAAGGTAAAGCCCGGATACTGCGCCAACAGGCTGTAGAAGCCCCGTTCCGGGTACTGCATCACTTCCTGCGCGAAGGCGGCGTTGCCGTGAATAATCTGGTACAGCGCGCTGTTACCGAAGATTGACAGCCACAGCAGGGTAAACACAAATGGAATAATCAGCGTGCCGACCACGAACTGGCGGATGGTGCGCCCGCGTGAAATTCGCGCCAGGAACAGGCCGACAAACGGTGCCCAGGCGACCCACCAGGCCCAGAAGAACAGGGTCCAGTTGTTCATCCACTCCACCGGGCGATCGAAGGCGAAGCTGTTGAGCGTCATGCCCATAAAGCGGTTGATGTAATCACCGACGTTAAGCACCAGCGCATTGAGCAGGAACTCGGTATCGCCGAAGAACAGCACGAATAAAATCAGCCCCAACGCCAACAGCACGTTGAGCTCGGAAAGAATACGGATGCCCTTATTGACGCCGGAAGTCACCGAAATGGTGGCCATGATCACCGAAAGCAGGATCAGCGCGGCCTGAACCGTCAGGTTTTCCGGTATATGGAACAGCACTTTCAGCCCGTAGTTCAACTGCACTACGCCAATACCGAGCGTGGTGGCGATACCGAAGATGGTACCCAGCACCGCGGCGATATCTACGCTGTGGCCAATCGGGCCATTGATGCGTTTACCGAAAATCGGGTACAGGGCAGAGCGGATGGTCAGCGGCAGGTTATAGCGGTAGCTGAAGTAGCCAAGGGCGATGCCCATCAACGCGTACATCGACCAGCCGGTCAGGCCGTAGTGGAACAGCGTCCAGACCATGGCCTGGCGTGCGGCTTCCAACGTCTGACCCTGACCTTCCGGCGGCATCATATATTGTGTCACCGGTTCGGCGACCGAGAAGAACATCAGATCGATGCCGATACCGGCGGCGAACAGCATCGCGGCCCAGCTCATCAGGCTGAATTCGGGTTTTGATTGCTCAGGCCCGAGCTTGATCGAACCAAAGCGCGAAGCGGCGATAAACACCACAAATACGATGTACAAAGTGGCGGCCAGCAGATAATACCAGCCAAAGGTGGTTGAAACCCAATTCAGAGTGCGGGTTATCCATCGCCCGGAGAAATCGGTAAAAAAGATGGTCATCAGCGAGAAGGCCAAAATCAGCCCTGCCGAGGTAAAGAAAACCACAGGATTAAGGCCATCCTTTTGCGGTTTTGAGGAGGTTTCGCGTGTTGTCATCGTCTTCCTCTGTTTTTTAACAACTGAGTAAAATCGTGCCCACATACCAGCCTGAACGACACGCAGGTGTCGCCCGGAAACCGTGCGGATAAAAACGCCGCGGCAATCGCCATTCTGCTTGCCAAAGATTGCCGCTTTGCTTGTTAACGAAACGGAAAATCGTTTCGTGGTGGGAACCGCTTACAGACACTGATTTTGGTCAGATTCGTTAAATACCTCACAAAAATCAGCCAGTTCCACAACCGAAAAGTACATATTTGTAACCAAGCGGTAATAAAATATATGCAATTTTTATTGAACGTTCAATCAAAAAAAAGTTTAATAGTTGTCATGAAGACCAAGTTCAGCAGGCGGAAAGACGGTGAAATCCCGCCGCTGAGACGAGGCCGAAGTCGGTTTTGTGAGAGTCGAATTATGCCAAAGGTAGGAATGCAGCCGATCAGAAGGCAGCAGTTGATAGATGCCACGCTGGCCGCAGTCAATGAAGTTGGAATGCATGATGCCACCATTGCGCAGATAGCGCGGCGGGCGGGAGTTTCCAACGGCATCATCAGCCACTATTTCAAGGACAAGAACGGTCTGCTGGAAGCCACGATGCGCTATTTGATTAGTCATCTGGGCGAAGCGGTGAAGATAAGGCTGCTGGCGCTGAGCAACCACAGCCCGGCATCGCGGCTGCAGGCGATTGTCGCCGGCAACTTCGACGACAGCCAGATCAACAGCGCGGCGATGAAAACCTGGCTGGCCTTTTGGGCCAGCAGTCTGCATCAGCCGCAGTTGAACCGGCTGCAGCAGGTGAATGGTCGTCGTCTGTATTCCAACCTGTGCGCCGAATTTAGCCGGGTACTGCCGCAGGCGCAGGCACGGCTGGCGGCCAAAGGGCTGGCGGCGTTGATCGACGGCCTGTGGTTGCGTAGCGCGTTGCGCGGTGCGGCATTTAATCAGGCGCAGGCGCTAGCGCTCACTACCGATTACATTACGTTTCAACTCCGGGGGCACACGCCACCCTGAGGATAACCCAAGGAGAACCTATGCCCCGTTTTGGCTTACAGAAGCTCTATATCAATGGCGCCTATGTAGACAGTACCGATGGAAAAACCTTCAACGCAGTGAACCCGGCAAACGGCGAAGTGCTTGCCGAAATCCAGTCCGCCAGCGCTGAAGACGTCAACCGTGCGGTGGCCAGCGCAGCCAGCGGACAAAAGGTGTGGGCGGCGATGACGGCGATGGCGCGTTCTCGCATTTTGCGTCGTGCGGTGGATATCCTGCGCGAACGTAACGACGAACTGGCCGCGCTGGAAACGCTGGATACCGGCAAGGCGATGTCGGAAACCACTGCAGTAGATATTGTCACCGGTGCTGATGTGCTGGAGTATTACGCTGGCCTGATCCCATCCATCGAGGGGCAGCAGATCCCGCTGCGCGATAGCTCCTTTGTTTATACCCGCCGCGAACCCCTGGGTGTGGTGGCCGGTATCGGTGCCTGGAACTACCCGATCCAAATCGCCTTATGGAAGTCTGCCCCCGCACTGGCGGCAGGCAACGCCATGATCTTCAAACCCAGTGAAGTGACGTCTTTGACTGCGCTGAAGCTGGCGGAGATCTACACTGAGGCTGGTCTGCCGGATGGCGTATTCAACGTGGTCACCGGCAGCGGCGCAGAAGTGGGCCAGTACCTGACCGATCACCCTGGCATCGCCAAGGTGTCGTTCACTGGTGGGGTGAAAACCGGCAAGAAAGTGATGGCTAACGCCTCCGGCTCGACGCTGAAAGAAGTCACCATGGAACTGGGTGGGAAATCGCCGCTGATTATCTTTGACGACGCCGATTTGGATCGCGCCGCTGATATCGCCATGATGGCCAACTTCTACAGCTCCGGCCAGGTGTGTACCAACGGCACGCGCGTATTTGTTCCCGCAGCGTTGCAGTCACAATTTGAAGCCAAAATCCTCGAGCGTGTAAAACGCATCCGTCTGGGAGACCCTAGCGACCCGCAAACCAACTTTGGCCCGCTGGTCAGCTTTGCGCATATGGAATCGGTGCTGCGCTTTATCGAAAGCGGCAAGAACAGCGGTGCGCGTCTGCTGTGCGGTGGCGAGCGTGTCACTGAAGGTGAATTTGCCAAGGGCGCTTATGTGGCGCCGACGGTGTTTACCGATTGCCGTGACGAGATGGAAATTGTGCGTGAAGAGATCTTCGGGCCGGTGATGAGCATCCTCAGCTATCAAAGTGAAGAAGAAGTGGTGCGCCGTGCCAACGATACCACCTTTGGTCTGGCCGCCGGAGTGGTCACTAATGATCTGACGCGTGCCCACCGGGTTATTCATCGACTGGAAGCCGGCATTTGCTGGATTAATACCTGGGGTGAATCGGCGGCAGAAATGCCGGTCGGAGGTTACAAACAGTCCGGCGTCGGCCGCGAAAATGGCCTCGGTACGCTGGAACACTACACCCAAATTAAGTCGATTCAGGTCGAGCTGGGTGAATATATTTCCATCTTTTAAACACCCCATTATCGATTAAATGCTTGTCCGGGCATCCTAAGCTATTAATCATAAAAATATATACCCAATGGATTTCAAGTCACAGCTAGGCGGCAAGTGCGGGAGTCCCCAGGAGCTTACTTAAGTAAGTGACTGGGGTGAGCGCATGCAGCCAACAACGCTGTGGCTTGAAAGACGAAGGGGATAAGGAGATATCGATGGAATACGATTACATTATCATCGGGGCCGGCTCGGCCGGTAACGTATTAGCCACCCGTTTAACCGAAGACGCTGACGTCAGCGTGCTGCTGCTGGAAGCTGGCGGCCCGGACTATCGGATGGATTTTCGCACTCAGATGCCGGCGGCGTTGGCCTTCCCGCTGCAGGGCCGCCGTTACAACTGGGCCTATGAAACCGACCCTGAGCCGAACATGAACAATCGCCGCATGGAATGTGGCCGTGGTAAAGGACTGGGCGGTTCGTCGCTGATAAACGGCATGTGCTACATCCGCGGCAACGCGATGGATTTCGATAACTGGGCGAAGGCACCGGGTCTGGAAGACTGGAGCTACCTGGACTGCCTGCCGTATTTCCGCAAGGCGGAAACCCGCGATATCGGGCCGAACGATTTTCACGGCGGCGATGGCCCGGTCAGCGTTACCACGCCGAAAGCCGGTAACAACGAATTATTCCACGCGATGGTGGAGGCTGGCGTTCAGGCGGGCTACCCGCGCACCGAGGATCTGAACGGCTACCAGCAGGAAGGCTTTGGCCCGATGGATCGCACCGTCACGCCGAAAGGCCGTCGTGCCAGTACCGCTCGCGGTTATCTCGATCAGGCGCGTTCTCGCCCTAATTTGAAGATTGTGACCCATGCACTGACCGACCGCATCCGTTTCGAGGGTAAACGTGCCGTGGGCGTTGACTACTTGCAGGGGGAAGCAAAGGAAATCACCAGTGCTCGTGCGCGTCGGGAAGTGCTGTTGTGCGCCGGGGCGATCGCCTCGCCACAGATCCTACAGCGATCCGGCGTGGGGCCGGCCGACTTGCTGAACCGGCTGGATATTGATTTGGTGCATGAACTGCCGGGTGTGGGTGAGAACCTGCAAGACCATCTGGAAATGTACCTGCAGTACGCCTGTAAAAAACCGGTGTCTCTGTACCCGGCGTTGCAATGGTTTAACCAGCCGAAAATCGGTGCGGAGTGGCTGTTCAATGGCAGCGGTATTGGTGCAAGTAACCAGTTTGAAGCCGGTGGTTTTATCCGCAGCCGTGAAGAGTTTGCCTGGCCGAACATTCAGTATCATTTCCTGCCGGTGGCGATTAACTACAACGGCAGTAATGCGGTGAAAGAGCATGGTTTCCAGGCACATGTCGGTTCGATGCGCTCCCCGAGCCGCGGCCGGGTGCAGGTCAAATCCAAAGATCCGCGTCAGCATCCGAGCATCTTGTTCAACTATATGGCGACTGAGCAGGACTGGCAGGAGTTCCGCGATGCTATCCGTATCACGCGTGAAATCATGGCGCAGCCGGCGCTCGATGAGTACCGTGGTCGCGAAATCAGCCCGGGGCCGGAAGTGCAGACTGACGAACAGTTGGACGCGTTTGTGCGTGAGCATGCCGAAACCGCTTTCCATCCTTCCTGCTCATGCAAAATGGGCGAAGATGAAATGGCAGTAGTGGATGGTCAGGGCCGGGTGCATGGCATGGAAGGGCTGCGGGTGGTGGATGCGTCAATTATGCCGTTGATCATTACCGGTAATCTGAATGCCACCACCATCATGATCGCCGAGAAAATCGCCGACCGTATCCGCCAGCGTCCACCGCTTCCGCGCAGCACTGCCGAATACTATGTGGCCGCTGACGCCCCGGCGCGTAAACAGTAACCAACATGTCCTCTTGTCGCTAAGGGGGAGGGCTGCTGTAGCAAGCACCCCCTCTCCAAAGTCCTTCCCTGAAGCGAGGGGACAATCCACCGCTTAAACCGGCAGGGAGATCGCCTGATCGAAACTGTTTGGTGTCGCCATACGCCACATACGCGCATAGAAATCGCTTTCAATCTCTTTTTGCAACAGTGCCCCAGGTTTCAGGTAGTAATAGATATTGGCATAGACTTTGATTTCCGTTGAGGTAATACGGCGCAGCATATGGTGTGAAGTCAGCTGCTCCGGACGGCTGACCCCGGCTGCCGCCAACATTTCCGCCAGCGCTTTTACCGTGTTCTGGTGAAAATGGTAAACGCGCTCCGCCTTATTTGGCACCACCAGTGCTTTCTGCCGTAGCGGATCCTGGGTGGCGACGCCGGTCGGGCAGTGGTTGGTGTGGCAACTTTGCGATTGAATGCAGCCTACAGCGAACATAAAGCCGCGCGCTGAATTCACCCAATCGGCGCCCAGTACCAATACGCTGGCGATGTCGAAGGCGCTGATAATCTTGCCGCTGGCACCGATTTTGATTTGGTCACGCAATCCACAGCCAACCAGCGTGTTATGCACGAACAACAGCCCTTCGCGCAGGGGCATGCCCATATAGTTGGACAACTCCAGCGGAGCCGCCCCGGTGCCGCCTTCTTTGCCGTCCACCACGATAAAGTCCGGCAATATTTGAGTCTGCAACATGGCCTTGGCGATGGCGACAAACTCCCAGGGGTGGCCGATACACAGCTTGAAGCCCACGGGTTTGCCGCCAGACAGCTCGCGCAGTTGCTCGATGAAGTGCATCATTTCTACTGGGGTGCTAAAGGCGCTGTGTGAGGCCGGTGAAATACAGTCGATCCCTTCTGGTACACCGCGCGTCGCGGCAATTTCTGCATCCACTTTTTTCGCCGGCAGAATACCACCATGACCCGGCTTGGCGCCCTGACTGAGTTTGATTTCAATCATTTTGACCTGTGGGTTTTTAGCCTGCTCGGCAAAGCGCTGTGGATCAAAATGGCCATCGCTGGTGCGGCAACCGAAATAGCCGCTACCCAATTCCCACACCAGATCTCCGCCGTTCTCACGGTGATAGCGGCTGATACTGCCTTCACCGGTGTCATGATAGAAATTACCCTTGGCCGCGCCCAGATTGAGGGCACGAATGGCATTGGCCGACAGCGCACCGAAACTCATGGCTGAGATATTGAAGATAGAAGCGGAGTAGGGCTGGCTGCAGCCGGGGCCGCCGATCGCCACGCGAAAGCTGGTCGGATCGGATACCGCTACCGGGCACATGGAGTGGCCGATGCATTCATAGCCGGTTTGATACACGTCCAATTGGGTGCCGAATGGTTTGTCACCCATCTCGTTTTTAGCGCGTCGATAGACCAGCGTGCGTTGGGTACGGGAGAATGGGATCTGTGCGTTATCTTCTTCCAATAAATACTGGCGTATTTCCGGGCGGATAAATTCGAAGAAGAAGCGCAGGCGGCCAATGATCGGATAGTTACGGCAGATGGCGTGGCGTTGTTGGGTCAAATCGCAAATCCCCAGTACGCTCAACCCTCCAAAAATGATCGCCGGCAGCCAAAACCAGGGTCGGTGTGGCAACAGTGCCAATGATGTCAGCGTCAACAAGAGACTCAACACAAAGCAGGTATAACGGCTGAATAAGGATGACTTCATAACATCTCCTGATGTTTTTTTAATCCAGACGACATGACTTACGGGAAAATTCCGTGGCGGGATCTTAACCAATGAACAGGAGTGTTGTGTGACTGTTTCTGCTTTGTTTCCACTTGTTGCATTAATTTAACGTGAGCGGAGAGGGGCAGGCCGCCGGGCGGCGGCCTGAAAGGTTATTTACCGGCGACGAAGATGGTACTCATGCTGCGCAAACGCAGTTTCTTCATCGCGCTGTACTTCTGCGAGAAAATGGTTTTGGGGTGAGTGCCGCGCTTTTGGGCAATGTGCAGCAGGCTGTCACCGCGCAGCAGATTGAAAATAACGTCACTTTCCGCTGGGCTGAGTTCCCGGGTTTTCTGCATTTTTATCCCGCCGGGCTCTTTGCTTTCCAACAGGGTTTGTATTTTTTCCTGCAGTGAATAAAGTGGGATGCGGGTAGAGACCAGCTCAACGGAAATGCCCAGAATCGACAACAGTTTCACTACGCGCTCATCGTCATAAAACACCAGCAGGCGTGTTTTCGAGTTGTATTGCTGATGCAAAGACACCAGGCTTTCAATGACGTTGACGCTTTGTTCCAGATTCTGGGAGGTGAAGATCAGCGCGATGTCGTGCTTGATTATTTTCTCCGCCTTAGCGCCACCGTGCATAAAATCCGAAAACAGTCTGATATCGTACTTGCCGTAATGTTTTTTCAGTAATACCGAAAGGCCGACATAGCTGTACTTACACTCACTAATAACAAGGACATTGTTTTAGACATAATGGTAAATACCCATAATGAGTTAAAAGTATTCAGCTGTAAGAAGCGAGTTCAAATCCTTGATGTCGGATTCCTTCCACAGCTTTCCCTGCAGTGCGTAATATGGCATTTCGTCCAGCCATTTTTTATGTTCGGGAGTTTCTACTCCTTCGATAATCACCTTATAATTATTAAGGTGAAAAAAGCGCAATAAAGCGCGCATTAAACCTTCACCGCCGGACTTTTTCATAAAGTTCCATAGTAAAAAACGGTCCAATTTAACGAAGCGAAATTGGCTGTTATACAATGCGGAAAAGCCCGCATAGCCAGAACCAAAATCATCAAGCCAAAATGAATAACTCTTGAGAGAGGGATCGCCGTGGACACGATCCTTTACCAATCGGGTTGAGTTCTCGCTGATTTCAAAATGAATACAGCGAGTAGCACTAATTCTTTCTGCAAAATGGCTATTAGATAAAGACCTCAGAGAATGATCATCCACATTTAATGTGGCTATAACCTGATTATCACGAAACCAGTGATTATATTTTTCTATCAGACTGACCTGCTCTAACAGAATCTCAATACGGGTGGCGCTATCGGCAGATCGAAAGAACTGTTCAGGAGAGAAATGTGCATATCCACTATTAAAATTGAATCGTGACAGGCACTCAACGGCCAGCAATTGTCCGGACTTTGCGAACATTGGCTGGAAAACATAATTAATCCCGTTATTTTTCTCTCTAAAAGAACTGTGCATTCCTCAATCCCTCGATTGATATACAACCATATGTTTTATAACGAAAATAAAATTAAATATGTCTATTTTTGGGTAAGATTCTTATTTAATGTAGTCAGGATGAGCAATGCCGCTTACAGGCAGTTAAACGCGCAATTTGTTGCCAAGTCCAAACCACTAAAAAAGTAACAAATCGTAAGTATTTAGAATAATATGCTGCTAATCAGGTCTTAGGGTAAAACATCCAACTGCATGAATTTCCCAAACACAGATTATTCCTATTCGATTGAATCGTCAACATCGATCGATAGGTATTTGTTGATAGTTTATTCCTATCAAGAGGGATGTTATGAATGTTTTAAACGATTTAACAATAAGAATACGCTTAGTCTATATTTCGGCGGGTAATGGATTCATCGGGCTTCATTCCTGACAAGGAGTTGCATCGCTGAATGTACTTAATGGTTGTATTAATTCATCGAGAGTCTAAATATGAAAATCTCTAAACTTTCTGCTGTATTAGCATTGGCTGTAAGCACCGTGGGTATTTCTTCTTTCGCTGCACAAGCTGCGGACGGTACTATTACTTTCAACGGTAAAGTGACCGATCAAACTTGTACTATCAGCACCCCAGGCGGTAAAGATTTCACCGTAACTCTGCCAACTGTTTCTGCTTCTACTCTGGCAACTCAGAATTCAACTGCTGGCCGTACTCCATTTGCGATCAACCTGACCCAATGTTCTAGAGGCCAGGTAGCGACTTATTTTGAACCAGGTGCAACTGTTGATTTCAACTCTGGCCGTCTGAATAACCAGGCACGGACTGACGCGGCAACTAACGTGCAGATTCAACTGCTGGGTAGCAACAACCAATTCCTGCCTATCCTGGCAGCTGGTGCTAATGGCGCACAGCAGAACTCCCAGTGGGTTACTGTTGCTAACGACGCTGGCTCTGCTAACCTGAACTACTATGCAGAGTATTTCGCGACTAGCGCAGCAGGTGCTGGTGATGTTACTTCTAGCGTGCAATACACCATCATTTACCAATAAGTAATATTCTTATTCTGGCGGGTGGTTAATTCCTCCCGCCGTTTTTCCCTACCGTAGTGATAAAATAATGAAAAATTCATTTAAAAAATACAGTGTATTGTTGATCGCCGCGCTATTTAGCAGCAGCGTTTTTTCCAGTGTCATCATTAACGGTACGCGTATTATTTATCCGGGAAAACAACGGGAAGTTACCGTCCAATTATCAAATAATGGAGCTTCACCGGCATTAATCCAATCCTGGATTGACGAAGGCGATGCGAAAACCACGCCTGAAAACAGCAAGGCGCCATTTATCGTTTCTCCACCAATCAGCCGTGTTGAACCAGCTACAGGTCAGGCACTGCGTGTATCACTGACCACTTCTGCATTGGCTCAAGATAAAGAATCCCTGTTCTGGTTGAACGTATTGGAGATCCCTCCTGCACCGACCGGGGCAAACAGTACCACGCCTGAGAACTTTCTCCAGGTGGCTTTCCGCACCCGCGTCAAACTGCTGTATCGTCCGGCCGGCCTGACTGGCGAAGCGAACGATGCCCCAGAAAAATTGCAGTGGCGCTTTAGCAGCGCCGGCGTCAGCGTGAAAAACCCAACGCCTTATTACGTGTCGTTTACCGAAATCGATGCCGTCGTCAACCAGAAGAAAGTACCGTTGGCACCCCATGGCGACATGCTGGCCCCAGGCCAGGAAAAAACCCTGTCGTTCTCCGGTGACAGCTCACGTATTGCCGACGTTGCATTTACCACCATTAACGATTTTGGCGGACGCGTGTCCCGCACTAAGAATAAGCAAAAGTAGCTCTTGGAAGAGAGCCTCTTACCCCAGAGTTTGCGGATAGGGGGAGCTTAATTTGGTAAAGGAATGCTTTATATGAAAGAGTTACCTATCTCTGCAGCTATTAAATTGGCGCTATTTAACTGCAAATCAATTTTATTGGTATCCGGTAGCGCACTCTGCCTGGTTTCCTCCGGTTTTGTCTGGGCGGAAACGGCCGCCGACAACAAGAAACCGGCCGCGCCTGTTGAAGCTTCCTTCAACAGTAATTTCTTAATCGGGGATGCACAGGGCGTCGATCTTTCGCGTTTCCGTGATGGCAACCCTATTCTGGCGGGTAAATATTCACTCGATATTTATGTGAATGGTGAATGGAAAGGCAAAAAAAGTATCGACTTTAAGAACGTGCCGGGAAAAAACAGTGCAGATACCTGTTTTAGCCTGTTGTCGTTGGATGAGTTTGGTGTTGATACCGCCGCGATGAGCAGCGATCCTTCTATTAATACCGACACTTGTAAAAGTTTGTCTCAGTGGGTACCAGAAGCTTATTACCGCCTTGATACCAGTTCGTTACGTATGGATATCAGTATCCCGCAGGCGGCCTTGCGCCGTAGTGCCCGTGGCTATGTCGATCCAAAATTCTGGGATCGCGGCATTACCGCCGGCAGCCTGTCGTATAATTTTAACGCTTTCAATACCCGCAGCTCTGCTAACGGCAGCAATTCTGACTCAACCAATGCTTACCTGACGTTGAATGCAGGGTTAAACGTAGCTGGCTGGCAGTTGCGTCATGATTCAAACGTTAACTGGCGTTCCAACGAAAGTACCCACTGGCAAAACACTGCCACCTACGCGCAACGGGCCATTCCGGGGGTGCGTGGCATGCTTACGTTGGGCGACAGTTACACCAGTGGCGACTTCTTTGAGTCGATTGGTTTTCGTGGTGTGCAAATCGCTACGGATGACCGCATGTTGCCGGATTCTCTCACTGGCTATGCGCCAGTCGTTCGCGGCGTGGCTCAAAGCAATGCCCTGGTAGAAATTCGCCAGAATAACCAGCTGATTTATCAAACTACCGTTGCCCCGGGCGAGTTCGTCATTAACGATCTGTACCCTACCGGTTACGGCGGCGATCTGAATGTTACCGTTAACGAAGCCGATGGTAGCAAGCGCCAGTTTAGCGTGCCTTACGCATCCGTGGCGCAGATGCTTCGCCCAGGTATTCAGCGTTATGCCATGACCGCAGGCCGAGTGCGCGATGATAATTTGAGCAAGGAACCCGACATGTTCCAGGCGACTTATCAGCGCGGGTTTACCAATATTATTACCGGTTACACCGGTGCGATCGCCAGCGATGGTTATGGTGCGGTCTTACTGGGAAGTGCGGTGGCAACGCCGGTCGGTGCCTTTGCTCTGGATGTGACTCAGTCCAACACTCGTCTGAAGCAAGGTGACCAATCAGGTCAAAGTTATAAGCTCAGTTACAGTAAGTTGATGACGGAAACCAACACCAACTTCACGATTGCTGCTTATCGCTATTCGACTTCGGGTTATCTCTCCTTGCGCGATGCCGTGTTCTCACGTGACAACGAACGAAAAGGTTTGAGTGCAGATGCGGTTAACCGTCAGCGCAGTGAATACAAACTGACTCTAAACCAGGGGCTGGGCGACAACTATGGTTCCATGTACATCACTGGCTCGGTGCGTGATTACTGGAACCGCGGCGGCAACACCAAGCAGTACCAGGTGGGTTATAACAACTATTATGGGCGTGTTACTTACGGTCTTTCCGCCATTCGCACCTCGGATATGTATAACCGTGATGAAACTCGTTATTACCTGACCATGTCGATTCCGTTCAGCGTAGGTTCACAAACCCTGAGCCTGAACAGCTCATTGGGCTATACCGATAACGGTTATGACAGTAGCCGCCTGGGTATTAACGGTTCTACCGGTGAAGACAACAACATTAGCTACAGTGCAACGCTGGCCAACGATCAATACGGCGGTACCAATAGCAGCGTGAGCGGTGAATATCGTAGCCGGTTCTCGACGCTTAACGGCTCTTACAGCTACGGCAAAGATTATCGTCAGTCGTCGGTTGGAGCCTCGGGTAGCATAGTCGCCCACAGTGGCGGCGTTACCATGACGCCACAGCGCGGTCAGACCATGGTTCTGGTAGAAGCACCAGACGCCGCTGGCGCTATTGTGACCAATTCACCGGGGGTGCGTATCGACGATAACGGTTATGCAGTAGTCCCTTATGTGGCGCCATACCGTATGACTAACGTCACGCTCGATCCGGGCGGCATGTCGCGCGACGTGGAGCTGGAGAGCAGCAGCCAGCAGGTTGCTCCTTATGCTGGAGCTATTACCCGACTGGAATTTAAGACCACCAAAGGGCAGGCAATGATCATTCATGCCCGCGGTCCTGATGGCAATGCGTTACCCTTTGGTGCCGAAGTTCTGGACACCCGCAATCAGGTTGTCGGCATTGTCGGTCAGGGCAGCCGTATTTACATGCGTACCGAAGCGCGCAAAGGTTTGTTGCAGGTTAAGTGGGGCACGCAGCCAACGCAACAGTGTTCAGTCAGCTACAGTGCCAAAGCGCAGAACAATAATACTGACTACGAAATTATTGAAGCGAGTTGCAAATGATAAAATTAACGTGGGTTCCATCGCTGCATAAAAGGTCAGCGAAATACCTGATGCTGTTCGGGCTGATGTTGGTTGGCAGTCAAAGCGCATATGCCGCCTGTTTCGTTAGGTCTGGTTACCAGGCTCAGGTGATCAATATGAGGCTTGGGCGTGTGTTGGTAACACCTGGCCGTCAGGTCGGTGATACCCTGGCCACCGGTCAGTTCCCGATCAATCCGGTTATTAATATCGCCAGTTGTTCAAGAGGCGGCATCGCGATGGGTAGGATTATGCAAGGCAGCTCTACCAGTTTTACCAATGTGTGGAGCACCAATATTCCGGGGATCGGTATCCGTTTGTACCGTGAAGCAGGTTCTGTCAGTAACTTCTACCCGCATGATCTGAGATTTCCCAATACTCCTAATAATAATGTTAACCTTAACGGCGGTTATTTCAAGATCGATATTGTTAAAACTGCTGCGCAGACCGGCACCGGCCAACTGACCACTGGGCTTTATACCAATTATTATATGGATGGTAGCGGCCCAGGATTGCCATTGCTGCAATCGATTGTCGACGCCAATAGTCTGACAATCGTGACTTCAACCTGTAATGTCGACAGCGGTTCCAAAAACAAGGTTGTTCCTCTGGATTCTGTCACGGCAGCTTCTTTTGGTGGTGTTGGTTCAACTCAGGGTGAGAAGGCTTTTGATATTAATATCAATTGCGTAGGTGGCGTGGGTGAGAATCTGTTGCCTGGGAGTGCTGGGCAGGGAATTGTGAATGTGCGTTTCGATTACACACAGGATCCTTCGAATGCGCCGGGCGTGATCAAATCAGAGGCCGGTGCCAACACAGCATCTGGCGTTGCCATACAGCTGCTGGCCGGCAATACCACACAGCCGATTAAGAAGGGTGATGCGGTCAATGCCGGACGTACTATCCCTAATCAAGCCAATACATTAACCCTGCCTCTAAAGGCGCGTTATTATCGTACTGGCTCGACGATTAAAGGCGGTAATATAACGTCGACCGCCGTTTTTACCATCGAATACAACTAAGTTTGCCGGTATTAAAAAAAGCCAATGGATTAGCCCATTGGCTTTTAGGTTGCTGACAAAGCAGGAAAAAGCGTGGTTTTTCCTGCTTTGTGGTGATCGGCCGAAAATCAATAAATTGATTTTCCTGATTTTTATTTATCGGCCTCTACTCGCTCTGGGCAGGAATGAGGTTTGTCATCAGTCTGAAAGCCAATGGATTAGCCCATTGGCTTTTTGTTTCTCTCAGTGCTGACCAACCCAGTTGGTGTAGACCCCGTCCAGACACTTATCTGCATACCACAGATGCACCCCCGGCGACTCGTGGCGATGGCCGCTCAGCGGTTCGATAACCTGTGGGCGCATTTCTGCG
Organism: Serratia sp. NA_112.1; assembly: GCF_052691715.1. NCBI lineage: Bacteria > Pseudomonadati > Pseudomonadota > Gammaproteobacteria > Enterobacterales > Yersiniaceae > Serratia > Serratia sp. NA_112.1. Next base: position 620,226 of record NZ_JBQZFO010000001.1, read on the forward strand.
ACATCCCAGCGTGTAGTACGGCGATACACCGCCGGCGTTTTGCCGAACTGTTTTTTAAATGCGCGCGAAAATGACGGTTGGGAATCAAAGCGGAACTGCAGGGCGATGTCGAGAATAGAACGAGGGCTTGAACGTAACGCCTGTGCCGCCTGCGAAAGACGACGCTCGCGGATATAGCTGCCCAGTGCGTGGCCAGTGGTGCTGCGGAACATCCTTTGCAGATGCCATTTGGAGTAGCCTGACTTCGCCGCTACGTTGTCTAACAGCAAGGGTTGATCCAGATGATTTTCAATCCAGTCCAGCAAATCGTGAATGATATTGACGCGATCCATGTTTGAGTTCTCCCGCAGTACGACATTCAGGTCAGTGTAGGTAAGAGTAATTATCCAAGATTATTCTTTGATAATAAGCCGCAGCACAGGGTTAAGCAAGTGTTAACTAGGGTGCTAAAGGGTGCTAAAAGTGCTCTTGCCGTCGCGGAAAAATGAAAAAGGCCGCACGAGGCGGCCTTAAAGCGAGTAGGGAAACGGCTATCAGTTAGTTTCCGGCTTCACTTCGATGTAGTCCAACTGCAACACGCTGCTGGTGTAGCCACGGATCTTGTTGGTCATTTCAATATTGCCGTTCAGCTTGTGGCCGTAGGACGGAATGATCTCTTTCAGCTTGCTCTGCCATTCCGGCGTCGCCACTTTATCTTTGAACACGGTTTCCATCAGGTGCAGCATGATCGGTGCCGCAGTAGATGCGCCCGGTGATGCACCCAGCAGGGCGGCAATGCTGCCATCCTTAGCGCTGACCACTTCGGTACCGAACTGCAACAGGCCACCTTTTTCATCGTCTTTCTTGATGATTTGCACGCGTTGGCCAGCAGTCCACAGCTTCCAGTCAGCCTGTTTGGCCTCAGGGAAATACTCTTTCAGCGCGGCGAAGCGGTCGTCGTCGTTCATCATCAACTGACCCACCAGGTATTTCACCAGGTCGAAGTTATCCAGACCGACGTGAGTCATTGGCATTAGGTTGGAAGTGCTCAGAGAATGCAGCAGATCGAACAGTGAACCGTTTTTCAGGAACTTGCCGGAGAAGGTGGCGAACGGCCCGAACAGCAGGACGCGTTTGCCATCAAGCATACGGGTATCCAGGTGCGGAACCGACATTGGTGGCGAACCTACGCTGGCCAGGCCATAAACCTTGGCCAGATGCTGGTTGGCAATTTCCGGGTTGGTGGTCACCAGGAACTGACCGCCGACCGGGAAGGCGCCGTAACCTTCGGCTTCAGGAATGCCGGTTTTTTGCAGCAGCGTCAGGGAAGCACCGCCCGCGCCGATAAACACGAACTTGGCGTTAACGGTGGTTTCTTTGCCGTCACGGTTCAGATCGGCCACGGTTACGCGCCAGGTATTGTCGTCGTTGCGTTTGATATCGCGCACTTCATGGCTGAGGTTCAGCTTGAAGTTTGGATTTTTGGTCAGCGTATCCACCAGTTGGTGGGTGATCACGCCAAAGTTAACGTCAGTGCCCAGCGGCATGCGGGTGGCGGCAATTTTTTGCTTAGGATTGCGACCGTCCATGACCAGCGGTGCCCACTGTTTAATCTGGTTGACGTCCTCTGAGTACTCCATACCACGGAACAGGGTGCTGTGCTGCAGCGCCGCATAGCGTTTGCGCAGGAAGTTGACGTTATCGTCACCCCAGACAAAGCTCATGTGCGGCACGCTGTTGATAAAGGATTTTGGATCTTTCAGGACGTTATTTTTAACCTGATAAGACCAGAATTGACGAGAGATTTCAAAAGCCTCGTTCACCACCACGGCTTTGCTGATATCAATGCTGCCGTCTTTTTTTTCTGGGGTGTAGTTCATTTCAGCGAAGGCTGAGTGGCCGGTACCGGCGTTATTCCAGCCGTTGGAGCTTTCTTCCGCTACGCCATTCATGCGTTCATACATGTCGATGGACCAGTTTGGCTCCAGCTCATGCAGGTAAGTCCCCAAAGTGGCGCTCATGATGCCGCCGCCGATCAGAACCACATCAACGGTCTTATTCTCTTCTGCTGTTGCCTGTTGCGTGACGCCAAATAGGTTCAGACAGAAAATTAGGACGAGTAATTTTCTCATTAATTCAAATCTCTTGTGTGTAAATTCTACTCATTGCAGGTGAAAGAATTTATCGGGAGCTACCCTGGAAATAAGTGAAATCAACCCGTCCGGCAAAACCGGATTGCAGTGATAATGTCTTTTTGTTAATCATTTTTTTAACGAAAAGTGGATTATTACAGGCTGCCTGGGGACAGATTGTTCAACTCTGGTTACTGAGGGGATATTATTGTTTGCAATATTGTTAAAAACTACTTTTGTAATTAAAAAAAGCGGATTAAAGGCAGGAATAATTCATTTGTTATTTCTATTTAAATATAACCGCTATATTTACAGGGTTTAATTGCCGCGGATTTATACGATATTCAGCTATCACACAATATTTATAGAACAATTGCAAATGTCCTCGTAACAAAAAGAAAATGGCCGCCGCGCGGGGCGACCATTAACCGGTTAACGCGCTTGCCAAACTCCGCTGGGGAGGGTGTCGGCGATGTAAGTGCTGAAATCGCGCGGTGCACGCCCAAGGCTACGCTGGACATCATCGGTCAATGACGCGTTGCGTCCATCCAGTACGGTGCTGAACAGATACTCCAGCAGCGTGACCATTTCTGCCGGCAGTTGCGCCTCGCGCAGATATCCGACGTAATCTGCCACCGGCACCTGCTGATAGTGGATTTCACGCCCAGCGGCGGCGGCAATCTCGCCAATGGCCTGTTCAAAGGTCATCAGACGCGGGCCGGTCAATTCATAATGCGTATTGCTGTGGCCGGGTTGGGTGAGGGCAGCAACCGCAACATCGGCAATATCTTCCGCATCAATAAAAGGCTCTGGGATCTCGCCTGGTGGCAAATAGACTGCGCCGTTAAGCAATTCATCAAGAATAAAACTTTCGCTGAAGTTTTGCATAAACCAACTGGCGCGCAATATCGTCCAGTCTGCCCCACTGCGTTCAACCACCTCTTCCGCCTGACGGGCCTCGTCTTCGCCGCGCCCGCTGAGCAACACTATTTTTTGGACGCCGCCAGTTACCGCCTGTCGGCAAAAACGTTCAACGATTTCGGTGGCGCCCGGTACTGCCAGATCGGGTTGAAAGCTGAGATAAAGTTTTTTCACATCCTGCAAGACGGGTTGCCAGGTGGTGCTGTTCTGCCAGTCGAAAGGGATGGCGGCACTACGATGCCCGGCACGCACCGGTATACCCTGCTGTTGCAAGCGTGCTAGCACACGGCTACCGGTTTTTCCGCTAGCGCCTAAAACCAGAATGGGTGAACTCTTTTCGTTGCTGCTCATAGCGTTGCTCCAAATATGAGTGTTACTCATGTTTTGTAAATATGATAAACCCTCGTATTATTGTCAAGGCGGTTTTTGTTCAAAGGACGATGCATGATGAATGATAAGCAAAAAAATATTGCCGCCCTGCGGCGTAAACCCAGCCAGACACGTAGCCGTGAGAAGGTGAAGCTGATCCTCGATTGTGCAACTGCGCTGATAGCCCAGCAGGGCAGTGACGCGATGCGTATGAGTGAAGTGGCGCAAAATGCCGGTATTTCGATTGGCGCTCTGTACCAGTATTTCCCAGATAAAACCGCTATCGTGCGCGTGTTGGCGCAACGTTATAACCAGGAGGCGCGTGAATGCATCGAGCAAGGCTTGATTCAGGTACAGACGTTGCCGCAGTTGATAGACGCTTTTAACTGCCTGATTGACGAATATTACGCCTTGTTTATGGCTGAGCCGGTGATGCGGGATATCTGGGCGGCGACCCAGGCCAACAAAACGCTGCGTGAAGAAGAAGTGGCGGAAAGCCGGTTGAACGGCGCACTGCTGGCAACGGCGATACGCCGGTTACGGCCGCAGTCAGACGCGGCGGCGGTGGAAAATGCCGCTTTCCTGTTGATGCATTTAGGGGAAGCGACGATGCGACTGGCGGTGAGTACCGGCCCGGAAGAGGGCTGCGATCTGGTCGCGAGCTATAAGCAAATGGCAGCCAAGATGCTGGCTGACGCTTAGCGGCGCTCCGGTGCCGAAGCCTGACGATCGGTTTACTTAAACGCCATGGCGTCGCGCAGGGTAGAGAACAGATCCGTCTGATCGGTCAGGCCAACGACGTTGGCGGCATGGGGGCCGTAAGCAGCCACCCGCAGTTGAGTGCCGGTGTGCCCCTGTGAGTCTTCCTCTGAATTACCGTAGCTGATGGTCATCGGCGCGACATCTTTGGTGGTCAGCGTTTGCGTCAGGCCTGGGGCCTTGGCGTCGGCGGCGTAATCTGGCTGGAGTGGGCGTGGTCGGCGGTGACGATCACCAGGGTGTTGCCATCCGCGCGGGCGAATGCCAGGGCTTTCTGTACCGCTTCATCCAGATCGACGGTCTCGCCAAATTGGCCGCACGGGTTGGCAGCATGATCCTGTTTGTCGATCGACGCCCCTTCAATCTGCAGGAAGAAACCGTTCTGGTTGGTTTTCAGCAGGTCGATGGCTTTTTCAGTCATCGCCGCCAGCGTCGCATTATTCGCTGCGGACGGGAATATTCAGGCCGCGTTGTACTGCCGGACGGGCCAGGCCGCGTTCCAGCCATTGCCTTACCCGCGGGAAGCTATCGAACTCGACCAACTCACGGGCTTCGTAAAAGCCGATCAGGTTACGTACCCAGCCCAGCAATGAAATATCGGCAATGCTGTAATCCTGGCCCATGATCCAGTCACGGCCTGCAAGCCGGGTTTCCAGTACGCCGAGCAGGCGTTTGGATTCATTTTTATAGCGTTCCAGCGGACGTTTATCCTCATATTCGCGACCGGCGAATTTGTGGAAGAAGCCGAGTTGACCGAACATCGGGCCCACTGCCGCCATCTGGAAAAATACCCACTGGATGGTTTCGTAGCGCAGAGCGGGATCCTGTGGCAGGAATTTGCCGCTTTTTTCCGCCAGGTACAGCAGAATAGCGCCGGATTCAAACAGCGCCAGCGGTTTACCGTTCGGGCCGTTAGGATCGATGATCGAGGGGATCTTGCCGTTCGGGTTCAACGACAGAAACTCGGGCGTCCAGGTTTCGTTGTTGCCGATATCGATCAGGTGCGGTTCATAAGCCAGACCGATTTCCTCCAGCATGATGGAGACTTTGACCCCGTTGGGCGTAGGCAATGAGTAAAGTTGTAGTCTTTCCGGGTGTTGAGCGGGCCAGCGTTTGACGATCGGGAATTGGCTTTGGTCGAGCATGACGAGTCCTCGGGTTGACGATTTGCCTATTGAGTATTGCAGCAAAGTTAACGCGGCGCAGGGTTAAAGCGTGAGGCCAAAATGTGCTGTCAGCGCTTTTTTACCGGCGGGGGTGAGCTGTAACTCGCGGCTTTCAAGCTGACGCCTGATCCAACCGCGATCGATAAAAGTACTGAGCACAGCCGCACCCAGTGCGCCGCCAAGATGAGCCTTACGTTCGCTCCAGTCCAGACAGCCACAGGCAAAACGCCGCCGTGAAAGCGCAGCCGAACAGTCGATGCCTAGTTCGGTTAACGCAGTGCGGCCGCTGTCCGTCAATTGGTAGTCTTCTTCGCCCTCCAGCCAGCTTAGCTGGTGCAGGCGGTCATGCAGTTTTACCGCCACCTCCCCGGCCATATGGTCGTAACAGGTGCGTGCAAATTGCAATGAGGTTGGGGTAGTGCTTTTCACCACCGGCGTTTCGACACCGGCCAGCGCCATCAGCGTTTCCAGTACGGCAGCCACCGCCGGGCTTGCCAGGCGGAAATAGCGATAGCGCCCCTGCCTGACGCAGACGATCAAGCGCTGCTCCTGCAAACGTGCCAGATGCCCGCTGGCGGTAGAGGCGGCAACGTCCACCGCCGCGCTCAGTTCGGTAGCGGTATAGGCACGCCCATCCATCAACAGGCACAACATGCGTGCCCGGCTGCGGTCGGCAATCGCGGCGGTCAATGCGGTAAGACGATCTTCAATATCGATGTTGTTCATACTTCGAGATTAGACAAAGTATGGCTGCAGGGCTAGCGCTAGGATGGGTTTTCACACTGGTCCAGTTCAACGGAGAACATCATGACGGTTTGTCCCTATTCCCGTGCTCTTGCTGCTGTTACTTCTGAAGATCCACTCGCTGACTATATGCAGATGGTGCCGATGGCATTTCAGCCGGACTTGCAATGTTGGGTCGTGGCTTCCCCGGCGGCAGTCCGTGAGATTTTGCACAGTAGCGATTTTGGGGTGCGCCCAGCACATGAACCTATTCCTGCTGCGTTGTTAAATACGCCTGCACAGTCTATTTTCGGTGCTCTGGTGCGCATGCAGGATGGTGAGCAACATCTCAAACTCAAAGCGACCATCTTGCAGACGTTATCTGTTTTTGATGCGGCGCGGATCGAGAACACCGCATTGGCCGTAGCGCAAGAATTAATGGTTTCCTTGCCGGACGCAAACCAGCTCACTCGATTTAACTATGCCTTGCCAGTGTGTGTTATCGCTTCACTGCTGGGTGTTCCTATCGGCGAATGGCCAGCATTAGTCGACGACATTCTGGATTTTTCCCGCTGCATTGCGCCAGGTGGCAGTGAGCAGCAGGTGGAAAGAGGGATCCTGGCTGCGGGGCGCGTATTAGCACATCTGGAAGGCTGTTGCGGGCCATTATGGTTGGGGTTACAGCATTCATGCGCGATGCACGGTATTGATCGTCAGATAGCAATGGTCAATGCCATTGGCTTGATGTTTCAGGCCTGTGAAGGAACCGCCGGCTTAATCGGCCAGGCATTGCTGCTGAAGCGCAGCCACGCGGGGAGTGCGCAGCAACTGATTGAGAAAGTCTTGTCTGACGCACCCCCGATTCAGAATACCCGCCGTTTTGCGCTACGGGATACGCAGGTGGCGGGGTACCCGATATTGGCTGGGCAGAGGGTTTTGGTGTTGTTGTGTACGGGGGCCGAAAGTTTTGCTTTTGGTGAGGGTGTACATCGCTGCCCGGGGGCGGATTGGGCAAGAATTATCGCGCGGTGTGGCATTCAGCATTTATCAGCATTGGGTCTTGATCTGCAACTGCTGCACAACGCCCGTTGGTGGGTTTCGCAAAATGCGCGCGTGCCCGAATTTACCTCTGACAGGAAATCACTATGATTGCCGTTATTTTTGAACTGCAGGCCGCCGACGGCCAGCGCGAAACCTATCTTGAGTTGGCGACTGAATTGAAGCCACTGTTGGCAGAGATAGACGGATTTATTTCGATTGAACGCTTCCAAAGCCTGGCCGATCCGCAGCGGCTACTGTCACTGTCTTTTTGGCGTGATGAAGCGGCAGTCCAGCAGTGGCGCAATATCGAGCAGCACCGCGCCGCACAAAAACGTGGCCGCCATGGCGTGCTGGCACAGTATCGCCTGCGGGTGGCGGAGGTGGTGCGTGACTATGGTCTGGATCAACGGGGGCAGGTGCCGCAGGACAGCCGCGGCTATCATGCTGATTGACAATTCTTGGGGGGTATCTTATTGATAGCTTATGAACAGAAACCGTTTTGCATTCGCGCAGATTATTATCACCATTCACAGAGTGGTGGGATAGCGCGTCTGTTTTAAGCGAAAACCCGCCAGCCAGGCGGGTTAAGTGCTTCCTCCTGCTGGTAATTATCCCTTTGGAGGAACCCATGAAAAACCATTCCCCCTCAGTTTTACATATGATGTGTGGCAAAGCCGGTTCAGGCAAATCAACGATAGCGCACAGCCTTGCGCAGCAGCCCCAAACGCTGCTGATGGTCGAAGATAACTGGCTGGCGACGCTGTATGAACAGCAGATGGCGACTTTGCAGGATTATGTTCACTACTCAGCCCGGCTACGCGAAGTTTTGAGCGAGCATATTGTGCAGCTGTTGCGTAATGGGCTGTCGGTAGTGCTGGATTTTCCGATGAATACGCCCGATCGGCGGTTGTGGGCAAGGCAATTAGCCGAGCGAGCTGGCGTTGACCACTGTCTGCATTTTATCGATGTCAGTGATGCATTATGTAAAAGCCGGATAAAGCTCAGAAATGAGCAGGGTGACCATCCCTTTACGTTAAGCGAAGAGACATTCGATCTACTTACTCAGTACTTTGTTCCCCCCGCAGAAGAAGAGTGTTTGAGCGTTATACGCTATTCCTGAGCGTCCCGTAATAAGGCAGGCCCTTATGTGGGCGCTGCCTTATTCATCGGGTTATCAGAAAGGCTTGGTCGGCAGGTATTTACCGTCGAGGGTGATTACTGCGCGTTCGCCACCGTCCGGGTCCGGTACCTTTTTGATATCCAGCTTGAAGTTAATGGCGCTGATAATGCCGTCGCCAAACTGCTCATGCACCAGGGCTTTCAGCGTGGAACCGTAGATCTGCACCATTTCGTAGAAGCGATAAATGGTCGGGTCGGTCGGCACGCCGCCGGGGATGCTGCCGCGTAGCGGAATGGTCTGTAACAAGCGAATGGCGTCCTCATCCAAATCCAACTTCTCTGCCACCACGCGGGCGGCCTGTTCCGGCAGCGGATGCTGGCCGAGCAAAGCGGCGGTGACGAACGCCAGGCTTAACCCGGTGCCCTGGTTAATCGCTTCGAAGGTCAGGTTTTTGCGGATCTTGGCCATCATAATGGTGTCGGTCAGGGTTTCGCGGGGGGATGAGTAGTGCAGTGACTGAGTCATAATGTTTCCTTAATAAATGAAATTAAAAGCGTGATACGGCAGGGGTTGCCGTGACCTCAGGATTTGTGGCCAGCGGAATAAAACGGCGGGTTTCGCCATCCAGCGCTTCAATGCCGCCGCTGGCGATGTCATACACCCAACCGTGCAGCTTCAACCGGCCTTGTTCAAGCGCCAATGCCACCGATGGGTGGGTTTTGATATTGTTCAGCTGTGCGATGACGTTCTCACGCACCATCGAATTGACTTTCTCGCTGTCGGATGCATGCTGATAAGCCTGATTGACCGCCTTGGCGGAGTCGGCATAGCGCAGCCAGTTAGCCACGGTCGGCATATGTTCCAGACACTGGCAGGTGGCGATGGCGGTCATTGCGCCACAGTCGGAATGCCCGCAGATCACGATATCTTCAACCCCGAGCGCAGCGACGGCATATTCCACCGAGGCGGAGACCCCACCGGGTTCCGGGCCGAACGAAGGCACGATATTGCCAGCATTGCGGATCACGAACAGGTCGCCCGGTTCGCGCTGGGTAATCAGTTCCGGCACCAGGCGGCTGTCGGAACAGGAGATAAACAGGGTGCGCGGGCTCTGCTGGGTCGCCAGCCGTTGAAACAGTGCCGTGCGTTCGACAAACGCCTCGCGCTGGAACTTCAAAAAGCCTTCAATAACCTCTTTCATACTGTCTCCATCAGGGGGCTGTTAAGCGATGGATGTATCTTGCGCCGCTCTGGCTATAGGGTCTAAGACCCATTTATAATGATTGTCATAGGAATTACTTATAGTAGGGGCGCTATGCTGTTAAGACATATTCGTTATTTTCTGGCCGTTGCCGAGCAGGGCAACTTCACCCGCGCTGCCGAAGTGCTGCACGTCTCGCAGCCCACGCTGTCACAGCAAATCAAACAGCTGGAGGAAACGCTGGGTACGCCGCTGTTTGATCGCAGTGGCCGTACGGTGCGCCTGACCGATGCCGGTGTGGCCTGGATGCGCTATGCCCGTCTTGCGTTGCAGGATCTGGATGAAGGCGTACGCGCGATCCATGACGTGGCGACGCTGGAGCGCGGCAATCTGAGGTTGGCAATGACGCCGACCTTTAGCGCCTATCTGGTTGGCCCGGTTATCGATGCCTTTTATCGGCGTTATCCGGGCATATCTCTGAGTATTCAGGAAATGACGCAGGACAGAATCGAGGCGTTGCTGGCAGAGGACAGGTTGGATTTGGGGATTGCTTTTGGCCAGGCGCAGTCGGTAGATATCGAGGCCACAGACCTGTTTAGTGAATCGTTGAATATGGTGGTTGGCGCAGATCATCTTTTGGCCCAACGGCAACACCCTTTGACGGCGGAGGAGCTTGAACGGCAACCCCTGGCTTTGCTGAGCGAAGATTTTGCTACCCGTCAGTTCATCGATGGTTATTGCCGCCAGCAGAGTATCTGCCCGCTGGTGGCGGTAGAGGCCAATGCGATTGGTGCTATCCTCGAGATTGTGCGCCGTGGTCAACTGGCCACCATTCTACCGGCGGCGATTGCCCAGGCGGATCCGCAGTTGCGGTCGGTGCAACTTGTCGCCGCCTTGCCGGCGCGTCGGGCGGTATTACTGCAACGTAAGAGCGCTTACCGCAGCGCGGCATCGCAGGCGTTTGTAGCGGTTTTACATCAGCAGGATTTGATGTCGGCACATGCCAACCCGGTCTATACCCGTCATACTTGAAGCTGCATCTGTGTTGGCTGCGTTTGCTCACCCCTGTCACTTACCTGAGTAAGCTCCTGGGGATTTACAAACTTGCCGCCTTGATGCAACTCCAATTATTTAGGGTATAAAACCGGTTGAATAGGGAGACTTTTATGAAAATGATTTTTCGCGTTGTGACTTTGTTCGTTGTCTCTTTCTGTTCCTTCTACGGCTATACCGCTGAGCAAAGCAGTGAAGAGACAGAAAATGTTTTATCCAGGGTTAACAACTTCTCTTTGGGAATGAATGGGTTTGTTGGTATTGGCAGCGTTGGCGAGACCGAGTTAATAAAAATCCTAACCTATCAGGATGCGGGAGCCATTTTCTTGCGCATTGCCAAAAATCCGCAGGCAACGCCAGAAGCCAAACTTTATGCCGCCTGTGGCTTAAAAAAGCTTAACAACAACGGCGAAGCCGATTTTGCCCAGGAGTGGGATAAACAGGTTTCGGTATTGAAAGGGGATATTTTAAGGACAGAAAAATTTAAAGAGGTCTATTTCACTATCTTAAAGCATGGCTGCTGGTGAGTGTATTTATTTCCCCTCAATCCGCCGGATGGGATTTACTGCCTCCGGCCTTAAGAACACCGCGTGGTGCCTGGCTTTTTCTGCCACCGCATCATTGCTCAAATTGTCACCAAAACTTCCCGCGATCTCTTATCACCGTTATGGCATAATGCGCGCCAAATCACATTCCTAATGATATGAAGAGCGAGCGCTGTGTTAAGCACTAACAACATTACTATGCAGTTTGGCAGTAAGCCGCTGTTTGAAAACATCTCTGTAAAATTTGGTGGCGGTAACCGCTATGGTTTGATCGGGGCCAACGGCTGCGGCAAATCCACCTTTATGAAAATCCTGGGCGGCGATCTGGTACCGAGCGGCGGCAACGTGTTCCTCGATCCGAACGAGCGTCTGGGTAAACTGCGTCAGGATCAGTTTGCTTTTGAGCAATACAGCGTGCTGGACACTGTTATCATGGGCCACCATGAACTGTGGGCAGTGAAAGAAGAGCGTGACCGTATTTACGCTATGGCCGAAATGAGCGAAGAAGACGGCTATAAAGTAGCCGATCTGGAAGTGGCTTACGGCGAAATGGACGGTTACACTGCCGAAGCGCGTGCCGGCGAGCTGCTGCTCGGTGTTGGCATCCCGGTCGAACAGCATTATGGCCCGATGAGCGAAATCGCACCTGGCTTCAAACTGCGTGTGTTGCTGGCGCAGGCACTGTTCTCCGATCCGGAAATCCTGCTGCTCGACGAACCCACCAACAACCTGGACATCGATACTATTCGCTGGCTGGAACAGGTGCTGAACGAGCGTAACAGCACCATGGTTATCATTTCGCACGACCGTCACTTCCTGAACATGGTGTGTACTCACATGGCGGATCTGGACTACGGCGAACTGCGCGTATATCCGGGCAACTACGACGAATATATGACGGCGGCCACTCAGGCGCGTGAACGTCTGGTGGCGGATAACGCCAAGAAGAAGGCACAGATTAACGAACTGCAGTCGTTCGTCAGCCGGTTCAGTGCCAACGCCTCCAAATCCAAGCAGGCAACCTCACGTGCCCGTCAGATCGATAAGATCCAGCTGGAAGAAATTAAGGCTTCAAGCCGTCAGAACCCGTTCATCCGTTTCGAACAGGACAAAAAACTGTTCCGTAACGCACTGGAAGTGGAAGCGCTGGCCAAAGGCTTCGACAACGGTCCTCTGTTCAGCAAGTTCAATCTGATGGTTGAAGTGGGCGAGAAAGTGGCGGTGTTGGGCCCGAACGGTATCGGTAAATCTACCCTGCTGAAAACCCTGGTTGGTGATGCACAACCGGACAGCGGCAGCGTGAAATGGTCTGAGAACTCCAGGATCGGTTACTACGCGCAGGATCACGAATACGAGTTCGATGATACCCTGACGGTATTCGACTGGATGAGCCAGTGGAAGCAGGAAAAAGACGACGAGCAGGCAGTCCGCAGCGTACTGGGTCGTTTGCTGTTCAGCCAGGACGACATCAAGAAGAAAGTGAAGGTGTTGTCAGGGGGGGAGAAGGGCCGCATGTTGTTCGGCAAGTTGATGATGCAACGCCCTAACATCCTGATTATGGATGAACCCACCAACCACCTGGATATGGAATCCATCGAATCGCTGAACATGGCGTTGGAAATGTACGAAGGCACCCTGATCTTCGTTTCCCACGACCGTGAGTTCGTCAGCTCGCTGGCGACCCGCGTACTGGAAATGACACCGACCAAGGTCATCGACTTTACCGGCAACTACGAAGACTATCTGCGTAGCCAGGGTATCGTGTAACACACTGGTAGGGGCGTTGCATGCAGCGCCTGTAAATTGACCAGTAATCTGAGGCGGGAGCGAGTATTCCCGCCTTTTTTGTGTCTGCTATTCCCCGCCACATACCTCGCACTGCGGATCCTTCGGCAGCTTCATCTCACGGAACTGCATGCTCATCGCATCAAACATCAGCAGTTTGCCGGTGAGTGGCTGGCCGTATTGCGTCAGCAGTTTGATGGCCTCAATAGCCTGCAGAGTGCCGATGGTGCCCACTAAGGGTGCCATTACACCGGCCTCGACGCAGGTGAGGGCGTTGTCGCCGAATAACCGACTCAGGCAGCGGTAACAAGGTTCATCGGCCTGGTAGGTGAAGACGCTGAGTTGCCCTTCCATACGGATCGCCGCGCCGGATACCAGCGGTTTGCGCTGCGCATGGCACAGGCGATTGAGCAGATCGCGTGTTGCCACGTTGTCGGTACAGTCCAGCACCAGATCGTTGGCGGCAATCTGTGCAGTCATCTGTTCATCGTCCAGCTGTCCGTCAACGGCATCAATATGGATATGCGGATTGATGGCGCTCAGCTCGATACGCGCCGAATTAACCTTCTCCATGCCAATGCGCGCGTCGCGGTGCAGGATCTGGCGTTGCAGGTTGGAGAGCGAAACGGTATCGAAATCAACCAGCGTCAGATGACCTACCCCTGCCGCAGCCAAATAGGGCGCAGCGGCGCAACCCAAACCGCCCAGGCCGACAATCAGCACCCGTGCGGCTTTCAGCTTTTCCTGACCGTCGAAGTCGAAACCGCGCAGGATAATCTGGCGGTTATAGCGCAATGCTTCGGCATCGGTTAATTCCGGCAGCATGCTTAGCTCCTCAGCAGGGCGTTAAAGGGTTCAATTTCCACTTTTTCACCCACTGCGACAGAGCCGCGATCGCGCTCCAGTACGATAAAACAGTTCCCCTGGCTGAACGAACTGAACACGTGCGAGCCCTGATGGCCGGTGCTGCTGACTTCCAACTCGCCTTGGGCGTTACTGCTAAATACCCCGCGCTGGAAGTCGAGACGGCCCGGCGCTTTCTTCAACGGCGTCAATGCGCGCGCTTGCAGACGCGGTGGCAACTGCCAGTCGCTGTGACCTGCCAGTTTTGCCAGCAGCGGTTGCACCAACTGGTAGAAGGTCAGGGCGGCAGAAACCGGGTTGCCCGGCAGACCACAGAACCAGGCGTGTTTCAGCTTGCCGAAGGCAAAAGGCTTACCCGGTTTGATTGCCAGTTTCCAGAAGCTGACTTCACCCAGTTCATCGAGCATCTGCTTGGTGTAGTCGGCTTCACCGACCGAAACGCCACCGCTGCTGATCACCACGTCGGCCTGACTGTCCGCCTGATCGAAAGCGGCGCGCAGCGCTGCTTGATTGTCGCGGATAATGCCCAGATCGATCACCTCGCAGCCCAGCTGTTCCAGCATCAGGCGCACCGCAAAGCGATTGGTATCGTAGATTTGCCCTGCCTGTAACGGCTGGCCGACCGGTTGTAACTCGTCGCCGGTGGAGAACACCGCGACTTTCAGCTTGCGCATCACCTGAACTTCGGCAACGCCAAGCGAGGCCAACAGCGGCAATTGCGCGGCACCCAGTCGGACACCTGCGGGCAACACGCCTGCGCCCTGGCGAATATCTTCCCCTGCCAGACGAATATTTTGCCCGGCTTGAACTTCGGCCGTAAAGCGCACCCCTGCATCGCTCACCTCGGCCTGTTCCTGCATGATCACCGCTTCGGCGCCTACAGGGACAGGAGCGCCGGTCATAATACGTAGGCAGGTATTGGTCGGCCAGTCGCCATCAAACGGGGCACCGGCAAAGGCTTTGCCCGCCACCGGCAACGGCGCGTTGGCTTGCAAATCCGCCAGGCGCACGGCGTAACCGTCCATAGCCGAATTGGCAAACGGCGGTACGTCAATCGGCGAAATGACCGGGGCAGCGGTAATGCGGCCTGCGGCGGCGGTCAGGGCAATGGATTCGGTCTGCTGCAGGGGGGAGAGCTGGCTGAGCATCTTCTCCAGTGCCTGCTCCAGGGAAATGAGATCGGAAGTATGGCAATGATCCATCGGGGGAACTCCGTAATCAGGGTGCGCGATAAATAGCGGCAATGTGGGGGTATTATGAAGGATGCTATGCTGATGTAAACAACAGGAGGCAGTGATGCACAGACAGGTATTAGACTTTTGGTTTGACGAGATCGAACCGGCTTTGTGGTTCAAAAAGGATGATGATTTCGATCGCCTGCTGCATATGCGCTTTGGCCAAATCTGGCAGGCCGCCGCTGCCGGGGAGTTGGCGCACTGGCGAGAAACCATTGAGGGGCGACTGGCGGAGGTGATTGTGCTCGATCAGTTCAGCCGCAACCTGTTCCGTGGCACGCCGCGTTCATTTGCCAGCGATTGCATGGCGCTGGTGTTGGCACAAGAAGCGATCCGCAGCGGGCAATGTGGGCAACTCAGCAAGGAACAACGGGGTTTTCTCTATTTGCCGTTTATGCACTCGGAATCGGCGCAGATCCATCAGCAGGCGCTGGTGTTGTATACCGAGCTGGATAATGGTGACCAGTTGGAGTTCGAATTGCGGCATAAGGCCATTATTGACCGTTTTGGCCGCTACCCGCACCGTAATGCGATATTAGGCCGCGTCTCAACTCCGGAAGAAGAGGCATTTCTGTTGCTGCCGGGTTCCGGGTTCTAAATATTATCATCTGCGTTCAGCCTGCTAAAAAACAGCAGGTTGAACCTGTGACGGTTAAATATTCAGAGCTATCGGTTATTTCTCAGGATAATAGTTGTCTATCTGGTCGCTGCTTTTACCAAAAATCCCAATCATTATTTATGGCTTTTTCGCGCCACTCTAACACACTGTTTTTATTCCATTAAGCTATTTCAATGTGCGAAATAATCTAAGCGGACTACGCTGAATGCTGAGCGTTGACTTAATGCTTTACATAGAATGTAGGGCTAAATATAGTCGGGAAAAGAAAAAATAATTAATTATCAGCCCGGGAACGGTGCGGGATTAACACAGGGCGTCAGGCATATGAGCAAACCAGTGATTGCCATTCATGGCGGCGCGGGCGCAATTACCCGCTCGGCGCTGAATGCTGAAAAGGAACAGGAGTATATTCAGGCGTTATCCGGCATTGTTGCCGCAGGTCAGCAGATCCTGGCCCAGGGCGGCAACGCATTGGATGCGGTGACCGAAGCCGTACGCTTGTTGGAGGAGTGCCCGTTGTTTAATGCCGGTAAAGGCTCGGTGTTTACTCATCAGGGTACCCATGAGCTGGACGCCTGCGTGATGGACGGGCGTACCTGTGATGCCGGTGCGGTGGCGGGCGTCAGCCGGATACGCAACCCGATACTGGCCGCACGCGCGGTGCTGGAAAATAGCCAGCATGTGTTGTTCGCCGGTGAGGGGGCGGAGAAGTTCGCCACCGACCATGGGCTGGAAATGGTTACCCCCGATTTCTTCTTTACCCAACAACGTTTTGACCAGCTGCACCGCACCCAGGCGGAGCAAGGCCGAGTATTGCTCGATCATGATGGCGCTGAGCCGCTCGATCCCGACCGCAAGTTCGGTACCGTCGGCGCGGTGGCGCTGGATGCTTTGGGCAATTTGGCTGCGGGGACCTCGACCGGTGGCATGACCAACAAACAGGCCGGTCGGGTGGGGGATACCCCGATCATTGGTGCCGGTTGTTATGCCAACAATGCCACCGTGGCGGTGTCCAGCACCGGTACCGGCGAAATATTCATGCGTGGCGTGTCGGCCTATGACGTTTCCGCACTGATGGAATACGCCGGTCTCAGCCTGCAGCAGGCTACCGACCGGGTGGTAATGGAAAAACTGCTGGCGATGGGCGGCAGCGGCGGCATGATTGCCATCGACAGTCGGGGCAACGTGGCGCTGCCGTTTAACAGCGAGGGGATGTACCGCGGTTTTGGTTATGTCGGCGATGCGCCGTCCGTAGGGATTTACCGCTAACCGTTCACCAGGAGGGGACATGACCGAGACCTTAATGTCGCTCACGGCCGAGCCGGGGTTGTGGCTACCGCCGCAGCGCGTACTGTCGGTGCGCGATCTCAGCATTCAGTTTCATCAACAGGGCGACACCCTGGATGCGGTACGTAAGCTGTCATTTGATGTTGATCGCGGTGAAACGCTGGCGATCGTCGGTGAATCCGGTTCGGGCAAGTCTGTCACCTCGCTGGCATTGATGCGCCTGGTCGAACAGGGCGGTGGCAACATCGTCAGCGGCAGCATGTCATTGCGTCGGCGAAACGGCGAGCTGCTCGATTTGGCTCGCGCACCTCAGGGCACGTTACGCAGGGTGCGTGGTGCCGATATGGCGATGATCTTTCAGGAGCCGATGACTTCGCTGAACCCGGTGTTTCCGGTGGGCGAACAGATTGCCGAATCGCTGCGCCTGCATCAGGCGATGGATCATCGGGCCGCCAAACTGGCCGCCTTACAGATGCTCGATCTGGTGCGCATTCCCGAAGCTAAAGACGTGCTTAACCGCTACCCGCATCAGCTTTCTGGCGGTATGCGCCAGCGAGTGATGATCGCCATGGCGCTGTCTTGCAAGCCGGCACTATTGATTGCCGATGAACCCACTACCGCATTGGACGTCACCATTCAGGCGCAGATCCTGCAGCTCATCCGCGTGCTGCAGCAGGAAATGCAGATGGGGGTGATTTTCATCACCCATGACATGGGCGTGGTGGCGGAAATTGCCGACCGGGTATTGGTGATGCGCCAGGGGGAATTGGTGGAGCAGGGGCCAGTGCGCGAACTGTTTGCCGCCCCGCAACAGCCCTATACCCAGGCATTGCTGGCCGCGGTACCAAAACTTGGTTCGATGGCGACCCAGGACTTTCCGGCTAAGTTCCCGCTGCCGAATGGTGTGGACAATGGTGGGCCGCAGGATACCGTACCGCTCGGTGCGGCACCGATCCTGCGGGTAGAGAATTTGGTCACGCGCTTCGATTTGCGCAGCGGTATTCTCAACCGGGTTACCCGCCGGGTGCACGCGGTGGAAAACGTCAGTTTTGACCTCTACCCCGGCGAAACGCTGGGGCTGGTGGGGGAATCCGGTTGCGGCAAATCCACCACTGGTCGCTCCTTGCTGAGGCTGGTGGATAGCCAGCGCGGCACCATTACCTTTGACGGTCGCCAGATTAATCAGTTGAAAGGCCCGGCGTTGCAGCATCTGCGGCGGGATATTCAGTTTATCTTCCAGGATCCTTACGCTTCGCTCGACCCGCGTCTGACCGTCGGCTTTTCGATTATGGAACCCTTGCTGGTGCATAACGTGGCGCGCGGCAAGGCGGCGCAAGAGCGGGTGGCCTGGCTGCTGGAGCGTGTCGGCCTGAAACCGGAACACGCACACCGCTATCCGCATGAGTTCTCCGGCGGGCAGCGGCAGCGGATCTGCATTGCGCGCGCCTTGGCACTCAACCCTAAAGTGGTGATCGCCGACGAATCAGTGTCGGCGCTCGACGTGTCGATTCAGGCGCAAATCGTCAATCTGCTGCTCGATTTACAGCGGGAGTTTGGCATTGCCTTCCTGTTTATTTCCCATGATATGGCGGTGGTGGAGCGCATCAGTCATCGCGTTGCGGTTATGTACCTCGGGCAGATTGTCGAAATTGGCCCGCGCCGCGCCGTGTTTGATAACCCGCAACATGCCTACACCCGCAAGTTGATGGCGGCCGTGCCGGTGGCCGATCCGGTCCATGCGCATAAACGCCAGCCGCTGTTGGTCGATGAAATTCCCAGCCCGATCCGCTCGCTGGGTGATGAACCCGTTACCGCACCGCTGGTGCAGGTTGGCCCCGGACACTTTGTTGCCCGTCATCCGATCGTCGGTGCCTTTTAATGACCTCAGGAGATGCAAGCACCATGAAGCACACATTCAAACGTAAGGCATTGGCGGCCGTTGTGCTGTTGGCGGCAATGGGAGCAGGCCCAGCTTGGGCGGCGAAAGATGCGGTGATCGCTGTCGCGTCCAACTTCACCACGCTTGACCCCTATGATGCCAACGACACGCTGTCGCAGGCCGTAGCCAAATCCTTCTATCAAGGCCTGTTCGGTTTCGACAAGGACATGAAGCTGGTTAATGTGCTGGCAGACAGCTATGAGGTGAGTCCGGATGGTCTGACTTACACCGTCAAACTGCATCCGGGGGTGAAATTCCATGACGGCACCGATTTTAACGCCGAAGCGGTGAAGGTGAACCTGGATCGTGCCAGCAACCCGGACAACCACCTCAAGCGCTACAACCTGTTCAAGATGATCGATAAAACCGACGTGGTGGATGCCACAACGGTGAAAATCGTGCTGAAAGCGCCATTCTCGGCGTTTATCAATAACCTGGCACATCCGGCGGCGGTGATCATTTCCCCGGCAGCGCTGAAGCAGTACGGCAAGGAAATTGGTTTCCATCCGGTGGGTACCGGCCCTTATCAGTTCGTGACCTGGAACCAGACCGATTTCGTCAAGGTGACGAAGTTTGACGGCTACTGGAAGCCGGGGCTGCCGAAGCTCGACAGCATCACCTGGCGTCCGATCGTCGATAACAATACCCGTGCGGCGATGCTGCAGACCGGCGAAGCGACCTTTGCTTTCCCGATCCCTTATGAGCAGGCCAAGGTGCTGGAAGGCAATGCCAAACTCGATCTGGTAGCCGCGCCGTCGATTCTGCAACGCTATATCAGCCTGAATGTCACCCAGAAGCCGTTTGATAACCTGAAAGTACGTCAGGCGCTGAACTACGCCATCAACAAGAATGCGCTGATCAAGGTAGCGTTCTCCGGCTACGCGGTACCGGCGGAAGGCCCGGTGCCGCCGGCGATTGACTTCGCCACCCGTTATAAGCCCTGGCCATACGATCCGGCCAAAGCGCGCGAATTGCTGAAGGAGGCCGGTTATCCGAACGGTTTCACGACCACTTTGTGGTCGTCCCATAACCACAGTACCGCGCAGAAAGTGCTGCAGTTTGCTCAACAGCAGCTGGCGCAGGTTGGGGTGAAAGTGACGGTGACGGCGATGGATGCCGGTCAGCGTGCGGCACAGGTAGAAAGCGTTGGGGTGAAAGACACCGGCGTGCGTATGTTCTATACCGGTTGGTCCGCGTCGACCGGCGAGGCCGATTGGGCGCTGTCGCCGCTGTTCTCTACTCAGGCGGCCCCCCCCAAGCAGTTCAACACTGCGTTCTACAGTAACCCGCAGGTGGACAAGGATCTGACGGGCGCGCTGGCGACCACCGATCGCACCGAAAAGCAGAAGTTGTACAAGGACGCGCAGGATCGTATCTGGGCCGATGCGCCGTGGATCTTCCTGGTGACCGAACGCCTGCTGTCGGCCAATAACAAGCAGCTGAGCGGTTTCTACGTCATGCCAGATACCTCGTTCAACTTTGATAACGCTGACCTTAAATAAGGCGCCAATCCCCGCTCTCACTGAGGGCGGGGTGAGGGGATTCACCCAAGATGCTTAATTATTTTCTGAAACGGCTGCTGGGCCTGATCCCGACGCTGCTGATTGTCGCGGTGCTGGTGTTTCTGTTTGTCCATCTGTTGCCTGGCGATCCGGCACGATTGGCGGCGGGGCCGGAGGCCGACGAGGCGGTGGTGCAACTGGTGCGTACGGATTTGGGGCTCGACAAGCCGCTGCCGCAGCAGTTCGTACATTTTTTTGTCAATGCGCTGCAGGGCGATTTTGGCAGCTCGATGGTCTCCAAACGGCCGGTAAGCGAAGAGATTAGCTCGCGCTTTATGCCGACCCTGTGGCTGACGCTGACCAGTATGTTATGGGCGACATTCTTCGGTATGGGCATCGGTATGCTGTCTGCCGTTTGGCGCAACCGCTGGCCGGATCGTATTGGCATGGCGCTGGCGGTCTCCGGCATCTCATTCCCCGCTTTTGCGTTGGGTATGCTGCTGATGCAGGTGTTCTCGGTCAAGCTGGGCTGGTTACCGACGGTGGGAGCCGACAGCTGGCGGCATTATATATTGCCCTCTATCACGCTGGGGGCGGCGGTAGCGGCGGTGATGGCACGTTTTACCCGCGCCTCGTTCGTTGAGGTGCTGCAGGAAGACTATATGCGCACCGCGCGTGCCAAGGGCGTGCCGGAAACCTTGGTGGTGGTGAAGCACGGCCTGCGCAATGCGATGATCCCGGTGGTCACCATGATGGGGCTACAGTTCGGCTTTTTGCTCGGCGGCTCGATCGTGGTGGAAAAGGTATTCAACTGGCCAGGGCTGGGCAGGCTGTTGGTCGACTCGGTGGAGATGCGCGACTATCCGGTGATTCAGGCCGAGGTTTTGCTGTTCTCGCTGGAGTTTATTCTGATTAACCTGTTGGTGGATCTGCTGTATGCGGCAATTAACCCGGCGATACGCTACAAATGAGGACGCTGGATGATTAAGCATTGGCGACGCAACGCCGCAATGAAGGCGATGCCGACGATTAACCCTAATGCGGTGCGCACACCCTGGCATGAGTTCTGGCGGCGGTTCCGCCAACAACGGGTGGCGCTGGTCGCCGGGCTGTTGGTGCTGTTGCTGGTGGTTGCCGCGCTATTGGCACCTTACCTGGTGCTGTTTGACGCGGAAAACTACTTTGATTATGACCGCCTGAACGAAGGCCCTTCGCTGGTGCACTGGTTGGGGGTAGATTCCCTTGGGCGAGATATTTTCAGCCGTATTCTAATGGGTGCCCGTATTTCGCTGGCCGCCGGGGTGTTCTCGGTGCTGGTTGGCGGGCTGTTCGGCACGCTGTTGGGCCTGCTGGCTGGCTATTACGAGGGCTGGTGGGACCGCATTACCATGCGCATCTGTGACGTGCTGTTTGCCTTTCCCGGTATTTTATTGGCGATTGGCGTGGTGGCGATGATGGGCAGCGGTATGTCCAACGTGATTATTGCGGTGGCGATTTTCAGCATTCCGGCGTTTGCCCGGCTGGTGCGCGGCAATACGCTGGTATTGAAGCATCTGACCTATATCGAGTCTGCGCGCAGCATTGGCGCTTCCGACTGGACCATCATCCTGCGACATATACTGCCGGGGACGATTTCGTCGATTGTGGTGTATTTTACTATGCGTATTGGCACCTCGATCATCACCGCCGCCAGCCTGTCATTTCTCGGCCTGGGTGCACAGCCACCAACGCCGGAGTGGGGCGCGATGCTCAATGAGGCGCGGGCGGATATGGTGATGGCACCGCATGTGGCAATTTTCCCCAGTCTGGCAATATTCATCACCGTACTGGCGTTCAACCTGCTGGGCGACGGACTGCGTGACGCGCTGGATCCGAAATTAAAGGGATAGAATAAAGTTAAATTAATAGCAGTTAATATTCGATGTGTTAATCGTTTAGTTAAATTTTACATATTAACGTATTCGGTAATTTCACCGGATACGTTAATATAATTATTGTTTTAGTCATATCACTATAATCAATGGTTATTTTTATTTTATTTCCAAAGGGGGAGTATTACCTTTTTTTTTGACGGCTTTATGGTTTTTCTACATGGGCGTGTAAATGAAAGACTGCATTTTTATAGCCATTTGGATATTTATTTCATTCTCTTAAATTGAGCATTCATCACTGCTAATTATGAAACCCTGTAATAGTTATGTGGATGTTGCAATCGCGGTGATTACAGTGATCGGTACCAAAGCCTTATTAACCTGGTTTGCAGATGTTTATTATTGGTTTACTGGCCGAGAGCGTTAACTGACGGTGATATCTGGAAGAATAACCGCTTGCGATGCTGATCATCGCAAGCGGTCAGGGCTGATCAACGGAACAGATGTTCGGCGTGGAAGCGCAGGTGGTCTTCGATAAAGCTGGCGATGGTGAAGTAGCTGTGGTCGTAACCCGGCTGGATGCGTAGGGTCAGCGGCCAGTCGCGCTGGCGCGCCAGCTCGGCCAGCTTCGCCGGTTGCAGTTGATCCGCCAGGAACTGATCGTCGTCACCCTGATCCACCAGCACCGGCATTTTTTCCGCGCCGCTCGCCAGCAGGTGGCAGCTGTCATACTGCAGCCACTGGCTTTCGTCGTTACCCAAATAGGCGGCGAAGGCTTTACGCCCCCATGGCACCTGGCAGGGGTTAACGATGGGCGCAAATGCCGACACCGAACGGAAACGCTGCGGATTGCGCAATGCCATTACCAGTGCGCCGTGGCCGCCCATTGAGTGACCGAAGATCGACTGGCGATCGCTGACGCTGAAATGCTGATTGATCAACGCCGGTAACTCGTCGCTGATGTAGTCGTACATGCGGAAGTGCTTGTCCCACGGCGCCTGGGTGGCGTTCAAATAAAAACCGGCCCCCTGGCCCAGATCATAGCCCTCATCATTGGGCACATCGTCGCCGCGTGGGCTGGTATCGGCCATCACCAGCACCAACCCCAGCTCGGCGGCGATACGCTGCGCGCCGGCCTTCAGCGTGAAGTTTTCATCATTGCAGGTCAGCCCCGATAGCCAGTACAGCACTGGTGGCGGGTTATCATCGCGCGGTGGCGGCAGATAGATGCTGAAAGTCATGTTGCAATTCAGGCTCTGCGCCGCATGGCGATAACGCTGTTGCCAGCCGCCGAACATACGGTGCTCTTCGAGAAGTTCTAATGACAAGGTCATCTTTGCCTCCAGTCTTATTTTTTGTCGATACCCGTCATACTTCAAACTGCAGGTGTGTTGACTGCAAGCGCTCACCCGAATCACTTACTAAAGTAAGCTCATCGGGTCTCCCGCTCTTGTCGCCGTCCTGCAACTCGAATTATTTTGGGTCGAAGTGAATAACGGAACGGATGGATTTGCCTTCGTGCATCAAATCGAACGCTTCGTTAATCTGCTCCAGCCCCATGGTGTGGGTAATAAAGTCATTTAGCGCGAACTCGCCGTCCATATAACGCTGGACGATGCCCGGCAGTTGCGAACGGCCCTTCACGCCGCCAAAGGCGGAACCGCGCCATACGCGACCGGTCACCAGTTGGAACGGACGGGTAGAAATTTCCTGGCCGGCACCGGCAACGCCGATAATCACCGATTCACCCCAGCCTTTGTGGCAGCATTCCAGCGCCGAACGCATCACGTTGACGTTGCCGATACACTCGAAGGAGAAATCAACGCCGCCGTCGGTCAGTTCGACGATCACGTCCTGAATCGGTTTATCGTAGTCTTTCGGGTTAATCAGGTCGGTGGCACCCAGTTTGCGTGCCAGGTCGAACTTGCTGGTGTTGATATCGATGCCGATGATACGGCCCGCACCGGCCATTTGGGCGCCGATGATGGCTGACAGGCCAATGCCGCCGAGGCCGAAGATGGCCACGGTATCGCCTTTTTGCACTTTGGCGGTGTTGATTACCGCGCCCATGCCGGTGGTGACGCCGCAGCCCAGCAGGCAGACTTCTTCCAGCGGGGCTTCTTTACTGATTTTTGCCAGGGAGATTTCCGGCACTACGGTGTATTCGGAGAAGGTTGAAGTGCCCATGTAGTGGAAGATAGGTTTGCCATCTTTGAAGAAGCGGGTAGTGCCATCCGGCATCAGGCCTTTGCCCTGGGTGGCACGGATCGCCTGACACAGGTTGGTTTTGCCGGATTTACAGAATTTGCACTCGCCACATTCCGGCGTGTACAACGGGATCACGTGATCGCCGACCGCTACGCTGGTCACGCCTTCACCGATGGCTTCTACCACGCCGCCGCCTTCATGTCCGAGGATCGCTGGGAATACGCCTTCAGGATCGGCGCCTGACAGAGTATAGGCATCGGTATGGCAGACGCCGGTGGCGACGATCCGTACCAGCACTTCGCCTTTTTGAGGTGGCATCAGATCCACTTCTTCGATTTTCAGCGGCTGGTTCGGGCCCCAGGCAACGGCGGCACGGGTTTTGATCATTTCCATCATAGTCTCCAGTGGTCTACCCTTCTTACTTGAAGTTGCAGCGTTGTTGGCTGCATACACTCACCCCAGTCACTTACCTAAGTAAGCTCCTGGGGATTCATGTACTTGCCGCCTGGCTGCAACGCCAATTAATTTGGGTTTATATTTTATCAAGCTATGCCAGTAACACCTGATGAAACAGGGTTTGTATTTTCAACAATAGCGGTTTCGGTTTGTTCAATAATTAATTCTTTCAAGGCGCGAACGTTCGGGCCGAAGGCATCACGCCGCCACAGTAACCAGGTGGCAGTTTGGGCGATGTCGTCCGGTAGGGTATGCACTTTTACCCGCTCATGGCCCGGCAGCAGGCTCAGCACCGAATGCGGGATCATCGCCAACCCGGCCCCACTGGCGACGCAGGCCAGCATGGCGTGGTAAGACTGGATTTCCATCACCTGGCCCGGCAATACGCCTTCGCGCTTGAACCAGGACTCCAGCCGCAAGCGATAAGAGCAACTGGCGCGGAAGGCAAACAGCGTTTCGCCCTTGGCGTCTTTGGCGCTGTGGATCGGCAGGTGATCGAGGCAAGAAATCACCACCATATGTTCGGGAAAGGCGATACAGCCGTTAAGTTCGTCATACTGTATCGGCCCATCAACCAGTGCCGCCGCCAGCGTACCGGCGCGTACCCGTTCGGTTATTTCGCCGGAGGTACCCGTAGTCAGCGACAGTGATACCTGTGAGAAACGTTGGTGATAGGCTGCCAGTAACGTCGGCAAGCGGGTGGCGGCGGTGCTTTCCATCGAACCTATGGCGAAGTTGCCTGCCGGCTCGCCGGCATGGGTGATGCTCATGGCTTCTTCGCTCAGAGCCAGAATGCGGTTGGCGTAGCAGAGAAAATTATGGCCCATTGGCGAAAGGCGCAGGCGCTGTTTTTCGCGGATGAACAGATCGGTGCCCAGTTCCTGTTCGAGCTGACGCAGGCGGGTGGTCAGATTCGAGGGGACGCGGTGCAACTGCTCGGCGGCACGGGCGACGGAGCCGGTTTCGGCGACGCTGCAGAACATGCGGAGCTGGGTGAGATCCATTGTCTTCTCTTTTCGTGATGAACTTGATTAGTATTATTCAGTTTTTGTGAGTGTAATGCTGCGGCATGATACTGGCAACTTTCTTTTAACAGTCTGGATACTCTACATGGCTTTAAGAATTGCCCTGAGTGGTTTTATTGCATTGATCGTAGCCATGGGAATAGGTCGCTTCGCCTTTACCCCACAGGTGCCGCTGATGATTGCCGAGCACCAGTTTACCTTGACCGGCGCCGGGCTGGTGGCGGCCATTAACTACCTGGGTTATCTGTGCGGTGCCTATGATGCGATGCGCGCCAACCGACATGTTGAACGTCGGCTGTGGCTGGGGGTGTGGGGGGCAGTAACATTGACCTTGCTTTCGGCCTGGGGGCAGGGCGAATGGTGGCACGGCACCGTGCGTTTCCTGATTGGTTGGGCCAGCGGCTGGGCGATGGTGCTGGTGGCGGCCTGGACCAACGAACGGCTGGCTCACTATGGCCGCCCAGCGCTCAGTGCAGCGGTCTTCGCTGGGCCGGGGGCCGGGATTTTTATCAGCGGCATGCTGGCGGTAGGCATTCACAGCCTGGCGCTGACGGCGTCTCAGGCCTGGCTGGTGTACGGCGTGTTGGCGTTGGTGTTGATTGGCGCAATCAGCATTAACCTGCCGAAGGCCGGTGAATTGCATCGTCCTGATGTGGCACCGGAGCCTCTGCTGTTGACTCCGGCGTTGAAGCGGCTGGTATGGAGCTACAGCCTGGCGGGCTTTGGCTATATTCTGCCGGCCACCTTTCTGGCGCAAATGGCCGCCGCGCGCTTTCCCGGCAGCATGTTCGCCCAATTTGTCTGGCCGATCTTCGGTGGGGCAGCGGTGCTGGGTATTGTTATCGGTATCCTGACTCGTCACAAGCTGACCACCCAAACGCGTCTGGCCATGACTCTGTGGGTACAGGCACTGGGGGTCTTGAGTGCGGAAATCGTGCCGGGGGTCGCCGGGCTGGCGTTGGGGGCATTGTTGACCGGCGGTGGCTTCCTCAGCGTGGTGCAGCTATCTATTCAGCATGGCAGGGAACTGGCACCCAATCATGCGCGTTATATGGCGGGGCTGTTGACCACCGGTTATGCGATGGGTCAGTTGGTCGGCCCGACGCTGTCGGCGCTGTCCACTGCCTTGACCCATCGCCTGGAACCGGCGTTATATGTCGCCGTGGTGGCGCTGATCGTTGCCGGCCTGTTGGTGGTGAATACCCCGACGCGTGAGCTGGCACGAAAACCGACGGGGTTGTGATTAAATTCCGCACAAAAAACGTGGAATAGCCGCAGCGGGCCTGATTGTGCTAAATGCGAATATTTCACCTGCTGATGAAGCACAATCGCTGGATAATCCCCTCACTCTCATCTAGAGTGGGGACAAAATCTTGACCGGGTTCGCGTTATCAATTACGGAAACCTCTGCCGTCAGGAGAGTATGCAATTCACCAGTCTGCTCGGTAAAGCAGCCGGATTGGCGAGTTCAGGTCCGTTGGAGAGATGAAATGACATCATTAAGTAAAGAAGCTGTTCTGGTTCATGCGGCGCTCGAAGAGCGTGGCCTGGAAACCCCGTTGCGTGGTGAAGTGCTGGATCGTGAGACGCGCAAGCGCCGTATTAAAGAGCATATGACGGAAATCATGCAGCTGCTTAATCTCGATCTGTCCGACGACAGCTTGGCGGAAACCCCTCATCGCATTGCCAAGATGTATGTAGATGAAATTTTCTCCGGCCTGGACTACGCGAATTTCCCAAAAATTACGGTCATCGAAAACAAGATGAAGGTCGATGAAATGGTGACGGTGCGCGACATTACCCTGACCAGCACCTGTGAACACCATTTCGTGACTATCGACGGTAAAGCGACCGTGGCCTATATTCCGAAAGATGCGGTGATCGGCCTGTCGAAAATCAACCGTATCGTGCAATTCTTCTCCCAGCGCCCACAGGTGCAGGAGCGTCTGACACAGCAGATCCTGGTGGCATTGCAAACCCTGCTGGGTACCAATAACGTGGCAGTATCGATTGATGCGGTCCATTATTGTGTTAAGGCGCGCGGTATCCGCGATGCGACCAGCGCCACCACCACCACCTCGCTGGGTGGGCTGTTCAAGTCCAGCCAAAACACCCGTCAGGAATTCCTGCGTGCGGTGCGACATCAGGGGTGATGTGGGTTTAAAGCACAAGAACAGGCGCCTGCGGGCGCCTTTTTAATGGCCGGAATACAGCGATAAAATAATGAGCAACCCTTCGACCATACCGCTGCCGCGCATCGCCACTCTGGACTGTGTGCGCGGTATCGCCATCCTTGGCATTCTGCTGCTGAATATCAGCGCCTTTGGCCTGCCGAAGGCGGCCTACCTGAATCCTGCCTATCTGGGGCTGCCGTCATCGCGTGACGCCTGGACCTGGGCGCTGTTGGATATTTTCGCACAGGCCAAGTTCCTGGCGATGTTTGCCTTGTTGTTTGGTGCCGGACTGCAGATGCTGCTGCGGCGCGGCAAGGGCTGGATACGTGCTCGGCTGTCCTGGCTGGTGCTGTTTGGCTTGGCGCATGCCATTTTTCTTTGGGACGGCGATATCCTGTTGGCCTATGGCCTTATCGGGCTGGTGTGCTGGCGGATGATCCGCGATGCCAAAGAAACCTATCAGCTATTGAAAACCGGCGTGGTGCTATACCTGGTCGGCGTCGGGGTACTGCTGTTGCTGGGCTTTATCTCGCCCGGAGAGCCGGGCGGTTTCTGGCAGCCCGGCGTAGCGGAACTGCAGTATGAAAAATTCTGGAAGATGCAGGGCGGCATGGAGGCCTTGCGCAGCCGTACCGATCTGCTTTCATCCAGCCTGTTGGCGATTGGCGCGCAATACGGTTGGGAGTTGGCGGGGCTGATGCTGTTTGGTGCCGGACTGATGCGCAGCGGTTGGCTGCGCGGTACCTATTCGTCGGGGTACTATCGCCGTCAGGCCGCCTGGTTGATACCGCTTTCATTACTGATCCAACTGCCGGCGGTGGCGTTGCAGTGGCATCTTCACTGGGACTACCGCTGGAGCGGCTTTTTATTGCAGGTGCCGCGCGAACTGGGTGCTTCGCTGCAGGCCATGGGCTATCTGGCACTGTGCTACGGGTTCTGGCCGACGCTGTCGCGGCTGCGCATTGGGCATTGGTTGACGCAGGTCGGGCGCATGGCGCTGAGCAATTACCTGCTGCAAACGCTGATCTGTACCACGCTGTTCTATCGTTTTGGCCTGTATCAACAGTTCGATCGCCTGCAACTGCTGGCGTTTGTGCCGCTGGTCTGGTTGGCTAACCTGTTGTTTTCTAATCTGTGGTTGCGTTACTTCTCCCAGGGACCGGTGGAATGGCTATGGCGCAAACTGACCACTCTGGCCGCCGGTAACACGGAGCCCAAGGGAGTGAATTGAGATCTGGCGCAGGTAGGTTAAAAAAATGTATGTAAACGTTTTCTTTCCTGTGACGGAATTCACGCAGAGGAGGATGACAAACGGGGTAGGATAGCGCCACTGTCAACTACCCCGACCTCAGGATTTTTCATGACCTCTGTTCACCCAACCACCATTCGTGACGTGGCGAAGCGTGCGGGCGTGTCCGTGGCGACCGTCTCTCGCGTGCTGAACCACAGCGCCCTGACCAGTAAAGAGACGCGTGAACAGGTGCTTAAGGCGGTGGCTGAACTCGGTTATCGGCCCAACGCCAATGCACAGGCACTGGCCACCCAGAGCAGCGATACCCTCGGGGTGGTGGTGATGGACGTCTCCGATCCCTTCTTTGGCGCGCTGGTGAAAGCGGTAGACACCGTAGCGCAGCAACACCACAAATATTTGTTGATCGGCAACAGTTATCACCAGGCGGATAAAGAGCGTCACGCCATTGAAGTGCTGATCCGTCAGCGCTGTAATGCCTTGATTGTGCATGCTAAAGCGCTGTGTGATGCCGAATTGATGACTTTCCTCGATCAGGTGCCGGGCATGGTGTTGATCAACCGCATCATTGCCGGCTATGAGCATCGCTGCGTCGGGTTGGACAACGTTAGTGGCGCGGAGATGGCAATGCGTTTGCTGTTGTCGCAGGGACATCAGCGCATTGGTTATCTGGGCTCCAACCACCCGATCGAAGACGGGCCGCTGCGCCAGCAGGGCTATACGCAGGCGATGGCGGCGGCCGGGCTGGCAACGCCCGACAGCTGGCGCGCCTATGGTGCGCCAGATTTGCAGGGCGGGGAAGCGGCAATGGTCGAGCTACTCGGGCGTAACCTGCATTTGAGCGCGGTGTTTGCCTACAACGACGCCATGGCCGCCGGTGCCATGGCGGTGCTGAAAGAAAACGCTATCACAGTACCGCAAAATTTCTCGCTGGTGGGGTTCGATGATATCCCCATTGCACGCTATACCAGCCCCAAACTCACCACGGTGCGCTATCCCATTGTGACCATGGCGACGCTGGCTACCGAGTTGGCCCTGCTGGGGGCGGCAGGCCAGCTGGAGCCACAGGACCGCCATTTGTTCATGCCGACCCTGGTACGCCGCCATTCCGTGGCTCCGTGGCAAATTGAGGCAGCGGTCACTCTCTGAACATTTAATCTTGTGTAACCGTTTTCAATCTGTGAGAAAATTCACAGATTATTAACATCACGCCGTCTATGCTCTAGTCGTTTTCCAGCGCAAAGGCACTTGCCGCTGCTGTTCTTTATCTCGCGCTGGCACCACACTTTTCAGGAATAACATGATTCACGGATGACAGGGAAACTGCCAGGCCCGGTTGTGCATTCGCCACCGGTTACCTTTGGCCTAATACCGAGCAAGACCCTACATAAACCGGAGACACACAATGAATAAGCAGGTTTTCACCCTGGCCGCGACGGCCGCAGCCATGATGTTTGGCGCCGCAGCACATGCAGATACCCGTATTGGCGTCACAATTTATAAATATGACGACAACTTTATGTCGGTGGTACGCAAGGCTATCGAGAAAGACGCCAAGGCCTCTCCGGATGTTACCCTGCTGATGAATGACTCGCAGAACGACCAATCCAAACAAAACGACCAGATTGACGTGCTGATCGCCAAGGGCGTTAAAGCACTGGCTATCAACCTGGTTGACCCTGCGGCGGCTCCGGTAGTGATTGATAAGGCGCGCGCAAACGATATTCCGATTGTGTTTTACAACAAAGAGCCTTCCCGTAAAGCGCTGGATAGCTATGACAAAGCCTATTACGTGGGGACCGACTCTAAAGAGTCCGGTGTGATCCAGGGGAAACTGATCGAGAAGCACTGGAAGGCTAACCCGAACTGGGATCTGAACAAGGACGGCCAAATCCAGTATGTATTGCTCAAAGGCGAACCGGGCCACCCGGATGCTGAAGCACGTACCACTTACGTGACTAAAACGCTGAACGACGATGGTATCAAGACGCAGGCATTGCAGATGGATACCGCGATGTGGGACACCGCCCAGGCTAAAGACAAAATGGATGCCTGGCTGTCCGGCCCGAATGCCAACAAAATCGAAGTGGTGATTGCCAACAACGATGCGATGGCAATGGGTGCAGTAGAAGCGCTGAAAGCGCACAACAAATCCAGTATTCCGGTATTCGGTGTGGATGCGTTGCCAGAAGCGTTGGCGATGGTGAAATCCGGCGCTATGGCAGGGACAGTTCTGAACGATGCCGACAATCAGGCCAAAGCCACTTTCGAAATGGCGAAAAACCTGGCAGCGGGCAAACCGGCCGCCGATGGCACCCAATATAAGATTGAAAATAAAGTGGTGCGCATTGCTTACGTTGGCGTAGATAAAGACAACCTGTCACAGTTTATTAAGTAAGTTTTGAGATAACACACAATGACCCCGCTTGCGGTGCGCTGAACAGCGTCAACACCAGGAACGCCGCAGGCGGGGCATTTATATCAAGTCCATACCCTATGAATTTCAAGTTACAGCTAGGTGGCCAGCTCGCTCGGCCCAGGCGCTTACTCAGGTAAGTAACTGGGGTGAGCGACAAATCTGTCGGGAACAGATTTGAACGCGCGAGCAGCGGCCCCGAAGGGGCAAGACTCACGGATGGGTCTTGTAAAGCAGGTAACAACGCTGTGACTTGAAAGGTGACGGGTATACTAGCCAGGTGTACTTATGGCCGACAGCCCACGTGAATTTTTGCTGGAAATGACCGATATCAGCAAGTCATTTCCCGGCGTCAAGGCATTGGATAATGTGAATCTGCGCGTTCGTCCGCACTCCATTCATGCATTAATGGGGGAGAACGGCGCGGGGAAATCGACATTATTAAAATGTCTGTTCGGCATTTATAAAAAAGATGCCGGCAGTATTATTTTTCAGGGCCAGGAAATTGATTTCAAAAGCTCCAAAGAGGCGCTGGAACACGGCGTTTCAATGGTGCATCAGGAATTGAACCTGGTGTTGCAGCGTACCGTGATGGATAACATGTGGCTCGGGCGTTACCCGACCAAAGGCATGTTTGTCGATCAGGACAAAATGTTGAAGGACACCCAGGCGATATTCGACGAGCTGGATATTGATATCAACCCGCGGGATAAAGTGGGCACGTTATCGGTATCGCAGATGCAGATGATCGAAATTGCCAAGGCTTTCTCCTACGACGCCAAGATTGTGATTATGGATGAGCCAACCTCCTCGCTGACGGAAAAAGAGGTGAATCATCTGTTCACCATTATCCGTAAGCTGAAAGAGCGCGGCTGCGGCATCGTCTATATCTCGCACAAAATGGAAGAAATTTTCCAGCTGTGCGATGAAATAACCATCTTGCGCGACGGCCAGTGGATCGCTACCCAGCCGCTGGAAGGGCTGGATATGGACAAGATTATTTCGATGATGGTGGGGCGTTCGCTCAGCCAGCGTTTCCCTGATCGGCAAAATACGCCGGGTGAGGTGATCCTGGAAGTGAAGGGCCTGACCTCAATGCGTCAGCCTTCTATTCGCGATATCTCCTTCGATCTGCATCAGGGGGAGATCCTTGGCATTGCCGGATTGGTGGGGGCCAAGCGTACCGACATTCTGGAGACGCTGTTCGGCATCCGCGAAAAAATTGCGGGCACCATCAAGCTGCATGGCAAGGCCATCAACAACCACAGCGCCAATGAAGCGATTAACCACGGTTTTGCCCTGGTGACGGAAGAGCGCCGTTCCACCGGGATTTACGCCTATCTGGATGTCGGTTTTAACTCGCTGATTTCCAATATCCGTAACTATAAAAACAAAATCGGCCTGCTGGATAATGCCCGAATGAAAAGCGACACCCAATGGGTGATCGATGCCATGCGGGTCAAGACTCCGGGTCATCATACCAACATCGGCTCGCTGTCCGGCGGTAACCAGCAGAAGGTGATTATCGGCCGTTGGCTGCTGACCCAGCCGGAGATATTGATGCTGGATGAACCGACGCGCGGTATTGACGTTGGCGCCAAATTCGAAATTTATCAGTTGATGACCGAGCTGGCGAAGAAGGGCAAGGGGATCATTATTGTCTCGTCTGAAATGCCGGAGCTTTTGGGAATTACCGACAGAATATTGGTGATGAGTAATGGTCAGGTTGCGGGCATCGTTAACACCAAACAGACCTCGCAAAATGAAATTTTACGTCTCGCATCCCTGCACCTTTAAGGATCAGAATTATGAACGCGCTGAATAAGAAAACTTTGTTCACCTATTTCAAGGAAGGTGGTATTTACGTGGTGTTGCTGGTGCTGCTGGCAATTATTATTATCCAGGATCCGACTTTCCTCAGCTTAATGAACCTGAGCAACATTCTGACGCAGTCTTCGGTGCGCATTATTATTGCACTGGGTGTGGCCGGGCTGATTGTTACCCAGGGGACGGACCTGTCCGCAGGGCGTCAGGTGGGGTTGGCGGCAGTGATCGCTGCGACGTTGTTGCAGTCTATGGATAACGTCAACAAGGTGTTTCCGCATATGGAAACCTGGTCGATCCCACTGGTGATCCTGCTGGTGTGTGCCGTGGGCGCGGTGATTGGTCTGGTGAACGGTTTGATCATTGCCTATCTCAATGTGACGCCGTTTATTACCACGTTGGGTACCATGATCATCGTGTACGGCATTAACTCGCTGTATTACGATTCCGTCGGCGCAT
This sequence comes from Serratia sp. NA_112.1, assembly GCF_052691715.1. Classification (NCBI taxonomy): domain Bacteria; kingdom Pseudomonadati; phylum Pseudomonadota; class Gammaproteobacteria; order Enterobacterales; family Yersiniaceae; genus Serratia; species Serratia sp. NA_112.1. Next base: position 654,148 of record NZ_JBQZFO010000001.1, read on the forward strand.
CGCCAGTGGCGGGGTTTGATCCCAAGTTTTCCTCCTTTGCTCAGGGGTTCCTGCGCTTTGGCGACTTTAAACTGTCGTACATTACCTTCTACGCCATCATTGCGATTATTTTTGTCTGGATCCTGTGGAATAAAACCCGCTTCGGCAAAAACATCTTCGCTATCGGTGGCAACCCTGAGGCCGCAAAGGTGTCCGGCGTGAACGTGCCGTTGAACCTGATCATGATTTATGCGCTGTCTGGTGTGTTCTATGCGTTTGGCGGTTTGCTGGAAGCGGGCCGTATCGGTAGTGCCACCAACAACCTCGGTTTTATGTATGAGTTAGATGCGATTGCTGCCTGCGTGGTCGGTGGGGTGTCCTTTGCCGGCGGGGTCGGTACGGTATTGGGCGTGGTGACCGGGGTGATCATCTTTACCGTCATCAACTACGGCCTGACTTACATCGGCGTTAACCCTTACTGGCAGTACATCATCAAGGGCGGCATTATTATCTTCGCCGTGGCGTTGGACTCCTTAAAATACGCCAAGAAAAAATAGGAATGTTTCAGACTGATGACAAACCTCATTCCTGCCCAGAGCGAGTAGAGGCCGATAAACAAAAATCCGGAAAATCAATTTATTGATTTTCGGCTGCTCACCACAAAGCAGGAAAAACCACGCTTTTTCCTGCTTTGTCAGCAACCTAAAACGGCCAGCAAATGCTGGCCGTTTTTGTTTCTATGGCGGGGCAGTTAAGGCTGTTTGGCCTTCTGTTTTTCTGCTTCCAGCTTGTGTTCCAGCTCGACCAATTGTTCCGGTGAGACCGCCGGATAGCCCTGGGCGTCCTCCGGTATGGTGTGCATGGCGGAGATCGGGATCATCGGGCCGAGGAAGCGCGGTTCACGTTTGAGGATGTACAAATCGGTCAGCGCGCCAAGGCGGGCGAAGATCTCGCGTACACGCACCGTCATCATATCTTTGGGTGAGGGTACCGCGTAGCACTGCGCCTGGATCCCCATATGCAGCGCGATAAACAGCGCGCGTTCACAGTGGAATCTTTGGGTGATAATAATAAAGTCATTGGTGTCGAACACCTTGCGGGTACGTACGATCGAATCCAGAGTGCGGAATCCGGCGTAATCCAGCACGATATCACTGGGCGCCACGCCGGCGGCAATTAAATCGCGGCGCATGGTCATGGGTTCGTTGTAGCTTTGCTGGGCATTATCACCGCTCAGCAGCAGGTATTTTACTTTGCCGCTATTGTAGGCGTTGATCGCCCCCTGAATGCGGTAGCGGTAATATTGGTTGATCACGCCGGTACGGTAATATTTGGCAGTACCCAGTACTACGCCGACCTGGCGATGGGGCAGCCCTTGCAGTTCATCATAGACGAAAGGTGCAGTTTTCCAGCTGATCCAACGATCGAGCGTGATAGCCGAGAGCATCAGCAATGCAGCGATGACAAACAAGCCGATTATCAGGCGTTTCCACATGTTATTGCCTTACGCGCACCGTGGCCAAAAAAGATGGCTCAAGGCTACTTTACCTGACTACTTGAAGCAAGCTTGTCCCCCTTCTGGCACGCATTGCGCCGCATTTTTAGGCGTTTTCGGCCATAAAAAAAGTCCGGCGAGCCGGACTTTTTTATCTTGCTTGAGCGAATCAGAACGAGGTGCGCTTGTAGCTACGGTATTGCGGTCGCCAGAAGTTGTGTTCGATGGCTTTCGACAGCGCTTCTTCAGAAGTGACTACCGCCATTCCCTGCAGTTGAGCCGCTTTACCCACTTCCATCGCGATGCACTTTGACACACCCTGAATATCGTCAATATCCGGTAACAGTGCGCCATACCCATCGGTGGCCAGCGGCGAACACTCGGCCAGTGCCCGGCTGGCGGCCATCAGCATCGCGTCCGTTACTCGGGTCGCGCCAGAGGCCAGCACACCCAGACCAATCCCCGGGAAGATATAGGAGTTGTTGCATTGGGCAATCGGGATCTGCTGTTCTTTATAATGTACCGGTGCAAACGGACTGCCAGTGGCGACCAGCGCAGCGCCTTCGGTCCAGTTGATGATGTCTTCCGGACGGGCTTCCACGCGTGAGGTTGGGTTGGACAGCGGCATCACGATCGGCCGTGAACAATGCTTGTGCATTTCGCGGATCAGTTCTTCGGTGAACAGACCAGGCTGGCCGGAAACGCCGATCAAAATGGTGGGTTTGGCATTACGCACTACGTCCAACAGCGAGATGGCATCGCTTTGGGTTTGCCATGCGGCCAGGCTTTCGCTTTTTTGCACCAGCTTGCTTTGGAAATCGAGCAGGTTAGGCAGTTTGTCAGTCAGCAGACCAAAACGGTCAACCATGAACACGCGGGCGCGCGCTTCGTCTTCGCTCAGACCTTCGGATTTCATCTGGGCAATAATTTGCTCGGCAATGCCGCAGCCGGCGGAACCGGCACCCAGGAAGGTCACGGTTTGGTCACGCAATTGGCTGCCCGCAGCGCGGCTGGCGGCAATCAGGCTACCCAGCGTGACCGCGGCAGTACCCTGAATATCGTCGTTAAAGCAGCAGATTTCGTCACGATAGCGGTTCAGCAACGGAGTCGCGTTGTTCTGAGCGAAATCCTCGAACTGCAACAGTACGTTCGGCCAGCGGCGTTTCACTGCCTGGATAAACTCTTCAACGAAAGCGTGGTATTCATCACCGGAAATGCGCGGATGACGCCAGCCCATATACAGCGGATCGTTCAGGCGCTGCGGGTTATTGGTACCCACATCCAGCACTACCGGCAGGGTATAGGCCGGGCTGATGCCACCGCAGGCGGTATACAGCGAAAGTTTACCGATAGGAATGCCCATGCCGCCGATACCCTGGTCGCCCAGGCCGAGAATACGTTCGCCGTCGGTGACAACGATCACTTTGACGTTTTGTTTGGTGGCGTTTTGCAGCATGTCGTCAATGCGATCGCGGTTCGGGTAGGAGATAAACAACCCGCGCGCCCGGCGGTAAATATCGGAGAAGTGCTCGCAGGCTTCACCCACCGTCGGCGTGTAGATGATCGGCATCATCTCACTCAGATGGGAGTCCAGCAGGCGGTAGAACAGGGTTTCGTTGGTGTCCTGAATGTTGCGCAGGTAAATGTGCTTATCGCTGTCGTTTTTGAAATCCTGATATTGGCGATAGGCGCGCTCAGCCTGTTCTTCAATGGTTTCCACCGCGTCGGGCAACAAGCCTTGCAGGTTGAAATGGTTGCGCTCTTCTTCGGTGAAGGCACTGCCTTTATTCAGCAGTGGGAATTCCAACAGGATCGGGCCGGCATAAGGGATGTAGAGAGGGCGTTTGCTTTCGTATTCAAGTTCCATGACTTTTGCTCTTCAACGTATCGGATAACTTTATAAGGGTGATCCTAAAAGATCGGCGAAATATGTACAGCAATTGTTATCGGATCATGAGGTAAATTGGCGTAATTATCGACGATCAAATCCTAATTTAACTAAAGAAAGTGTTTTAAGACGTGAATGCCATTGTAATCAGCTGGCGGGGCTGTTAACAGCGGTGCCGGGCGGCACCGCCAGAGTCAGGATCAGAAAGTAATGCGGCTGACATTTTGGCAGCCCAGGGCAGCCAATGTGGCACGGGTAGCATCCCATTGGGTGAGGATGGCAGTTTCTGGCTCAGCTAGCACCGCACGTTTCACTTTTTGGCAGTCGCTGCCGGAAACATTCAGCAGAACCAGCGCGGCCTGCAAGGGTGGCAGGCTTGGGTTGAAGGCGGCGTTTTCCGCATACCGGCCAGTGTAAATCGTGCCGTCTTCAGCCTCCAGTGCGACGCCGCTGTGGGCGTTACTGTAGGGCGCGTGGCTCTGATTGGCGGCGGCCAGCGCTGCTTTTTCCAGTTCGTCCGTCAGCGCCAGTTGGAAACCATGGTCGACCCGATCCATCAACAGCGTGGTGATATCCAGATCCTTCGGGCCGAAGGCGTCCGGCAGATAATCGCCAAGCGTTGCCGGTTCACGGCCGGGCAGACGAATTTTCAGACTGACGCCGCTGTTCAGTTCGTTCATAAACTGACGGCAGTGGCCGCAAGGCGTGTAGTTAACGGTGATGGAGGCCAGGGCGGCTTCACCGCGCAGCCAGGCGTGGGTCACCGCACACTGTTCCGCATGAATGGTTTGTTGCATCGGGGCGCCGCTGAACTCCATATTGGCGCCAAAATACAAATTACCGCTCTGCCCACGGGCAATGGCACCGACATAAAATTGTGAGATTGGGGCTAACGAGCAGGCCGCCGCCAGTGGCAGCAGAGCGAATGCCAGAGCATCATCATCCAGCCCACAGCGCTGCTTGATCGCGCCCACTTGTTCCGCCTTGAGCATGGCCGGGAAATCAGGCACATCAATATAAGACTGCAAGGCGGTTTGCAAGGTGGCGGGCAGTTCGCCAAAAGCGGTTTGAAAACGCGGGTGCATAGAAACTCTCTCTACAGGTTAACGGGATAACATTCTAGGCAGCCTTTCGTGAATAAAGTGTGATTCAAGTCTCTTTATTGATGAAATCAATGCAATGAAAAGCATAATTGCGAGATGTATCGCAAGTTTTAACCGCTCTAACTGAACATATGCAGGAGTACCGGGAACAGGAAGGGGGCCAGCAGCGAGGTAATGATCCCGCAGATCACCAACGCCAAAGAACCGAATGCCCCTTCCTGATAGTCCATTTCCGCGCAACGAGCGGTGCCCAGTGCATGAGATGCGGTGCCCATGGCCAACCCCCGCGCTGAGCGAGTGGTGACTTTCAATAGTTTAAATAATGTATGCCCGAATACTGCGCCGAGAATACCGACGAAGATTACGCAGACGGCGCTGATTGCCGGAATGCCGCCGAGCGATTCCGCCACGGCCATGGCGATAGGGGTCGTAACCGATTTGGGCATAATGGAAGCGGCAATTTCCGGAGTTGCCCCCATCCATAAAGCGATGGCACCGCCGCTGATCATGGCCGTCATACTGCCGATAAAGCAGACGGCGATAATGGATTTCCAACGGGCGCGGATCTGGTGCAGTTGTTCATACAGCGGGTAGGCCAGCGCGACGACGGCGGGCTGTAATAAGTCATTGAGGATTTTGCTGCCCTGAAAATAGCGTTCATAGGGGATACCGGTCAGTAGCAGCAAGGGAATGATCACCGCCATCGAGACCAGCAGCGGGTTCAGGAGCGGCATGTTCAGCCACTGCGCCAGCTTGCGTGCGGCAAAGTAGACTGCCAGCGTTAACGGCAATGACCACCAGATTTCATGGATCATTTTTCACCCTCTGCGGTATCCGGTTTGCCGGCTATGCGACGTTCCCGGTGGAAATAATGCGAGGTATAACCCACCACCACCAGCACCATCAGGGTGCTGATAATACAGGAAACCACCAGCGGGCTGAGGTGATCGAGGATCTGGTCATAGTATTTCATTACGCCAACGCCGATGGGCACAAACAACAGCACCATATAGCGGATCAGCAGATGACAGCCGGGTTTGACCCACCTGGCCGGCATAATTTGCGTGGAGAGCAGGGCGAACAGCAGCAGCATGCCGATAATGCTGCCGGGAATGGCGATCGGCAGCAGCGCCGCGATGGCATTGCCGACGAATAAGCAAAGGTAGATAAGGACGACTGCCCTCAGATATTTCCAGCACAGAGTGAATAGCTTGGCCATAACTTAATCCCGTTTAACCGATGCATTCATCATACAATTAAGCTGTGACATCCGCCACAAATCACACCATGAATTCTCTCTATGGCTGTCATGCCTGTCAGGCAGGTTGACAGCCGTTAATTAAGCCCGGTGCGCCCTCATTTTGTACTGATGATGCCTGCACGGTATTGCTGCTTTTGTGCCAGGCGATGGCCGAGGAAAAAGAATAGCAGGCTGAACAATGCGGCAGCAATCAACATCACGAACATCATTTGCGGCGCGGCATAGCTGAGTATAAAACCACACAGCACAGGGTTGATGGCACCGCCCAGAGCACTGAGGTTTTGCACGCCGTAGTAACTGCCTTTCAGATGCTGTGGGGCGATAAAGTCGATAAACATGTACTCCACCGGGATCACGATAATCTCCCCAAGGGTAAATATCGCCATAGCTATGGCCCACAACCAGAGTGATTGCCCGGCCAGGCTAAAACCGATCAGCCCCAGAATGAAAAACACGGTGCCCAGCGTCAGCCAGCGCAGCATGTTTTCCTGCCGCATACCTCGGCTCAGTAAATACTGCAGCGCGATGACGATGCAGGCATTAACAATCATCACCGCCCCAATGACCTGATAGGCAAACTCGGCGTTGGAAACCAGAATCAGGTATTGCGACAAATAACCGGTGAACTGGCCGAATACCACCGCGCCAAGCGTGCTACCGAGAGTAAAATAAATCAGCCGCTGGTCGTTGCGCAGAATGGTCAGCGTTTGGCGGAAATTGGGGGGGGCAGAGGGCACGGCCTCAGTCGCTGTTGGCGGCGTAGTGCGTTGTCGGTGCAGGCTAAAACTCAACGCTGTCACTGTGAATAAAGCCAATCCGCCTGAAAGGTAAAAGGGTAACAATGGGTTTAGCCCTGCCACCATCACCCCCAGTGATGAGCCGACCGCCCAGCCAACGTTCACCAGCGTGTAGTTGATTGAAAAGGCTTTGATACGTTGCGCAACCGGTAGCCAGTCGGCAAAACAGGCCTTGATGGTGATGCCCAGTACCGAATAGGCGGTATGCAGGATAGCCAATACCACGATGATCCCACCCGGACGCGGGATCCACGGAATAGCGAAAAAACTTAGGGCGAACAGCAAAATGGCCGTCAGAATCAAGGTGTTTTTGTTGAACTTGTCGACCAGGTAACCGCCATACAGACTGGCGAAAATACCGATCATCAGGCTGATGCCCAAAATGATACCGACGCTCTTCGGCAGCAGGTGGAAATGTCCGGTGAGATAGATGGTAATGAACGGTAGCGTGACGCCACGCCCAATGGTCAATACCAGCGAGCTGGCTAGCAAGGTGTTGATCAGCGGTGGGAATCCCTTCATGTCAGACCTGTTTATACGTACGGTGATTAATTTGGTGTGGGTAACCGTAGGGGGCGAAGATATTTGGCCCGATTAACAGGGGCGCAGCTGTGGCGCCCCTATAATCTGCCTGAGTATATGCAGGATTTAAATTATTTTCCCGTTTTAGCCTGCAGCGTGGCGAACCAGGGCTGGATGAATGCGTCGCTGCTGCCCCAGCCCGGGATAATTTTGGCCAGGCCGGCGACATTGACCGGCCCCGGCTGGCTGACCAGCAGTGCCTGTGGAATAGCGGCGGCTTTAAATTCGTAGGTTGCCGGCGTCGGTTCCCCGGCAATTTTGTTCACCACCAGACGCAGGTTGATTGCACCGATCAGTTTCGTGTCCACCGCCACGCTGACTTTCCACGGGCTGTTGGCTTCGCGCATTAGCTGCAAATCCTGATTAGAGATGTCGATGCTGTACAGTTTGATCTCGGTACGGCCATTCTCTTTCAACGCCTTGTAGGCACCCTGACTAAAGGCATCCCAGGTGCCCCAAATCGCGTCGATCTTGCCTTTCGGATATTTGGCCAGTACGGCGCCAACCTTGTTGGCGGTATCACCCTGTACGTCGGATGACACTGCGCCGATCGACTCCAGCTCGTGAATGCCAGGGTTCTGTTTCAGCAACTGTTGATAAGCGGCCTGGCGGCGTTCCATCGGCGGGAAACCGGCCACCCAGAGTTTGATGATATTGGCTTTGCCGTTGAAATCCTTGATCAACTGACCGAAAGACTCATTGGTCAGCGAAGTGTCATCCTGTTGTGAAACGGTGACGCCGGGGATAGTGCCGCTGATGTCGGTATCAAAGGCGGATACGGCAATGCCCGCCGCCGTAATGCGTTTGACCAGATCGGTGGAATAGGGCGCGCGGCCCTGCGAGAGAATAATGCCGTCATATTTCTGGCTGATGGCCTGATTCACGAAATCCTGAAAGCGTGCGTCGTCACCGTTGCTGAGGAAGGTATCCACCTTAAACCCCAGTTTGCGGCCTTCCTGGAGGGCGCCGGCCAGAAACTGAGTGGTGTTGTCATCGGAGCCCAGATTGCGGATCACCGCAATGCGAATGGGGCCCTGATGTTGAGCGATGGCGGTGGGTACCGGCGCAGGAGTTTCTGCGGCAAACAACGGCAGTGCGGTCAGCATGCCAATGGCCAGCAGCGGGGTCTTTAGGGTTTTCATTATTATTGGCTCCGAAAGCAGGTGAGAACTATCCCGGTAAGTGACTATTTATAGCAGTCTTTCCTTCTGGACGTCTACTTTAATGTCGGAGCATCGGAACCGAAATGATTCTCTTGGGAAGGGGCTGGAAGAGGTACTCAGGGAAATCAAATAAAAAGGGCCGAGCAAGCTCGACCCTTACGATCACGTGAGTGGATGTTATTTCACCTGCATCCCTGGCTGTGCGCCGCTGTCCGGGCTAAGCAGGAAGATTTCTTTTCCGCCCGGACCGGCAGCCATCACCATGCCTTCGGAGATACCGAAGCGCATTTTGCGCGGCGCAAGGTTGGCAACCATGATGGTCAGACGGCCTTCCAGCGCTTTTGGATCCGGGTAAGCGGAACGAATACCGGAGAAGATCTGGCGCATTTCGCCACCCAGATCCAACTGCAGCTTCAACAGTTTGTCCGAACCTTCGACAAAGTCGGCGCTCTTGATTAGGGCAATACGCATATCAACCTTGGCGAAATCGTCAAAGGTGATGGTGTCCTGAATAGGATCGTCCGCCAGCGGCCCGCTGACCACTTTCGTTGCCGCCATGTCTTCTTTCGAGGCGCTAACCATTTCATTGACCTTATCCAGATCGATACGGTTGAACAGGGCTTTGAATGTATTAACCTGATGGCCCAGCAACGGCTGCAGGATACTGTCCCAGCTCAGCTCACAATTAAGGAAGGCTTCGGTACGTTCGGTCAGTGACGGCAGCACCGGCTTCAGGTAGGTCATCAGGACACGGAACAGGTTGATGCCCATTGAGCAAATGGCTTGTAAATCTACATCGCGGCCTTCCTGTTTAGCCACTACCCATGGCGCCTGCTCATCCACATAGCGGTTTGCCAGATCGGCCAGCGCCATGATTTCGCGGATTGCACGGCCCGACTCACGGCTGGCATAAGCTTCGGCGATACTTTGTGCCGCATCAACGAAGGTTTGGTACAGCGCCGGATCGGCCAGCTTGTCGGCCAGTTGCCCACCAAAACGCTTGCTGATAAAGCCGGCGTTGCGCGAAGCCAGGTTAACCACCTTGTTCACGATGTCGGCGTTTACCCGCTGCACAAAATCTTCCAGATTCAGGTCGATATCGTCAATGCGTGAAGACAGCTTGGCGGCGTAGTAGTAACGCAGGCAATCGGCATCCAGGTGTTGCAGATAGGTACCGGCCTTGATAAAGGTACCGCGAGACTTGGACATCTTGGCGCCGTTTACCGTTACGTAGCCATGCACGAACAGGTTGGTCGGCTTGCGGAAGTTACTGCCTTCCAGCATTGCCGGCCAGAACAGGCTGTGGAAATAAACGATGTCCTTGCCGATAAAGTGATACAGCTCGGTAGCGGAGTCCTTGCGCCAGAACTCGTCAAAGTCCAGATCGCCGCGCTTGTCGCACAGGTTTTTGAATGAACCCATGTAGCCGATTGGCGCATCCAGCCAGACGTAGAAGTATTTGCCTGGGGCATCCGGGATTTCAAAGCCGAAATACGGCGCATCGCGGGAGATATCCCACTGTTGCAGACCGGACTCAAACCACTCCTGCATCTTGTTAGCCACCTGCTCTTGCAGCGCGCCGGAACGGGTCCAGGCCTGCAGCATTTCGCTGAACGACGGCAGATCAAAGAAGAAGTGCTCGGAATCACGCAGTACCGGCGTCGCACCGGAAACCACGGATTTCGGATCGATCAGCTCGGTCGGGCTGTAGGTTTCGCCACAAACTTCGCAGTTATCGCCGTATTGATCCGGCGATTTGCATTTCGGGCAGGTGCCTTTGACGAAGCGGTCAGGCAGGAACATGCCTTTTTCCGGGTCGTACAGCTGAGAAATGGTGCGGTTCTTGATGAAACCGTTTTCTTTCAGGCGGCCGTAAATTAGGTTCGACAGCTCACGGTTCTCATCGCTATGGGTGGAATGATAGTTATCATAGCTGATGCCAAAACCGGCGAAATCCTGTTGGTGCTCTTGGCTCATTTCCGCAATCATTTCTTCCGGCTTGATGCCCAATTGCTGAGCTTTCAGCATGATCGGCGTGCCGTGCGCGTCGTCCGCGCAGATGAAATGAACCTCGTTGCCGCGCATTCGTTGGTAACGAACCCAGATGTCTGCCTGGATGTGTTCGAGCATGTGGCCGAGATGGATGGAACCATTTGCGTACGGCAGCGCGCACGTCACCAATAATTTTTTCGCGACTTGAGGCATAGTGAGAACTTGGTTTCTGTAATGAATAAAAAGGGTCTTTGATGTTACCCGATCGCGTCCGCCACGGCTAGGGCGGTTTCTTTATACAGACATGCGCCGACCGGCCTGCAGTTCTGATATGCTTAGCGGGAAGCTATCCATTCAAAATCAAGGAGCCGGGATGAGCACAAAATCCCCCGAGCAGACTAACCCCGAAATTCTGCGTGCCCTGGTGACCGGTGTACTGGCCGCCTTTGAACACCCGACGTTAAAGAATAATCTGACCGCGCTGAAGGCAATTCACCACTGCGCGTTGTTGGATCATGTGTTGCACATTGAACTGATTATGCCATTCGCCTGGCAGAGCGGTTTTGAGGTGCTGAAAGACAGCGTCAGTACAGAATTACTGCGCGTGACCGGTGCTGAGGCAATCGACTGGAAACTGAAGCACGATATTACCACTCTGAAACGCGCCAACAATCAGGCCGGTATCAAGGGGGTGCGTAATATCATCGCCATCAGTTCCGGCAAGGGCGGGGTGGGTAAATCCACCACGGCGGTTAACCTGGCGTTGGCGCTGGCTGCGGAAGGGGCCAAGGTCGGTATTCTGGATGCTGACATTTATGGCCCGTCGATCCCGAATATGCTGGGCACCGAGAACGAGCGTCCAACTTCGCCTGACGGGCAACACATGGCACCGATCCTGGCGCACGGTCTGGCAACCAACTCTATTGGTTATCTGGTGACCGACGATAATGCCATGGTGTGGCGCGGCCCGATGGCCAGCAAGGCGTTAATGCAATTGTTGCAGGATACCTTGTGGCCGGATTTGGACTATCTGGTGCTGGATATGCCACCGGGTACCGGTGATATTCAGTTGACGCTGTCGCAAAACATTCCGGTTACCGGAGCATTGGTGGTCACCACGCCGCAGGATATCGCGCTGCTTGATGCCGCCAAGGGCATTGTGATGTTTGAGAAGGTTCATGTGCCGGTTCTGGGCATAGTGGAAAATATGAGTGTGCATATTTGCAGCAACTGCGGACACCACGAACCCATTTTCGGTACCGGTGGGGCGGAAAAACTGGTGAAGAAATACCATAGCCGCCTGCTGGGGCAGTTGCCGCTGCATATTTCACTGCGCGAAGATTTGGATCGTGGCGAGCCGACGGTGATAAGCCGCCCGGACAGTGAATTTGCCGAGCTGTATCGCCAGTTGGCCGGTCGCGTTGCCGCGCAGATGTATTGGCAAGGTGAAGCTATTCCGACGGAAATCTCTTTCCGAGCCTTGTAACAGCGCCTTATTTAGAGCAAAACCCCAGACTGGCTCCGGGGTTTTGTTTATGGGAGCGTCAGATGTTTGTGCAGGTCCGCACGGGTATAAGGGCGTTCGATATGTGCCAGAGCGGTGGCAATATGTTCCAACAGGCCCTGCGTCGGTGCCGGTTGCCGGTTGCCCATCAGGGCGAGCGGTAAAGCCAATGCGCAGATGATCCGTAACCAGGAAAGCTGCGGACGTGGCTTGCCACGTTGTAACCACAGGAACAGCGAGCTGGCCAGATAACCCAACACTAATCCACTTGCCACTTCCGAAGGCGAATGCACCTGAATGGCCAGCCGCGATAGCCCGATAGTGAGGGGCAACACCAAACCTGCCACCAGCGCCATACTGCGCACCGCATGTGAAAAACGCCCGGTCAGCGTCCAGAGGAACACCGGCCAGATACTGGCTGCCAGCGCAGAGTGGCCACTAAAGCCGGTAAAGTCATAGCTTTCAATGCCAATGCCCCAGCCCATAAAGGCCAGTTTGGAGGCACATACCACGCCGCCGGCACCACCGAAAATCAGCGCCCATTGCCAACCTGCGGTTCGGGTGGCTGGTGGCACGACTAATACGATAAAGAGAATCAATGAGCACGGCAGCAGCAACATACTGTCGCCAAAAAATGTCAGAAAATACCAGTCCAGCACGTCGGTCTCCGGTGAAATAAGGCATCCCAATTGTCAGGATTATCATTAAGTCACCGAGTTTACCCCGGCATGCCCGATAGCCCTAGAAGCAATCATCTGAAAATCGTGGCAGACCAATCCGACGAAATAACCCGAGATAGCGGTCTGGCTGCGGCAATATAGGCTGGCGCTATGGCCGCTAACTCCCTATAATTGACGCGTTTTAGTTCCCCCCCTTCACACTACGAAATCAGGTCTTCAATTTTATGACTGACAAGCCGCATCAGTGCGTCATTATTGGTATAGCTGGCGCATCTGCCTCCGGAAAAAGCCTTATCGCCAGTACGTTGTATCGTGAACTTCGCGATCAGGTTGGCGATGAACATATCGGCGTTATTCCTGAAGACAGTTACTACAAAGACCAGACTCACTTGACCATGGAAGAAAGGGTCAAGACAAACTATGACCACCCAAGCGCCATGGACCACAACCTGCTGTTTCAGCATCTGCAAATGCTGAAATCAGGCAAGGCGATAGAGTTACCCTTGTACAGTTACACCGAGCACACGCGTAAGAAAGAGACCATTCATCTGGAACCGAAAAAGGTGATTATTCTTGAAGGGATCCTGCTGTTGACGGATATCCGTCTGCGTCAGGAAATGAATTTCTCGATCTTTGTTGATACGCCGCTGGATATTTGCCTGATGCGCCGTATGAAGCGAGATGTGAACGAGCGTGGCCGTTCGATGGATTCGGTAATGGCGCAATACCAGAAAACCGTCCGTCCGATGTTCCTGCAGTTTATCGATCCTTCCAAGCAATACGCCGACATTATCGTCCCACGCGGGGGGAAAAACCGCATTGCGATCGATATTCTGAAAGCCAAAATCAGCCAGTTCTTTGAATAATGCCGTTCAATGGCCGGAAAACCCGTGTTTCCGGCCGGCGGGCAACTATTTACACCGCGGCGTAGACCTTTCGCCCGTTGTGTGGCAATTTTTGTTTTAGTGACACGCCTTGATGGAGATGAATAAATGAGACTGTGCGACCGTGATATAGAAGCCTGGCTGGATTGTGAAAAGCTGGTGATTTCACCGCGTCCGCCGATTGAGCGTATTAACGGGGCCACAGTGGATGTCCGTTTAGGCAATCAGTTCCGCGTTTTTCGTGGCCATACCGCTGCCTTTATCGACCTTAGCGGGCCGAAAGATGAAGTCAGTGCCGCGTTGGATCGCGTGATGAGTGATGAAATTGTTCTGCCGGAAGGAGAGGCTTTCTTCCTGCATCCGGGGGAATTGGCGCTGGCGGTCACGCTGGAGTCGGTCACGCTGCCAAACGATTTGGTGGGTTGGCTGGACGGGCGTTCTTCCCTGGCGCGTCTGGGCCTGATGGTCCATGTTACCGCGCACCGTATCGATCCAGGTTGGCAGGGCCGAATTGTCCTGGAGTTCTATAATTCAGGTAAGCTGCCGCTGGCATTGCGTCCGGGCATGCTGATTGGCGCACTGAGTTTTGAACCGCTGTCCGGGCCGGCGGCACGTCCTTATAATAGCCGCCAGGATGCAAAATATCGCGATCAGCAGGGCGCAGTAGCCAGTCGAATCGACAAGGATTAACAGCGCTGGAAGCACGGTCGGTGTGGCGCTGACAAGAGGATGGCATGAGAAGATTACTGACGGCTTTGGTGATTTTACTGGTGGTGTTGCTGGCGGGGATGTCCGCGCTGGTACTGCTGGTAAATCCGAATGATTTTCGTGCCTACATGGTCACGAAAGTCGAGAAAAAGAGTGGTTATCATCTGACGCTGGATGGCGATTTGCGCTGGCATATCTGGCCGCAGCTCAGCATTCTGGCCGGCCGTATGACGCTGACTGCGCCCGGAGCCAAAGCGCCGGTGGTTAGTGCAGATAATATGCGCCTTGATGTCAAACTGCTGCCGTTGTTGTCGCATCAACTGTTTGTGAAACAGGTGATGCTGAAGAACGCCGTGATCCGCCTGACCCCTGAAAGTGAAGAACAAAATCAACCCGACGCACCTATCGCGCCTGCTAGCCACTCCGAAGAGGCGGTGGATACGCCGTGGAAATTTGATATCGATAATCTGCGGGTGGTGGACAGCCTGTTGATTTGGCAGCGCGCCAATAACGAACAGATCAACGTTCGCGATATTAATCTCACCCTGCAACAAAATGCCAAACGCCAGGCGCAAATGGAACTTTCCAGCCGGGTAAACCGCAATCAGCGCGATTTGTCCTTCAGCCTGGCCGCAGATATCGATCTGCAGCAGTATCCACGGCAAATTGCAGCCAATGTCACCCAATTCAGTTACCAACTGGAAGGTGCTGACATCCTGGCCGGCGGTATTAAAGGCGATGGCAGGACTCAAGTGGTCTATCAACAGACGCCGCAGCAAGTGACACTTAGCCAGCTGAGCCTGGATGCCAATGACAGCACCTTTAGCGGTGGTGCCAGTATCGAGTTTGGTGAGATACCTGCCTATACGCTTAACCTGACCTCTGCGGCAGTGAATTTTGACGCCTTTACCGGATGGCAGTCCAGTAGTTCGTCAGTGCAGCAAGAGCAGAATGTCACCTCCTCGCCGGTCATTGCTAGCCAGATGGACGATCCTCAGCAAAATTTAGAGGTGCTGCGAGATTTTAACGCGCAGCTCAATTTGAGTGTGGATCAACTCACCTACCGCGGTATGAATATTACCCATCTTTCGACCCAGGCAGAAAACCGGCAGGGTCTGTTAACGTTGCATTCTTTCTCCGGGCAGGTAGCCGATGGTGATTTTGCTTTACCAGGCACCCTGGACGCGCGTGGCCGCAGACCGGTGATTACCGTGCAGCCGATGGTGAAGCAGGTTGAACTTGGCAGCATTCTGAAGGCGTTTGAGATGCCGCAAATCATGACCGGGAAATTCAGCATGCAAGGGGATTTAACCGGCGATCGTCTGACGTCACAGTCGTTTGAACGGCGCTGGCAGGGCACTGCACAGTTGGCGATGCAGGACGCGCAGTTGCACGGTCTGAACATTCAGCAACTGATTCAGCAAGCCGTGGCGCGCAATGATAACAGCGTGAGTGGACAAAAAGATTATCAGCGTTATACCGAAGTGAAACAGTTGTCGGCTAATGCCAGCCTGGATCGCGGAACGGTAAAAATTACCGAGTTGAGTGCAGATTCTCCGTTGTTAAACCTGAGCGGCAATGGGACGGTGGACATGCCGGGTAAACAGTGTGATATGGCGCTTAACGTTCGCGTAACTGGCGGCTGGCAAGGGCGTAGCGATCTGATCGAGCAGTTGCAGAAAACGCCGATCCCACTGCGGGTTTACGGCCCGTGGAACCAACTTAACTATCAATTGCAGGTCGACCAGGTCTTGCGGAAAACGCTGCAGAACAGGGCGAAGGACGCGTTGAACAAGTGGGCCGATAAAAACAAGGATTCGCGCGAGGGCCAGGATCTTAAAAAACTGCTCGATAAGCTTTAATCTTTGAGAGAGTGCAGGCCGGGCGGTGGCCTGCACTCTCAGTAAACCTCGCCAGAGTATTTCCCTTTCCCAATCATTTCCTCCCGTAACTTTGACGGATATCATGACGTCTGTGTCTGAGTTTGTGCAGAGTGTGCGCAGTTAAGCGATTTATACGCTTTGGTACGGTAAAAAACGAAAATGATAAGTTGAGGGAATATGATAGAGCTTCTGATCGGGGCTGTTGTCGCGGCAGGCGTTGGCCGTTACATCATCAAAGGTTACTCTGCCACCGGCGTATTGATGGTGGGTGGCCTGTTGCTATTGGCCATCAGCGCCCTGATGGGCAAAAGTCTGTTGCCTGCCAGCGCCACATCTACCGGATGGCGCGCGACCGACATTATTGAATACGTCAAAATTCTGCTGATGAGCCGTGGTGGCGATCTCGGCATGATGATTATGATGCTGTGCGGATTTGCGGCCTATATGACTCACATTGGTGCCAATGATGTGGTGGTCAAGCTGGCATCCCGTCCGCTGCAAATGATCAACTCCCCCTACCTTTTGATGGTGGCGGCCTATTTTGTTGCCTGTCTGATGTCACTGGCGGTCTCCTCTGCCACTGGTCTGGGCGTATTGCTGATGGCTACGCTGTTCCCATTGATGGTCAACGTGGGTATCAGCCGTGGTGCGGCTGCGGCGATTTGTGCTTCACCCGCGGCGATTATTCTGGCACCGACCTCGGGTGACGTGGTCCTGGCCGCTAAAGCGGCGGAAATGCCATTGGTTGATTTCGCCTTTAAAACTACTTTACCGATCTCGATAGCGGCGATTGTCTGCATGGCGGTTGCGCATTTCTTTTGGCAGCGTTACCTCGACAAAAAGGCCAATGAACAGCATCACATTATGGATGTGAGTGAAATCACCACTCATGCGCCGGGCTTCTACGCGGTGCTGCCGTTTACACCTATCCTGGGCGTGCTGGTGTTTGATGGTAAATGGGGGCCGGAACTGCATATCATCACCGTGTTGGTTGGCTGCATGCTGTTGGCGGCGGTGATTGAGTTCCTGCGCAGTTTCAGTGCCAAACAGGTATTTAGCGGTCTGGAAGTCGCTTATCGCGGTATGGCGGACGCTTTTGCCAGTGTAGTTATGCTGCTGGTAGCCGCCGGCGTGTTCGCCCAGGGCTTGAGCACAGTCGGGTTTATCAGCGGGCTGATCAGCCTGGCGCAGTCGTTTGGTACCGGCGGCATCATCATGATGTTGGTGCTGGTGGTGATTACCATGCTGGCCGCGATGACCACCGGTTCAGGTAACGCCCCGTTTTATGCTTTCGTGGAACTTATTCCCAAACTGGCGGCTCAGATGGGGGTTAACCCAGCGTATTTGGTGATCCCGATGCTGCAGGCTTCGAACCTGGGACGTACTTTGTCGCCAGTTTCAGGGGTGGTGGTGGCTGTATCAGGCATGGCAAAAATCTCGCCGTTCGAAGTAGTGAAGCGCACTTCGGTACCAGTGATTGTCGGGGTGATAGTGGTGATTGTGGCGACGGAGTTACTGGTACCCCAGCATTTGTAATAGCGGCCGGGCGATGCCCGGCCCTGGTTTAAACCTCGTAGTCTGGTTCTGGTACCAACAACGGGGTGATTTTTACCTTCAAAATACGGTGGCTACTGACTTCCAGTGGTTCAAACAGGTAGTCACCGATCCGCAACTGCTCGCCTTCCTGGGGAATGCGCTGGCTGTGTTCCATCAGCAGTCCGGCCAACGTGTGGTACTCACGCTTGTCTTCCAGCGGTAATGGCAGATACAACACCAGATCCTCCAGCGGCATATAGCCGTTGGCAGTCCAGCTTCCGTCATCATTTAGCACAATGTCATGTCGGGCATCGACTTCCTCTCCGGCTTCCGGCAGGTTGCCTGCAATGGTTTCCATCACATCAGTCAGCGTGACTATCCCTTCAACTGAACCGAATTCGTCTACTACAAAGGCAAAATGGGTCTGTGCCTGGCGAAATTGTTCAAGGGCGCTCAGCAGGGTCAACTGCTCGGGAAAAATCAGTGGTTGTAGCACCAAGGCACGTAAATCGAGTGGCGCTTGGGTTAACTGTTGCTTCAGCACGTCGATGGTATGAATGACACCGAGGGGTTCATCGCTGGCGCTGTCTTCTACAACAACAATGCGCGTATGCTGATTTTTCTCCAGCAATTGGGTCAGCTTTTCCTGCGGATCATTTAGCTCGAGGTATTCCACATCATGGCGGGAGGTCATGATGCTGCTTACCGTACGCTGCGCCATACCCAGCACGCGCTCGATCATATGGCGTTCCTGCTGGTTGAAAATTTCACCGCTTTCATTGCCGCTATCGGCCAACAGGTTGGCGGATTGGTTGTCGATTTCCGCTTCTTCATGCTTGCCGCTCAACATGCGCAGCACGGCTTCTGCGGTTCGTTCGCGCAGGGGGCGTGCCGTCGAGAGGAAACGACGGCGGTTGAACTGCGATAGTTGGTTCAAGGCTTCAATCATCACTGAGAAACCAATGGCGGCGTACAGATAACCTTTCGGAATGTGGTAGCCAAAGCCTTCGGCAACCAGACTGAAACCGATCATCAGCAGGAAGCTCAGACACAGGATGACAATCGTCGGGTGGGCATTGACGAAGCGCGTTAGCGGTTTACTGGCCAACAACATCAATCCGATAGCGATACAAACCGCAAGCATCATGACTGCTAGGTGATCGACCATGCCGACGGCAGTGATCACCGAGTCGAGCGAGAAGACCGCATCCAGCACCACGATTTGTGCCACCACTGGCCAGAAGCGGGCGCCTTTGCGCTGGCTCTGTTGCTCTTCATCTTTACCCTCGAGTCTCTCGTTGAGCTCCATGGTGGCTTTGAACAGCAGGAAGATACCTCCAACCAGCATTATCAGATCGCGGCCGCTGAAGGGATGTCCGCCGGCAAAAAACAACGGTTGAGTCAGTGTCGCCAACCATGAGATCGAGGCCAATAACGCCAGACGCATCAGTAACGCCAGCAATAAACCCACAACACGGGCTTTATCTCTTTGATGCTTTGGTAATTTTTCCGCCAGGATGGCGATAAAGATAAGGTTGTCTATACCCAGCACGATTTCCAGCACGACCAGAGTGGCCAGGCCGGCCCAAATTGTTGGATCTGCGATCCATTCCATACGCCCAATTTCACCTGTAAGTTCGACGGCTTATGCCGCAAACGAATGATGGGTGTTGAGCCAGGAAAATTCAACATTAAAACTGGGGGACTTGCCTGCCAAATGAAAAGCCAAGCAAAAATAATGCATAAAAATTCATCCATGCAGGAAGGGATCAAAATGTGACACAAGGAGAAATGGGGAATTTTCTGAAAAGGAACTCAGTTTCTGGAATATGGGGGGAGACGTTTGTTGATAAATGCAGCGTAAATATAATTTTTAAAAATCAAACCATTATGGATTTCATTGACTGCTACACTTTGCTGAGTCTACCCCTGTGGGTAGTCTTATTCTGAAAAGGGTACCCAATGGGTATCTTAGGCTTGTATCGATAGGGCAATAGTATAAGAATCTTAGCCATATAAACATTTACAAGTATCATCGTTTGGTTATAAGGGCGTATTTATTTTGTTTCATTTGTGATCTAACTATCGCTTAACAAAAGAGTACATCCCTCGATTTACATTAAAACGTGACTGAACCTAGTCACCTGCAGAGAACGATGACAGTACATTGGTAGCTGAAAGCCAAGGGCGGTAGCGTGTCTCAACTATCCCGTTTCCGACTTCATGAGCGGCTTGGTTCAGCTATGTAATAATTATTGAATGTGGATAAAAAACATGCAAAAAAGATTGAAGGCTGTCATTCCCGTAGCAGGCTTGGGAACCCGTATGTTGCCGGCGACAAAAGCCATCCCTAAAGAAATGTTGCCGGTGGTCGATAAACCACTGATTCAATACATCGTTAATGAATGTGTTGCAGCTGGGATTAAAGATATTGTTCTGGTAACTCACTCTTCTAAAAATGCTATTGAGAACCATTTCGATACCTCTTTTGAGCTTGAAGCGGTACTGGAATCACGGGTCAAACGCCAGTTGCTGGAAGAAGTGCAGAGTATTTGTCCTTCAGATGTGACAGTAATGCAAGTACGCCAGGGACAGGCTAAAGGTCTGGGGCACGCGGTTCTGTGTGCCAAACCGATGGTAGGCGATAATCCTTTTGTTGTTCTGTTGCCCGATGTGTTGCTGGATGACTCAACAGCCGATCTGCGCAAAGAAAACTTAGCCAAAATGATTCAGCGTTTTACCGAGACTGGCTTCAGTCAAATCATGGTGGAACCGGTGCCGGAACAAGACGTATCGAAATACGGCGTAGTGGATTGTGGCGGAGCGGCGTTGTCTGCGGGTGAGAGTACTCCAATGACGGCGGTAGTGGAAAAGCCAGCTCTCGAAGACGCGCCTTCCAATTTGGCGGTAGTTGGTCGCTATATTTTGTCAGCTAATATATGGCCGTTATTGGAAAAAACCTTACCAGGTGCCGGTGATGAAATTCAGTTAACTGATGCCATTGCTTCTCTAATGGGGCAGGAAACCGTAGAAGCCTTCCATATGAGCGGAAAATCTCATGACTGCGGCGATAAGTTGGGGTATATGAAGGCATTCGTACAATACGGACTGCGCCACGCCTCCGAAGGTGAAGATTTTACCCAGTGGCTAAAACAAACGCTGAACAGCAAGTAAGAATTACGGCTGAGAAGACGATCATAAGATATCAAGAGGATTACCATGACCAAGTTAAAAGCTGTCATTCCCGTTGCAGGTCTGGGTATGCGTATGCTGCCTGCAACCAAGGCTATTCCAAAGGAAATGTTGCCGATCGTTGATAAGCCGTTGATTCAATACATTGTTAATGAGTGCGTTGCAGCAGGGATCAAAGAGATCATCCTGGTGACGCATTCATCCAAGAATGCAATCGAAAACCATTTTGATACCTCCTTCGAGTTGGAAGCGATGCTTGAAGCGCGCGTTAAGCGCCAGTTGCTTGATGAAGTGCAATCTATTTGCCCTAAAGGCGTAACGCTAATGCATATTCGCCAGGGGCAACCAAAAGGTTTGGGGCATGCGGTGCTTTGTGCCAAGCCGCTGGTAGGGGACTCACCTTTTGTCGTTCTGTTGCCGGATGTGTTGCTTGACGACGCCAAAGCCGACCTGAAGAAAGACAACTTGCCGCATATGATTGCTCGCTTCGAACAGACGGGTTTGAGCCAGGTGTTGGTTCAGGCTGCTGATGAGCATGTTTTGTATGATTACTCGGTAGTTGAATGTGAAGCCAATAAACTTCAGCCCGGTGAGAGCTCTCTTATGACCTCTATTATTGAAAAACCAGGTCGTGAGGTTCAGTTGAAGTCCAACTATTCAGCGGTAGGGCGTTATGTTCTCTCAGAAGATATCTGGCCTATTCTTGAAAAAATAGAGCCGGGTGCGTGGGGCCGCATACAATTGACGGATGCCATTGCTGAACTATTGAAACAGCAACCGGTGGAAGCTACCGAGCTAGTTGGTGAGTCGTTTAACTGCGGTGAAAAACTGGGTTATCTGCGTGCATTTGTTACTTATGGTTTGCGTCACCCTAGCCAGGGTAAGGCGTTCCGTGAGTGGGCAGAAAAATTGTCACTTTAGGATCGATGCGGTGTTTTTTTGCCTGGCAGCGATTTTAGAGGCTGCCAGGGCAATTTGCCGCACCCATTGAATCTTAGGTAATTTCACTGTTTCATTTTTTATATTAGTATACATTCTATTACAGGCTGTCTTACCCTTTGGCCTTCGCGGTTTCTCTTTGTAAATCAGGTTGCAAAACACAGCAACATTCTGTTTTTTAGGGTAATTATCGTACGTGGCTGTAGGAAGTCATCAGTGTCGGCAAAAGCTGAATACTTTACATCGTTAATAATAATATCTTTGTATTCATCAACAGCAGACAAACGTTGCAGGTTTATTGCAGCAGGTTCTCTTCCGTTAAAAGACGGGAACATAAACCGAGGCATTTTGGTAAGGTTACAGAGACGCGGCCATGGTCGGCTAGCATTGTAGCTTTGCAGATACATTTACTTTGAAAGTGATGATAATTTGATGGCAAAACGACAATTGAAAATGATATCGCTGTTAATATCAATCAGCGTAATCAGTGGTTGTACAGTGTTCCCAGGAACCCACCTTTCCACTAGCGGTAAAGATTTTGTAAAACAAGAGGATGCTGATTTTGATATTGATCAGTTAGTCAATATCTATCCGATGACACCCAAATTGTTAGATTCTCTCCGCCCGGCAAGAGTGGTTGCTCAGCCTAATGGTCCGCTGGATGCCTCGCTGCTAACTTATGAATATCGGATCGGAGTGGGTGATGTGCTCAACGTCACCGTTTGGGATCACCCAGAGTTAACCACACCGGCAGGCCAATATCGTAGCGCCAGTGACACCGGTAACTGGGTGCATTCTGATGGTACTATTTTCTATCCTTACATCGGGAAAGTGAATGTGGTGGGTAAAACAGTTACCCAAATTCGCGATCAGATAGCCTCCCGATTGGCCCAGTACATCGAAAGTCCACAGGTTGACGTGAATATTGCAGCTTTCCGCTCTCAGAAAGCCTATGTGACCGGAGAAGTTGCCAAATCAGGTCAGCAGGCCATCACCAACGTACCTTTGACCGTGATGGACGCTATCAATGCCGCTGGGGGTCTGACGGAAAATGCAGACTGGCGCAATATTGTCCTTACCCACAATGGTAAAGAGCAGAGTCTGTCGTTGCAGAAACTGATGCAAAATGGCGATCTCACTCAAAACCGTCTGCTTTATCCGGGCGATATTCTTTATATTCCCCGTAACGACGATCTGAAAGTGTTTGTGATGGGGGAAGTTAAAACCCCAGCGACGCTCAAAATGGATCGCAGCGGTATGACATTGACGGAAGCATTAGGCACTACCCAAGGTGTTTCTCAAACCAGCGCCGATGCTACGGGGATATTTGTTATTCGTCCTCTGCATGGCACACAGGGCAAGAAGTTGGCTAGTATCTATCAGTTGGACATGTCGGATGCGACGGCGATGGTGATGGGGACTGAGTTCCAGCTGCAACCCTATGACATTGTCTATGTCACCGCCGCTCCGGTTGCCCGTTGGAATCGCTTGGTATCTCAGTTAGTACCAACTATCGACGGTTTCAACAACCTGACCGAAGGTGTTTTACGTATTCGTAATTGGCCATAGAGGAATACGTCATGTTCGATTCTGTTTTGGTCGTATGTGTGGGCAATATTTGCCGCTCTCCAACGGGGGAGCGGCTTTTGAAACAACAATTGCCGCATAAAAAAATTGCTTCTGCTGGTATCGGTGCCCTGGTTGGAAAAGCGGCAGATGACGCTGCTGTGACGGTGGCAGAAGCAAATGGTCTTTCTTTGGACAACCATGTTGCGCAGCAACTAACCAAGGAAATGTGTCGTGATTATTCATTGATACTGGTAATGGAAAAAAATCATATTGAAGCGGTGTGCCGCTTAGCTCCTGAAGTTAGGGGGAAAACGATGCTTTTTGCCCATTGGTTAGGTCAGACAGAAGTTCCAGATCCATACAAGAAGAGCCACGAAGCGTTTGAGTTCGTTTACAACCTTCTGGCGGAAGCTGCGCAGAAATGGGCAAAAGCATTAAATCGTTAACCAGAGATGACAATGATTGATAATAGCAAATTGGGTCCCACTGCGGGCGCAAGTAATGATGAGATTGATTTGGGTCGGCTACTGGGGACTTTATTAGACCACCGTTGGCTAATTATAGGGGTTACGACATTATTTGCCGTTATCGGCATTGTCTATTCTCTTTTCGCAACACCGGTTTATCAATCTGATGCATTAGTCCAGGTTGAACAAAGTTCAGGGAACTCAATCCTCAATAACCTTTCCGAAATGCTACCGTCAGGTCAACCTGGTTCAGCTGCCGAAATAGAGCTAATCAAATCCCGTATGGTTCTGGGAAAGACGGTTAAAGATCTGAATTTGAACACGGTAGTTGAACAAAAGTATTTTCCTCTTTTCGGCCAAGGCTGGAATCGTTTGACGGGGAATGAGCCGGGTAGGATTGCACTGTCGCGTCTGTCTATTCCACATGGCTGGAATGAAAAAGACATTGAATTAGAAGTTTTTGACAAAAACAGCTTCGTTTTGATTGTGGATGGCGATGAGCTCCTTAAAGGAAAAACGGGTGAGTTGGTCAAACAGAAAGGCGTCACTATGCTGGTCAGTGAAATTGATGCTGAACCAGGCACAGTTTTTAGCGTTTCGCAACGTAGCGATTTGATGACCATCAACAGTATTCTTTCTGCTTTGACCGTTGAAGATAAAGGGAAGGATACCGGTGTTCTGGCATTAACCTTACTTGGTAACGACCCAGAATTAGTAGGCAAAACGCTCGATAGCATCTCAAAAAACTATTTGCTGCAGAACGTTGAGCGAAAATCGGAAGAAGCTGCCAAGAGCCTCGATTTCTTGAAAGAACAATTGCCACAGGTCAAAGGTTCACTGGAGGTTGCTGAAGATAGGCTGAATAAGTTCCGCCAGGATAATGACTCTGTTGATCTGTCCCTTGAAGCTAAATCCATGCTGGATACTGTAGTTTCAGTCGAGTCCCAATTAAATGAGTTGACCTTCAAAGAAGCCGAAATTTCGAAGCTTTACACCAAAGAGCACCCGGCTTACCGTGCGTTGATGGAAAAACGCGGAACACTGGAAGGTGAGCGTGAAAAGATCAACAAACGCATTAGTGTGATGCCAAAAACTCAGCAAGAAATCTTGCGCCTGACCCGTGATGTTGATGCTGGCAAAGAAATTTATATGCAACTGCTGAACAAACAGCAGGAGTTGAGCATCACCAAGGCCAGTACCGTAGGTAATGTGCGCATTGTTGATCCAGCAGTCACTCAGCCAAAACCAGTTCAACCTCGTAAGACCTTGATTGTACTTATTTGTGTAGTCTTGGGCGGGATGCTTTCTGTGGGTATCGTGATGCTTAAAACTATGCTGCATCATGGTATCGAAAATCCAGATGAGCTGGAACAACGTGGCATCAATGTTTACGCCAGCATTCCGTTGTCCGAGTGGCAACAGAAGAAAGACCGGGAAGTATTATTACGTAGTCACCGAAAATCTAATGCGCGAGCGAATTCTTTACTCGCTGTCGGTAATCCGGCTGACTTGGCAATTGAGGCAGTACGAAGCCTACGCACCAGCTTGCATTTTGCGATGATGGAAGCAAAAAACAACGTATTGATGATTTCTGGAGCTAGCCCAAATATCGGTAAAACTTTTGTTAGTATCAACCTGGCGGCAGTGATCGCTCAGGCAGGTCAACGAGTGTTGGTTATTGATGCTGATATGCGTAAGGGCTATTCACATAGTTTGCTTGATACCAGTTGGCAAAATGGGCTCTCGGATATACTTTCAGGAAAGATTGATGCCAGTAATGCTGTCCGTCCGACGCAGATTGGCGGAATGGACTTTATTCCACGTGGTCAGATCCCACCTAACCCATCAGAATTGCTGATGCACAGTCGTTTTACTGAATTGGTAGAGTGGGCGAACAAGAACTATGATCTGGTATTAATCGATACACCGCCGATTCTTGCTGTAACAGATGCTGCGATTATCGGTCATCATGTAGGTACCGCACTGATGATTGCACGTTTTGGTATGAATACCGTCAAAGAAATTGAGATCAGCGTACGCCGGTTCGATCAGAATGGGATCGAAATCAAAGGTATAATTCTCAACGCCGTTGAACGTCGTGCCAGCAGTTATTACGGTAGCTACGGTTACTATCAGTACGAGTACAAGTCTGGCAGTAAAGACGCATAAGCCTGTAACTACTATCTAAAAGAGGTTATAAACAGTTTATAACCTCGCTTCTATCCGAACAGCTTAATATTACAGAGCAGCAATGCCTGAAAAAAACCGGCTATTATGAATATATTAATTGTTAATACATTATATGCACCTTTTAAAGTTGGCGGTGCGGAAGTGTCAGTACAACTTTTGGCTGAGGAGCTGGTTTCTAAAGGGGATAGAGTTCGCGTTGTTTGTCTCCATGATGAAAAAACCAGAAAGCAAACGGAATTGAACGGTGTAGAAGTAGTTTACCTCCCGCTAAAAAATTTGTATTGGCCGTTCAATAATGTACAAAAAGGGAGAGTTAAAAAGATTCTCTGGCACTTAATTGACAACTTTAACCCGATGATGGGGAAAATTTTTGAGCAAGAGCTGGATGAGTTTAACCCCGACATTGTTCACACCAATAATATTAGCGGTTTTTCAGTTGCAATCTGGGATGCTGTCAAAAATAAGAATGTTAAACTGGTTCATACTGCCCGCGATTATTACTTATTGCATCACAACTGTACTTTATTCCAATCTGGAAAGAATATGGATTTAAAGTCTACAAAAATAAAACTAGCATCTATCATAAAAAAATCAAAAAGCAAAAATATAGATAAGTTTGTTGGTATCAGTAAATATATATCAGCGCTACACCGTGATAATGGCTTTGCACAGAACGCAGCTCATCAGCATGTTTATAATCCAATTAAAAATATAACTGTTGATAATGAAACATCTACAGTCATTCGTGTTGGATTTATTGGTCGTTTAACTGAAGATAAAGGATTCAGTGCCTTCTGTGATAAAGCGCAGGAAATGACGATACCCAATGAAGTTGAGTTTTTTGCTGCCGGGCGTTTGGCCTCCTCGATTGAGGGTGAACACTTAAAAGAAAAGGCGGAACGTGCTGGTGTCCATTTACTCGGTTTTGTACCGGTTGAATCATTTTTAGCAAAAATCGATATGGTTTATTTACCGACAATGTGGAATGAGCCCTTTGGCCGTGTTGTTGCTGAAACTGCCTCTGCAGGAAAGCATGTCTTTACCTCCTACGCTGGCGGCGTAGCGGAAGTGGCTGAATATTATGAAAATATCTATGAGCTGAATGAGTTTACACTAGAGAAGTTAAGAACACTAAAGAATCACCATGTTGAAGCACTTGATGTGAACCCTTTTGATGTAGGGCAGTTGGCTGCTGATTATAAAGAGGTTTATAAAAACTAATATGGGATTATCATCAAAAAAAATCGTCGACTACTTCGTTATTACATACCTGATGGTTCTCTCGATCAGTGGAGTATTGAACATTGTTGCCCATAATACGACGCGTTTTTTATTAATCTATAAAGATATTTACTCGCTGATATTACCGGCTTTTTTACTTCTATACCTGGTGGCTAACAAGGCTAGATTAGGTCCTGGTTTCCGCAACTATCTGTTGTTATTTATTGGGATGGTAATGCTATCTTTGAGTTATGTATTGATATCTATACTCAATAATAATTTTAAAATGGGTAACATTGTCACTCAATTCCGTTTTGAACTATTTACCTATAGTGCATTACTGGTAGGTGCTTTCCTTGTTTGTTTAGAACGCGAACATCGGATGCAGTTGCTATTTAAAATAATCAAATTTTATATTGTCGTCACAGTTATCAATGCAATCTTCGCTATTTTGGAAAGTTTATTTTCCGGTGTGCTTTATGCTGTTGCTGGGGTAAATCCAGGTCTACAATTTACACAGGTAGGCAAAGATAACGGTTTGATTTTGCGTTCTGCCAGTGGCTTTTTCAGGGCCATTGGGCTTTTTAGTGGGCCTTTTACATTAGCTGAATTTTTGTTCTTCGGTCTGATATTAAGCCCATTTGTGAGCAACAAGCATAGATTTAAGTATATTATTATTGTCACTGCCGGTATTGTATGTTCTACATCTAAAACGGCCATGATTATGGCTGTTATCTATTTTGGTTATCTTTTCATCCGTCGTTTCTTGCCGCTGAAATTAAGTTTGGCAAGTGTGGCGATGGTTTGTATAGTTTTGCTGACATTCTTTTATACCACCATGACGGATTTGGGTGTATATAAATCACTTTATTCTAGTGACAATAACTATGCAGAACAAAGTATATTGGCAAGGATTCTATTAATAGAAGAGGTTAGGCATAGCGATACATATTCTATATTGAGTGGCGCCGGCTATGGTCTTAATGGCAACGCCGCAACCGGAGATATAGCTGCAATACCACTTGATAGTATTTATATTTTCTTGCTTTCGAATTATGGCGGCGTGGGGATATTTATTTTCTTATTAGCCTCTTCTATAATTTTACTCAGATTATATATGAAGGTATGTCGAGGATACTTTTTCCCAGGAGTATTTCTCTATTGGATGATCTCGATTTCGATTAATTTCGTATATAACAATCCAATTACAAACTATCCAGGTTATATTTTCTCAATAATCATTTCTACATTGCTTCTGTCCTTCCGGCAGGATGAGTTTTATAAAGTGGCTGATGCCAAACAACTCCACGAGAAGATACGTTAAGTTTATATTGTAAAATGGCATCGTCATTGAGGTATTTATGGTTTTTATTAACGCAAGATTTCTTACTCAGGAACTTACTGGTGTACAACGTTTTGCAGAGCAAATCAGCTTAGCATTGCAAGAAATTAGAGATGATATTGTCTTTATTTCTCCTGGTGATATTAAAAATAAAAAAACTGCTGATCTACTTAATGTTAAAGTCATCGGTAATAGAGCGGGGCACCAGTGGGAACAGCGTGATCTTCCTGTTTTCTTAAAAAATAATGGAAGTCCCTTGCTCGTCAATCTTGGGAATACAGCGCCATTATGGTATAAAAACAAAATTGTTACACATCATGATATTACCTATAAAAAATTTCCAGAAAGTTATTCGCGGAAATTCAGGTTAATGTATAACCTGCTAATTCCGGTAATGCTGAAGAATAGTCGTGCATTATTGACTGTGAGCGAGTTCTCCAAAAAAGAAATCACAAATGCTTATAATTATGATACTCAAAAAACTTTTGTGATCTCTAACGCAGTATCAGAAATATTTACTCGCAGAGAAACAGAAAGACAAGTTGTAGATGAACCATTTTTATTATCGGTTTCGTCCCCAAATTATCATAAGAATTTTCATGGGCTATTAGCTGCTTTCTCTGTCATATCAAAAAACTCTGATATCAAACTGAAGATTATTGGTGGCAAGAATAAGAATTTCTCTGGCATTGACTTTTCTGCTAACGGCGAAATTGACATGAAAAATGTTGAGTTTTTAGGCCGTGTTACTGATGAAGAGTTAGTCAGTATTTATCAAAGTGCTCTGGCATTTGTATTCCCTTCATTTTATGAAGGATTCGGTATACCTCCGCTTGAGGCGCAGGCTTGTGGTTGTCCGGTTGTATCATCAAACCAGGCTTCATTACCTGAAGTGTTGGCGGAAAGTGCCTTGTATTTTGATCCTTATAACCATAAAGACATGGTCAATGCTCTCGATAAGATTGTTCATGATGAAAAATTGCGAGATGAATTAAAGATTGCCGGATACAATAATATCCCAAACTATTCTTGGCATGAATCGGCTAAAAGATTAGATGATATTATCAATAAGTTGTAATGATGTTTCAAACTAATTGGGCTCTTGGAAATAATTAATTTTTCCTAACGCATTTGAAATTTTTCTCAATGGTTGTGTGAAAAATGAGTAATCTCGTTAAAAATATATTCTATTTGGTTACGGAAAAATTCGCAACGACATTTATTCTTTTGCTTTCTAATGTCATTGTTATCCGTTACCTGGGCGTTGAGGATTTTGGTAAGCTCGCTATTTTTCAACTTTATTATTTACTGGCGGTTACAGTATCTGAGTTTGGGATTCGTAGGGTCTATTCATCACTAAAGTCTCCAAGCCGTGAAGCATTAATATTTAATCAAGCTTTTAATATAAAGCTTGCGAGCTCTCTTTTCTTTTTTATTGTTGCTTTATTATATTTGTATATCAGTAATTATGATATAAAATTTTATGCACTTTTATTGGCATTTGTAGCTTCACCATTTGAGATATTCACCTATCATTTTGAAGCGAATTTAAAGAATGCAACTCTGGTGAAAATCAGAGTTACTGTTTCTCTCCTTATGGCATTATTGCGAATTTTTCTCTGTTTTGTAGGTGAGAATAATTTAATTTATATTATGCTGACATATGCATTCAGTAATCTCATTATTAACTTGCTTTGCGTATTTGCTACCCGCAAGCACAAAATGAAAATTACTAGAGTGAGAAGTCGGCTTTACCGTTCAGTTATCAGAAAGCATCTGTTCAGTCGCTCACTGTTTTTCTGGATATCAGTAGTTATTGTTCAGTTAAATATGCGAACTGACCAATTTATGTTATCACTTTTGGCTGGTACGGCTAGTGTGGGTATTTATGCGGGCGCATATAAATTAGTAGAGCAACTTCTCACCATACCTTCGTTGTTGGCTGGGGTTTTTCTTCCTTACATCAGTAAAAGTCAGTCCTTAGACAAAGAAAAGTACCTTGAGAACCTTTATCTGTACGGTCTGCTTGCCAGTATTCCTATCAGTTTGCTACTAGCATTTTCCGCTCCGTGGTTAATTCCATTTTTGCTTGGTAAAGAGTTCAGTGCATCAGTTCCTGTTTTTGCTGTATTGATGCTTTCATTGCCAGTATTAGTTATCGTCAACCTCAGTGGCTTATATTACAGTATATTTAAACTCGAACGCTTTGCTATTATACGAAACGCGTTTGGTCTGCTTTTGAGTATCTGTCTTAACTATTTCTTTATAAAAATTTATGGCGCTACTGGCGCCGCATTTTCCGTTATTATCAGCTACAGTTGTGTTGCTTTTATTATCGAATGGGTGACACCTCAAACACGGAAAAATGCAAATATTAAGCTTAAGGTTTTAATAGACCTTTTAAAACTAAATACCTATCAGGAATTAATTTTTAATGTTAAAGCTAAAATTTTCAAAAAATGACAAATTAAGAACGCGGGTTTTTTGGTGGGAGCCGAAGGATGGTATCCATAATGCTGGTGACCATTTGGCAAAAGTCATTGTTGAGCAAATGTTGACTCTTAAAGATAAAGGTATCCTCGATAAGAGTAATGCAAAGAACAAATTGCTTTCCATTGGTTCTGTTATGCATTTTGCCAATACGGGTGATTGCATTTGGGGTACCGGGATTAATGGGAAGATCAGCCACGAGCAAATGAAGTTCAGCAATCTTGATGTGCGTGCTGTACGTGGACCACTAACCCGTGAACTATTGCAAAAGCGTGGCATCTCGGTTCCTGAGGTGTATGGCGATCCAGCATTGTTATTGCCTACTTTTTTCAGTAAAGAGCTTCTGACTGATGAATCATTAAAGCGTGAAATGATCATTATCCCTCATATGAATGAGGATTTTAAAAAATATGATAAGTACGCAGATATCCTCTGTTCACCGCGGCAGGGTGCATTGGCCTTCACACAGGCTATTGTGAATAGTAAATTTGTAATTTCCAGCTCTTTGCATGGTGTTATTATTGCTGAGGCGTACGGAATCCCTGCGATTTTCCTTGATGGTAACAGCGGCGAATCCAAATTCAAGTATGATGATTACTATTTTGGTACGGGAAGAAAAGAATATCCCATTGCTTCTACGATTGAAGAGGCTTTGTCATTGACTCCAGCAGAGCCCATTGATATGCCGACAGTTTCTAAACGCCTTTTCAAAGCATTCCCTTACGATCTCTGGTAATCAATTCGCACCCGTCGATAGACTATGTTGGCGGGGCTAAATAAATTTGGTTGTGAAATGAAGATAGCATATTATCCGGAAAACACTGGAACCAATGATTACAGTAATAGATTTAAACATATCCTTTCTCAATTTGGTGAAGTGGAGGGCGTTTCATTCAAAAGCATTGTTAAGCGCTTCACTAAACTTGAATTTTGTAGACATGATGTGATTTTTATCAACTGGCTTGATTCTGGTATTATCGATAATCAAGGCAAGGTAAGAAATTCCTTGATGATAAAGGCAATCCTGAAAATATTACTCTTCAAGATTGTGGCGAAAAAAGTTATTTATGTTCGCCATAATTTATATCCTCACGGAACTCAGGTTGAAGATAGCCTTCGTGCAAAGCGTTATGCTGATATTTTAATGAAAATATCTGGAGTGGGCGTAGTCCATTCACCGGTGGCGGCCACTGCTGGGATGCATTATATACCCCATCCTTTGTATAAAACCGATAATGAATTTATAAAAAGAGAGTTATTGAGTGATGATAAGAAGGAGAGTTTTGTATTCTTTGGGCGGATAAATAAATATAAAAAGCTGGAAGAGTTAATTACAAATTTCCCCTTGGAAAAAAAATTAATCATTGCTGGAAGCTATGATGATGAAAGTTATGTTGAGAAATTAAAAAGCATTTCGTCAGATAATATATCAATCCTTGCGGGTTATATTGATGATGCTACTGCAGAGAAATTGATTTCATCATCACAAGGATTAATTATTTGTCATGCAGATCCAGATATGATTGTCAGCGGAAGCTTTTTCTATGCATTATCTGTAAAAAGTCGGATCATTTGTGTGGAAACTGACTTCCTTCGTTGGGCTAACAATATTTTCGGCGACAATGTGGTTGTTTGTTTCAAGGATATCGATGACCTACATGAGAAAATTAGTTTGTTGCCTCCAGTGAAGGAATTTGATCATGATGTTATTGAATTAATTAAAGATAACTTTGGTCAGCTTGTTATCACTGAAAAGATCAAATCATTAATTTAATATTTATTGTGGCTCTTTATTTTAGAATATGCTGGGAGAGGGTATGCCTGAACAGAGATTGAATGTAGGTGTTGTAGCTGATTGGCTAGTAACCTATGCTGGCGCAGAGCGCGTAATAAAAGAATTTATTGATATATACCCAGAATCCACTCTTTATTCTGTAGTCGATTTCTTATCTGATGCCGCCAGGAAGCAGATTCACAACAAGCATGCAAATACTACCTTTATACAAAACTTGCCTAAGGCTAAAACCAGCTATCAGAAATATTTGCCGCTGATGCCTTTAGCTATAGAGCAACTGGATGTTTCTTCCCATGACGTTGTTTTGTCGAGCAGTCATGCTGTAGCGAAAGGTGTCTTGACTGGGCCAGATCAATTACACATTAGTTACGTACATTCACCAATTCGTTATGCTTGGGATTTACAACATCAGTACCTTCGTGAAGCAAACCTTATGAAGGGGATAAAAGGCAAGTTGGCAAAGTGGTTGTTGCACAAAATTCGGATGTGGGACTACCGCACCGCTAATGGGGTTGACCACTTCATTGCAAATTCACATTTTATCGCTCGCCGAATCAAAAAGGTTTATGGGCGAGAAGCCGATGTGATTTACCCTCCGGTTGATGTTGACCGATTCTTACTGAATGAAAATAAAGATGATTTCTACTTCACGGCTTCCCGTATGGTTCCCTATAAACGTATGGATCTTATCGTTGAGGCATTTAGCACTATGCCTGATAAGAAACTCATCGTGATTGGTGATGGCTCTGAGATGGCCAAGATCAAGTCTAAAGCTGGGAAGAATGTTGAGATCCTGGGCTATCAAAGTAATGAAGTGTTGCAGGATCATATGTCGAGGGCCAAGGCCTTTGTTTTTGCCGCGGAAGAAGATTTTGGCATCACGCCGGTAGAGGCTCAGGCATGTGGAACACCGGTAATCACCTTTGGTAAAGGAGGGGCGTTGGAAACCGTTCGCCCATATGGAGTAGATAACCCAACGGGTATTTTCTTCTTTGAACAAAGTGTCCCCTCTTTGGTGGCTGCAGTGCAGCAATTTGAAAAAATTCAAGACGAAATCAGCCCCGTTGATTGCCGTACGCAGGCATGCAAGTTCTCTGCAGAGCGTTTTCGGGCCGAATTGGCTGAATATATAAATGTCAAATGGCATGAGTTTAATACGGCCAAAACCATAAAATACTGATCGGTGAGATTTATCATGAGTAATATTTATCCTGTTATTATGGCTGGCGGTACCGGAAGCCGTTTATGGCCTCTTTCCAGAGAATTATTCCCTAAACAATTTTTAACGCTATGTAGCGAGTTTTCTATGCTGCAAACAACGGTGAATCGTCTGGATGGCTTAGATATATCCAATCCTCTCGTTATTTGTAACGAAGAACACCGTTTCATTGTTGCTGAACAACTGCGTCAAATTACTCGCTTATCGCACAACATTATACTGGAGCCAGTAGGCCGTAATACAGCTCCTGCGATTGCGTTAGCTGCTCTGCAAGCAACTGGTAATGGAGAGGATCCTCTGCTGTTGGTTCTAGCTGCAGATCATGTTATTCAAGATGAGAAGACGTTCCGTGATGCTGTTCTTCAGGCAGTTCCATATGCTGATAAGGGCAATCTGGCTACTTTTGGTATTGTCCCTACTGGCCCAGAAACTGGCTATGGTTACATCCATAAGGGTGAAAGCATTGACGGTTCGGTAACTTGCCAGGTGTCACGCTTTGTAGAAAAACCCAATCTGGCTACAGCACAGGAATATATTAAAAGCGGAGACTATTTGTGGAACAGCGGTATGTTCCTATTTAAAGCCAGTCGTTATCTTGAAGAGTTAAATAAATATCGTCCAGATATTCTTGCTGCTTGCCGTCAGGCGTTACAGCATACTTCTCCGGACCTGGATTTTGTTCGTGTTGACCGCGAAGCCTTTATCGCTTGTCCGGACGAGTCTATTGACTATGCGGTTATGGAGCAAACGGCAGATGCGGTTGTAGTACCCCTGGATGCTGGTTGGAGCGATGTTGGCTCATGGTCAGCACTATGGGAAATTAGTGAAAAAGATCAGGCAGGTAACACTAATTTCGGTGATGTCATACAGCATGACTGCTCAAATAACTATATCAGGGCAGAACACAAATTAGTGGCGACCGTAGGTGTTGATAATCTGGTGGTGGTTGAGACCAAAGATGCTGTATTGATCGCTAATAAGGATAAAGTGCAGGACGTTAAGGAGATTGTAAATTATCTGAAACGTAACAAACGTCCTGAAAGTAAACAACATCGTGAAGTATATCGTCCTTGGGGTAAACACGATGCAATTGCGCAGGGGGATCGTTTCCAGGTACGGAAAATAACGGTCAAACCTGGTGAGAAGTTATCTCTGCAAATGCATCATCATCGCTCCGAACACTGGGTCGTCGTCTCTGGAACGGCGAAAGTGTTCAAGAACGGTACTGTTCAATTCGTGGGTGAAAACGAATCTATTTACATTCCATTAGGCGTCGAACACTCTTTGGAAAATCCAGGGAAAATTGCGTTGGACCTCATTGAAATCCAATCGGGTTCCTATTTGAGCGAAGATGATATTGTTCGATTTGATAATAATGGAAAGTACGATTAATTGCTTTACGTTTCAATTATTAGAACATAAATGTGTAACATCTTTGGTAAGGATTTTCAGATGGCTCAAACTTTAACCTGTTTTAAAGCATACGACATTCGTGGTCGATTAGGCGAAGAGCTGAACGCAGATATTGCCTATCGTATCGGTCGTGCATATGGCGAATTTTTAAAGCCGAATGAAGTTGTAGTTGGCGGCGATGTGCGTTTAACCAGCGAGGAGTTGAAACTTGCACTTGCAGATGGCCTACGTGACGCTGGCGTTAATGTGCTTGATATCGGGCTAAGCGGTACTGAGGAGATTTATTTCGCTACTTTTCATTTAGGTATTGATGGCGGAATCGAAGTTACTGCTAGCCATAATCCGATGGATTATAATGGGATGAAACTGGTGAGTAGCCAGGCGAAACCTATCAGTGGTGATACTGGATTGCGCGATATTCAGAAACTGGCTGAAGAGAACCGTTTTTCTCCGGTTGCCCCTGGCACTCGCGGTACTTATCAACAAATATCTATTGAAGAAGCTTATGTTGAGCATTTGCTTGGCTACGTTGACATTAAAAATCTGAAACCACTAAAACTTGTTATCAATTCCGGCAACGGTGCTGCAGGGCATGTGATTGATGCTATTGAGACACGGTTTAAAAACTTGAATGTTCCTGTCGAATTTATCAAGGTACATCACCTGCCCGATGGTAACTTCCCAAATGGTATCCCAAATCCTCTACTGCCTGAATGTCGGGAAGATACAGCACAAGCTGTACGTAAGCATAAAGCAGATATGGGGATCGCGTTCGATGGTGATTTCGATCGCTGCTTCCTGTTCGATGAGAACGGGGGGTTCATTGAGGGCTATTATATTGTAGGCCTATTGGCTGCCGCGTTCCTGGAAAAAGAAGCCGGTGCTAAAATCATTCACGACCCACGTTTGAGTTGGAACACTATTGACGTAGTTGCCGCTAGTGGTGGGGTGCCAGTAATGTCAAAAACTGGCCATGCCTTTATCAAGGAACGCATGCGTAAAGAAGATGCGGTTTATGGTGGGGAAATGAGTGCCCATCACTATTTCCGTGAGTTCTCTTACTGTGACAGCGGGATGATCCCGTGGTTACTGGTTGCAGAGCTTGTTTGCCTCAAAAATTTGACACTTGGGCAACTGGTTGAAGATCGTATGTCTGCATATCCTGCTTCTGGGGAGATCAACAGCCAGTTACAAGACCCTCAATCGGCGATCAAAAAAGTATTGGAGCGTTATCAACCTGATGCCTTATTGTTCGATCAAACCGATGGTATCAGCCTAGAGTTTGCAGACTGGCGTTTTAATCTTCGCAGTTCCAATACCGAGCCAGTGGTACGCCTCAACGTTGAATCGCGGGCAAACCCATTATTGATGAAGCAGAAAACAGAAGAGATCCTTGCCTTACTACGCAGTTAAACTTTGTAATTACGCTATATTGAAAGCCTGGGTCATGAACTACCCAGGTTTTATAGGAATATAGTTTGCAGAGAAAACTTACAAAAGGCATCTATACTATGATAGTGAATAGGTCGTTATCAATGAATGGTTTCCGTCGTGGGAGTTTTCATACCAATGCATCCCTGACATCAATGTTGCAACGATTTTCAGATATTTTTATCGTTTTCTGCGGGCTTTACTTATCCTGCCTTATGTCTGGTACCCGATTCTCAATGCAACACTGGGTTATGGTGTTAACTTCAATTGTTATTTTCCAGATGATAGGTGGTATTACTGATTTTTATCGTTCTTGGCGCGGTGTTCGTGCAGGATTAGAAATTCAGCTGATTTTGCAAAACTGGACGATAAGCTTATTGTTGACCTCCGGTGCTGTTGCTTTTGTTAACGATTTTAGTAACGAATATATCGTTTATATCCAGTGGTACTTGTTAGTCTGCTGTGGTTTGGTGATAACACGTAGTACTATCCGGCTGATGCTAGGCTATATGCGTAATTTGGGGTTTAACACTCGCAATGTAGCTATTATGGGGTCAATGCCGGTAGGGATTCGTTTGGCGGAAACGTTACGTGATGCGCACTGGATGGGATTTCGCGTTCTGGGCATTTATGATGATAGCGAAGAACCATTGAGCGCTATGCTTGAACGACGCGGTAATCTGGCACAATTGATTGAAGATGCAAAATGTGGGCGTATTGACCGCATTTATATCGCTATGTCGATGGAGCAAGAGAAATTAATAAAAGATACGGTTTCTGAGCTTTCAGATACTACCTGCTCGGTAATGTTGATTCCTGATATTTTCACTTTTAATATTTTGCAATCACGCTCAGAGGAAATAAATGGTGTGCCGGTGGTATCATTATTTGATACACCTATGAGCGGTGTTAATCAGGTCATTAAACGTGTAGAGGATATTGTCCTTTCAATATTTATTCTTCTGTTCATTTCCCCTGTTTTATTGCTTATTTCAGCTATGGTGAAGTTCACTTCTCATGGCCCCGTGATTTTCAAACAACGTCGATATGGCATGGACGGGAAAGCAATCGAAGTATGGAAGTTCCGTTCAATGAAGGTTATGGAGAATGGCGATAAGGTCATTCAGGCAACAAAAGGGGATGTCAGGATTACGCCTGTCGGTGCTTTCCTTCGTCGTACATCTTTAGATGAGTTACCTCAATTTATTAACGTACTGAAAGGGGATATGTCAATTGTTGGGCCTCGTCCTCATGCCGTTGCGCATAATGAACAATATCGCAAGTTAATTACAGGTTATATGCTCCGTCACAAAATGAAACCTGGAATTACCGGTTGGGCTCAGATAAATGGTTGGCGTGGCGAGACGGATACATTAGATAAAATGGAAAAACGGGTTGAGTTTGACCTTGATTATATCCGTAACTGGAGTGTTTGGTTAGACGTGAAAATTGTTTTTCTGACAATATTTAAAGGGTTTATCAGTAAAACAGCCTATTAGTTTTCTGATGGATATACATCAATGCCTGGCTCCTCATTTTTTTAAAACTCATGAGTAGTACTTTTTTATTCAGGAGGTTAAGTTGATATTTCAGCCAAACACAGGTCATTGTCATTCTGGCCGTTATACCAGGATGGTTAAAGCATTGGCAGCCGCAGGTATCATGCTGTTGGGATCCTATCAAGGTGCGAATGCTTTTGAGATTGGGGTGAATGTTCATTTGCGGAACTACCCTAAGCCGACAGATAATTATCTTACCCTTATTAAAGATTATGGGTTTACGTCATTTCGCACTGGCTTCCTGTGGGGAATGGTTGAAAGGACATCTGGCGATTTTAAAGTTGTCGGGCCTCTTATCAAGGAAGATGATGCATTCCAGCAAGGCGTTTCCAAATATGGATTGAATTCTTTACTTATTCTTGCATATGGCAATGCCGCTTATAATGTTCCTGATTATCCAACCACTCCTGAAGCCATCGATGGGTTTGCCAACTATGCTTATTGGACTGCCAAACGCTTCAAGGGAAAAGTAAAGTACTATGAGGTTTGGAATGAATGGACTGTGGGGACTGGGCTGAAGAAGAAAACAGGGGTTCCTCCTCCTGAGGTTTTTGCACAATTAGTGAAGAAAACATCGGCTGCTATTAAACGGGCTGACCCCGATGCGATTGTGATGGCAGGTTCTCTTAACCCTTTGGGGCAACGGGGCATTAGCTGGTTTGATAAGTTAATGGAATTAGGGATACTGAATGATATCGATGCTATATCACTGCATCCTTATTCGTATCGTAATGAAGATATGGCGTTGAGAAACCCCGAGGATAATCTTGCCGGCATTGATAAGTTTGAAGCCAGAGTAAGAGCATTCTCCAAAAAAACAGTTCCTTTATATATTACTGAAATGGGGGTTCCAACATATAATGGACCTGGTGGTTTGAGTAATGCCGCTGCCGCTCAATATATCGTAAAATACACTATGTTGGCAAAATCGCGCCCCTACATCAAAGGGGTGTGGTGGTACGATCTTATTGACGACGGCGATAATCCAAAAATAAATGAACACCGATTTGGTTTGTTGGACAGAAAGGAGAAACCGAAAGCGGCGGCATTGGCTTATGAAAAAATCGCCAAAGTTGCGCGCGATTATAGCGTGAGTGATTATAAGGTATCTGCTGATGGGGTGATTAGCATTGCGCTTAAGGGGCAAGGTAATCAGTATGCGATGTTGTCTTGGCAGAAGTCCAAGGTCGCGCAACCTTCGGAGCAACCAAATGGCTTGAGATCTTTAATGAGTAGTGTAACAGGGCAGTCATCAGCGAAGCCTGATGTAAATCCTCTCGTTGAGATGAATAATCAGAACGTAACATTACAGGGCGATACTCCAGTATTGGTCTTGTCTGATAAGCCTATAGCTGTGCCAACTCGTTGACATTTATTTTTGAATTAGGTGTTACTATTTTGTTCTTCATTCTATTTTATTGTTTTTTTAAATATGACCGAGAAGCACTTTACTCTCAATCAGGTGGTTTCTATGCAGGTCGTTGAGAAATTGAAACCCACCGCTGATAATAAAAATCCCACTCGTCTGGATTATGTTGACTCGATAAGAGGAATTGCGGCAATTAGCGTCGTTATTGCTCATTTTCTGGTGCCTATCTACGGATACGATAAATTTATTTTTTCCCATGTTTTTGATCTCGGGAAAATAGGTGTTGTGTTATTTTTTATTATCAGCGGATTTATCATACCTTTTAGTTTTAGACGTGAAAATGGTGGGGTGCAGGCATTCTTTATCTCACGATTTTTTAGACTTTATCCAGGTTATTGGTTTTCTTTGTTATTATATTTGGTTGTGTCTTACGCTTTGGGTATGCAATTCCCATGGCATCAGATCTTTGCCAATATTACGATGTTCCAAACTGCATTTCGTGTGAAAGATATTGTGGGTGTTTATTGGACTCTCTTTATCGAACTGGTTTTTTATTTCATGTGCGTATGTTCATTCATTTTGGGCCTGCTCAATAAAGTCAGGTTTAACTTCATATCTTCCCTTGTAATGCTGGTTATCGCCCTGGCGTTAGCCATTGCCAGACGCAAGCTGGATGAAGAGTTTCCTGTTGCCTTGCCTTTGGCTCTGTCATTGATGATGTTTGGTGGTTTATGGCGATCATATCTGCTTGATGGTGATTTCATCGCTAAAAAACTGGCTACATACTATATCGCTATTTATGTCTGTGTGATTCCAATAGTGAGTTTCTTTTCTTATGGAATAGAACCTGGTCATACAATGCGTTATACAGTGACATATTATCTTAGCATGTTACTTTTTATCGCTCTTACGACTCGTTTTAGGATCCATAACAAGTTTATGGTTTGGATGGGGGTGATCAGTTACTCAGTTTATCTTATTCATCCAAGTTTGTTGATAATTTACGAACATTTCACTGCTGATTTTTCTAACTTCAGTCGGTATCTGCTAGGAAGCATCGGAGTTCTTCTGACGCTGCCTGCGTCATATCTGGTGTATAGATTTATCGAGCAGCCTTCTATCAATCTTGGGCGTCGTGTAAAGTCTAGTATGGTTAAAGTAGCACAGCTTTGATTCCATTCGTTGTGAAGTGTTCTGGATAGTTGAAGTAGATGATAATATCAAAAGCACCTTCGTATCTCTTTACGATGGTGCTTTTTTTTTGCCGATTTTCAGGTTTTTATATTTTTTTCAATACGTTATTGCTGTTTTTAATGCTAAATAATTTGTTGAGTCGAAAAATTTTCCACTCGATCCATTTACTTTTTCTTGAGCCGTCAGCTACTTCGTGTTGTCCTCGTCAATAAACCCTTCTTGTTTACATGGTTTTTGTGCTGGCATTGAGTTGTTAACAGTATCGCCAATTATTCATATATTGAATATGTGAGTTTTTATTGACGTCTTTTAGTAATGTTAAAAATCCTTGCTTACCATAATGTTAACGCCTATACCGATGTTTTTATTCGAAGTAATAATAATCTCATGTCTTGTCTTGACAGAACCTGCTTTCAGCTACTTTACTCATTTTATAACTATGGGCGCTTAAAGGAGTTATTTAAATAAGTTTAATTTCATTGCTATTAATTCAGTGTTGAGTCTATGTGCAAGCCCAAACCTCTTTTAAGTCAGTAGCTAAGTTAGCATTACTGGTATTCAAGAGCTGTATGGGATCTATTTTTTACCTTAATTTTACTTAGGTTAGGAGTTTTTTATGGCTTCTTTAGCATCTCAGCATCAGGCAGCGGCTATCTTTTACTCGGTATTGGGGCGTACTCCATCTTTGACCGAGATCGATACTTATGGGCAACAGCTTCAAACTGGTGCTAAAACGCCTGCGCAGCTAGCACAAGCGTTTATTAGCTCTTCGTCAGGGGCCGCACTGTACGGCGGTAAAACTGACTCGGAAATTTTGCAAATTATTTATACCCGTGAGCATGGTGCCGCGGCTACAGAGCAGCAACTGACAGATTATCTGGCAGCTAACAGTTTGAGCTCTGCGGTATCTAATGTAGTCAATGATTTACTTAATTATTCTGGCAGTGATTCGACGTTGCTGTCTCAGCAAGCCGCATTTGAAAATAAAATCGATACGTTACTGTACCCTTCAACGGCGACCAGCGCTTTAGGGCAAGGGGCATCGGATATCCAGGCAATTTTGTATGTGGTTGGTTCTACTGCCACTGCTGATGCGGTGAACTATTTCGGGGCTAAAATCAATGCTGGTATGACCCTGACTCAGGCAGCAGCGGCGAACATCAGTGGTCGTTCTTATCTAACCTCGCTGACTGATGACGCGTTTATCGCTCGTCTGTTCCAATTTGGTTATGAACGTGCACCTACGTCTGCGGAAGCTTCAAGTTATCTTTCTCTGTTGCAGGGCGGCGCTACTCGTGCTGACGTGTTGGTAGATATTATCCAAGCCTTGAGAGGTACTGTTGGTGCTGGGGATCAAACCGCTCAGCAGCACTTTAACAGCGCTACAACCGTCTACCAGGCAGGGCATCTTCCTGGGTTGTCGTATCAGGAGCAGGTAGCCGCAGTTTATCTGGGAGTTGCCGAACGTGGTGTTGATGCTTCGGGTCTGGATACCTGGAGCAAACAAATGGCTGCCGGTACCTCCTACAGCACTTTGATTGGCAAGTTGGTTGGTTCTGCAGAGTTCCAACGCAAAGGCGGTCAACTGACTGGCGATGACTTCATTCAGCATGTTTTCAGTGCGGTGCATGGTGTCGCGGCGACAGCTGGACAGTTGGCAACATATAGTGCTCTTGGAAGCGATAAGTCATTAATCACTCAAGCGATTATCAACGATCTGCGTACCTCTACGGCGACTGATGCCGCGACAGTAACCCAGCAGCACGGTTTTGAATTTGATATCGGTACCAGCCTGCTGTACAAAACTGCAGCCTCACTGACGGCCACAGCAGCTGGCGGTAATGCTACCGGCACTGTGAATACAGGCGCATCGCACCAGATCAGCAATGCAGAAACTGCAGTGTTGACCGATGTTCAGCTTGCCGCTAACGCAGCCAGTGTTGTTAACCTGAAGTTTGCCGATCATCTGGCGAATCTGACCATTAACGGTACCAGCGCGGCAACGGTCAACCTGTCTGACAACGGTGTTAACCCGGGTGTAGATATCACTGTGAATAACGGTAACGTTATTCTGAATGCCAGTTCAGGGGCTGATGATGTCCTGGTCACCGCTACGGCAGCTGTTGCTACTGCTACTGGTGATTTTAATCTGGGAGCAGGTAACGACTCACTGAAATGGTTGGGTAATGCGGCAGTTGGCGGTGCCAACACCGTCGGCGCTGGCATTTCTGGCAACGGCGGCGATGGCGTTGATACCATTTCCGCCAACTTTATTACCAAAAACGTGGTGATGTCAGGTAACGCGGTTGTCCGCACCGCGACGATTACCAGCAATGCTTCGCAGTTCACCAATTTTGAGAAAATTGACCTGGCTGGCTACATCGGCAAAGCAACGGTTAACACTGGTTCCACAGCCGCAAACCACACCTTTGACTTTGGTTTGTTAACCGGTAATGCAGTTTCTGAATCCAGCACTACCGGTTTGACCAACAACGTCGTTCAGGCTGCCACCTCCAACATTGGCTCACAAGGTTTTGTGTTGTCTGGTTTGGCTGAAGCAGTGAAGGTGATTAATGCTGCCGGCGGTAACTCCGCGCAGTTGGAAGTGACCGGTAATGCGACGGCGGCGAGCAGCGTGGAAATTACTTTCCTGCAGAATGCCACTAACCACTTTAACGTCACTTTCGATGCCGTTAGCTCAACCGATGTGAATGCCGGCTCCCTGGCACTGAACAGCAGCAGCAGTGTATTGTTGCCAACCGTGCTGAGCACGCTGAACATTGCGTCTG
Organism: Serratia sp. NA_112.1; assembly: GCF_052691715.1. Classification (NCBI taxonomy): domain Bacteria; kingdom Pseudomonadati; phylum Pseudomonadota; class Gammaproteobacteria; order Enterobacterales; family Yersiniaceae; genus Serratia; species Serratia sp. NA_112.1. Next base: position 697,782 of record NZ_JBQZFO010000001.1, read on the forward strand.
GCGGTACTGGTAACTTTGACAATATTTTGTCACTGACCGGGACTAACGCGCAGGTTCAGAACATTGCCATCACTGGTGATCATGTCCTGGATCTGACTGTGGGCAGTGGTTTTAGCAACGTGCGTGATATTAACGCAACGGCTAATACTGCCGGCCTGAATTTGGATTCCAGCCATGCCGGTACCGGTGACGGTATTATTGTCCAGTTGCTGAACATTCTGCCGTTGAGTGTAGTAACAACGGGGTTGTTGGCACCGGTACTGACAGCTCTGGGTCTGAATGGTTATCAATTGAATGTAGAAGGTACCGGCGCTGCTGACAGTTTCAGCGTTCTGGGTAACACTACCTTGGCCGGCGGCAACGGCGTGAACACCTATGATCTGAAGTCCAGTACTACTCAAGCCGGTGTCACCATTACCGACTTTGATAGTACCAAAGACAAGATTGTTGACGCAGCTTCTGCCTTAACAATTTCTGGTGACACCAGCGGTACTGCGGTAGCAGATTACGGCACCCGTGCCTCCGATACCCTGGATGCTCTGTTGGGGACTCTGGTTGGCGGCCTGACCAACGGCGTTATCGGTCTGTTGGGCGGTATCCTCGGCCTGGACAACAGCAACTCATTGACCGCGAAAGTGGGCGTAGCGTCTGTGGTGTTCGGTGGGACAGGTAATAATGACAGTTCTTATGTGATTATTGATAACAACAATAACCACACACTGGATACCAGCGACAGCGTGGTTTACCTGACTGGGCAAAACCATCAGCAACTGTTGGATACTCTGCATTACGCGTGAGTGTATACTCAGTAGAGAAATAGTTTCCATGAACACTGTTAGTTATTAAATAATACGGGGGGGGGGTAACCTCCCCGTATTTTATTTTGTGATCGGAGTCATCGTCTTTAACTTACTCTTTCACTCATAATTCCCCTGTGCTTTTTATGCCATTTATCTTTTTGTTTTCGCAGGTTTTGCTGGGGGGGGGGTTAGAGTTTTTTTTGTATGCCGCCTTGCCGATATCCACTTTCTCTATCTATAGTTAAAAAAAGTATCTGCAGTCTCGAGCATGTTTGAGGGGGCTTCTTTAGGATTTTCTTTATTTTTAATTTTTTAAGAATTTCCTTAGAGGAAATCAATGCGGATTGGACTGACAGTGCACATGATGTAAGGGCAGAAAGTGAATCAATTTATACCGCGTAATGAAATTGCGGATGTTATACGGACACGCAGCAAAATCTTCTGGACCGTTGGCATATTCACCGCATTTATAAATATATTAATGTTAGTTCCCTCTGTCTATATGTTGCAGGTCTACGACAGGGTACTTCCTTCCCGTAATGAAATCACTTTGCTGATGTTAACGCTGATTATGCTGGGAATGTTCGGCATGATGGCGCTTCTTGAGTATGTTCGTAGCATGGTTGTTATCCGTATCGGCAGTCAGTTGGATATGCGATTGAACACCCGTGTTTACACTGCGGCCTATGAATCCAATCTGAAAAATGGCTCTTCCGACGCAGGACAGATGCTGGGTGATTTGACCACCGTACGGCAGTTCCTGACCGGCAGCGCATTGTTTGCGTTCTTCGATGCGCCCTGGTTCCCGATTTACCTGCTGGTGATTTTCCTGTTTAACCCGTGGTTGGGATTGTTCGCTCTGGTTGGCTCACTGCTGCTGGTTGCATTGGCGGTGGTCAACGAAATGGTTTCCAAGAAACCATTGGGGGAAGCCAGCAAGCTATCGATCATGTCCAGCAGTTTGGCGAGTACAAATTTGCGTAATGCCGAAGTGATCGAGGCATTGGGCATGTTACCTAATCTAAAGCGCCGCTGGTTCGGTTTGCATCAGAGATTTCTGAATAGCCAACGTGTCGCCAGTGAGCGTGCCACTACCGTTACCTCCATAACCAAGTTTGTTCGTCTTTCTTTGCAATCCCTGGTGCTGGGACTGGGGGGCTGGTTGGCGATTGATGGCCATATTACCCCCGGCATGATGATTGCAGGTTCTATCCTGATGGGGCGTACGTTGGCACCTATCGAGCAGGTGATCAACGTTTGGAAGAGCTGGAGTTCTGCCAAACTCTCCTATCAGCGCCTGGTGAAATTACTGGATAAACATCCGCCACGCGGTATGGGGATGTCTTTGCCACGGCCGGAAGGGGTCATCTCTGTTGAAGGTGTCACTGCCACGCCTCCGGGCTCCAAAGGCGATGCGGTATTACATAATGTCAGCTTCGCTATCCAACCGGGTGACGTACTGGGGATTATCGGGCCAAGCGCTTCCGGTAAGTCCACGCTGGCACGTTTGTTGGTAGGTATCTGGCCGGTCAGCGAAGGTATTGTGCGGCTTGATAACGCTGATATTTACCAATGGAACAAAGACGAACTGGGGCCCTACATCGGTTATCTGCCGCAGGATATTGAACTGTTCGCCGGCAGCATTGCTGAGAACATCGCTCGTTTTAACGACATTGATTCTGAGAAAGTGATTGAAGCCGCCAAGTTGGCCGGGGTCCATGAGCTGATCCTGCGTTTCCCTAACGGTTATGATTCAATCATTGGCAATGGCGGGGCGGGATTATCCGGCGGACAGAAGCAGCGTATTGGCCTGGCCCGGGCGCTGTATGGCGATCCTTCCCTGATCGTATTGGATGAACCCAACTCCAATCTGGATGATGCCGGTGAGAAAGCGCTGAATCAGGCGATCCTGTTCCTTAAACAGCGTAATAAAACGGTGATCCTGATTACCCATCGAACCAACCTGTTGTCGATGACCACCAAGCTGCTGCTGTTAGTGAACGGTACCGTCAATGCGTTTGGCCCAACTCAGCAGGTGCTGCAAGCGTTGGCCAATGCGCAGAAGGCGCAAACCCCACAGCAGGCGGTGCGCGCAGTCAACTCCGAGCCGGACGAAGGTAATATCCCAAAAACTCAAATTAATTAAGCTGTGTACTTGCCGGGCGGCGCCAAAATGCCGCCTGCAGTCAAAGGAGTTGGTATGTCTACGCACATTGGCGAGCCGCAAGACTCGTATTCAGAACAGATCCCGCAGGATGAACGGCGTTTCACCCGCATGGGTTGGTTAGTGGTAGGGATTGGTCTGTTTGGCTTCTTCGCCTGGGCTGCGTTTGCCCCTTTGGATAAAGGGGTCGCAGCACCGGGTTCGGTGACCGTTTCCGGCAACCGTAAAACCGTACAGGCGCCGGCCAGTGGCATCATCAAAAGTATTACGGTAAAAGAAGGCGACAAGGTTAAAGCGGGTGAGGTGTTGGTGCAGTTGAGCCAGGTTCAGGCCCAGGCGCAGGTTGACTCACTTCGCGACCAATATTACACCACGCTCGCCAGCGAAGGCCGTTTGTTGGCCGAACGTGATGGATTAAGCAAGGTCACTTTTTCTCCTGTATTTGAAGCCATTCAGGCTCAGCCGCGGGTCGCTGAGATCATTGCGCTGCAAACGCAGTTATTCTCTTCACGTCGCCAAGGATTACAAAGCGAAGTTGACGGTTATAAACAGTCAATGGACGGTATGCGTTTCCAACTGAAGGGTCTGCAGGACTCAAGGGTCAATAAGCAAATCCAGCTTTCCAGCCTGCGTGAACAGATGAACAGCATGAAGCAACTGGCGGCGGACGGTTATTTACCGCGTAACCGCTATCTGGAAGTACAGCGTCAGTTTGCGGAAGTGAACAGCAGTATCGATGAAACCGTTGGGCGAATTGGTCAGGTACAAAAACAGTTGCAGGAGTCACAGCAGAGGATCGACCAACGCTTTGCCGACTATCAACGCGAAGTCAGAACTCAGTTGGCGCAAACGCAGATGGATGCCAGCGAGTTTAGGAACAAGTTGGAAATGGCGAATTTTGACCTTGGCAACACGGCTATCACTTCGCCGGTAGATGGCACTGTTGTAGGACTGAATATCTTTACTCAGGGGGGCGTCGTGGGAGCGGGTGACCACCTGATGGACGTTGTACCAAGTCAGGCTACGCTGGTGGTGGATTCACGCCTCAAGGTAGAGCTGATTGATAAAGTGTACAACGGATTGCCGGTGGATCTGATGTTTACTGCTTTCAACCAAAACAAGACCCCGAAAATACCGGGGACGGTGACGTTGGTTTCTGCCGACCGTCTGGTCGACAAGGCCAATGGCGAACCCTACTACCAAATGCAGGTCACGGTTTCGCCTGAGGGCATGAAATTGCTCAGTGGCGAAGACATCAAGCCGGGGATGCCTGTTGAGGTGTTTGTGAAGACCGGCTCGCGCTCACTGTTGAGTTATCTGTTTAAACCTATTTTGGATCGCGCTCATACTTCATTAACCGAGGAATAATTTTGATTCAATTTAAACGACAGGTTGCTGGCCTTGCTATCAGTACCCTCTTGTTTGCGATAGCTGCGCCGGTTCATTCGATAGGGATTATAGACGCATATTCGCTGGCACTTGAAAAAGATCCGACCTTTAGGGCGGCTATAAAAGAGAAAGAGGCGGGAGACGAAAACGAAAACATCGGCAGGGCGGGGTTGCTGCCGAAGGTATCGCTTAATTACCAGAACTCACCGAGAAACTGGCAAACGCAGAAGTTTCCGCAAGGTGATCTCTTTGGCCGCGTCACTGAAACCACCAAACGGCAGCAGTACCGCAGTTATTCCAGCTCGGTTACGCTGACGCAACCGCTGTTCGATTACGAGGCTTATGCACGCTACAAGGCTGGCGTGGCGCAGACCCTGATGTCTGATGAACGCTACCGCAGTAAGTTTCTCGACTTGGCTGTACGGGTGATCTCCGCCTATGTGGAAGTGGCTTACTCCAAGGACCAAATCGCTTTAGCCTCAGCGCAAAAAGCAGCCTATAAAGAACAGTTGTCGCTGAACGATCGCTTAATGGGCGCGGGTGAGGGTACCATTACCGACGTTTCCGAGACTCAAGCGCGCTACAGCCTGGCAGAGGCGCAGGAAATTGAGGCGCGTGATGCGCTGGATGCGGCTCAGCGCGAGCTGGAAGTCATTATTGGTATGCCACTCAATCAGCTCGATGATGTACAGCTGCTACGCCCTGGCAAATTCCAGGTGGCGCCGTTGATCCCATCAAAGTTTGAAGAGTGGCAAAAAATTGCCCTCGAGAATAACCCGATGTTAGCGGCTTCTCGCCACGGGGTTGATGCGGCGAAATATGAAGTGGAGAGAAATCGTGCCGGTTTTATGCCGCAGGTGCAGCTCTACGCCTCGCATTCTGAGAATGACTCGAGCAGCGATAATACGGTTAACCAAAAATATCGCACTAACAGTATTGGCGTGCAGGTGAGTATGCCGATCTACGCCGGCGGAGGGGTTTCGGCATCGACTCGCCAGGCTGCATCTCGATATGGGCAGGCGATGTACGAAATGGATGCGCAGGTGGGCACCACGCTTAACGATCTGCGCAAACAGTATAATCTTTGTATCAGTAGCCGTGCCAAACTGGCGGCCTACGAGCTGGCGGTGAAGTCGGCGACAACTCAGGTAACGGCAACACGCCAGAGCGTGCTGGCGGGTCAGCGTGTCAACGTCGATGTACTTAATGCTGAGCAACAGTTGTACAGTGCTCAACGTGATCTGGCCTCGGCTAAGTACACTTACATAAAATCCTGGATTACGTTGCTGAGTGATTCGGGAACCCTTGATGAACGAGATGTAAAACGCGTGGCGCAGTATTTTTCCAGGAGCCATTGAACAGATAGTTACACTCATCATGACTATTTATCCGAAAGAGCAGCCTTGAGCTGCTCTTTTTTGTCTCAATACGTTATGTTTGCGGACAGCAACGCCATTGGATTTCTGTGGATGAAGGTTGAGAGCCGCTTTGACTGCTCTGACGTTTTGGCGATAAGTCGAGTAAGTTGTATCATGTCTGCCTGCATTAATATCTGAGTTGGCATTTTTCTCCTGATTTTTTGAACCAATAGATTATTTTTAACCAGTGAGGATTCTCCAGTAAGGCTGGGGAAGAGGGGTTGATATGGCGATTTTAGTCACCGGCGGAGCCGGTTATATCGGTTCTCATACCGTTCTGGCTTTGCTGGAGCGCGATGAGGATGTGGTGGTATTGGATAACCTGTCGAACTCTTCGGAAGAGTCTTTGCATCGTGTAGAAAAGTTAGCGGGCAAAGCGGCTGTGTTTTACCAGGGGGACATTCAGGATGGCGAATGCCTGAAGCGTATCTTCGACGCTCATGCGATAGATTCGGTTATCCATTTTGCCGGTTTGAAAGCCGTGGGGGAGTCGACTCGCAAGCCACTTGAGTACTATCAAAACAATGTTGCCGGCACGCTGGTGTTACTGGATGAAATGCGCCGTGCAGGTATTCACCAATTTATCTTTAGCTCTTCCGCTACAGTTTATGGCGCTAACTCTCCCGTGCCTTATGTGGAAACAACGCCGATTGGTGGTACCACTAGTCCTTACGGCACATCAAAGTTGATGGTTGAGCAAATTCTGCAGGATTTCGCTAAAGCGGAGCCACAGTTTTCCATTATCGCTTTGCGTTACTTCAATCCGGTAGGTGCGCACGAGTCAGGCTTGATTGGTGAAGATCCAAATGGTATCCCGAACAATCTGTTGCCCTATATCTCTCAGGTAGCCATTGGCAAACTGGATAAGTTGGGCATTTTCGGCGGCGATTACCCAACTGAAGATGGCACCGGTGAACGTGATTACATCCACGTGATGGATTTGGCCGAAGGGCATTTGGTGGCGATGGATCATTTGAAGAAAATTGTGGGTTTCAAAGCATACAATCTGGGAGCAGGAGTAGGGCACTCGGTTTTGGCAATGGTGCAGGCTTTTGAAAAGGCTTCTGGCATGAAGATCCCATATCAGATCTTGCCGCGTCGTGATGGCGATTTGCCTGCTTTCTGGGCTGACGCGAATCTTGCCCGTGAGGAGCTGGGTTGGGAAGTGCGGCGTGGTATCGATGAAATGATGCGCGATACCTGGAATTGGCAAAAGAATAACCCGCAAGGCTATAGCCGCAAAAGTTGAGTTGGGGTAACACTCCATTCTGACTAAGCCCGCAGTTCAACGCTGCGGGCTTTTTTTAAGGAACAGGTAGGTTGCAAAGGATATGACTTGCATTAATTAATAATCATTCTCAATTTTATTCTGTTTTAATTTGTATGTATAACTATAAGCACACTACTTATTTCGATTGGTATTTGTCCGATAAATGCTATGTGATTCATCAATCGATATCAAAAAATCGCGGTCTTTATAGAGGCTTGTCTTTTTTGTTTTTTCTTTAATTTCAATCTATTATGTTTATTATTGCCAGGTGGGGAGGTCGTTGCGTAGACAAATGATGTTTTGTCTACGTGTGGTTAATGTATTAACTTCTGACATGGGTGTATACTTCAGGCCGAATAAATTGATGTCATTTTCTGCTGTGTGCTATAACGCAACAATGCAATGCAACGGCATTGCGCTGATTTTATATGTGCTGCAGTAATGAAACAGTAATTGCTGGGAGTTCCCACAAAAATGCTAAAAGCTGTCATTCCCGTTGCAGGTCTAGGAACCCGCATGTTACCGGCCACCAAAGCTATCCCTAAGGAAATGTTGCCGGTCGTAGACAAACCCCTCATCCAATACATTGTGAATGAATGCGTTGCTGCTGGTGTTACGGAAATTATTCTTGTTACACATTCATCAAAAAATGCCATTGAAAATCACTTTGACACTTCGTTTGAACTGGAAAGCATGCTGGAGTCGCGCGTCAAGCGCCAACTGCTAGAAGAAGTGCAATCGATCTGTCCTAAAGGCGTTACGTTGATGCATGTACGCCAAGGTCAGTCCAAAGGCTTGGGGCATGCAATCTTGTGCGCTAGACCATTGATTGGTGACGAAGCTTTTGCGGTACTGCTACCCGATGTCTTAATTGACGATGTTGCCTCAGATCTTAAAAGAGATAATTTGGCTAGCATGATTGCTCGATTTGCGGAACATGGACGCAGTCAGGTCATGGTAGAACCCGTGCCGGAAGAAGATGTCTCCAAATACGGGGTGGTCGATTGCAGTGGTGTCGAAATTCATCCAGGTGAGAGCCTGCCAATGCGTGCAATTGTAGAAAAGCCACAGTTGGATAAAGCACCTTCAAATTTGGCTGTGGTTGGCCGTTACGTATTGGCTGCGGATATTTGGCCGTTGCTGGAGAAAACGCCTTACGGTGCTGGTGGAGAAATTCAGTTAACCGATGCGATTGCCCTGTTGATGGAACAAAAACCGGTTGATGCTTTTGCTATGGTAGGGCGTTCTCATGACTGTGGCGACAAGCTGGGCTACATGAAGGCCTTCGTTGAGTTCGGGCTCCGGCATCCGACGCAGGGAAAAGATTTTTCGGCGTGGCTGAAAAGGGTTTTCAATCACTGATACCACGTGTTTTTGTGTGTTAGGAATCCAGTCGATTCCTAGAGAAAAATGGTGCTGCTGAATGTAACGTAACAAGCAACCTGTGCGTGATAGCGGTAAGACCTAAAGATCCTGTAAACTGGATTTTTTGAAATATGTAGTAGAATCAATTGGTTGCTTGGTTTGTACTCTGGTTGCGATAATGCCAGGGGCGGTAGCGTGGTTGTAAATAGTGAAGAACCCTGAAGCTTGCCTTTCCTGGCGAGGCGCTCGTTAGCAAACGCAGTTGATAAGTATTACGTTTCTTATGTTAGGGAATTTTAATCTTAAATCGAGTTTTCATATGAAGTATAGCTTAGGTTACCTCTGGGATTTGGTTGCGGTCATCACAGAGAAAGAATTAAAAGTTAGATATAAAAGCAGTTTTTTTGGCTATTTGTGGTCAATTGCTAACCCATTACTCTTTGCGATGATCTACTACTTCATCTTTAAGTTAGTGATGAGGGTTCAAATACCAAACTATACGGTATTTATTATTACCGGGCTTTTCCCGTGGCAATGGTTCGCGAGTTCTACAACGAATTCTTTATATTCTTTTATTGCCAATGCACAAATAATAAAGAAAACAGTATTTCCTCGTTCCGTTATCCCTTTCAGTAACGTACTTATGGAATGTCTGCATTTTTTATGCACCATTCCTGTGATTATTGTCTTTCTCTATGTATACGGTATGCGTCCTTCGGTTGACTGGATTTGGGGAATTCCGTTAATTGGTATAGCCCAAATGTTGATGACTTTTGGCATTGCAATGATGTTGTCGACGTTGAACCTTTTTTTCCGTGATCTAGAAAGATTCGTGACCCTAGGTATTATGCTGATGTTTTATTGCACGCCAATTCTTTATTCTGGCGATATGATACCCAAAGAGTATCATTTCTTAATCGATTATAACCCGCTGGCAAATATGATACTCAGTTGGCGCGATCTTTTCATGAATGGGGTTATCGATTATCACCAGGTTGGTATGCTCTATGGATATGCACTTTTATTTGTCATCATCGGTACAAGCATATTTAATAAATTAAAGTACAGATTTGCAGAGATACTATAATGAGTTTGGCTATAGAGTTTAAAAATGTTACTAAGTGCTATCCATTATATCATCATATTGGATCTGGCATCAAAGAATTGATTTTTAATCCACGTAGAGCATTAAGCTTGCTAAGTGGTCGAAGCTATTTAGCGGTTGAAGACATTAGCTTTCAGGTTCAGAAAGGGGAGTCTGTAGCACTTATTGGTCGTAATGGCGCGGGAAAGAGTACTTCACTTGGTTTGGTCGCTGGTGTAATGAAGCCATCGTCCGGTACTGTAAGTGTCGTTGGGCGCGTTGCGTCCATGTTGGAATTGGGCGGTGGCTTTCATCCCGAGCTTACTGGAAGAGAGAATATTCGACTTAATGCCACATTGTTAGGGTTGCGTCGTAAAGAACTAAAACAACGTCTGGATAAAATTATCGAGTTCTCTGAATTAGGTGAGTTCATCGATGAACCCATTCGGGTCTATTCAAGTGGTATGCTGGCGAAGTTAGGGTTTTCGGTGATAACACAGGTAGATCCGGATATATTGATAATCGATGAGGTTCTGGCTGTGGGTGATATTGCTTTTCAGCGGAAATGTCTGAAGACTATTAATGAGTTCAAAAAGAAAGGGGTTACAATTCTTTTTGTTAGTCATAACCTTGAGGATGTTGAGAAAATCTGTGACAAAGTCATTTGGATTGAAAACCATAAAATGAGAGAGATGGGAGATGCCCACTCCGTTATCTCTCAATATAAAATAGCAATGGCCTGATTTTTATAATTCTGACTTTTAGGTAATTCACATGAGCTCTATTAAGATTTATACTTGTCATCACAAACCAAGCGCGTTTCTTGATTCATCGCTGATTCAACCGATTCACGTTGGTAAGGCAAATAACCCGAATGAGATCGGCTGTCTTGGTGATGATACTGGAGATAATATCTCTTTCAAAAACCCGTTTTACTGTGAGTTGACCGCGCATTATTGGGTGTGGAAGAATGCGCAACCGGCAGACTATGTTGGTTTTATGCATTATCGACGTCATTTTAACTTCTCAAAAGATCAACAGGTTCCGGAAGATAACTGGGGCGTAGTTAATTATGAGAAAATTGATGCGTCATATCATGATAAATTTGGTTTAAACGATAAAGATATTTCTCTATGTCTGATGGATGTTGACATTGTTTTGCCAAAGAAATGGGATGTCAGTGCTGCAGGTAGCAAGAACAACTATCATCATTACAAAGTTTCTAACTACCTGCATATTGAAGATTACGATGCTGCATTGGAAATCCTTGCTGACATTTACCCTGAGTATAGATCTGCTGCAGATAAGTTTAATAACGCTACGGATGGTTATTACACAAATATGTTTGTTATGCGAAAAGATATCTTTAATGACTATTCCAAGTGGCTATTCACTATTTTGGAAAGGTTAGAAAGTAAACTTCGATTCAAAAATTATAACTCACAAGAAAAGCGAGTTGTTGGTCATATCTCAGAGCGTTTGCTGAATATTTATATCGCGTACCAAATTGAACAACACGCTTTTAAAGTGAAAGAGTTACAACGTACTTTCATCGAACAAGAAACTTTTAATGCTACCTTAAAGCCAATCTTTTCGACCAAGAATGTCCCAGTGGTGATCTGCTTCGATGATAATTACTCTATCAGTGGCTCCGCGTTAATTAATTCTATTGTTAAGCATGCAAGTTCAGAACTCAATTATGACTTGATTATTCTTGAAAATGGAATTTCTTTATCAAACAAACGTCGTTTGTTGTCTCTAGTTGCTGATGTTGAAAACTTCAGTCTTCGTTTCTTTGATGTTAATGCCTTTAGTGAGATAAAAAACGTCTTTACCCGTGCTCATTTTAGTTCGGCAACCTATGCTCGTTTGTTCATTCCGAAACTTTTTTCCGAGTTTGAAAAAGTTATCTTTATTGACGCAGATACTGTTGTTGAAAGTGACCTGGCTGAATTGATGACCATCCCGCTTGGGAATAATCTGGTCGCTGCAGTAAAAGACATTGTCATGGAAGGGTTTGTCTTATTCGGTGCAATGTCTCAGTCCAGTGATGGTGTAATGCCAGCCAAAGAGTATTTGTCAAGCTCATTGGAGATGGTTAACCCTGATGGCTATTTCCAAGCCGGTATTTTGGTATTTAACATTGATTTGATGAACAAGGAAAATACGTTTTCCAACCTAATGGATGCGATGAAAAGCAAAACATATTGGTTCCTTGATCAGGATATAATGAATAAAGTGTTCCATGGCCGCGTGCACTATTTGCCATTGGAATGGAACGTATATCACGGTAATGGTAATACTGAAGATTTCTTCCCTAATTTACCTTTTAAAACCTACATGGATTATCTTGAGGCTCGCAGAAAACCGAAGATGATTCACTTTGCCGGTGAGAATAAACCGTGGAATACGCGCCACGTTGATTTTTTTGATAACTATCATAAAAACATCGTGAATACGCCATGGGCGTTTGAAGCTTATGAACGCCTGATTGGCACCTCGGTTTCACATGCTTCTGCAGCACAGCTTGTGAACAATACGCCCGTGTTGCTGCAGACCAAATTAAAACGCGCTTTGATGCCGACTCTTAATAAATGGGCACCAATAGGCACGTCTCGTCGCAACTTTATGACGAAATATTACTACAAAGTTAGACGCGTAATTCTTGGGTAACTTAATGATGAATAGCAAAAAAATCCTAATTGTAGGTGCCGGTTTCTCTGGCGCAGTAATCGGACGTCAACTGGCTGAACAGGGGCATTTGGTTCAAATCATCGACAGCCGGGATCATATCGCAGGTAACTGCTACGATGCCCGTGATGCGAAGACCGACGTTATGGTGCATACCTATGGTCCGCATATCTTCCATACTGACAACGAACAGGTATGGAATTTTGTTAATAGTTACTCCACCATGATGCCCTACGTTAATCGGGTTAAAGCGACGGTTGACGGACAGGTTTTCTCGTTGCCAATAAATCTTCATACGATTAACCAATTCTTTAAAAAAACCTGTTCACCAGCGGAAGCCAAGGCATTAATCGCTGAAAAAGGTGACAGCAGCATTACTGAACCGAAATCGTTTGAAGAGCAAGCGTTGCGTTTTGTCGGCAAAGAGCTTTATGAAGCCTTCTTTAAAGGTTACACCATTAAGCAATGGGGCATGTCCCCAGCTCAACTGCCAGCATCGATCCTTAAACGTTTACCTATTCGCTTCAATTATGATGATAACTATTTTAATCATAAATTTCAGGGTATGCCGAAAGACGGCTATACCAAAATGGTTGAAGGTATTTTAGACCATGCGAATATTGCCGTATCTCTCGGTGTACAATTCCAGCCGCAGGAACGCGAGCGATACGACCATGTGTTTTACAGCGGACCACTGGATGCGTTCTATGGATTCCAGTTCGGTCGTTTAGGGTACCGTACGCTAGATTTTGAAAAATTCTCTGTGGATGGTGATTACCAGGGGTGTGCGGTAATGAACTATTGCGAGCAATCAGTACCTTACACGCGTATCACCGAACATAAATATTTTTCGCCGTGGGAGCAGCATGAAGGCTCTGTTTGTTATAAAGAATATAGCCGTGCATGCGAGGAAAACGATATACCTTACTACCCAATTCGACAAGTCGGTGAAATGAGCCTGCTGGAAAAATATGTCGATTTGGCAGAAAAAGAAAATAACATGACCTTTATCGGGCGGTTGGGAACCTACCGCTATCTGGATATGGATGTGACTATTGCTGAGGCGTTGAAAACCGCTGAAATTTATCTGACCAGTCTGGAGAAAAAAACGACCATGCCGGTATTTACGGTCAGTATCAGATGAAAACCACGGCGTTAATTGTTACTTTCAATCGCCTGGAAAAATTGAAACAGTGCTGGATGGCAACTGCCGCGCTGCCTTTTGAGCATATTGTCGTTGTTGATAATGCTTCTACCGATGGTACTCAGACTTGGCTGAACGGGATTGAGGATGCTCGTCTGCATGTACTGCGTGCTGACCAAAATAATGGTGGTGCGGGTGGGTTTAAGCTTGGCGCAGAAATCATTGCTCAAAAAATAGATACTGATTGGGTATTTATGTTTGACGATGATGCTTATCCTCAAGCTGAGTTGCTGGTGCGTTTTGCCGAGTTGGTAAAAACTAATTATGCAGCATATTGTTGTCGGGTACTGGATAAGCAGGGTGTACTTTGTAAAATGAATGTGCCCTTCAGTAAGATGCCAACATCGCTGATGCGCACGCTCGATTATGTTGCAAGGCCTGCCCGCTATACCCCGACAGGACTGGAGGTGTCAGAGGTTGTGACGCTGTCATTTGTTGGTGCAATAATTCGCAAAGACGTTTTAGCCGCCAATATTGAGTCTATCTGGTCAGAACTTTTTATTTATTATGATGATCTTTACTTCTCTTACAGGTTGAATCAACAGGGATATCGATTCCGATACTCGCCAGAGCTGCTGTTCTTGCATGATGTAGCACCGGCTAATGGGGGGATCAACCCGCCGTGGAAGGTATACTATCTGGTCAGGAACTTGCTGCTCTCCAGAGTGTTGTTCAAAAAAAATGAGAGACCTTACTCATTTGGAGCCATCGTGTTACGTATTGCTAAATATTTACTTTCTGTTACCTCGCAAGCTAACAAGATAGAATATATTAGATATGTAGTACGCGGTATTGTTGACGGTATATCACGTAAAACTGGTAAACGACATTAGCCGGTAAGAGTTAAATGAAAAAGATTTGTTATTTTATCAACTCAGATTGGTACTTTGAACTTCACTGGGTTGAAAGAGCCTTGGCAGCTAAAGCTGCCGGCTATGAAATTCATGTTGTCAGCCACTTTGTGGGAGACGGCATTCAGCAAAATCTGGCAGAAAAAGGTTTTATCTGTCATGACTCTTCTGTTTCCGAGCTTTCCATCAACCCAATTAATTTTTTTGGCTCATTGGTTAAGGTCTGGCAGTTACTTAAGAAAATTAACCCGGATGTATTGCATTGTATCACCATCAAACCTTGCCTGATGGGGGGCTTCTTTGCCCGTTTTTATAATAAGCCTATCATTTTGGGCTTTGTAGGACTGGGCCGGGTATTTATGGAAGATAAGTTGTCGATGAACGTTATTCGTTTTCTGACATTACATTCCTATAATCATATATTTAAGAATAAAAAATGTCTGTTGGCCTTTGAACATGAGCACGATCGTGATCGGCTCATTGACCTTACTGATGCCGTAAAAAGCCAGACTGTAGTGATCGACGGGGCCGGTATCAATCCGGAGATCTATCACTATTCATTGGAAATCAATCGAGAAAAACCCATTGTGCTGTTTGCCAGCCGTTTGCTGTGGAGCAAAGGACTGGGTGATTTGGTGGAAGTGAAGAAGCGTTTAGCGCTTAAAGGCGTAGATTTTGTGCTCAATGTGGCAGGGATCTCGATCGTTGACGATCCCGATGCTATCCCATTGTCGCAAATTGAAGAATGGCATCAGCAAGGGTTGATAAACTGGCTTGGCCATTGTTCTGATGTTTACAGTCTTATCAAAGCTTCTAACGTTGTGGCGTTACCCTCTACCTATTCTGAAGGTATTCCTCGCATCTTGCTTGAGGCGTCGTCTGTCGGGCGCGCTTGCATTGCTTACGATGTTGGTGGATGCCAAAGCCTGATCATTGATGAATACACAGGGAGTTTGGTGGAGAAACGTAACATCAAACTTTTGGCAGAAAAGTTGGAAAAATTACTTACCAGCCCAAACAAACGTGTAGAGATGGGCGTTCGTAGTCGAGAGCGAATTGAGAGCAAATTCGCATCATCACTGGTTATTGATGACACGCTGAAACTCTATCAGCGTGCGATTGCCACCGGGAATTATTAATTTAAGGAGCACTATTTTGGCTTTTTTCGCGAAATTATGGACGAAAAGGCATAATAGGGATGTTCAGACTCCACCGATATCGAAGAAAACATTTTATTTGGTTTCAGCTGCAGGCATGCCAAATTTTGGCGATGACATGCTGACGCGATATTGGATAAATGAATTGCAACGACAGTTTCCTGGCAGCGTTATTTATCTTGATGCTGTGGATGCTGTGGTAGCTACGGAGCTGTTCCCAGGGGTTAAATGCGTTGATTATCTTTGGCGCTTGGCGCAGGCTCTGGGTGACGATGGGTCCGTTCAGGAAAAATTTGCTGATCCTTATACGCTGCCGCTTCGTGAGCGCTTGATGACCGAGGCATTTATCTCTGCGGAAAGCATCCATCTGTTAGGGGGCGGCTACATCAATGAACTCTGGGGAGCCAATGCGCGGTTGATAGAGCTTGCGGCTTACTTTGCCGAAAAACATCAGTTGGTCAGCTACGCAACCGGACTTGGATTGCAGCCGCTTTCGCCCGAAAATGCCACTAAATTCGCCCCCTCCATCCGCCAATTTAATCAGTTTGATGTGCGAGACGAAGCCAGTTACGAGGTATTGAAACCTTTCGAGCTGCCAGACCTGAGCTTTACTGGGGACGATTATTTTGCTTTCCCTGGTTCTCCTATCGGGCGTCTTGTCGAAAGTGAACAACCCACTCTTCATTTGTGTATCCACACTGAATTGTCTGAAGGCGGGATTCTGACAGATAATCTGCTGCTATTGTTGCAGAAGGCGGTAGCTAGTTTTTGTCGTACCCATCCTGCGGCCGCGATCAATT
Organism: Serratia sp. NA_112.1; assembly: GCF_052691715.1. Lineage (NCBI taxonomy): Bacteria > Pseudomonadati > Pseudomonadota > Gammaproteobacteria > Enterobacterales > Yersiniaceae > Serratia > Serratia sp. NA_112.1. The sequence goes on from NZ_JBQZFO010000001.1 coordinate 713,975, forward strand.
TTTATGAGTTTCGTCCAGGCTCAGATGGGGTATTTTTCCGTCAGGTGCAAGAACGTTTCCCACAGGCAAATTTCATACAGTTCGAACAGATTTGGCAAGATGGTTTAACATTCGCCACCAATGATTTTTGCATCAGTTCACGTTTTCATTTCCAGGTGATTGCTGCAAGCCTTGGTATCGCGGGGATTGCGCTATCGTGGTCAGATTATTACGACAACAAATTTGCCAGTTTGCAGCCGATGTCTGACTGGCCTATGGTTCGGCCGGATATCAGTGTGGATGCATTGGTGCCATTGCTATCACCAGAAGTCAGTATTGATCGCCAGTCAGGAAAGGAACTTATTCAGCAAGCCAAGCAACATTTATTGACACAACTGTATAATTTCTGATGGTTTATTATCTGTTGTAAAGCCTATCGCACCAATCACTACCCACGCGGTTCAATCCTGAGTTAACATGTGTGCCACATCACAAAACCTGTTGGCCAAAGTTGCTAACAGGGTCATCCTCAGACAGGAGTTCTTCAATGTCCAAGCAACAAATCGGCGTTGTCGGCATGGCGGTAATGGGCCGCAATCTGGCACTGAACATCGAAAGCCGTGGCTATACTGTTTCGATCTTTAACCGCTCAGGCGACAAAACCGACGAAGTTATTGCAGAGAATCCGGGTAAAAACTTGGTGCCGCACTACACCGTTGAAGAGTTTGTTGAATCTCTGGAAAAGCCACGCCGCATTTTGCTGATGGTGAAAGCGGGCGAAGCGACGGACAAGACCATTGCTTCCCTGACTCCGCACCTGGATAAAGGTGACATTCTGATCGACGGTGGCAACACCTACTATCAGGACACCATCCGTCGTAACCGCGAACTGTCTGATCAAGGTTTCAACTTCATCGGCACCGGCGTTTCCGGTGGTGAAGAGGGCGCATTGAAAGGCCCTTCAATCATGCCTGGCGGCCAGAAAGAAGCTTACGAGCTGGTGGCGCCAATCTTGAAGAAAATCGCTGCGGTAGCGGAAGGCGAGCCTTGCGTGACTTATATCGGCGCTGACGGTGCCGGTCACTATGTGAAGATGGTACACAACGGTATCGAGTACGGCGACATGCAGCTGATTGCAGAAGCCTATTCCCTGTTGAAACAGGCGCTGAACCTGAGCAATGAAGAACTGGCTGATACCTTTGCCGAGTGGAACAAAGGCGAACTGAACAGCTACCTGATCGACATCACCAAAGATATCTTCACCAAGAAAGATGAAGAAGGTAAATACCTGGTTGATGTGATCCTGGACGAAGCGGCCAACAAAGGCACCGGTAAATGGACCAGCCAGAGCTCTCTGGATCTGGGCGAGCCGCTGTCGTTGATCACCGAGTCAGTGTTCGCGCGTTACCTGTCCTCACTGAAAGACCAGCGTGTGGCTGCATCTAAAGTGCTGACCGGTCCTAAAGCGACCCCAGTGAGCGGTGACAAGGCTGAATTCATTGAGAAAGTGCGCCGCGCACTGTACCTGGGCAAAATCGTTTCTTATGCGCAGGGCTTCTCTCAATTGAAAGCCGCTTCCAAAGAAAACAACTGGGATCTGCACTACGGCGACATTGCCAAGATCTTCCGCGCCGGCTGCATCATCCGTGCACAGTTCCTGCAGAAAATCACCGACGCCTATGCACAGGACGCGGATATCGCTAACCTGTTGCTGGCACCTTACTTCAAGCAGATTGCTGACGAATATCAGCAGGCGCTGCGTGACGTGGTGTCCTACGCGGTGCAAAACGGCATCCCTACGCCGACCTTCTCTGCGGCTATCTCTTACTACGACAGCTACCGTTCAGCGGTTCTGCCTGCCAACCTGATCCAGGCGCAGCGTGACTACTTCGGTGCTCACACCTACAAACGTATCGACAAAGAAGGCGTGTTCCATACCGAATGGATGGAATAATCCCAGCGCTTGACGCATAAAAAAAGCCGCCGAGGTTAACGCCCGGCGGCTTTTTTATTGCCTGAAAAACAGGATTATCTCTGATGCCGCTCACGCAACCGGCCAATCACTTTGCTCAAGTCCAAATCCTGATCCTGCAACAGCACCAGCAGGTGATAAATCAGATCAGAAGCTTCGTTGGTCAGCTCTTCACGATCGTTCACCGTAGCGGCCAGTGCGGTCTCCACGCCTTCTTCCCCGACTTTCTGTGCGATGCGCTTGGTGCCGCTGGCATACAGGCTAGCGGTGTAAGAGCTGTCGGGGCTGGCGTTTTTACGTTCTGCCAGCAGTTGTTCCAACTGATACAGAAAACCCCAATCGCTGCTGGCCGGGTGGAAACAACTGGTGTTACCCAGGTGGCAGGTAGGGCCGATCGGATTGACCAAAATCAACAGCGTGTCGTTGTCGCAGTCCGGGGTGATGCTGACTACGTTGAGGAAGTGGCCGGAGCTTTCGCCCTTGGTCCACAGGCGCTGTTTGGTGCGTGAGAAAAAGGTGACCTTGCCGCTCTGTTCGGTCACGGTCAGCGCTTCCTGATTCATATAGCCGAGCATCAGCACTTCGCCGGATACGGCATGCTGCACGATTACCGGCAGCAGGTGGTCAGTTTTTTCCCAGTCGAGCTGGTTTCTTTGTTGTTCTGTTAACACAGGCGGATCTCCACACCTTGTTCGGACAAGAACCTTTTCAGGTCACCGATATTAATGATTTGTTTGTGGAACACCGAAGCGGCCAGTGCGCCATCGACATCGGCATCGCGGAAGGCTGCCAGGAAGTGTTCCATGGTGCCTGCGCCGCCGGAGGCGATCAATGGCACTTTGCACACTTCGCGAATCAGCCGCAGCTGTTCCAAATCGTAACCGTTACGCACGCCGTCCTGATTCATCATATTCAGCACAATCTCGCCGGCACCGCGTTTTTGCACTTCTTTCACCCAATCCAGGGTTTCCCACTCAGTGACGCGGGTGCGGTTTTCGTCCCCGGTGTACTGATTAACGTGGTACTTGCCGGTGTCGGCTTCGAACCAGGTATCAATACCGACCACAATGCACTGCACGCCAAAGCGATCTGCCAGGCGGCTAATCAGCGTCGGGTCGGCCAGCGCTGGAGAGTTGATGGAAATCTTGTCGGCGCCGAAAGACAGGATCTGGCTGGCGTCTTCCGGGCTTTTAATCCCACCGGCGACGCAGAAGGGGATGTCGATCACTTCTGCCACGCGTGATACCCAGCTTTTATCTACCACCCGGCCGTCGCTTGACGCGGTGATATCGTAGAACACCAGTTCGTCCGCGCCTTCCTGCGCATAGCGCTGCGCCAGCGGCACGATGTCGCCGATAATTTCATGATTGCGGAACTGCACGCCTTTCACTACCTGCCCGTCTTTAACATCCAGGCACGGGATTATCCGTTTTGCCAGCATGCGATCGCCTCCTTAACGCTAAACTTACCTTCCAACAGGGCGCGCCCCACAATCACACCTTCAACGCCACTGCCGCGCAGTTGGGCGATATCATCCAGATTGCCGATACCGCCAGAGGCCTGGAAGGCGATCTGCGGATATCGTTGGCTGATTTCCTGATACAGCGCCACGTTGGAACCGGCCAATGTCCCGTCACGGGAAATATCGGTGCACAGCACGTGCCTGAGGCCATAGGGTAAGAACTGTTCAACCACCTGTTCCAGTGTGGCGTCCGAGTTTTCCTGCCAGCCGCTGATCGCCACGCGTTTGGTGCCGTCTGCGTCAATGCGCACGTCCAGCGCCAGTACCATGGCATCGGCGCCGTAACGTTCAAACCAGCCCTGTACCAATTGCGGTTGTTTTACTGCGGTGGAGCCGATTACCACGCGGGTTGCGCCGGCCTCCAGCAGGGCAGCGACGTCCCGCTCGTTGCGAATGCCGCCACCAACCTGTACCGGTACGTTAACGCCCGCCAGCAGCTTGCGCAGCAGGGGGATTTGGCGCGCGGTCGGGTCTTTCGCACCGGTCAGGTCGACCAGATGCAGTACCTGCGCGCCCTGTTGTTGATAGTCCTGCAGGCGTAACAGTGGATCGTTACCGTAGTCGCGCTGCTGGCCGTAATCGCCCTGATGCAGACGCACCACGTTGCCGTCGATCAAATCCAAAGCCGGAATAATCATGCTGCCTACATCTCCAGAAAGTTTTTCAACAGTTGCGCACCGGCCGCGCCAGATCGCTCTGGATGAAACTGCACGCCGAAGAAGTTGTCTTTTTGTACGGCGGCGGTGAAGGGCTCGCCGTAATTCGCCTGGGCGATGGTACTTGGGCATATCGGCATCGCATAGCTATGAACGAAGTAGAAGTAGGCACCCTCTTCGATGCCACGGAACAGGTGATGGCCCGCCTGGGCAGAGACCTGATTCCAGCCCATGTGCGGCAGCGGCAGGCCAAAGTCGGTCATCTGGGTTACCGGGGTATCGATAATGCCCAGCGTGTCGATGCCACCGTTCTCTTCGCTGCTTTTTGCCAGCAACTGCATGCCGAGGCAAATCCCCAGCACCGGCTGGGTGCAGGCCTTGATCAACTCAATCAGCTCGCGCTGTTCCAGTTGATCCATCGCCGCCTGCGCGGTACCCACGCCTGGCAGGAACAGCTTGTCGGCGCGCAGGACCGTCTCCGGGTCACGGCTCACTTCCGGGCGGTAGCCCAAACGCTGCACCGCGTAGGTGACGGAGGCCAGGTTGGCGCAGCCGGTGTCCAGAATCACCACGTCCATCACAGCACTCCTTTCGAACTCGGGAGGGTGTTGCCCTCAACGCGGATCGCCTGGCGCAGCGTGCGACCAAACACTTTGAACAGGCTTTCGACGCGGTGATGGTCGTTTTTGCCTTTGGTTTTCAGATGCAGCGTGCAGCCCATGGTGTAGGATAGCGAACGGAAGAAGTGCTCGACCATTTCGGTGCTCAGATCGCCAACGCGCTGATAGTTAAATTCCGCTTTATATTCCAGGTGTGGACGGCCGGAGATATCCAGCGCGCAGCGTGCCAGGCACTCGTCCATCGGCAGTACAAAGCCGAAGCGCGCGATGCCGCGTTTGTCGCCGAGTGCCTTGTTCAGCGCTTCGCCCAGTGCCAGGCCAGTGTCTTCCACCGTGTGGTGATCGTCGATATACAGATCGCCTTTCACGTCGATGTCCATGCGGAAGCCGCCGTGGGTAGCGATCTGATCCAGCATGTGGTCGAAGAAACCGACACCGGTTTTGATCTTGCTGCCGCCTTCGCGATCCAGCCAAACGTTAACGTCGATCTGCGTTTCTTTGGTCACGCGGTTAACCTGCGCATGGCGATCGCGCTGGGTCAGTTGGCGCGTAATTTCTTTCCAGCCCAGGGTGTCGCGCTGATAGCGCAGCCCCTTAATACCCATGTTATCCGCTAGTTGCACATCGGTCGGACGATCGCCGATCACATAGCTGTGGGCGGTATCCATCACGCCCGGCTCCAGATAGCCTTTCACCAGCGCGGTCTTCGGCTTGCGGCAGTCGCAGTTGTCCGCCGGCAGGTGTGGGCAGATCAGGACATCTTCAAAGTGAACGCCCTGTGAGCTGAGGATCTGCATCATCAGGTTATGCGGCGGATCGAAGGTTTCCTGTGGGAAACTGGCGGTGCCGAGGCCATCCTGGTTGGTGATCATCACCAGTTGATAACCCGCCTGCTGCAGCTCCAGCAGGCAAGGGATCACGTCCGGCTCCAGCGCCAGCTTGTCCAGACGATCGACCTGGAAATCTTCTGGTGGTTCAGCAATCAGCGTGCCGTCACGATCAATAAAGAGGAATTTCTGGCTCACATTGGCTCCTGGCGAGTCTTGGTTGCACCGGGCAGGGCAGACAGCGCATCAACCACGCGCTGGCATTCTTCACGGGTGCCTATGGTGATGCGCAGGCAGCCGGATAACCCCGGTTGTTTATTTTGGTCTCTTAAGATGATGCCTTGATCCCACAAGGTTTTAAACACATTACTGGAAGCAGTGAATCGTGCCAGCAGGTAATTGCTGTCGCTGGTGAAAACCTGTTCAACACAGGCACAGTTTTCCAGTGCCTGCTGCAACCAACGACGGTTGGCTGCAATCTCGGTAACCCGTTGGCGCATGATGCGGATCCCCTCGGTGCTGAGCGCCTGGGCGGCGATATCGGCGACCGGAGTGGAGAGCGGATAAGGGGCGATCACCTTCAGCAGCAGAGCGATTAAATCTTCATTGCCGAGGGTAAAACCGCAGCGCAGCCCAGCCAGTGCAAAGGCCTTGGACAGGGTGCGTAAGATAGCCAGGTGCGGGTAGTCATTTAGCCAGCCAGCGACGCTTGCCTGTGGGCAGAATTCGATATAGGCCTCGTCGACCGCAACGATCGCCTTGTCCTTGGCCATTTCCAGCAGGCTGCGCAGATCGTTGGCATCGATCAGGTTACCTGTCGGGTTGTTGGGGCTGCAGACGTAAATCAGTTTCACGTTGTCCAGGCTGTCGGCGATAGCCGGCAAATCCAGCTGCCAGTCCTGTTTGGCCGCCACGGTACGACGCTCCACGTCAAAGGTTTCGGCGCTGACGGCATACATGCCGTAGGTCGGCGGACAGAACAGGATGGCGTCTTTTCCCGGCTCGCAGAATGCGCGGATCAGCAGTTCGATCCCTTCGTCAGCCCCACGGCTGACCAGCACCTGCTCCTTTTTAACCCCGGCGTACTCGGCGTAGCGTTCAATCACCAATGCCGGTTGGCACTCCGGGTAACGGTTAAAGGTTTGAGCGGTCAGTTGGAACTCGGGGGCAATCGGGTATTCGTTGGCGTTCAGCCACACGTCGCCGTTGCCACCCAGGCGGCGTGCCGACTGATAAGGGGTCAGATCGCGAACGTTGGCACGGGCCAGATTTTCAATGCTCATGCTTGCTCCTTCAGGGCGGCAACGCGCAGGGTCACGGCGTTTTTGTGGGCAATCAACTGCTCGGCGGCGGCCAGGGTTTCAATGGTGGCGGCCAGGTTCATAAAGCCCTGCGGCGTCAATTCCTGCACCGTCATGCGTTTTTGGAAATCCGCCAGCCCCAAACTGGAGCAGGTGGCGGTGTAACCATAGGTCGGCAGCACGTGGTTGGTGCCGGACGCATAGTCACCGGCAGACTCCGGTGACCAGTCACCAAGGAACACCGAACCGGCGCTGGTAATGCTATCGACCAGAGTGCGGGCGTCACGGGTCTGAATGATCAGGTGTTCCGGGCCATACTGGTTGCTGATGGCCACGCATTCGGCCAAATCTTTGGTGACAATCAGTCGGCTACTGGCCAGCGCCTGACGCGCAGTCTCGGCACGCGGCAATTGTGCCAATTGTTGCTCTACCGCCTCGGCCACTGCTTGCGCCATAGAGGCGTCCGGCGTCAACAAAATCACCTGCGAGTCCGGGCCGTGCTCTGCCTGCGACAGCAGATCCGAGGCGACGAAGGCCGGAGTGGCACCGGCGTCGGCGATCACCAGCACTTCGGAAGGGCCGGCTGGCATATCGATAGCGGCACCGTCCAGTCGTTGGCTGACCTGGCGTTTGGCTTCGGTGACAAAGGCATTGCCCGGCCCGAAGATTTTCGCTACACGCGGCACGGAATCGGTGCCGAATGCCATAGCGGCGATCGCCTGTGCCCCGCCGACCTGAAACACCTCTTCCACTCCGCACAGTTGCGCGGCATACAGTATCTCATCGGCAATCGGCGGCGGTGAACACAGCACTACGCGACGGCAGCCGGCGATACGTGCCGGTGTCGCCAACATCAATACGGTAGAAAACAGCGGCGCGGAGCCGCCGGGAATATACAGGCCGACCGAGTCTATTGGACGGGTTACCTGCTGGCAACGTACCCCCGGCTGGGTTTCCACATCGACCGGCGGCAGTTGCTGCGCATTGTGGAAAGTCTCCACATTACCGACCGCTACGGCCATCGCCTGTTTGAGCTCATCACCCAGGCGGGCGCTGGCAGCCGCTATTTGCTCTGCAGTGACGCGAAGTGCGTTAACCTCGGTTTTATCAAATTTGGCGCTGTAATCACGCAGCGCCCGATCGCCATTGGCCTTCACGTTGTCGAGGATTTCGCTCACCGTGCGGGTGATGCTGTCCGAAGCGGAGATCGCCGGACGCATCAGCAGTGCCGTGCGCTGTTCGGTGCTGCAGTCTGCCCAGTTGACCAGAGTATTGAAGTTCGACATGGGGTTACTCCATCATCTTCTCAATAGGCAATACCAGAATCGAGCTGGCACCGAGCGCTTTCAGTTTTTCCATGGTTTCCCAGAACAGGGTTTCGCTACTGACCATGTGCATGGCTACGCGGTTCTGTGCCCCGGCCAATGGCAGAATGGTCGGGCGTTCGGCACCCGGTAGCAGCGCGATGATTTCGTCCAGGCGTTCACTTGGCGCGTGCAGCATGATGTATTTGGATTCACGCGCCTGGATCACGCCCTGAATACGGGTCATCAGACGATCGATTAATTGCTGCTTGGCTTCCGGCATTTCGCCGTCGCGCTGGATCAGGCAGGCTTTCGAGCGGTAAATCACTTCAACTTCGCGCAGCCCGTTGGCTTCCAGCGTGGCACCGGTGGAGACCAGGTCGCAGATGGCGTCGGCCAAACCGGCACGTGGGGCGACTTCAACCGAACCGTTCAGCAAACAGGATTTGAAGCGTACACCCTGTTTGTCGAGATATTGCTTGAGCAGGTGTGGATAAGAGGTGGCGATACGGGCGTCTTGCAGGCTTTGCGGACCGGTGTATTCACTGTCGAGCGAGGTTGCCAGCGACAGGCGGCAACCGCCGAAATCCAGGCGACGCAGGGTGAAGTAACGCGGGTCTTCGCCCTGAGCGCGGCGGGTGAGCAGCTCTTCTTCCAGCACGTTCTCACCGATAATACCCAGGTCGACCACGCCATCCATCACCAGGCCTGGGATGTCGTCATCACGGACGCGCAGGATATCGATCGGCATATTCTCCGCGAAGGCGATCAGGCGTTGTTGCTGCAGGTTGATTTTGATACCGCAGCGCGCCAGCAATTCCTGAGACTCATCACTCAGGCGGCCCGATTTCTGCATGGCTATCCGTAAACGTGTTTTATCCAGCATGGTAACCTCTGTTTAATCTGTAATTTTATGAATTTATTATGAAAATTATTTTATCTGTCTGTCCGGAGCCAAAAAAAAACCCTCGGAAGAAATCTTCCGAGGGCTCTCTCTTGCATTCTGCGCGCCACTGGAAGATTAGAAAACTGTCTTCCAGCACACATCGCCTGAAAGACTAGTCAGGGTGATGGTGATGATGGTGGCTGAACTGAATGCGTGTCATGGTGTTTTCTCTGTATAAAGTCGCTACAAACTCAATTACTAATTAACCTAAACTATCCACTGTCTTTCACGCAACTCTTTTTTCTCGTCATAAATTTAATTTATTGAAACAGGATGAATTATTAGCAAGACACGACTTTACCTAAGCTTAGGTTAGTTGGATTGAATCACTACGCCGACTGGCGTAGCCTTAATGGGCAAAGCGCTGCAGTCTTCAAGAGAGGAAGCTGATGAAAAAGGTAGCCATTATTGGCCTGGGTTGGTTGGGTATGCCGCTGGCTCTGTCGCTGATGAGCCGTGGGTTTGACGTTGTTGGCAGTAAAACCACGCCGGATGGCGTCGAAGCCGCACGGATGAGCGGGATTGAATGCTATCAGCTGGAACTGATGCCGGAACTGGTTTGCGAACCGGAGGATCTGGAGGCGCTGCTACGTGTCGATGCGCTGGTGGTGACACTCCCGGCCCGCCGCACCGTCGAAGGCAGCGAGAACTATTTTAATGCGGTACGCATGCTGGTGGACAGCGCGATGGCCTTTGGTGTGCCGCGTATCCTGTTTACCAGTTCAACCTCGGTGTACGGGGAAACCACTGGCACGGTACGCGAAGACTCGCCGTTGAAGCCGGTTTCACCTTCCGGTTTGGTGCTGGCGGCGCTGGAACGTTGGTTGCATGAGCTGCCGAACACCTCAGTGGATATTTTGCGTCTGGCCGGGCTGGTGGGGGGCGATCGCCATCCTGGACGTTTCCTGGCGGGCAAAGTCGATGTCAAAGGCGGTTCGCAAGGGGTCAATCTGGTGCATCAGGACGACGTGATCGCCGCGATCCAACTGCTGCTGAAACTGCCGAAAGGCGGCCATGTTTATAACCTGTGCGCCCCGGCCCATCCCACCAAGCGTGAGTTCTATCCGGTGCTGGCCGAACAATTAAATCTGTCGCCGCCGCAATTTGCCGCCGAGACGGAGCAGGGCGGGCGACTGGTGGACGGCAGCCGTATCTGCAATGAACTGGGGTTTGAATATCAGTATCCGGATCCGGCGAGAATGCCAGTCAATTAAGCGTTTATACCCGTCATCTTTCAAATTGCAGTGTTGTTACCTGGTTACAAGACCCGTCCGTGGGTCTTGCCCCTTCGGGGCCGCTGCAAGCAGCGTTCAAATCTGTTCCCGACAGATTTGTCACTCACCCCAGTTACTTACTCGAGTAAGCGCCTGGGGATGAGCGAGCTGGGCGCCTAGCTGCAACTTGCAAGCTATAGGGTATAGATCTGTCTTGGCAAGTGCGGGGCTTTTTTTTGCGCTGTTCGCCGGATTGCTACTTCAACGCCATGGAGGCTGAAACCTCTCCGGCGTGCTGTAAATCCTCCAGCAATGCGCTCAGTGCCTCCTTCGGCAACCCCGGCCGGCTCACCAGACTCAATGCCGCCTGATAAGACAGCGCTTGCCCCCCTAACTGTTTCAATACGCCTTGCTCTACCCAACGCGCAGCATAATGGGTGGGCAGGTAACCGAGATACTCGCCGCTGAGCACCAAATGGGCGACCCCTTCCATATGATGAGCGACGGCGCCGAGGTTTAACGGTGCCAGCGGACAAAGTTGCTGTGCCAACAAATAACCGCGTTTAACCCAGCGTGCATTTTCAATCTGTTCACGCCCCGGTTGCTCCAGCGTAAACAGCGGGTGATCGCTGCTGCAATAAACCGCCTGCGTCTCTGCTATCCAGGGTTGATACTGCAACTCGTCCAACTGCTGACCGAAATAACCGATGCCCAAATCAAGCTGCTGATTCAGCAGCCCCTGTTCCAGTTCGCCGGGAGCGCAAATTCGGCACTGTAACTGCACATCCTGGTGTCGGCGTTGAAACTGTTTGATGGCATGGCTGAAAGGATTACCTGGCAGAGACACCAGATTATCTACCAGGCCAATCTGCAAATCCCCGGTCAGCAGGCCGTTCAGGGACTGACTGACGCGGGTAAAGTCCCGAGCGGCATTGAACAGCGTGCGGCAGGCGATCAGCATGCGTTCGCCTTTTGGGGTGAGCATGAAGCCGGAACGGCCGCGCTGACACAGGCGAAATCCCAACCGGGTCTCCAGGGTGGCGAGATGGGTGCTGATGGTGGACTGATTCATCATCAGTGCTTCCTGAGCGGCGCTGACGCCCTGCGCCTCCGCTACTGCGACGAACACCCGCAGCAGTTTGAGATCGATATCGCTTAGATTGGTGAGCATCTGTCCCTCCGCAGAAAATATCTTGCCGTTAACCCATTTTTAACATCGTTGAAGAGGGCGTTGGCGAGTGTAACTTGTCCTTTCTTATGGCATGGATTTTAAATAAAAATCAATAGTTCAAAGGTTTAGTAAACATCATCTTTTTCAATGCTTACAGGCGAAAGCGGGAATGGTAGCCAGACGAAGTTGCAGGGTAGCCTGTAATTGTTATTCAAATGTTGAAATGCTGACCCCAAAAACAAGGAAACGCCATGCTGAATCAACCTCAAAGCGGCAACGACATGCCGCGTTTCGCCGGTCTCCCCACCATGATGCGTCTGCCCGCGGCCGAAGATGCGCGCGAGCTGAATGCGGCCTTCGTCGGTATTCCTCTCGATATTGGTACCTCAAACCGCAGCGGCACGCGTTACGGGCCGCGGCAAATCCGTCAGGAATCGGTGATGATCCGCCCTTACAACATGGGCACCGCTGCCGCACCTTTTGAACGGCTGCAGGTTGCCGACCTGGGGGATGTTGCTATCAATCCTTACAGCCTGGAAGACAGCGTTCGTCGCATTGAGCAGGCCTATAACGGCATTCTGGCCTATGGCTGCATTCCACTGACGCTGGGGGGCGACCACACGCTGACGCTGCCTGTTCTGCGCGCCATGGCCAGCCAATATGGCCCGGTCGGATTAATTCACGTAGACGCTCACTCAGACACCAACGAAGAGATGTTCGGTGAAAAATTGGCGCACGGAACGACTTTCAGACGAGCCTTTGAAGAGGGGCTATTGCAGCCACAAAGAGTCATTCAGATTGGTCTGCGCGGCAGCGGCTATGAGGCTGATGATTTCGATTGGTCACGCAAGCAGGGGTTCCGCGTGGTCACGGCGGAAGCCTGCTGGCACCGCTCGTTAGCACCGCTGATGGCGGAAGTGCGCGAGCAGATGGGCAATGCGCCGGTTTACCTCAGTTTCGACATCGACGGTCTGGATCCGGCATTTGCACCGGGTACCGGCACGCCGGAGGTCGGTGGGCTGTCAGTCTGGCAGGGGCTGGAAATTGTCAGAGGCTGCCAGGGGCTGAACCTGGTCGGCAGCGACGTGGTAGAGGTTTCGCCACCTTACGATCGTTCCGGCAACACCGCGTTACTGGCGGCTAACCTGTTGTTTGAAATGCTGTGCGTACTGCCTGGGCGATAAGGCGACGGCGATAACCTGATCGGCGGAGCCGTTGCGCCTGAGACCGAATCATAACAAGCATGCGGAGTGACCGATGAATCTCGACCTGCTGGTAGTGGTGTTTTACTTTTTGGTGATAGGGGCGGTGGGTTGGCTTGGCGTTCGCCGGGCCACCACCAAGGAAGATTATCTGGTGGCCGGCCGCAATCTGGGGCCTTGTTTGTACCTGGGCACGCTGTCCGCTGTGGTGCTTGGCGGAGCCTCTACCATTGGCAGCGTTAAGCTGGGTTACACCTATGGGATCTCGGGCGTGTGGCTGTGCGGTGCGCTGGGCGCGGGGATTGTGGTGTTGAGCATGGTGTTGGCCAAACCCTTGCTCAAGCTAAAGCTCTATACCGTCAGCCAGGTGCTGGCGCGTCGCTATCATCCGGCTGCCAGGGTCACCAGCGGTGCCATTATGCTGGCTTATGACCTGATGGTGGCGGTGACCTCGATTATTGCTATCGGCAGTGTGATGCAGGTGATGTTTGATTTGTCGTTCACCGCATCGATTCTGCTCGGCGGTGGTTTGGTGGTGCTATATTCGACGCTGGGCGGCATGTGGTCGCTGACGCTGACAGACATCATTCAATTTATTATTATGACCGTTGGGATGATGTTGGTGCTGATGCCGATGAGCATCATCAAGGCTGGTGGCTGGGAGGCGTTCGGCAGCCTGCTGCCAGCGAGCTATTACCAGTTGTCCTCGATCGGATTGGATACCATCGTGGTATTTTTCCTGATCTACTTCTTCGGCATTCTGATTGGTCAGGATATCTGGCAGCGGGTATTTACCGCCCGTAGCACCAATATTGCTCGCTATGCCGGTTTGGGGGCTGGGGTGTATTGCGTGTTGTATGGGGTGGCCGGCGCTCTGATTGGCATGGCCGGCAAATTGGTACTGCCGCAACTGACCAATACCGACGGCGCCTTTGCCGCCATTGCGCAGGCGGTGCTGCCGCCGGGCGTTAGCGGGCTGGTGGCTGCGGCGGCGTTGGCGGCGCTGATGTCGACGGCCAGCGCCTGTTTGTTGGCGTCCTCAACCATCGCGCTGGAAGACGTATTGCCGGCAGTCCGCAAGCGGCCCTCCGGTGGGCTGGTGGCCGGGCGATTCACAACCTTGGTCATGGGTTGCATTATGTTGGGGCTGGCGTTCGTGGTGCGGGATGTGATGATGGCGCTGACGCTGGCTTATAACCTGTTGGTGGGCGGGATGTTGATCCCGCTGATCGGTGCGATTTTCTGGCAACGTGCCACCAGCACTGGTGCTATTGCCAGCATGCTGACCGGCAGTTTGAGCGTACTGGCACTGATGTATTACCACGGCCTTGAGGCCAACAGCCCGATCTACGGCGGTTTGTTGGCGGGCGGGGCGGCCTTTCTGATTGGCAGCCTGCTGACCCGGCCAAGTCCGCAGCCGCAGGTACAGCCGGAATAATGGGTAACCATGGGGCTGTGGCAGGCCGCCCCATTACCCGCTACAGCCAGCCGGACCTCTTCAGTTTTTGATACAGGAAGAAGCAGCCGATGGCGGTCACCCCGAGGATAGTGTGATAGGCCCAGGGGAATTTCAGTTCAGGCATATTGGCGAAATTCATGCCGTACAGGCTGAATATCACCGTTGGGAGCGCCAGGATCGCCCCCCAGCCTGCCAGTCGCTTTACCACTTCGTTCTGTTTTACCGTGACCAGCGCCAGGTTGACGTGCATGGCGTTAGTCAGCATTTCTCGCATATCGTCGATAGTACTGACCACTTGGCGCGCATGGTCTTGCACATCTCGCACGTAGGCGCGCAGCTCTTTCGGAATCACCTCTTCATGCAGGCGAATCAGCTGATTGCAGATTTCGTCCATCGGCATCGCGGCATTGCGCAACGCCAGCAGGTGGCGCCGCAGGGTATAGACGTTCTCAATGGCGGTCTGATCAAACTCGGATTTGAACATGTTGGTTTCGATGGCTTCGATCTCCGTCTCGAACTTCGCTACTACGGTGCGGTAGTTATCAACCACAAAGTCCATCACCGAATACAAGGCAAAGCCCGGCCCACGGCACATTTGTTTGTGGTTTTCCTCGGCCTTGAGACGGATAGGCGCATAGCTGGGCGAATCGCCGTGACGCACCGTGACCAGAAAGTTTTTGCCGACAAAAAAGTGGGTTTCGCCGTACTCGACTTCGTCCTGACCCCACTGCGCAGTTTTGACAACGATAAACAGCGAATCGCCGTAGGCTTCCAATTTTGGCCGCTGGTGGGCGCAAAGCGCGTCCTCAATCGCCAGATCGTGCAATCCAAACTCCTCCTGAACCTTGCGCATAAAGGCGTCTTCCGGCTGCCACAACCCTAGCCAGACGAAGGTGTCCGGCTGTTTGACCACTTCGCTGATATCATCAATGGTCACTTCACCCAGCCGTTGACCGGCCTTGTACGCCACGCAATTCACGACCATGGTTGCGTTTTCCATCAAGCCACCTGCTATTCAATAAGAGTTTTGGTGAGAACGTAACATTCGTGTTCCACCGGATAATTCTGCAGCGTCATCTGTAGTTGGTAACCGAGTTTCTCGTAGAAGGGCCGCGCCTGAAAGCTGAAGGTATCCAGGCGAACATAACGACAACCCCGCATTTTTGCCTCCTGTTCAGCCGCCAGCATCACCTTGCGACCTAACCCGCCGCCGCGCTGTGAATCATCCACCCACAGCCATTCCACGCTCAACCAGTTTCCCCAGGTCTCACCGGTCAGGCCTGCGACTACCCGACCGGCTTCGTCCTGGCTATAGACGGCAAGGGATTTGCGTTGGGTGGGGTCAATATAAGGACTATTATGGGCTCGCAGCCCCAAACGGATAACGTTGAGGGTTTCTTCGTCAGGTACCTCGGTAACGGTGATGTTCATATTTTCTCCTGGGTGAACCCTTAACTTAAGCACAGTCCGTGGAAAATGCAACATATTGAAATTTAAAACAAACGTTGAAATCAGCCAACTGGACTACACTAAGCAGGTCAGTTTTTAGCCAGGAGGGTGCCATGCCCCGATTGACCGTGATGACTGTTTTACTGTTATTGAGCGGGCTGCTGCATGCAGCGCCGACGGTGACGCAATTACAGGATAAATTGGAACACCCATGGTCGCTGGCGTTTTTGCCTGGCGATCGGGGAATGTTAATCACTGAAAGACCGGGCCGTCTGCGGTTGTGGCAGCAGGATAAAGGGCTGTCAGCGCCGATTAGCGGCGTGCCACAGGTGTATGCCCGGGGGCAGGGGGGGTTGCTGGAAGTGCTGTTGGCGCCGGATTTTGCCGACAGCAGGCGGGTTTACCTCAGCTTTGCCGAAGCGGGTGAGGATGGCAAGGCGGGGACTGCGGTGGGCTACGGTCAGTTAAGCTCCGACAGCCGGCGGCTGGAAAACTTCAGGGTGATTTTCCGTCAGCAGCCGAAGCTGTCGGTCGGTAATCACTTCGGTGGCAAGCTGGCGTTCGATCGTCAGGGATATCTGTTTATCGCACTGGGCGAAAATAACCAGCGGCCTACGTCGCAGGATCTGGACAAGCTGCAGGGCAAGATCCTGCGGTTAACCGCCGAGGGGGCAGTACCGCCGGATAATCCGTTTGTCGGTCAGGCCGATAAGCGGCCAGAAATCTGGTCTTATGGCCAGCGCAATCCACAGGGATTGGCGCTGAACCCGTGGAGCGGTGCCATCTGGGAGCACGAACATGGCCCGCGTGGCGGGGATGAGATCAATATTCCTCAGGCGGGGAAAAACTACGGTTGGCCGATCGCCACCTATGGCATTAATTATTCCGGATTGGCGATCCCGGAGGCTCAAGGGCAGAAGGTGGCCGGTACCGAACCGCCACTTCATTATTGGCCGGTGTCGCCTGGTATCAGCGGCATGGCGTTCTATGACTCGCAACGCTTCCCAGTCTGGCGACATTCGCTATTTATTGGTGGGTTGGCGCAAAAGGAGTTAATCCGGTTGACGCTGGACGGTAATAAAATTGTGGGGGAAGAACGGCTGCTGGCAGATCTTGGTGAGCGCATTCGCGAAGTGCGCACCGGACCGGATGGCTATCTTTATCTGCTGACGGATGAGAGTGACGGTAAGCTGCTGAAAGTTGGGGCGTCGTAAAAAGCGCCCCGTGAGAATCAGGTTAACTCACTCATCACACCCTGCTGATAGGCGGGACGTGTGGTTAACTGTTGGTACCAGCGTTCCATGTTCGGGCGGGGTTGACGCTCAATCGGCATAGAGAACCAGGCGTAAGCAAAGCTGCCGAGCGGGATGTCACCGATACCGAACGACTGGCCGGAAAGATAAGGCTGGCGGCCCAGGGTTTCTTCCACGATGTCGAAGTGCTTTTCCAGCGTGGCGATCGCCGCTTCAATTTTGGCCATGTCGCGCAGTTCCGGCTTGGTGCGTACCAGGCCCCAGAACACCACGCTAAAGTGGCTGACAATGGTGGCGGTGGTCCAGTCCATCCATTTCTCAGCGCTGGCGCGGGCCTGCAGATCCTGCGGGTAGAGTGGCTCACTGCCAAACTTTGCCGCCAGATAGCGCACGATGGTGTTGGATTCCCATAGCACGAAGTCATCGTCCTGTAGCAACGGCACCAGGCCGTTAGGGTTTAATGAACGGTAGAGCTCATCGTTCACCTTGCCGAATGCGCCACCGGCGTTGATATGGCTGTAGTTCAGTTCCAGCTCTGCGGCGCACCACAGCACTTTTCTGACGTTGTTCGAATTTTCACGACCCCAAATGGTCAGCATAGAACGCCTCTTTATACGGGTGAATAAACCTAAGCTGTTATTCGTACGCCACAATGGGAGCGTTGTCACACCGGAAGGCATTTTTTGCCGATAGGGTTGCCATTAACGCTCCCAGCGGCAAATTTCCCAACCCTGTTCCATCGCCAGAGCCTTGAGCTCAGTGTCCGGGTTGATCACAGTAGCGCTATCGACGTACTCCAGCATCGCCTTGTCGTTGAGAGAGTCGCTGTAGCCGTGGCAGTGTTCGAAATGCAGGTGCGGGTGCTGCGCCAACCAGTGCTGCAGGCGGATCACCTTGCCTTGTTGATAAGTCATGGTGCCGTAGGTGTGGCCAGTGAAACGGTCATCGATGATTTCAACGCCGATCGCCAACGCGTCGTCGGCCCCGAGCTGCTCGGCAATCGGCCTCACCAGATGTTCGCCGGTGGCGGAAATCACCAGGATGCAGTCGCCGCGTTCGCGATGCCACTGTAGGCGTTCACGGGCGGCCGGGTAGACTCGCGGCAGAATATCGCGGCGGATATAACGCTGCACCCAGCCGGCCACCGTCTGGGTGCTCAGACCGGCCAACGGGGCCAACGTGGCCTGCATGTAATCCTCCATTGACAGCTTGCCCTGATAATAGAGCTGCATTAGTTGCTGTTCCTGCTGTTCCAGTTCCGCCGGCGCAAACCCTTCGGTGACTAACCAGCGCATCCACAGGCTGGCGCTGTCATCATCAATCAGGGTTTCATCCAGGTCGAATAAGGCTAAATCCATCAGTATTTCTCCGGCAGGCAGGGAGTGAAATGGGGGTGTATACAGAATAGCGGATAGCGTAAGCCGCCAGCCAGTGGCGGCAAACAAATTGCGCAGAGCATAAGAAACCCTGATGACAGTTTTGCGACACTTTGTTGAATCTTTGCATAACTTAGAACGCAACAATATTGGCTGTCGTCTCTGATGGGGTGGTAACTATAGGTTTAATGCGCTGGTCATCCAGGAGTTAACGATGCTGATCATTCGCCTTTATAGCGGTCCGGTTTTTGTCGGCGATGAAGAGGAACAGGATAATGACGCCACCACTGACATTGAAGCCGCTGCCGCAGCTGAGTTTTTCGCAGCTTGAGACCTCATGCAGTACCTAATGGCTTAAATCGGGTCGAACACGTTTTCGACCCTGATTATTTTTGATTACTCCGCCAGCGCCTGCTGCAGATCGGCGATCAGATCTTCCGCATCTTCAATACCCACTGACAGACGCAGTAACTGTGGCGTGATGCCGGTTTTTAGCCGTTGCTCCAGCGGAATCGATGCATGGGTCATGCTAAACGGCTGGCTGATCAAACTTTCCACACCGCCGAGACTTTCTGCCAGGGTGAACAGTTTTGAACGCTTGATCACCCGGCGGGCAAAGGCATCGTCACCTTTCAGCCGTACCGAAATCATGCCGCCAAAGCGGCTCATCTGCTTTGCCGCCAACCCATGTTGCGGATGGCTTGTCAGGCCCGGATAGTAGACTTCTTCTACCTGCGGCTGGCTTTCCAGCCACTGGGCGATGCGTAGGGCGCTGTTACTGTGGCGCTCCATGCGCAGCGCCAGCGTGCGGATACCGCGTAGTGTCAGGAAGCTGCTGAACGGGTCGAGAATGCCACCCACCGCGTTTTGCAGGAAACCCAGCTGTTCGGCCAGCTCCGGGTTATTCCCTACCGCAGCCACACCGGCCACCACGTCGGAATGGCCATTGAGGTATTTGGTGGCAGAATGCACTACCACGTCAAAGCCGAGTTCCAGCGGACGTTGAATATAAGGTGAGGCGAAGGTGTTGTCCGCCACGCTGATCAAGCCGTGTTTTTTAGCGATCGCCGCGATGGCGCTCAGATCCGCGAGTTTCAATAGCGGATTGGTCGGCGTTTCCACCCAGATCATTTTGGTATCCGCTTCGATCGCCTGCTCCAGAGCGGCAATGTCCGCCGGGGAAACGTAGGTAACCCGCAGACCGGCAGTGCGGCTGCGTACCCTTTCCAGCAGGCGATAGGTCCCGCCGTACAAATCGTCAACCGCTACCAGGTGGCTGCCCTGATCGAGCAGCTCCAGCACCGTCGAGCAGGCTGCCAGGCCAGAAGCAAAAGCGTAGCCGCGGCTACCGCCTTCCAGTTCGGCGATGGCGCTCTCCAACGCGGTACGCGTTGGGTTGGCGCTGCGTGAATATTCATAGCCGGTATGCTCCCCCGGTGCCGGTTGGGCATAGGTGGAAGTGGCGTAAATAGCCGGCATTACGGCACCGGTAGCGTCCGGGGTATAACCGGCATGAACGGTCAACGTATCAAACTTGGTCATACAATCATCCTTATTAACGTAATTTTTGGCGCCAGGCGTTAAGCACGTCTGTGCGGGTAATCAGACCGAGGAAGCGCTCGCCGTCGAGCACCACCGCCACGTGGCCGTGGTTGAAGGTGGCGAGCAAATCCTGATAGCTGGCTTCTTTTTGCAAGGTTTTGACCGAATGGGTCATGGCGCGGGAGGCTGGCAGGCTGAAATGTTTGGCATCTGCCTGCACGGCATTTAGCAGATCCCACTCGTCGATCAGACCTATCACCCGATCGCCCTCCAGCACCGGCAACTGTGAAATGTCATACAGCCGCATGCGGGCATGGACGATAGCCAGGGTATCTTCCGATGCCACCGACACCGCCGCGCCTTCGTCGTGGCGGTAAGCGATCAGATCGCGCAGATCGCCGTGCTGCGGCTTGCTTAGCAGGCCCTGTTCCAGCATCCAGTGATCGTTATACATTTTAGACAGGTATTTGTTGCCGCTGTCGCACACAAAAGTGACCACCCGTTTGGATTCCGTCTGCGCCTGGCAATAGCGCAGCGCGGCGGCCAACAGGGTGCCGGTGGATGAACCGGCCAGCACGCCTTCTTTGCGCAGCAGATCGCGCGCGGTGGTGAAGGCTTCGGCATCGCCGATACGATAGGCGTTGCGCACCTGGTTGAAGTCGCTTAACGGCGGGACAAAATCCTCACCGATGCCTTCTACCAGCCAGCTGCCGGCCTCACCGATCTGACCGTTATCGAGGTAGTCCGCCAGGATCGAACCGGCGGGGTCAGCCAGCACAAATTCGGTCTGTGGCGACACTTCGGCAAAATAGTGGCTAAGACCGCCCAGCGTGCCGCCGGAACCGACGCCGACCACGATAGCATCCACCTGATGGCCCATCTGTTGCCACAGTTCCGGGGCGGTGGTGCGGGAATGGGCCGCCGGGTTTGCCGGGTTGTTAAACTGATCGATATAGAACGCGCCAGGTATCTCACTTGCCAGGCGTTTGGCGTAGTCCTGATAGTAAGCCGGGTGGCCCTTGCCCACGTCGGAGCGGGTCAGCAAAACTTCCACACCCAGTGCACGCAAATGGAAAATCTTCTCCCGGCTCATTTTGTCTGGTACCACCAGCAGCAATTTATATCCCTTCAGGGCGGCCACCAGCGCCAGCCCCAGGCCGGTATTGCCAGCGGTGGCTTCAATGATGGTCCCGCCTGGCTGCAGGCTGCCATCACGCTCAGCCTGTTCGATCATCGATAGTGCCACGCGGTCCTTGATCGAACCGCCGGGGTTTTGATTCTCCAGTTTGACGAACAGTCGGCAGGGGCCGGTATCGAACTGGGTCAGTTCCAACATCGGAGTGTTGCCGATCATATCGATGACGGAATGGGATATGGCCATGGGGTGCCTCCAAAATAATTCGGTTTAAAAGCCGTTATCTGGATGATAGCCCTGGCAATAAGCTCATTAAAAAGAACAAATAACCGTTAAATATGCATTTTTGGAATATATTAATTCAATTTGGACGTATGGAGGCACAGATGTGCAGCAGTTTAGATGTGCAGCCGTGTAGCGGTGGGTAGTATAAAAAAAACACTTACGGCTGGCTTTTTATCCAAATTACGCGTAACAGCGTACAGTTATGTAAAAATGATGAAAATTCATCCTAAACCCTGCAAAAATAAGATGAATCTAATAAACTCACAGCAAGGGCATTTTCGGTACGCCGCTCACCCGTCATGGGGCCGCAGGGAGTTTGCGGTTGGTAAATGCGTGCCGGGCCACTCTCGCTGGTTGGCTGAAAACGTGAATATGTTTGAAAGTTAACGCTATTTCAATGATTTGAATGGACACTCTGGCGACGTCATGATGAAAAGAAACTTACCTACCACACTGAAAAAATTAACTTTTAGCGTCAGCATACTGTTGCTGGCCGTGCCTGTTGTCCAGGCGGCCGAAGCGCCGGCGGCGCCGCAGGTGGACGCCAAGGCCTACGTGCTGATGGATTACAACAGCGGTAAAATCTTGGCGGAAGGCAATGCCGACACCCGTCTCGACCCCGCCAGCCTGACCAAGATCATGTCCAGCTATGTGATCGGCCAGGCAATCAAGGCCGGCAAGATTAAACCTGAGGATATGGTGACCGTCGGTAAGGACGCCTGGGCGACCGGCAACCCGGCGCTGCGCGGCTCCTCGCTGATGTTTATCAAGCCGGGCGATCAGGTACCGGTAATAGAACTGAACAAGGGCATCGTCATTCAGTCGGGTAACGATGCCAGCATCGCACTGGCCGATTACGTAGCAGGCAGCCAGGATTCGTTTGTTGGCTTGATGAACAACTATGCCAAATCGCTGGGCCTGCAGAATACCCATTTCCTGACGGTGCACGGCCTGGATGCGGAAGGGCAGTACAGCACCGCCCGCGATATGGCGCTATTGAGCCAGGCACTGATCCGCGATGTGCCGGATGAATACGCGCTGCACAAAGAAAAAGAGTTCACCTTCAATAAGATTCGCCAGGTTAACCGCAACCGTCTGTTGTGGAGTACCAACCTGAGCGTCGATGGCATCAAAACCGGCTATACCGGTGGCGCTGGGCATAACCTGGTGGCTTCCGCTACCGACGGCCCAATGCGTTTGATCTCGGTAGTGCTGGGTGCGCCAAGTGACCGTATCCGCTTTAGTGAAAGTGAAAAACTGCTGACCTGGGGTTTCCGCTTCTTTGAAACCGCCACGCCAATCAAAACGGACAAGCCGTTTGTGACCCAGAAAGTGTGGTTTGGCGACGTCGGCGAAGTGCCATTGGGCGTAGCGAAAGATGCCGCCGTCACTATCCCGAAAGGGCAGATGAAAAACCTGAAGGCCAGCTACAAGCTGAACCAGCCGACGCTGGAAGCTCCGTTGGCAAAAAATCAGGTGGTCGGCACCATTGATTTCCAGCTCGACGGCAAAACCATTGAGCAATATCCGCTGGTGGCGATGCAGGAAGTGAAAGAAGGGAACTTTTTCAGCCGTATCTGGGACATGGTGATGATGAAGCTGACCCAGTGGTTCGGTAGTGTGTTTGGTTAACTTCTCCGTTAATGCAGCCCAATGAGAAGGGTGTACTCAGTTACACCCTTTTTGTAATAACCAAAATAATTGGAGTTGCATCAAGGCGGCAAGAGCGAGAAGCTCCAGGAGCTTACTCACGTAAGTGACTGGGGTGAGCGCACGCAGTTAACACAGATGCAGCTTCAAGTATGAAGGGTATTCAGTTACAGGCTACCACCTTGATCGCCAGCCCACCTTGTGATGTCTCGCGATACTTGGCGTTCATGTCTTTGCCCGTTTCATACATGGTTTCGATCACCTTATCCAGGCACACGCGCGGCTCACTGGTGCGGCGCAGCGCCATACGTGCGGCATTGACCGCCTTCACCGCGGAAATGGCGTTACGTTCGATACAGGGCACCTGAACCTGACCGGCCAGCGGATCGCAGGTTAGCCCCAGGTGATGCTCCATGGCGATCTCCGCCGCGATGCAAACCTGAGCCGGGCTGCCGCCCATCAATTCCGCCAGACCGGCTGCCGCCATGGAGCAGGCGACGCCCACCTCGCCCTGACAACCCACTTCTGCACCCGAAATAGAGGCGTTCATCTTGTACAGCGCGCCAATGACGCCAGAGGTCAGGAAGTAACGGCTATAGGAATTAGGGTTCACCGGGCGAATAAACTGGTCGTAATAGGCCAGCACCGCCGGGATGATGCCGCAGGCACCGTTGGTTGGGGCGGTCACCACGCGGCCACCGGCGGCGTTCTCTTCGTTGACGGCAAAGGCGAACATATTGATCCAGTCGACCACGTTCATTGGGTCGATATTATTCTTGTCGCCGGTGACCAGCAGGCGGCGCAGGGCAGCGGCGCGACGCTGAACCTTCATCGGGCCTGGCAATAGGCCTTCGGTGTTCATACCGCGTTCGATGCCGGCGCGCATCACCTGCCAGACGTCAGCGAAGTGCGCGTCGATCTCGGCTTTGCTGTGCAGCGCCAATTCGTTTTGCATCACCAGGCCAGACAGCGACAAACCGGCGTCTTTACAATGTTGCTGCAAGTCTTGCGCCGAGTTGAACGGGAAGGGCACCTGAACCGGATTGGCCGCAGCCAGGCCGAAATGTTCTTTGTCGACGATAAAACCACCGCCGGTAGAGTAATAGGTTTTGCTGTGTAACAGTCGTTCACCGGCGAAGGCGCTGATGCGCATGCCGTTTTCATGCAGCGGTAAATTATCGCTGTGGAAATTCATGCTGGTTTGCAGCGGGAAATCCACTTCATGGTGGCCCTTGGCCAGCAACAGGCGGCCGCGTTGTTCAACGTCGCGGATAAAACCGGCGATACCGTCGATATCAACATCGTGCGGCAGGTTACCCGCCAGGCCCATAATAATCGCGATGTCGGTGTGGTGACCTTTGCCGGTCAGTGACAGCGAACCGTAGACGTCCACCACCACGCGAGTGGTGTCCAATAGCTGCTGGCTGGCAATCAATTCGTCGACAAACAGCTTGCCGGCTTTCATCGGGCCGACGGTGTGAGAGCTGGACGGGCCAATACCAATTTTGAAAATATCGAAAACGCTGACCATGGTCTCGCCTCCTTCTTCAGGTGTTAGGCGTTAATGCAGGAAAGGGGGCCGTGCTGAAAAGCCGGCGCAAGATAGCGCCGGCTGGTCTTGATTAGAAGCTGTACAGGATTGCGGAGATGGCGATCAGGCCCATCACTACCACGAACACGTTGCTGATGTGGCCGCTGTATTTGCGCATGGCCGGCACTTTACGGATAGCGTACATCGGCATCAGGAACAGCAGCATGGCGATGATTGGGCCACCCATGTTCTCGATCATGCCGAGGATGCTTGGGTTCAGGGTCGCAACAATCCAGGTAGTCACCAGCATAAACAGGGCAGTGATACGGTTCAGCTTGTTGGTGCTGATGGTTTTACCGCGGCTCTTCATCGATTTGGCAATCAGTCCGTTAAAGCCTTCACGTGCGCCCAGGTAGTGACCGAGGAACGATTTGGTGATGGCGATAAAGGCGATAACCGGCGCGATGTAGGCAATCATCGGGTTATTAAAGTGGTTAGCCAGGTAAGACAGAATGGAGATGTTCTGCGCCTTGGCTTCCGCCAGGTTTTCAGGCGACAGGCTCAGCACGCAACTGAACACGAAGAACATTACGGTCAACACCATCATGATGTGAGCGAAGCCCAGAATGCGCGAGCATTTCTTCTCGGCTTCTTCCTGACCGTACTCTTCACGTTTGGCCACCGCAAAAGCAGAGATGATTGGTGAGTGGTTGAAGGAGAATACCATCACCGGGATTGCCAACCACAGGGTGATAACCAGACCATTTCCCATACCCGTGCCTGCGCCGGACAGAGAAACGTTATCAAAGATAGCGGTGGTCCAATTCGGGATCAGGTACACAGCCAGCAGCATCAATACGGCGACAAACGGGAACACCAGGATACTCATGGTCTTCACGATAGCCTGCTCGCCGAAACGCACGATGGTCATCAGGCCGACAATCAGGATCAGCGACAGGATGGCACGTGGCGGCGAAGTCATACCCAGTTGGTGGGTAATAAAGCTGTCGACGGTGTTGGTGATGGCGACGCTGTAAACCAACAAAATGGGGTAGATGGCAAAGAAGTAAAGCAGAGTGATCAGCTTACCGGCGCTGATACCAAAGTGTTCTTCTACGACTTCGGTGATGTCTTCACCGGCATTTTTACCGGAAAGAACGAAACGGCACAGGCCACGGTGGGCGAAGAAGGTCATCGGGAAAGCGATGATGGCCATGATGATCAGGGGAATCAGCCCGCCGATACCGGCGTTGATTGGCAGAAACAAAACGCCCGCGCCGATAGCAGTGCCGTACAGGCCCAACATCCACATGGTATCGGTTTTACGCCAGGTACTGGTAGAGCCAGAAGCCGCAGAGGCAACAGTGCCGGTCTGTGTAGTGTCCATAAATATCTCCGAAGTGAACACGCTAATTTAAAATTAAAATCAAAACTTAAGGTTAAATCCGAATGACGCAATATCAGATGGCGGCATCGGTAAGAATCAGATGTTGCTTACGGGGATGGTTGGCGTCCCCCTGGTTGTTTAATAGGCTAATTACCCTTGGCAGCGATGCCGGATAATTAATCAAATGATATTTAGCCTGTCGAGGGCATCGTATCGGTACTGCTGCCGGGAGGTCATTGCCTGCCGATTTTCGTTGGCGGCAAGATAACGATTTACAGTAGAAACAACCGTGATCATGCTCTCAAATGCGCAATATGTGCGGGTAAATATGTTTTTATTGGTTTTTCATGCATGTGTTGCGCAATTGTGTAAAATTTAATGCTGAATTAGCTCTCATCAGTGTTTCAGAGTTTATCTGGCATGAACAATCTGTAACCAGATAAAACGCTGCGATTGTCAGCAAGTCGAGCAATATATTTTAAGCGTGAGTTAGGATCTAGCTAAAAACCCGAAATAAGCGGTTTTAGTGACGCAGATCACATTGCTATTTAAAGCGAAATTTCAACTAACTGATTGTTTTTTATTTTATTTATTGTGATTTTCCAGATAATAACGCGAGTAAACTAGCTAAGTGGTTAGCGGATAAAAATGCTTAATCATTCATCATATAAATAAGCTGAATTGGTTATATTTAAAGCTTGTTAGTTGCGCAATTGTTGATATTTATCGTGCGAACGTTACTGCGATTTATCATATAAAAGCGTTGTTATGCAGAGTGTAAAAGTAATATTCCCTAGGATTTATCTGTGAATAAGGAATAAGCCTGCAGAACTGTTTCAATTTATTAACCTATTTTTGGGTAGGGATAATAAAACAATCGAATCAATTGCGCATTATTTGTCCAGTTTCTTGCCGGGATAGAAGGGGAGATAGAAGAGCACCGCCGACCGGGGTCGACGGCAGGATGCAGATTAAAAACGAATGGCGATCGCTTTTTCGCTGAAAAACTCCGCAAACTCGGGATCGGGTTGACGATCGGTGATCACTCGGTCGAATTGGGTCAATGGCCCGATGCAGGCGGGTTTGGTTTTACCGAATTTATTGTGGTCAGCTACCAGGATTTTTTGTTGTGACATCATTATCGCCCGGTGCTTCATCTCAAGTTCATCAAAGTTAAAGCAAGTTGCGCCATGCTGCAGGCTCAAACCGGCGGCGGAGATAAAGGCGATATTGGGGCAGATATGATCCAGCTCGCTGTGGCGGCCGACGGCGGTGAATATGTAGTTGTTCGGCTTGAATTCGCCGCCGCACAGGATCACCTTACAGTTCGGTTTGTCCTGTAACGCCAGAAAGGTATTCAATGAGTGGCAGACTGCAGTGAAGACCAGGTCGTCAGCGATCGCGTCGATGATCGCCGGCGTAGTGGTGCCGCAGTCGAAAAATACGGTGTCATTTTCACTGATAAGCTGCGCGGCGAGCAGGCCGATACGGCGTTTCTCCGTGACCTGCTTGGCTTTTTGGTCGGAAACAAAATAATGGGTCACGCCGTTACTGCGAGGATCGGCCACCACGTAACCGCCCAGTAGCACCACGGCCGCCGGCTCAGCGCTGAGATCGCGGCGAATAGTCATTTCTGACACGCCCAACAGGACGGCGGC
Source organism: Serratia sp. NA_112.1 (assembly GCF_052691715.1). NCBI lineage: Bacteria > Pseudomonadati > Pseudomonadota > Gammaproteobacteria > Enterobacterales > Yersiniaceae > Serratia > Serratia sp. NA_112.1. The sequence continues at coordinate 741,414 of NZ_JBQZFO010000001.1, forward strand.
TTCTTTTAAGTGGATCTTGTCAGAGCGCTTTAACGCCTGGACTAATCGATTGATACGTTCTTCGCGCCGCGTTTCCATCAGTCTGTCTTCCCACAGGGTTAAGAGAGTTTCTCCAGGGCTGAACACACAAATGCGGGGTAATAGCGGTCCAGCCATCGGCTGAACTTATTACCCCGCATCAGATTATCTCGGCGTGCGCCCGGAACCCAGACGCCTCAGGTTATCAGTAGCTGCCGGTAGCAGCCTGATCACCGGAAACGATTGCTACGCCAGAGCTGGTGCCGATACGAGTTGCACCTGCTTTAATCATCTTCTCGGCGGTTGCGCGATCGCGCACGGCGCCGGATGCTTTAACACCCATCTCGCTGCCTACCGTTGCGCGCATCAGTTTGACGTGCTCTTCACGAGCACCGCCGGTGCTGAAGCCGGTAGAGGTTTTAACGAAGGCCACATCGAGTTCGCGGCAAATTTCACAAACCTGAACGATCTGCGCATCGCTGAGCAGGCAGGTTTCCAATATTACCTTCAACGGGATCGCCGCGCAAACCTCGCGCACTGCGGCGATGTCGGCTTTAACTTCATCCAGCAGGCCACTTTTCAGCCAACCCACGTTGATCACCATGTCAATTTCCTGCGCGCCGGCAGCAATGGCCGCTTTAGCTTCGAAAGCTTTGGTGACCGTCAGGCCGGCACCCAGCGGGAAACCAATCACCGAGCAGATTTTAACTTCGCTTTCCTGCAGCAGGTGCGCAGCCAATGGCACGTAACCAGAGTTAACGCAGACGGCGTAGAAGTTGTGTTGTTGCGCTTCTTCACACAGTTTGGCGATTTGCTCTTCAGTGGCATCCATAGCCAGCAGGGTGTGATCGACATAGCGGGCGTAATCAATGTTTTCGGTAGTCATCTCGATTCCTTATTAAGGTTATATCAAAGCAGGATGTGATTAATGTTATAATAATAACATTCAACTGGCGGTAAACATAGTGATGTTTAAAAATGAATACCAGATCATCGTTTATTGGCTGTTTAACGTATAACATGGGGTGATATGAATGTTATTTAAGTAACATTTTAGGCGTTGGTCGCGGGATCGCTCGCGTGAACACCCAGGGGGAAAAGTATGGAAATGATAATAAATTTAGCGCCAGAGCAATTCGGAGCGCAACCGTATGAAGTTTTCCGTAACGATGAATTCGTAGTCACCGTTGTTAACTGTGCAGCCGCAGGGCCGATATTGGCGCTGGCAAACCGCCGTGGCTCACTGCGAGTATTGCCTTACCGCGCGCTGACGATTTGGGATGCTGATTTTGATGGCTACTCATTGAAGTCGGGCCGGCGCAGTGTCAAAACTCTCGGGGGTAGGTCGGAGGGCAGTGTGGCCTTTCATTCACATTGGTCACCACAGGGGAGGGTATTAACAGACATGCAGTTTGTCTGGTTGCAGGTTGAGGGCGATACGCTGACGCTTTATGGCCGTGGGGAATCTGCCCATCAACCTTGTCGGCTGCGTCCGGCGGTCCGTTTGACGGCGGACAGCGCTCAATTCTCCATTGATATGCAAATCACCAATCTTGCCGACCACCCCCTGCCGCTAAGTTATGTTTGCCAGCTTAACTACGGCTGTGTTCCCACGGCAGTTTTCCGACAGAACCTGCCGACGTCAGCGCTGACACCACCGGGGAGTCTCACCGAAGAAGGACTGCAGTGCTCGGACGACTTGTCACTGTATGTTGATCAGGCCGAATTCTATATGTTGGCGTCGAAAGGAAGACGATATGTTACGCGCTTCTCCACTGAGCAGTTTAATTATGGTCTGCGACCTATCACCCAGCAGGGAAATCAGCGCTTGTTCAGGTTCATTCAGCCGGCCACCTGCAGCCTGCGAGGGCAGAGTGAAAGCTCAAGAATGATGATCGGGGCGGGAAAAACGCGTGAGTTCTGCGTGATAACCGGGGTGGTGTGATAGCCGGGGCGGAGCTGCCCCGGCCAAAATACAGGCTTACTCTTTCACCCAGCCCTTGCGGATCGGGAAGGCGAACAGGAGGCGGTACAGGCGCGTCAGCTTGTCGGCGATGCTATCGCCAAACAGGTTCCATACCAATTGAGCAAACAGACAACCGACCAGGCCGACCAGGAAGCCGCCTACCATATCCAGCGGCCAGTGCACGCCCAGATAGACGCGCGACCAGGCAATGCCGGCCGCGACAGCCAGCAATAAAATGCCTGACCAGACCCGATGCCAGAACAAAAAGGCCAGAGCGAAAGTGAAGATAGCGGTACCGTGATCGCTGGGGAAGGAGCTGTCCGGCGCGTGGGCCAGGAAGGTATAACCGACACCGGCCACAAACGGCCGTTCGTGTGGCAGCAGCATGCCAATGGTCGCGGAGGCAAGCATGGCGAACAGCAGAGCAATTGTCGTCTTGGCCACCACTTGACGCTGCGACACCAGTTGATTCTGCGGCCCCCACAGCCATAGCCCAACGATCAGCATAGGTACGATAGCGATCAGATCGCGCGCCAAAAAGGTGGCGATATCAATCAACCACTCGGGGGACGCCGGGGTCGCGTTGATCCAGGCGAAAAGAAGATAATTCAACTGCTCCATAAAAGTTACCTCGTCTTGCGGCGGATATACCCGCTCACCATCCAATAAACAGCCAGTTGGCTGAGCCAAACCCACCAACCTGCCCACAGGTTATGGGTAAGAAAATGCGCGCCACGCATCACCTGACCAAAACCCATAAGCATGCCGAGCACAATGCCGCCGAACCAGCACCAGTAGGCCAGGCGTGGCCGTTGCGGATAAAACAGGAAAAACAGTGCCATCACCGCAAAACCGCTGGAGGCATGGCCACCAGGGAAGCAACGACCCGGACCGGGTTCTGCTGGAATTGCGCCGAACAACGGATAGGACATCGCCTTGCCGCCGTATTCGATCAAATCCCAGGGACAGGAATGGGCGCTGGTGGCTTTAAGAATACCGACCACCAATGGACCAATGCCGATCAGCAACATGGTGACGATCATGCGCGGATTACGGCGGTAAATGCCCCAAAACAGCGCCAGCACTGCGCCGGTAATCACGCCAATTTTCAGCAAACGGTGGTTAATCAAGTCCAGCCAGCGATCGTTCTGCCAGGGGAAATGTCCGCTGGTGACATCGAACCAGTAATTGCTGACAGCCCAGTCCAGCTGTTCGTTACGCGACAGCCAAAGGAACAACAAGCCACTGACGACCAAGCCCAAAACCTGCCAACGGTAAAAGGATGCCGGCAGTGAGTAAAGTGCGTTAGTCTTAATTTGGGGCGTCGTTGAGGATTGATTTAATGAACGTTTTGGGTTCACGCGCAGGCTCGGTGACATTAACGGATGCTGCCACTGTAATAATTCTGTCTTAAGAAAACCTTAATGCCCAAATTACCGGGATTGAAAAGCAATAGGCGGATTATAGACTTTCGGTTAAGGTAATCGTTTGCTTTTATTGGAATGATGTAGTGATGACAATAAAATTGAATTTGGCGTTATTGGCAGCCTGCAGTGCGGTTTTGTCCCCCTTGGCATTAGCGCAGATTACCGGGCCGATTGTGGTGCAGGGCGCGATGCCAGTAGAGGCAGAACGTTTTGCCCAACGCCTGGAAAACCCGCGCGAAGAGCAGATTGGCGGCTGGCGTTTCTGGCGTGGTACGGTGGATGGGTATCCGGTGGTGGTGTCAGAAACCCTGAAAGGTATGTCTAATGCAGCGGCCGCTACGGCTATTGCCGCTACCCAATTTCATCCGGTAGCAATCATCAATCAGGGAACCGCCGGTGGTCACGATCCGGCACTGAAGGTGTACGACATCGTATTGGGCAAGTACTCGGTCAGTCTGGGTGCGTTTAAAACACCGAAGAAGGCGGCGGGGGAAGGCAGTGACTCGCGACAATGGCAGCCGATGGATTTACTGGCTTCGAAAGGCAGTGCCGGTGAAGATAAAAATGCCCATACCATCCGTCAGTTTCCGGCTGATGCTAAACTTTTGGCGATAGCTGAAAGTGTTAAGGGCAGCTATACCCAGGGCAAGGTGATTGAAGGGGTTATCGGTTCCGCCGATGTGTGGAACAGCGAACTGGACCGCATTGGTTACTTCCACGAAAACTACCATACCTCGGTTGAAGAGATGGAGACTGCCTCTGCCGCACAGATCGCCGCTTCCTTTAACATTCCTTTTGTCGGCATCCGCGTGTTGTCCAACAATATTACCAATCAGGGTAAATACGACCCACAGACTGGCCTGGCGTGCCAGGACTATGTCTATCAGGTGGTGAAGGCTTATATCGCCAAAAACTTACCCCGTTAATGATTTATCCTAATTAATGGTCAGTGGCGGGTTATTGCCACTAGTCACCATACATTGTAAAGAATATTAAACTACTGGCGAGCTAGCCGGTAGTGTATTAGCTTATGCCCGGAGTATTTAATAAATTGTAGGGATATAAACATGAACAAGGCATCCGTTATATTTTCCGGCCTGCTGATGGTCGCTTCCGCCAGCGCTATTGCTGCCACCTCTGCCGAGGACACCGATATCAGCAAGCAACCGCTGGAAAAGGTCGCGCCATACCCGAAAGCTGAGAAGGGCATGAACCGTCAGGTGATTTACCTGCCGAAGCAGGAACACGAAGAGAATTTCAAGGTTGAACTGCTGATGGGCAAAACGCTGGAAGTGGACTGCAACCGTCACATGATTGGCGGCACGCTGGAAACCAAAACCCTTTCCGGTTGGGGCTACGACTACCTGGTGCTGGAAAAACTGTCTGAGCCTGCTTCCACCATGATGGCTTGCCCGGACAAGACCAAACAGCAGAAATTTATCGCTGCCAACCTGGGTGATGCTGCCATGCAACGTTACAACAGCCGCTTGCCAATCGTGGTCTACGCACCGAAAGACGTGGAAGTGAAATACCGCGTGTGGAAGGCCGAAGACACCGTGAGCAAAGCTGAGCAGAAGTAATGCTGATGTGTGCTAACCATTAGCACGGCTAAGTTATTATCCGAGCATTAACCCGTTTGGGGAGTGAGTTGCGCTGTTGGCAATCGTTCCCCAGCGGGTTTTTTTGTGCCTCGTATAATAGCTTTAATCAATAGAAAACCACGGTGAAAGTCTGTAATTTGAGGAGAGAACAAGTACTGATAAAGGCCGCAGGATTAAAAAGTTAGCTTTAATGCTATGCGTGCAATAACGAAATCTACCTGGCTGGGAAAAAATGACAAAATTAATTGAATTTAGCGCCATAACTGAAGCGGCTGAGCGGCTAGTCGGAAAGGTAATTCGAACCCCCACCATCCCTGGATCAAAATTGACGGAAAAGATTCAGAGACCGGTTTTTCTGAAACTTGAAAACACTCAGCTTGGTGGTTCTTTTAAAGCACGGGGCGTGCTTAACAAGTTTTTGAGCCTGGCGGATGATGTGAAAGATAAGCGGTTTGTGGCGGTGAGTGGCGGTAATTTTGGCATTGCGATAGCCGAGGCGGCGAAGATCTTTGGGGCTGATGTCACTATTATTATGCCGAAAAGTGCCCCGGCAACTGCCATCGACCGGGTGGGGGGACTGGGCAGTACTGTTATCGTGGAATCTGATGTTCACGCTGCGTTTGAGCGGGCTAAGGCTTTGGCTGAGCAGGGATACGTAGTCATTGATGATTGCAACGACTCGCTGATCGCCGAAGGGCATGGAACCTTGGCGCTTGAGTTCATTGCCGACTGCCCAGAGCTTACCGACGTCCTGGTTGCGGTGGGTGGTGGCGGTATGCTGGCCGGTGTGGCAACTGCGCTAAAAGCCATAAAGCCAGAGATTAGAATTTGGGGTGTTGAAACCTCTGGGGCAAGTTCGATGCACCAGGCATTGCGCGCCGGCAAGCCGGTGAACATTGAGGTGACTTCAATTATTTCTACCCTCGGTGTGCCTGCCATTGATGAAGTGATGCTGGCCCATGCTCAAGCTTATATCGAGGAAGTGGTTGTGGTATCGGATAAGGCCGCGATAGAGGGAATGGTGGCCTTTGGCGAAGATGCAAAATTATGGGTTGAACTGGCGTCCGGGACGTTGATACCTGCGGCTATGACCATTGCTCCCAAACTTCCCGCTGAAGCCGTCATCGGGATTGTAGTATGCGGTGGAAATATCTCCCATCAGGACATGTCTAAATGGGTTGGCTACTCACAAACTCTGTGATTTAGCCCCTGTGGAGTTTATTCAGGCAATAAAAAACCCGCTTTCCTCACAGCAACAATAAAATCAATAACTTATTGTTTTTACAATAGGTTATTATTACGGTGTGGGGTGAGGAAATGCGGGGATTGCCAACCTATGCCGCCACTTGGCATGGTCGCTAGCGGGTTGAATTGCAGGGCTGTTTCGAGGTGTTCCGGCGCAAGGTGAGCGTAGCGCATGGTCATCTTGATTTCATAGTGTCCAAGGATACGTTGCAGTACCAATATGTTACCACCAGACATCATAAAGTGAGCGGCGAAGGTGTGGCGCAATACGTGAGTAAGCTGCCCTTTTGGTAACACGATGCTAGTGCCCTCGATAACCGACATAAACTTAAAATAGCACTCGCCGAAAAGGCGGCCATCTCCAATCTTGATCAGCTTTTTGTAAAGCTCCTTGCTGATCGGGACGCTGCGGTTCTTTTTCCCTTTGGTTCTGACAAACGTGATTTTATGCGGTGATTACCTCAGCACAATACATACCTTTATCTGTGCAAAAAATTGTATTAGCTCAGACTTGATCTGACATTGTCACAGCACAGAGCTTAACCTAACAGGGCAGCTCTGTGCCAAAAGCGGACTTTCTAGAGGGCTGCTATCGTCCCATAATCGACGGGCTCCCCGATAGTTATGCCGAGACTTTCATAGATGACATGATAGCACTGGCAAATCTGACCAAGGGTGCGTTGCATCATCATCTCGGTGACAAGAAAAGCCAAAGGGACTTTACCTTGTTGCACAGAAAATAATGTGTACTAGCGATCCATGTGACTAAAGCTACCAACACCAATATGAGATCACCCTATGGATACAAACTGGTGCCATAGGGTTTAAGTAATACTCCTCCGACAGTACGCTTGCTGAAGTAGAGCGTATTGCAGAGAAGAAGGATCTGTGCGCCCAAACATTTCCTCACATCGTGTTTTAGGCCTTTTGCAATAACGCCCTGTTCATTGCGAGAATCGTGCCTAACAACGAGAGGAGCAGAAGTCCGATAACACCCCATGCAAAGGACGCCAAGCCTGTTCGATCCAGCAAAATACCTCCGACAATCCCGCCAGCGGCAACGGCGGTGTTCCAACCAGTTGTATACATAGATTGCGCGACATCGACCGATTCACCGGCAAAACGAGACAATGCCGTTTGGGTGATAGTAGCAAATCCACCAACGGCCATTCCCCAGATCACCACGGAAGAATAAACCATCTTTGGAAGGCCCCCCCAAAAAGCAAGTAGTAGGGAAGCAAGAGTGAAGACCACGATGCTTGCAACAGCAAGGAGTTGCAGTCGGCGATCAACCATTGAGCCGACGAACCACAGGCCAATGATTGAGCCTATTCCGAAGACGAACAGAACAATATCTACATCCGCGGACAAGCCCGATGGTTCGAGAAGGGGCTCAATGTAGATATAGAGAATGTTGTGAGCGACAACGAAGGTAAAGACCACAAACAGTACGGCACGAATGCCAGTCTTTAGAAAGACTCCTGTAAGAGGCTGGCGCTGCTCCTTGGTCTGACCGGGAAAATCCGGAACGACAGTGATAACCCATACAATGAGCGCCAGTGCCAGGACAGTCATCAGACCAAAAGCACCTTGCCAGCCAATGGTTCGACCAAGCAACGCGCCGAGCGGTACGCCGAACACCAAAGCTATGGTCGCGCCAGCGCCGGATATCGCAATCGCCCGCCCGCTGAGATGTGTTGGTGAGATGCGTACAGCAAAGCCGGCTAGCAGCGACCAAACAATGCCACCGAAGACACCGGCAAAGAAGCGCGCTACCAATGAGATGCTATAGCTATCGGAAAGCGCGGTGACGAGATTGACAACCGAAAACCCAAAGATCGCCACCAACAGCAAAGGACGCCGCCGCCTACCCTGCGTAAGGGTTGTCACTGGAATAGCAGCGACCAGTGCCCCCACCGCGTAGGCAGTAATGAACTGACCGGCCAAACTTTCGGATACATTCAAGCCCCCCGCGATGGAGGAAAGCAATCCTGCCGGCATAATTTCGGTCAACAGCGTGATAAAGGCTGCCATCGCTAGGGCAAGCAGTGCCGGGATAGGCAGGGTCTCCGTGTTCCTACTTGAAGCCGATGTAGTCGTATGCATCAAAAAATTCCTCAAATCGAAGTTGTCTCAGCCCTTTGCAGAGCGCTACCCGACAGTGTGCTCGTTGGCGAAAAGAAGAAAAATAGGCAATAATTCACAACATATATGACAATTTAGTCCTTAATAAGGAAGCTCATGGAAAGCCTTGGTTCCCTCGATATCTTCGTTCGCGTCGGTGAGTCGCGCAGCTTCACGACTACTGGGCAACAACTAGGCATCTCAGCATCAGCAGTTAGCAAGGCTATCGCTCGTTTGGAGGAGCGGTTAGCTACGCGACTGTTCCATCGGTCGACTCGAAACGTCACTTTGACTCCAGAAGGAGCTCTCTTTCTGGAGCGTTGCAGGCGCATTCTGGGTGAGGTGGAGGCGGCGGAAAATGAGCTTGCACAATCTAACCAGATGCCTCGCGGCAAGCTTCGCGTTAGCCTGCCTTCCGTCGGTCTACTGTTCATGCCGCAATTCGCCGAATTTAAACGTCAGTACCCCGACATAGAACTGGATATCGACTGCTCTGATCGTCTGGTGGATGTAATCGAGGAAGGATTTGATGCGGTGATCCGTACGGGAGAGCCAAGTGATTCCCGGTTGATGGCACGTATGCTCGGAAGCTATCGTCGTATCATGGTGGGTGCCCCGAAGTACTTCGAACAATGTGGGGTGCCGAATACCCCCGAGGAACTAATGCAGCACCGCTGTCTACGCTACCGATTCCCCAGTAGTGGCAAGGTCGACCAGTGGCCCCTCAGTCGCGGAGGCCAAATACTCACTTTTGATCTAGCCAGTTCAATGACGGCCAATACACTTGAACCGCTGGTTTGCTTCGCAGAGTCAGGTCTTGGCATCGCGTGTATGCCAGACATTGCCATCCGTCAACAACTGGAAATCGGCAGCTTGGTATCCGTACTGGATGGATTCAATCAAGACCACACCATCTTGCGGGTGCTGTGGCCTTCAAGTCGGCATCTTTCACCCAAGCTGAGAGTCTTCGTTGATTACGTCACCACCGCTCTATTTCCAGATACAAGTAAGAAAACTGTTAGCAACGGTGCAAACGTGATCCCCCCAACGGTTGAAAACTGATCCAGAGGTGAATCTGCTCTCCTGACAACGGGGGAGCTGATGGTCACTTTTAAAACTGCTATGGAAATAAAAATCCTGCGCAAGCAGGGAATGAGTCATCGAGCCATCGCCATGCAGTTGGGTGTGTCTCGCAATACCGTCAAACGCAATCTGAAGGCCGAAAGCCAGCCGCCGAAATACTCTCCCATGCTTCGTGTAGCTTCCGTGTTTGATGATTATCGGGACTAGATCCGCCAAGGGTATACAGGCTATTCACCCCTATAAAATCCCAGCGACCGTTAGTTAGCGCGAGCTCCGTGATTTAGCCAGTAGGTCCACTTCTCGCTCAGAGCGGACTATCAGTTTTGATTGTACGCTGCTAGGCAATGTTGCCAGTTCAAGTCTGAGCTAATACAGCTAAATACCCTATGCATGCATTAGGTGCATGAATTTGCATGATGATCCGGTGTGAGTTTTACCCCCGAAGCGCCAGCACTGGCGCGGATCGCGCCGGATCATGCACCTGCATGAAAAGCGACACACGAAGCGGGCTGGCGAGGCGGGGATAGCATTGCGCGCAAGCGGTGTTTAGACCATTTCAAATTGTCCGTCAGCGGCCCATCGCGGCGATTTATCGAAGTATTCAAACATCCCTTTGGTTTTAGTTCACAGCACTATGCATTTCGATATCAAAATGTGACACCAAAAAACGACACCATAATACACTTACAATGGTGTCGCAAAGTGATACTATAAGCCCCGTGAACAAACGACACCAAAAAATGCTGTCGGATGTGTTTTCCCGGCCTGTCAACGGTTCTATAAAGTGGTCTGATATCGAGGCGCTTTTTACCGCGTTAGGGGCGGAGATTCACGAAAGGGGAGGTTCTAGGATCGCGGTGCTGTTGAAAGGTGAGAAACGAATCTTTCACCGACCACACCCCAGACCTACCACTGACAAGGGGGCGGTAAACTTCATACGGATCTGGTTGGATAGTTTAGGAATTAAACCATGATGAACAATACACTGAAAATCGACGGCCACGTTGCCGTCATCACCTTTGACCCTGAAATTGAAATGTTCCGGGGGGAGTTTGTCGGACTGAATGGCGGCGCTGACTTCTACGCCTACAGTGTTGAAGAGTTGAAAAAAGAAGGCTCTATTTCGCTGACGGTCTTTTTGGATGAGTGCAAAAAAGACGGCATTGCGCCTTACAAATCGTACAGCGGTAAAGTGACCACCCGGTTGTCGCCAGAACGTCATCAGGCGTTAGCGATCACGGCACAGGCCACCGGGCAGTCAATTAATGAACTGCTGAATGAAGGCGTTGATCTGGTCATAGAAAAACACTCCTGACTTACCGGCAACAAAAAGCCGCCAATCACTGGCGGCTCAGATTGATGACAAAGTCCACTGCGGTTAAAAGTTCTGATCTGAGAGCGAATAAAAACAAAGGATTATATCTTCTGATTTACCCCAAACATCCGAAAACCACGTTTTTCGGGTGTTTGTCATCAATCTGAAGCCTGCGAAAGCAGGTTTTTTTGTGTCCGCAAAACGGCCGTCGCCACTTTGTCGCCATCGGACAACACTATGCTGTGTAACTTGTTGTTTTATATGCTCATAATTTTATGGCAATAAAAAACCCGCTAGTCTTGAACCTAAAAAGGCGGGACTAACGGGCTCCACAAAATGGGGACATCAAAGAAAAGCAGTGGCACTAATTCAGACTACCCCCGGAAAGGAAAGTTCTCGCCGGCGATAAAAATTTCAAAATATATTTGCCACTGATTCATCTTCGTTGCTTATCAGTTAGCCGAGGATCCCCGGCCACAACACCACTATCAACGAGCCCGCCAGGGTTAACAATACGTTAGCGATGGCGTAGGTGCCGGCATAACCCAGCGCCGGAATGTTACTGCGTGCGGTATCACTGATAATTTCCATTGCCGGGGCGCAGGTACGGGCCCCCATAATTGCGCCGAATAGCAGGGCACGGTTCATGCGCAGTACATAGGCACCGAACAGGAAGCAAATCACTACCGGCACCAGGCTGACGATGAGCCCGGCGATCAGCATCTGGCCGCCAACGGCACCCAGACTGTTGCCGATACCGGCACCGGCGCTCAGGCCGACACCGGCCATAAACACCATCAGGCCAAACTCTTTTACCATGTTCAGCGCCCCCTGCGGAATGTAGCCGAAGGTCGGGTGGTTGGCGCGCAGGAAGCCGAGCATGATGCCGGCCATCAGCAAACCGGCGGCGTTACCTATGCCGAACGAGAAATTGCTGAACTGAATGGTGATCTGGCCAATCAACAGCCCGATGATAAAGAAGGCGCAGAATGCCAGCAGGTCGGTCACCTGGCTGTGGATCGAGATAAAGCCAATTTTCTCCGCCACGCTTTTCACCCGGCGGGCGTCGCCGCTGACCTGCAGTACATCGCCTTTATTGAGTACAATGCTGTCGTCGATAGGCATTTCAATCTGGCTGCGGATCACCCGGTTGAGGAAGCAACCGTGGTCGGTCAGCTTCAACTGGCTCAGGCGTTTGTTCACCGCATTGCTGTTTTTAACCACAATCTCTTCGGTAACGATGCGCATATCCAACAGGTCACGGTCGAAGACTTCTTTGCCGTTGCGGAAGCTGGGATCCAGTCGCGCATGAGCATCGGGGTAGCCGACCAGCGAAATTTCGTCACCCACCTGCAAGACCGCGTCGCCGTCCGGGTTAGCCAAAATACCGTTACGCCGGATACGTTCGATATAGCAACCGGTTTGGCGATAGATACCCAGCTCACGCAGATTTTTGCCATCGGACCAGGCCACCAGTTCGGGACCAACGCGATAGGCGCGGATGACCGGCAGGTAAACCTTGCGTTGGCTGTCGGTGTCCAGGCCGCGTTCGCGGGCAATCTGTTGGGCAGAGGTGGAAAGATCCTGGTGTTGCAGCTTGGGCAGGTAGCGCGCGCCGAAAATCAGGCTCACCAAACCGATCAGGTAGGTCAGTGCGTAGCCAAGGCTCAGATGATCCTGCGCTGCCAGCAGTGCCGGGCCATTGGTGATGGTATTACGTAGTGTATCACCGGCGCCAACCAGAACCGGGGTCGAGGTCATTGAGCCGGCGAGCATACCGGCGGTAAGCCCGATATCCCAATGGAACAGTTTGCCCAGACCGATGGCGATCACCATCGCGGAACCGACCATCACTAGCGCCAGCATCAGGTAATTTTTGCCGTCGCGGAAAAATATCGAGAAAAAGTTTGGTCCGGCTTCCACGCCAACGCAGAAAATAAACAGCATAAAGCCGAGATTCAGCGCTTCAGTGTTAATGGCGAAGTGTTGTTGGCCGAGCAGCAGCGAAACCACCAAAACGCCAATGGAATTACCGAGTTGAACGGAGCCCAGACGGACTTTACCGAGGCACAGCCCCAGCGCGAGTACCACGAACAGTAACAGGATGTAGTTACCGTTTAACAAACTAGCGACGTTTATGTTCACGTAGGATAACTTATTGTTTACCAGTAAGTGCTTGATATAGATAAATATAAGATATAAATTCAGTCAAAAAGCGACTTCATAAATAACTAACCAGCGAAAGGCGATTCGAAGCATCGATCGGCGGCGTTTATTCTAGTCGCTATGGCGCGTGACAGCCAGCATAAAGCTGGGTTCATGCCCTGCCGAAAGCATTTAACTCTCTTAAGGCCAAGGAAAAAGTTCAGTTTAGCGTTGTCGGTTTACGACCAAGCGTCATCGGCATTGTGGCACGGCTGATTTCTACGGTGTGGTAATGAGGTTAAAGGGGGGAGGGGGCATGGCGAATGAACGGTATTGGTGGGGGATTTTAAGCTGTTTTCTGCTGTTCAGCCTGGTGTATCTCGGCCAGCAGAGCGGGGTGTTTGGCAGCACGGATCATGAACACAGGGGGGAGACCGGCCTGTTGTTGTTTGTGATACCCGGCGTGGTCGCCAGCTATCTATCGAGCAAAAAACGCATTCTCTGCCCGTTACTCGGGGCGTTGTATGCGTTGCCGCTGTGTCTGATCATCCGCCATTTCTGGCTAACGCCGTCTGCCTCGGTTTGGCAGGAATTGGCTTATGCCACCAGCGCGGTGTTCTGGTGTGTGTTCGGGGCGTTGCTGGCTTTGTTTGCGCGCAGCCTGTTGCAGACCTACCGGCAGTGTCATCGTGGCTAATGGCAATAAAAAAGGCGCATTTAGCGCCTTTTCGTCTTTCTGCCTGAGTCTTACTGGAACAGATTCAGGTTTTCTTTGGCATAGGCTTCGAAATCGGTGCAGCCGCCGATGTGTTTCTCATCGAGGAAAATCTGCGGTACGGTTTCTACCGGCTTGCCGACGGTTTTTTCCAGGTCGGCCTTGGTGATGCCTTCAGCGTGGATATCAACATAACGGAAGTTGAAATCGTCACGTTCTTCAGTCAGTTTTTCCGCCAACTCTTTCGCACGGACACAATAAGGACAGCCTGGGCGCCCGAAGATAACTGCAAACATGCAACACTCCTTAGATTGATATTCAATAATTTGATCGCAACTGCAATGACTTTCTGTCAGTCGAAAAAGACTTGAGCCTGAACATTACCCGCATTGATAGCGCTTACTATGCCCGTTGGTTCGGCGAAAAAAAAGCAGGAATTACCTGTTAATCTGATTCATGTAACCGATTAAGCCGCCGGGGGTGTCGCCGCCGATGGGAATTCACTACACTGGAGGCAGAACTTCTGGAGAAGAAAAATATGCGTTCATTCGGTGACTTACCGCGTACCGTGCTGGTTTTGGAAGGGCTGGGCATGCTGTTGTTGGTGCTGGCCTATTTGAGCATTCATAGCCACGTTCAATTACCCGGCTGGTTGGCCTCACAGCAGGCGGCGGTGGGAATGATTTTCCTCGGCGTGGCGCTGATGGTGCCGGCGGCGGCATTTCTGGTTTGGCGGGTGGTGCAAGGATTTGGCCCATTGATGCGCGGTGGTCTGCCGCCGCAGAACGATAGGCACAAGCCAGATTTGCCTGAAGATAAAAACGACAGTGAGCCGCGTGCCTGAATAATGGCTACCGGAGACATACCTGCCAGACAGGTGCTTGCCTTTTTGGGGTGACGAGTGAAAATTGCCATTCTTTCGCGCGATGGAACGTTGTACTCATGTAAACGCTTGGTGGAGGCGGCGGAACAGCGCGGCCACAGCATCGAGGTTATCGATCCACTCTCTTGTTATATGAACATCAACCCAGCCGCGCCGACTATCCACTACCGCGGCCGCCAATTGGAGCGTTACGACGCGGTTATCCCACGCATCGGCTCCGCCATTACCTTTTATGGCACTGCAGTGCTGCGCCAGTTTGAACTGTTGGGCAGTTATCCGCTTAATGAGTCGGTTGCGATCACCCGTGCGCGCGACAAGCTGCGTTCGCTGCAGTTGCTGGCGCGGCAGGGGATCGATTTGCCGATCACCGGTTTTGCGCATTCGCCCGACGACACCGGCGATTTGATCGAACTGGTTGGTGGCGCGCCGCTGGTGGTCAAACTGGTGGAAGGTACGCAAGGTATTGGCGTGGTACTGGCGGAAACTCGCCAGGCGGCGGAAAGCGTGATTGATGCCTTTCGCGGCCTTAACGCCCATATTCTGGTGCAAGAATATATTCGCGAGGCGCAGGGCAGTGATGTGCGCTGTCTGGTGGTGGGGGACAAAGTGGTGGCAGCCATTGAGCGGCAGGCCAAACCCGGGGAGTTTCGTTCCAATCTGCACCGTGGTGGCACTGCCCGCAAGGTAAGCATCACTGCCAAAGAGCGGGCGATTGCGGTCAAGGCCGCCACCACACTGGGACTGGATGTCGCCGGGGTGGATATCCTGCGTGCGGCCCGTGGCCCGCTGGTGATGGAAGTTAATGCTTCTCCGGGGTTGGAAGGGGTGGAAAGCACCACCGGGTTGGATATCGCCGGCAGGATGATCGAGTATATTGAGCAGCGCGGCAGGCCGGGTTTCAGGCTGAAATCGGGCGGATAAGTTTGCCGTAAAAATTCGCCATTTTGGGGCTGGAGTTGTGGCTTTTTGTCGACCATATTTACCCTAATAGCGAATTAAGCCGCATTGATCGTGGCGTCGCGGGGCAATATTCCGTAAGCTATGCGCCTTTTCGCGTTTTGAATATTGTGAGGCTGGTATTATGGATTCACTCATTGTCCCTGATTTGGCGTTGCTGCGACGCTGGCTGGATCAATCGGGCATTTCATTCTTTGAGTGCGATTCCTGTCAGGCGCTGCACTTGCCGCACATGCAAAATTTCGATGGCGTGTTTGATGCCAAGCTGGATCTGGTCGACAACGTGATCCTGTTCTCTGCGCTGGCCGAAGTTAAGCCGACATCCTTGATCCCGCTGGTGGCCGATCTCAGCCAGATCAACGCCAGTTCGCTGACTATTAAAGCGTTTGTTGATATTCAGGACGACAATCTGCCGAAACTGATCGTTTGCCAGTCGCTGAGCATTGCCGTTGGCGTCACGCTGGAGCAGTTCACCCACTTTATGCAGCAGGGCGAAGAGCAAATCTCGATGGTGATCCTCGAGGCCCGGGCGAACGATCTGCTGTTTATGGGTGACGAAGAAGATAACAAGGCTGCGCCTGACCGCCTGCCAATGCTGCACTGATCCCCTCTGTACATGATGCGTGCCGTCCCTCTGGCGGCATGCTGTCGTTATTCCCTTCCGCAATAATATATTCTGTGTTTTACACTTTGCTGCCAGATATTCCTCTTCGTTTATGCCACTAATGGCGTATCACATACAGACAAACTGCATAAAAAATCGATAAAAGCCGGTTTTATCCCCGGAGGCTGGTGCGTTGTGGCAACAGCGGTTATGCTGCTGATTCTGCTAAGGGCTTGCGATTCCCCTGGTGACCATGCGGGCTGGGCACCTGAAAAAGGTGTATGCAATCAACTGCATAGACATTCAATCCGCGGTTGCAACGATTGCGCTCGATCAGGAAAGGTTTTGTATCGTTTGCGGTACAAGTTCAATTCTATGATTCACCCCTGTTTTGGAGGAAGTTACGGATGGTCACCCAACGTAAAAAGTGGTTATCGGGTGTGGTTGCCGGCCTGCTGATGGCAGCAAGCGTCACGGCGTCAGCCGAGGAAAAAACGCTGCACATCTATAACTGGTCCGACTATATCGCGCCGGACACCTTGGCCAAATTCCAGAAAGAAACCGGCATTAAAGTGGTGTACGACGTCTTTGACTCCAACGAAGTGTTGGAAGGCAAACTGATGGCGGGCAGCACCGGTTATGATCTGGTGGTACCTTCATCCAATTTCCTTGAGCGTCAGTCGAAGGCCGGTATTTTCGAGCCGCTCGACAAGAGCAAGATGCCGAACTACAAAAACCTTGATCCCGAGATGTTGCAACTGGTGGCGCACAATGACAAGGACAACAAGTACGGTATCCCTTATCTGATGGTGACTACCGGCATCGGCTATAACGTCGACAAGGTGAAGGCGGTGCTGGGCAAAGACGCTCCGGTTGACAGCTGGGATCTGATCCTCAAACCGGAAAACCTCGAGAAGTTGAAAAGCTGCGGTGTTTCCTTCCTGGATGCGCCAAGCGAAGTCTATGCCACCGTGCTGCACTACCTGGGTAAAGATCCCAACAGCACCAACGCGGCAGACTACACAGGTGCGGCCAACGATCTGTTGCTCAAGCTGCGGCCGAACATCCGTTATTTCCACTCTTCCCAGTATATCAACGATTTGGCAAACGGTGATATCTGCGTAGCGATCGGCTGGTCCGGCGACGTGATGCAGGCGGCCAACCGTGCCAAAGAAGCTAAGAACGGCGTGAACGTGGCTTATGCAATCCCGAAAGAGGGGGCGCTGACCTACTTTGACATGTTCGCCATGCCGGCTGACGCCAAAAACAAGGACGCTGCCTACCAGTTCCTGAACTTCCTGATGAAGCCTGACGTAATGGCGGGGATCAGTAACTTCGTGTATTACGCCAACGCGGTGAAGGACTCTACACCGCTGGTCAATGCCGAAGTCCGCAACAATCCGAACGTGTACCCACCGGCCGATCTGCGCGCCAAGCTGTTTACGCTGAACGTGCAGTCGCCGAAGCTGGATCGTGTGATTACCCGCGCCTGGACTAAAGTTAAAAGCGGGAAATGACATACCCTAAATAATTCGAGTTGCATCAAGGCGGCAAGGCCGTAAATCCCTGGGAGCTTAGTCAACTAAGTGACTGGGGTGAGCGGGTGCAGCCAACACAGAGGCAGCTTGAAGGATGATGGCTAGGGGCTCAGTACGCTGAGCCCGGTATCATACCAGCAGGCGGGTGCTCCCCGCCTGCGTTGCCATTTTGGGCCATGGCAATCGCCGTGGTTTTTTGTACTGTTTGCACCGGAGAGCCCCCCGATTGAACGACGTCATCCCTCGTCCTCAAGCCAAGTCGCAGAAGGTCTTCACCCCTCTGCTGGAAATCCGTAACCTCACCAAAACCTTTGACGGTCAAAACGCGGTCGAAGACGTCAGCCTGACCATCTATAAAGGCGAAATATTCGCTTTGCTGGGGCCATCTGGCTGCGGGAAGTCGACGTTGTTGCGCATGCTGGCCGGTTTTGAACAGCCGACGGAAGGGCAGATTGTGCTCGATGGGCAGGACATGTCGCATGTTCCCCCTTACCAGCGTCCGATTAATATGATGTTCCAGTCCTACGCGCTGTTCCCGCATATGACGGTAGAGCAAAACATCGCCTTCGGTCTGAAACAGGACAAAATGCCGCGTGCGGAAATAGCCGATCGGGTAGCGGAAATGCTGTCACTGGTGCACATGCAGGAGTTCGCCAAGCGTAAACCGCACCAGCTATCCGGTGGTCAACGCCAGCGGGTGGCGCTGGCACGCAGCCTGGCCAAACGGCCGAAACTGCTGCTGCTCGATGAGCCGATGGGTGCGCTGGATAAAAAGCTGCGTGACCGCATGCAGCTGGAAGTGACGGATATTCTTGAGCGGGTTGGTGTGACCTGCGTGATGGTCACGCATGATCAGGAAGAGGCGATGACCATGGCAGGGCGCATCGCCATCATGAACCGTGGCAAATTTGTGCAGATCGGCGAGCCGGAAGAGATCTACGAGCATCCGAACAGCCGTTTCAGCGCTGAATTTATCGGCTCGGTCAACGTTTTTGATTGTGTGCTGCAAGAGCGCCATGACGATGGCTTGATCCTGCAAAGTCCCGGTTTACGTCATGCGATTAAGGTGGACTCCGACGCCTCGGTAGTGGACGGCGTGCCGATCCAGGTCGCGCTGCGGCCGGAAAAAATCATGCTGTGCGAAGAGGTTCCGCAGGATGGTTGCAATTTTGCGGTAGGGGAAGTGGCACATATCGCCTACCTCGGTGACCTGTCTATCTACCATGTGAAGCTGCTCAGCGGCCAAATTATTAGCGCCCAATTGCAAAACGGTCACCGTTTCCGCAAAGGGATGCCGACCTGGGGCGACGAAGTGCGATTGTGCTGGGAAGCTGACAGCTGTGTCGTGTTGACGGTGTGAGTCGAGAAGGTGAGGAATAATCATTATGGCAATGCTTGCTGAACACACACCGCCGGAGCCGCCGGCCAAAGGGCCCGGCCCACTAAAAGCCGTTTTCCAGCGCCTGCAGATGGCCCATGGTCGCAAACTGGTGATCGCGGTGCCGCTGCTGTGGTTGACGTTGCTGTTCCTGCTGCCGTTCCTGATCGTGTTCAAGATCAGCCTGGCGGAACTGGCGTTGGCGGTCCCGCCCTACACTGACCTAATGAGCTGGGCAGAGGGTAAGCTGGACATCGCGCTCAATTTTGCCAATTATCTGCAACTGACCGACGATCCGCTGTATATAGACGCTTATCTGCAATCACTGCAGGTGGCGGCGGTATCGACGGTTTGTTGTCTCATCATTGGGTACCCGCTGGCTTGGGCAGTGGCGCACAGTAAATCATCAACCCGCAATATTTTGCTGTTGTTGGTGATCCTGCCGTCGTGGACCTCGTTCCTGATCCGCGTTTACGCCTGGATGGGCATTTTGAAAAATAACGGCATCCTCAATAACTTCTTGTTATGGACCGGGGTGATCGATCAGCCGTTGGTGATCCTGCATACCAATCTGGCGGTGTATATCGGCGTGGTGTATTCCTACCTGCCGTTTATGGTGCTGCCGATTTATACCGCGCTGACGCGGTTGGACTATTCACTGGTGGAGGCTTCGCTGGATCTGGGGGCTAAACCGCTGAAAACCTTTTTCAGCGTGATTATGCCGCTGACCCGCGGCGGGATTATTGCCGGCTCGATGCTGGTGTTTATCCCGGCGGTCGGTGAATTCGTGATCCCGGAGCTGCTGGGTGGGCCGGACAGTATTATGATCGGCAGGGTACTGTGGCAGGAGTTCTTTAATAACCGTGACTGGCCCGTAGCCTCGGCAGTGGCTACCGTCATGCTGCTGCTGTTGATCGTACCGACTCTCTGGTTCCACAAGCATCAGAACAAGGAAATGGGGGGGCAGGGATGAACAACTTGCCGGTAGTACGTTCGCCGTGGCGTATCGCTATTTTGGTGTTGGGTTTCACCTTCTTGTATGCGCCGATGCTGATGCTGGTGATCTACTCGTTCAACAGTTCCAAACTGGTGACGGTGTGGGCCGGTTGGTCAACGCGCTGGTATACCGAATTGTTCCATGATTCGGCGATGATCAGCGCCGTCGGGCTCAGCCTGACTATCGCCGCCGCCTCGGCGACCGCCGCGGTGGTGCTGGGGGCAATTGCGGCAGTGGTGATGGTCCGTTTTGGCCGTTTTCGTGGTTCAACCGGTTTTGCCTTTATGCTGACGGCACCGCTGGTGATGCCGGACGTGATCACCGGCTTGTCGCTGCTGCTGCTGTTTGTGGCGATGGGGCATGCCTTTGGTTGGCCGTCTGAACGGGGGATGTTCACCATCTGGTTGGCGCACGTTACTTTCTGTACTGCCTACGTTTCGGTGGTGATCAGTTCGCGCCTGCGTGAGTTGGATCGCTCTATCGAAGAAGCGGCGATGGATCTGGGCGCGACACCGCTGAAAGTGTTTTTCGTGATCACTTTGCCGATGATTGCACCGGCGCTGATCGCCGGTTGGATGTTGGCCTTTACCCTGTCGCTGGATGACCTGGTGATTGCCAGTTTTGTCGCCGGGCCGGGAGCGACCACCTTGCCGATGCTGGTGTTCTCCAGCGTACGCATGGGGGTTAATCCGGAAATTAACGCGCTGGCGAGTTTGATCCTGCTGGTGGTCGGCGTTATCGGCCTGATTGCATGGTGGTTTATGGCACGCTCGGAAAAACAGCGATCGCGCGAATTACAAAAGGCTGCCCGTAGCTGAGTCTGATTAAACCTGCTATTTTTGCAATTATTGGTATTGCAATTGATTACCTGACTTTATATATGCCACCTGAATAGGCCGATCCTGAACGTTGAAAAGTTCGAGATACCCGGGGCGACCCGGGGGTGGGGCATCCCTCTGGGAACCCCATCCCCCGGTTTCCCCTAATATTGGGCTGAAGCGAGTGGGATGAGTTTGAATAGGTGGCGTTTTGTTGCGGAACATGGACATGTCAGACATGCTGAACAGCAGGCAGGGAATAAGAATGAATTTGGATGCGCCAGTGCCGGTGATGGTGGCCGGAACGGCGATGGTGGCTATCAAGTGCATCAGCGTGCTGTTGCTGTTGGGGGAACTGGGGGTCGATGGCGCTCAGGAGTTCGTCAGCACCAGTGCCCAGGCCTGGGATTCCACCCTGATCTTTTTGGCTGGCCTGGTATTACTGTGCCTGCAAATCAGTTGCGGTTTTGCGGTGATGCGCGGCCGCAACTGGGGGCGTTGGGGCTATGTGGCCTGCCAGTGCTTGGTGGTCGGTTATCTGCTGTTGGCCACCATTGGCGGTTTTCTGCCGGAGGTGTTTACCGTTGAAGGTGAAACCAGCGGCCAAATTCTGCACGTCCTGATCCTGCAAAAAATTCCTGATATCGTCATCCTGGCATTATTGTTTGTTCCTGCTACCAGTCGCCATTATTTCGCCGCGCGCAATTGAGATTTTAACGGCGTAGAGTGATAAACTCTGCGCCCTTAATTATTCACCCCGAACTCAGGGTTATCTTCATGCAATGCGCTTTGTATACGGCGGGCACCTGCCGTTCCTGTCAGTGGTTGGAAAAGCCGTACCCGCAGCAACTGACGGACAAACAGCATCATCTGCAATCACTGCTGGGCGAACGTGACGTTGCGCAGTGGCTGCAGCCGGTCGCCGGCGAGCAGAGCGCATTTCGCAATAAAGCCAAAATGGTGGTCAGCGGCAGCGTAGAGCGTCCGCTACTGGGCATGCTGTATCGTGATGGCACGGCGGTGGATCTCAGCGCCTGTCCGCTGTATCCCGCCAGCTTCTCGCCGTTGTTTGATGTGCTGAAAAGCTTTATCGCCCGCGCCGGCCTGACGCCCTACAACGTGGCGCGTAAACGCGGTGAACTGAAGTACCTATTACTGACTGAAAGTACCCACAGTGGTGGTGTAATGCTGCGCTTCGTGCTGCGTTCGGACAGCAAGCTGGCGCAGTTGCGTGCCGCACTGCCGTGGTTGCAACAGCAGTTGCCGCAGCTCAGGGTGATTTCTGCCAATATTCAGCCGGTACATATGGCGATTATGGAAGGGGAGCGCGAGATCCCACTGACCGAGCAACAGGCGCTGGAAGAGCAATTTAATCAGGTGCCGCTGTATATCCGTCCGCAAAGCTTCTTCCAGACCAATCCGCAGGTGGCTGCCGAACTGTACGCCACCGCCCGTGACTGGGTGCGGGTATTGGGTATCAACAGCATGTGGGATCTGTTCTGCGGTGTGGGTGGATTTGGCCTGCATTGCGCACTGCCGGAAACACGCCTGACCGGCATCGAGATCAGCGCCGAGGCGATTGCCTGTGCACGCCAGTCGGCGGAAACTCTGGGTTTGCGACACGTCGATTTCCAGGCGCTAGATTCTACCCGGTTCGCTACCGCTGAAGGCAGCGTGCCGCAGCTGGTGCTGGTTAATCCGCCGCGACGCGGTATTGGCAAGGCACTGTGCGACTATCTGAACCAGATGGCACCGGGCTATATTTTGTATTCGAGCTGCAACGCCGAGACGATGGCGAAAGACATTGAGATGTTGCCGGATTACCGCATCGAGCGCGTACAGCTGTTTGATATGTTCCCGCATACCGCCCATTACGAAGTGCTGACGCTGCTCGTTCGTCATTAAAAGCGTTTTTTGGCTGAAGTATAGGCCTCGGAGCGCTCACGTTGACCTATCGAAAGTACCTGCACCCAATCTCCTCGCCGATGACGCGATAGACCAGACGGGATACGTACTAGCCGGAAATCTTTCCATTGGTAAGCAGGGCATGGTATTCCACGCCCTGAACTGTGGCTACTGAGGGAACCACTTGTCGTTAATGGCTTTGTAGGTGCCGTCGGCCTTAATGGCGTCCAGCGCGCTGTTGAGCTTGGCCAGCAGCGCCTGATTGTCCGGACGTACCGCAATACCCAGACCGGTACCGAAGTATTGTGCATCGGTAACGTGTTCACCTACCGGAGCCAACTGAGGATTGTTCTTCAGCCACTCATTCACCACGGCGGTATCACCGAATACGCCGTCAATACGGCCATTTTTCAACTCGAGAATGGCGTTCTGATAGCTGTCGTAAGAGACGGTGCTAATCTCCGGATGCTTGTCCTGCATGTATTTCTGGTGGGTGGTGCCGTTCTCCATGCCGATCTTTTTCCCTTTCAGATCCGCCAGCGAGCTGAATTTACCTTTTTCGGCAATCACAATTGCCGAGTTGGCGTAATAGGGCTGAGTGAAGGCAACTTGCTTGCTGCGCTCTGGCGTGATGTCCATACCGGAGATTACCGCGTCGTATTTCTTGAATTTCAGCGCGGCGATCAGGCTGTCAAACGCCTGGTTGGTGAAGGTGCATTCGGCCTTCATTTGTTTGCACAGCGCGTTAGCCAGATCGATATCAAAGCCCACGATCTTGTTGTTGGCATCCAGCGACTCGAACGGCGGGTAGGTGGCGGAAGCGGCGAAACGAATGGTCTCGGCTGCGCTGGCGTTAAAGGTGATGCCTGCTAATACTGTGGCGGCCAGCAATAGTTTTTTCATGCTTAAAGCTCCTGTCTGCAAGTCTGCGTGTTTTTATCTCGTCACCGCTTGATTTTACTGACAATAACCCAGGGGTTTTGGCGGCTGTCGGTTGGTGTTAACCCTGCCACTTAATGAATTAATATGCAATATAAATGATTAAAAATTTGTTTCGGGTGTAAAAAAGCCCCACGCGATGGCAGGGCTTTGAGAGTATCGCTTGACTCAGTTGCGACGTTCAAACGCCAATGCACGGCGCTCGACCAAGCGCATCAGCAGCGTCAGCAAGCCGTTGACGCACAGATACACCAGTCCGGCAGCGCCAAACACCATCACGTCGTAGGTACGGCCATACATCAACTGGCTGTAGCCCATGACTTCCATCAGGGTGATGGTATAGGCCAGCGAGGTACTTTTGAACACCAGCACCACTTCGTTGGAGTAAGACGACAGCGCACGCTTGAAGGCAAACGGCAGCAGGATACGCAGCGACTGCGAACGCGACATGCCGAGGGCTTCACAAGATTGCCATTGGCCGGCCGGTATCGCCCGTACCGCCCCGTAAAACAGTTGGGTGGTATAGGCGGCACTGTTTAGCGCCAATGCGATCATCGCACACAGCCACGGCTGCGACAGCAAATTCCATAACCACGGATACTCGCGGATCGCCGGGAACTGACCGGGGCCGTAGTAGATCAGGAAGATCTGCACTAGCAGCGGCGTACCGGTGAACAGGGTGATATAGATTTTTACCAACGGCGTCAGGATCGGCGTTTTCAGCGTCAGGATCACCGTCAGCACCAGTGATAGCACCAGCGCCACGATCAGCGCGGTGATGGTCAGCGTCAGGCTGGTGTGCAGCCCTTTGATAATTTCCGGCAAGAACTCAAACATCAGGATGGCCCCCGCTCAAAACGCGTGGTGCGCAGTTCGATGCGTTTAATGATGTACTGGCTGAACAGGGTGACCACCAGATAAATCGCCGCCGCTATCACATACCAGGTAAAAGGCTCCTGGGTGCGGGTGGCAATGCTTTTGGTTTGCAGCATCAGATCGTTAACGCTGATCAGTGACACCAACGCGGTATCTTTCAGTAATACCAACCATTGGTTGCCAAGACCGGGTAGCGCGTGACGCCACATCTGCGGCATGATCAGGCGGAAGAAGATTGCCGCGGTGCTCATTCCCAGCGCCTGACCGGACTCCCATTGACCCTGTGGCACGGCCTTCAGCGCGCCACGCAGCGTTTGCGACGCATAGGCCGAGTAGAGCAGGGCAAGGGCAATAACGCCGCACAGGAACGGGCTGACTTCAAAGTTATCAATCGCCAGTTGGATCGGCAGTTGGAACAGGCCGAGGTTCAGGGTGAAGCCATCGGACAGCATCAACAACAGCTGCGATGAGCCGAAATAGATGAACAGCACCACCAGAATTTCCGGCAGGCCGCGCAACACAGTGACCCAGGCGGTGCCGAGCCAGCTAACCACTTTCCAGCGTGATGACTCCCAGACGGCAAACAGCATCGCCAGGATCAGCCCAAGGATAAGGGCACAAACGGCAAGGCCGACGGTCATCCCGGCGGCGCTTGCTAAAGGTTGAATTTCATTCATCAGAGTTGATTACTGCTGGAACCATTTTTTGTAGATGGTTTCGTAAGTCCCATCCTGTTTGATCTTGTCCAAAGCGGCGTTGAACTTGCCTTGCAGATCGGTATTTTTCTGGCGAACGGCAATGCCCAGGCCGGTACCGAAGTAGTCTTTATCGGTCACTTTGTCGCCCACGGCGGCCAGAACCGTATTCTGTTTCAGCCATTCGTTGACCACTGCAGTGTCGCCGAATACCGCATCAACGCGGCCATTTTTCAGATCCAGAATGGCGTTCTGATAGCTGTCGTAAGGCACGGTGGTGATTTCCGGGTGCTTATCGGTCAGGTATTTCTGATGGGTGGTGCCGTTCTGCACGCCCACTTTCTTGCCTTTCAGCGCGGCTACGTCAGCCACCTTGCCTTTTTGGGCTACAAACAGGGCTGAGTTATCGTAATACGGCTTGGTAAACAGCACCTGCTTTTCACGCTCCGGCGTGATGTCCATACCGGCCATCACCGCGTCGAAGCGCTTGAACTTCAGGCTCGGGATCAGGCTGTCAAAAGCCTGATTGGTGAAAGTACATTCGGCCTGGATCTCTTTACACAGCGCATTGGCCAGATCGACATCAAAGCCCTGGATCTTGTTGCTGGCGTCAATAAACTCAAATGGAGGATAAGAAGCTTCGGTAGCGAAACGGATGGTTTCGGCTGCAGAGGCGGAAACGCTGATGCTAGCCAGAACGGCGGCGATTATTAGTTTTTTCATCGCAAACTCCCCAAATTACAGCAAGTAAAATTGTTAGTGTGATAAGTAATTGGCAAACTCGGTGGTCTGTGGACTCTTGAAGTGGCTGGCATCGCCCTGTTCCACTACGTGGCCGTTTTCCATGTATACCACGCGGCTGGCGGTTTTGCGTGCCACTTCCACCTCGTGGGTTACGATCACCTGGGTGATCCCGGTGCCAGCCAATTCGCGAATGATGCTGACGATTTGGGCGGTGATCTCAGGGTCTAGCGCGGCGGTCGGTTCATCAAACAGCAATACCTGCGGTTCCATCATCAGCGCGCGGGCAATAGCCACACGTTGCTGTTGGCCGCCGGAAAGGTGCAGCGGGAAACGATCGGCAAAGTCGGTCAGACGCAGACGTTTGAGCAACTTGTCGGCACGCTCCATCGCCTGAGCCTTGGTCAGGCCCAGCACGCGGCAAGGCGCTTCGATCAGGTTTTGCACTACGGTGAGGTGAGGCCAGAGATTGTATTGCTGGAATACCATGCCGACATTCTGACGTAGCTCGCGAATGGCTTTTTCGCCCGGAGCCTGCTTAAAGTCGAATTGGTTACCGGCGATCTGCAGCTGGCCCGAACGCGGCATTTCCAACAGGTTTAATACCCGCAATAACGAGCTTTTCCCCGCGCCGCTTGGACCCAGCAGCACTAAGGTTTCCCCTGCTGGGCAATCCAGCGTGATGTCAAACAGCGCCTGATGTGCGCCGTAATAGCAGTTGATACCGTTAAGTTGAATGCTCATGCGCCAGAATTGAATAGATATTGATGCCGCGAATGTTAACTTCCACAGAATACTTATGCAATCTTTGTGCGTTAAAATTTATTACTGCGCGGCAGAATAGTAAAAGGATAGCACAAGATACCGCGAGTCAGGTTCGAAGGGGGGATTTGTCGTGCATGCTGTGAGGCAGGTAGCGAAATTTCTCAAATTGAACAAATATTGCGCGCAATCAAAGTCTTTATCTAACCACCGGAACCCAAGGGCACCGGTGGTTGAGTTGGCTTACTGGTTTTCCAATACCTGACGCAGCGTGCCGCTGGCGGCGTGCGGCGGTACGTTCAGATAGCGGATATCGTCCACGACCCAACAGGTGCCTTCGCGCACCATCAGCACTTCATCCTGCCAGTTGACTGCGCTGCCGCCATCCTTCTGGTAGCTTAGCTGAACGCGCAACGGGATATTTTTGGCATCGGTATTAGGAATGGTCGACGCGCTGGCGACGGTAGCGCTGGTCGGCCCCTGGGCATTGCCGGTAAACAGATCGCCGGTGACCTGATGTTTGCCAGGGTTCTGGTTAGCCGTCACCAGATCCTGGTACAGTACTTTACTCAGGTAAGGCTGCAATTGTGCCAGACGGTTGCTGTCCGGCAGGGCGGTTCCGGCACCTTGCTGCAGGCGCAGATCGTAAAATTTCTGTGCGACCGCATCCGGGCCGCCTTCCACACAACCGCCGGTACGGGTGCCGATATCCTTGAATGCCGGTTCAACGGTGGTGCAGGCACTCAGTAACAGCGCTAAGGGAAAAACAGCCGCAATCGTTTTTGTTTTCATCTCATTACCTTATGTGAAAGTCTCTACCATGAAGACCACTAGCCTACAGTATAAATGCGATTTCAGGCCTTGCATTCGTAGTGCGTGCCATTTCAAGACAGAACATAATGCTAAAACGATGGTCAGATTAATACCATGAATCAATCAAGCAAGGAGTTTTGATGCAGCTTTCAACCACCCCGACCCTGGAAGGGTTTACCATTACCGAATACTGCGGCGTTGTCACCGGCGAGGCTATTTTGGGTGCCAATATTTTCCGCGATTTCTTCGCAGGCGTGCGTGACATCGTCGGCGGCCGTTCCGGGGCTTATGAGAAAGAGCTGCGTAAAGCGCGTCTGATCGCCTTCAAGGAGCTGGAAGAGCAGGCACAAGAGTTGGGCGCCAACGCAGTGGTCGGTATTGATATCGACTACGAAACCGTGGGTAAAGACAGCAGCATGTTGATGGTCACCGTCAGCGGTACCGCAGTGAAAATCAGTCGTTAATCCTTTCCTCTGACGTCCCGGTTTTTGCCGGGGCGTCCTCTTATTATCCGGCTTTAGGTTCTTCAATTTTGACTGGGCGGTGTTCCTGCGGTTTGGCTACCGGATCAGGACGATGTTGCACCTGTTGAACTTGCTGTGGGTGGAACGGCTGCGGCGCGTTATGCGGCTTCAGGGTATTTGGCCGTTGTTGCATTTGCTGTGGGCGGAAAACGTTGGCCTCGGGTGCCGTATGGGCGATCGGTTTAGCCGTCGGTATATGGGCTGCCTGCTGAAGGTACCGCTACATGTGGTGTAGTGACTGCCCCTATATGGGTAAAGTTCGGGGCTGTCATTGGCTGACGGGCAACTGCCGTTGGTACCTCAATGGGGTATAGGCCGTCGCTGCAGGGGAGGACGTTGCGGACGCCGGGGTTGCCCCCATCGCGTTCGCCACGGTCTTTTGGTCACAGCCACTGAGCGGCAGCATGGCGAGGCAGATCAGCCATGTGAGGGAGTTTGGCTTGAACATGGTGACTCACTTTTTTCAGCACAGGTAATATTATGAAGCTACCATCTGCCATAGAGTCTGCCAGCGTAGAGCAACACTCACTTGCACATCTGGCCAGTCTGTCATCATTAATTGAATAAGTTGATTATTGGATGCAAGTTAATCAATCCGAGTTACAAATTGGCGTATTTAAACCGCAGGAGGGATTCGTGAAAATTTGGCCAGGGATATTTGCCGCAGCGCTGCTTGCAGGTTGCCAAAGCATGCCGCAGGACAGCCTCGTCGATCATGGTGGCTATCAGCTTGAAACTCTGCATCAGGCTCAGGGCACAGACCAGCGCATTCGTTTTCTGGTGATGCATTACACTGCCGAAGACTTCCATTCCTCATTGAAAACCCTGACGGATGAACACGTCAGCGCACATTATTTGTTGCCGGCGCATCCGCTGATGGCTCAGGGAAAACCGGTGGCATTCCAACTGGTGCCGGAAGCGCTGCGAGCATGGCATGCCGGAGCCAGTAGTTGGCGTGGCAGAACCAACCTCAATGACACCTCTATCGGTATTGAGATAGTTAATCGCGGGTTCAACCGCACGTTGCTGTTTACCCACTGGCAGCCTTATACGCCACAGCAAATTGCCCTGTTGATCCCACTGAGCCGCGATATTATCCAGCGCTACGGTATTTTGCCAACGGACGTGGTGGGGCACAGCGATATTGCGCCGCAGCGCAAGCAGGATCCAGGTCCGCTATTCCCCTGGCAACAGTTGGCGCAGGCGGGTATAGGTGCCTGGCCGGATGAGGATCAGGTGCAGAAATTCTTGGCCGGGCGGGATAAGTATGCCGAAGTGCCGCTGGCACCATTGATGGCCAAGCTGGCGAGTTACGGTTATGGCATGGATGCGCGCTGGGATGCCAGACAGCAAAAAAACGTGCTGGCGGCGTTTCAGATGCATTTCCGACCCAGCGATTATCGCGGTGAGCCGGATGCGGAGAGTGAGGCGATTGTCGACGCGCTGTTGCTGAAATATGGCGCTGCCCGTTAATTACAGACCGTGCAGCTTGCCGTGATCCTTCAGCCAGCGGGCGGTGCGCGAGATACCTTCATCCAGCGAAATAATGGGTCGATAGTCCAGTTCTTGCTGGGCGCGCGTGGTGTCCAGCGTCAGATCAAAATTAAGTTTGGCGACGCCATAGTGGGTCAGCACCGGCTCTTTTTCACTTTTGCTGCCGAGCTTTTCCATGCCGCGCGCCATCATGTCGAGCATCGGGTAGGGTACCGAGCGGATCCGACACTTCATGCCCAACTCGTCGATTAATTGCTGCACCACGCTGCGTAGCTGACGCGGCTGCTGATTGGTGATGTTATAGGCGCGGCCCGACGGGGTATTTTCTTTCTGGGTCGCCAGCCACATAGCGTGCACTGCGTTTTCCAGATAGGTCATGTCCACCAGCGCGGCACCGCCGCGTGGCAGCAGCAGGTTGCCATAACGTTTAATCATCTGTAACAGACGCGGCAGCATCACCTTGTCGTGCGGTCCGAATAACCCCTGAGGACGCAGGATGGTGAAGTGGGTCTGAGGATTGGACAGCGCCAACTGCTGGATCACTTGTTCACCGGCGGCTTTGCTGCGGGCAAACTCGTTGGCATAGCGTACAGGGCGGAAGTCTTCGGTAACGTTGCGATGGTGATGATAGTCGAAGTAAACCGCTGGCGAAGAGATATGGATAAACTGCGAAACGCCGTAGGCCGCCGCCCATTCGCCCAGGCGACGGGTAGCGCGCACGTTAGCCAGTTCAAAGGCTTCTTCGGTACCCCAGGGAGACGTGAAACTGGAGCAGTGCCACAGCACGTCCACATCGGCCAGCATGGCTTTGGCCTGCGATGAGATCAGATTGGTGAGATCGGCATGAATGAATTCCGCACCCATTTTTTCCAGCAGACTGCCCATCGCCTGGTTGCGACCGGTGGCGCGTACTTTGATGCCCTGACGGCGCAGATATTCAACGGCGTTACGGCCTAACCCACTGGTTGCACCGGTGACCAATACCTTCATAACGAACTCTATTCTCACCAAAAATCAGAATGCTGACGGCCTTCAGCGGCGCTCCAGCAAATAAGATGCCATTCTTCCGTTATTTCGTGCTCTATGCAATCGGAAAGGACCTAACCGCAGCAGCAAAGTGTGCGGTTGATCGACAAATGAGCACTATACTCGTCATCTTTCAAGCCGCAGCTAGGCGCCTAGCCGCAATTTGAAAGCTATAGGGTATGGTTAAGGCTGATTGCGCGGGTGTTCTTCAGCCAGCCTGGCGATACGCCGGGCCATACCGCGAAAAATAAACAGATGAGCGGGCATCATGGCGAACCAATACAGCAGCCCACTAAACCCGGCGGGGTGCCACCAGGCCCGTACATCCAGGGTCCGATGGTCGCCGTGATCTTTGATGGTGAAGGTCAGCCGACCCAGCCCAGGGGCTTTCATGCCGAATAGCAACGCCAGTTGTCGTTGTGGCTTGAGGGTGATCACCTTCCAGCCGTCGACGACGTCGCCAACCTCCAGCGTGTCGCGCTGTGGCCGGCCATAAACCACGCGATTGCCAATCATATCGTCCATACGTGCTCGGATCTGCCACAGGATATTGGCGTAAAAATAGCCCTCTTTGCCACCCAGTTGCTGCACCGTATGCCACAGAGCCTGGCTGGATGCCTGGGTTTCTATCGAGCAACCCGCCTGCTTCGGATAAAAACCATAGCCCGGCCGCCAGCGCGCCCGCGCTTCCGGGTCGTAACCCCAGTCGGCGGAATCGACCACCTCTTCTTCGCGTTGCAGGGTGGCCGTCACCGCCTGATCGAAGGTTTGCAGCTTTTGCGGGATCAGCGCCTGCAGCGGTTTACCGTCGGCGGGCAGATCGTGGTTCAATCCCTGGATCAGTGCGCTGGCAATAGACGTGGGCACTGAGGTGATCATGCTGATAAACCAGACCGAGATAAAACGGGTCGGTAGCGGGATCGGGATCAGCCAACGTTTTTTGCCGCTGATGGCGATAAAGCGTTCAAACATGGTTTGATAGCTGATGTATTCCGGGCCGGCGACGTCAAAAATGCGGCTTTCTTCCGCCGGATGTGACAGCAGATCGGCCAGATACACCAACAGGTTTTCCAACGCCACCGGTGACGATTTGGAACGTACCCAGCGCGGCGGCGTAAGCACCGGCAGGTTGTACACCATATCGCGCATGATTTCGAATGCGGCCGATCCTGGGCCGACAATAATACTGGCTCTTAGCTCGGTGACGGGAACACCACTCTGACGCAGGATCTCCCCGGTCAACTTGCGTGCCACCAGGTGTGGCGAGCTGTCGCCCTCGGGCTGCAATGCGCCGAGAAAAATCACCTGTTTGACGCTGGAATTGCGCAGCGTGTCACGAAGGTTTTCAGCGGCCTGGCGTTCCTTTTCAATAAAATCATCGCCGTCGCCCATACCGTGGATCAGATAATAAACCGCGTCGATCTCCCACAGTGCGGCGGTCAGGGTTTCCGGTCGGTAAACGTCGACATATTGGCAGTTAACCTGCGGCCAGTGTTGTTCCTGCAGCCATTCAATGCGACGTGCGGCGGCGGTAATGTGATGTCCCTGTTCGATCAGATGGGGGATCAGGTTTTGGCCAATATAGCCGCTGGCTCCAAGAACCAGTACGCGTTGAGCTGTCATTAGCGCCACCTTTGCGGTGAAAGTCTGTTTAGCATAGTCACAGGATGCCAAACTCGTGGTTTAAATGCACTTTTTGTATGGTTATGCGGGCATTGCATCCGCTTGCGGGGGACGTCACACTATCCGCCGTTTGTCTGCGCTAAGCCGGAAAATATGAAACTCAATGCTGTTTGTTATGCCCTGTTGGGGCTGGCGCTGATCGCCAGTTTGTTTTTCCTGCATCCGATCTGGATGTGGTGGCTGTTGGCTAACCTGCTGACGCTGGTGGTCTATGGTGCGGATAAGTTTGCTGCACGCAGAAGCTGGCAACGGGTGCCGGAAAGCACGCTGCTGGTGTTCGGGCTGGTGGGCGGTTGGGTAGGGGCGATAGTTGCGCAGCAGGTATTTCGCCATAAAACCCAGAAACAGCCGTTCAAAAGCGTTTTTATCGTCAGCGTGGTGCTGAACATTGTGGCGACGCTGGCGATTTGGTACTGGGTTTATGGCCGCTGGATACTTTGATTTACAGCAGTAACGGCAGGGTAGCGCTCGCCGTTTCCTGCACCGCCAGGCCGTAAGCGGGGCCATTACTCGTCCGCAGCAGATCACCCGTCGCTTCGTGGCCGCTCTCGGTAACTGATGTGAATCTCCCTGACGGTGATGTCAGGGAGATTCGGAACTCAGGCGTGCTGCCTGAGGAACTGCTGCCATAAATCGACCACTTGCTGCAAATCCTGACGGCTGACGTCAAGGTGGGTCAGAATGCGCGTCAGTGGCCCACTGCTGATCAGCACGCCGCGCTCACGCATCCAGGGACCCAGTTTGGCTGCCAGCTCTGGTGACTGGCGCAGGTACAATACGTTGGTTTGCGCGCCCGGTTCAACAATCTCAACGCCAATCTGTTGCAGTTGCTGCTCCAGCCATTTGGCATTGTCGTGATCCTCTCGCAGGCGTTCGACATTGTGCTCCAGCGCATAGAGACCGGCCGCGGCCAGAATACCGGCCTGGCGCAGGCCACCCCCGGTCATTTTACGCCAGCGCAGGGCCTGCTGGATAAAGGCTTCACTGCCGCACAGCAAGGAGCCCACCGGGGCGCCCAATCCTTTCGACAGGCAAATGGTGAAGGTGTCGCAGTACTGCACAATCTCTTTTAAGGGCAGGTTCAGCGCGACGGCGGCGTTAAAGATGCGTGCGCCGTCGATGTGCAACGCCAACTGATGTTCACGGCTGAACTGCCAGGCTTGCTGCAGGTATTCCAGCGGAAGCACGCGGCCACTGATGGTGTTTTCCAGGCTCAGTAGGCGAGTTTTGGCAAAGTGGATATCGTCGGGTTTGATGGCCGCCGCGACCTTATCGAGCGGCAGGGTGCCGTCCGGGTTAGCTTCAATCGGCTGTGGTTGGATGCTGCCGAGCACCGCCGCACCGCCGGCCTCGTATTTATAGTTATGCGCCTGCTGGCCGACAATATATTCGTCACCGCGCTGGCAATGGCTTAGCAACGCCACCAGGTTGGCCTGGGTACCGCTTGGCAAGAACAGCGCCGCCTCTTTACCGGACAGGCGGACCGCCTCTGCCTCCAGAGCGTTGACCGTAGGGTCATCGCCGTAAACATCATCACCCACTTCCGCCTGGGCCATGGCATCGCGCATAGCGGCGCTGGGGCGGGTCACGGTGTCACTGCGTAGATCGATAAGCATAAAAATTCCTTATCCCCTTCATCTTTCAAGCCGCAGCGTTGTTGGCTACACATGCTCACCCCAGTCACTGACTTGAGTCAGTGACTGGGGTGAGCATGCTTGTCGCCTAGCTGCAACTTGAAATCTATTGGGGATAGCTAATGTGAAAGAGAATGCGGTTTTCATCATAGCCAGATTTTCTGATGGCAACAGAGAAAAAATACCGGGAACAGCGATCGTTGAACCCGGGATGGGTCATTAACGCAGCCAGTTGGTTTTTGCCAGCTCGACCACTTCGTCACCGCGGCCATTGATAATGGCACGCAGCATATACAGGCTAAAGCCTTTGGCCTGCTCGAATTTGATCTGCGGCGGCATCGCCAGTTCCTGTTTGGCGGTGACGACGTCCAGCAGTGCCGGGCCGGGATGCGCCAGCATTTCCTGCAACGCACCATCCAACTCCGAAGCTTTCTCCACGCGAATGCCTTTGATGCCGGCAGCGTTGGCGATTGCCGCAAAATCAGGGTTGTGCAGATCGGTGCCGTCGGTCAGGTAGCCACCGGCCTTCATTTCCATCGCCACGAAGCCCAGCACGCTGTTGTTGAAGATCACAATCTTGACCGGCAGATTCAGTTGGGCCAGCGACAGGAAATCCCCCATTAGCATGGTGAAGCCGCCGTCGCCGCACATGGCGATCACCTGTTTGTCCGGTTCGGTTGCCTGTGCGCCAATCGCCTGTGGCATGGCGTTAGCCATCGAGCCATGGTTGAACGACCCGAGCAGACGACGTTTTCCGTTCATCTTCAAATAGCGTGCCGCCCAAACGGTGGGCGTACCGACATCGCAGGTGAAGATGGCGTCATCGCTGGCGTACTGGCTGAGCTGTTGCGCCAGATACTGCGGGTGAATTGGCTGATCATCATTGGCCGTCGCCAGGCCGTCGAGGTCCTTGCGCGCTGTGTGGTAGTGTTCCAGCGCCTTGTCGAGGAAGGTGCGGTCGCTTTTTGGTTCTATCTGCGGCAGCAGGGCGGTGAGGGTGGTATGGATATCACCCACCAGTGCCATATTGACCGGGCAGTGTGCGCCGATGCTGCCGGGGTTGATGTCAATCTGAATGATATTGGCATTGGTCGGATAGAAGGCGCGGTACGGGAACTGGGTACCGAGCAGCACCAGGGTGTCGGCGTTCATCATGGCGTGGTAGCCGGAAGAGAAACCTATCAGCCCGGTCATGCCGACGCTGTAGGGGTTATCCCATTCGATATGCTCTTTACCGCGCAGCGCATGAACCACCGGAGCCTGCAACAGTTCGGCCAACTTGACCACTTCGTCATGGGAGCCGGCGCAACCACTGCCGCACATCAGCGTAATGTTTTTCGCCTTGTTCAGGGTCTCCGCCAGCTTGTTCAGTTCGCTCATTGGCGGCTGCACCAGCGGCAGTGCCGGGGTGTGCCACACCATGCTGGCGTCTTCCGGTGCCATACGCAGCGCCACGTCGCCCGGCAGGACGATCACCGACACGCCGCGATTGAGGATCGCCTTGCGCATGGCGATTTCCAGTACCCGGGGCAACTGTTCCGGGTTAGAGACCAGTTCGCAGTAGTGGCTGCATTCGCGAAACAGCTCCTGTGGGTGAGTTTCCTGGAAATAGCCGCTGCCGATCTCGCTAGAGGGAATGTGTGCGGCAATTGCCAACACCGGCACATGGTTGCGGTGGCAGTCAAACAGGCCGTTAATCAGATGCAGGTTGCCGGGGCCACAGGAACCGGCACAGACCGCCAACTGGCCGGTTAACTGGGCTTCCGCTCCGGCGGCGAAGGCGGCGGCCTCTTCATGGCGGGTTCCCAGCCATTCGATGGTGCCCATACGGTGCAGGCTGTCGCTGAGACCGTTGAGCGAATCGCCGGTGACGCCCCAAATGCGTTTCACACCGGCCTGTTCCAGCGTTTTGGCGATCAGTGTGGCTATAGTTTGCTTCATAATTCCCCCAAGCGTTGTAAAGGTCCCCTCATCTTTCAAGCCACAGCGTTGTTAGCTGCACGTGTGCACCCCAGTCACTGACCTGAGTCAGCTCCTGGGGATACCCACGTTTGCCGTCTAGCTGTGACATGAAATCTATTGGGTATGACTTATCAATCTTTCTCAAGTAAACGCAGTAACACGGATGGAACCGGAAAAGTGTAGAAGGGGAAGGGAAGGCATGCTTGCCGATAAATGCCCCATCCTGACCGACGGGGCGCAAATTTCAGGCGAGGGTGACGTCACCTTGCAGTTGGCAACTGCAGGCCAGCACATAGCCCTGGGCGATTTCAGCCGGGGTCAGGGTCATGCTGCTGGTGGTGGTGTAGTCACCTTCGAGGATGCGGGTTTTGCATGATCCGCACACCCCGGCGCGACAGGCGGCGTTGACCGGCAGCGCGTGAGCTTCCATTGCCGCCAGTAGCGTGCTGCCGACTGGTACGTGAAACTCACGCAGAGGGTGGGCGGCGCGCAGTGTTAATCCTTCGCCCTGTTCGCCATCGGTGGTTGCCGGGGTATGGAACTGCTCTTTATGGAAACGGTCGGCCGGTACGCCAAGCTGCAGGCAAAGCTGTTCTGCCTGCGCCATATAGGGGGCAGGACCACAGGTCATCACGGTGCGCTCGCTGATATCCGGCGTCGTCTGGCGCAGCACTTCGGCACTGATTCGCCCTTTAAGATAACCCGGTTGAACATCCTGTTCGGCCATCAGCGTCAGTCGCAGTTGCGGGTGGCTGGCGCACAACTTGCGCCATTGCTCGGCAAAAAGGGTATCGGCGGGAGTGCGTACGTTAAAGATCACCGCGATATCACAGGTAGGGCGGTTCGCCACCAGCCAGCGACACATGGAGATAATAGGCGTAACGCCGCAACCGGCCGCCAGCATCAGGTAGCTGTTCGCCGGATGTTGTTCACAACTGAACTCGCCTTGCGCATCGGACAGCCACAGGGTGTTGCCGGGGTTGACTTCGCCGGTTAGCCAGAGTGAACCCGCGCCGTCCGGTAGGCAACGCACACTGATGCTGAGAAAACGACTCTGGCCGGGTGAGGAGGACAGCGTATAGGCGCGCAGAGTGTCTTCGCTATTACGGATACTGACCAGCGCAAACTGGCCGGGTTGATAAGGGTAAAAAACATCGCAGATCAGGTTGAGTGTCCAGACGTCGGCGGTTTCCTGCTGGATCGAATGCACCTGCATACGGTTGGGGCAAAGTGGACTGGGTTGGGTCATGGGGCACCTCAAAAGCAAAGGGGCCAACATCGGCAGCCCCGAGAAACAGCGGCATTAGCCGAGCAGGGCTTGCAGATCCTGATCAACGGTGGTGATCGGACGCATGCCGAATTTATCGTTCAGGATCGCCATCAGGTTGTCGGTCAGGAAGCCTGGCGCGGTCGGCCCGGTGACAATGTTTTTGACCCCCAATGACAGCAGCGTCAGCAGGATGACGATCGCTTTTTGCTCAAACCACGACAGCACCAGGCTCAGCGGCAGTTCGTTGACCGAGCAGCCGAGGGTATCGGCGAGTTTGACCGCCAGCATGATGGCGGAATAGGCGTCGTTACACTGACCGACGTCAAGCAGGCGTGGCAAGCCTTCCAAGGTACCGAAATCCAGCTTGTTGAAGCGGTATTTTCCGCAGGCTAGCGTCATTATTAGGCAGTCTTGCGGAACGCTGCGGGCGAAGTCGGTGAAATAGCTGCGCTCGTCGCGGCTACCGTCACAACCGCCGACCAAAAAGACGTGACGCAGTTTCTTTTGTGCTACCAGGTCGATCACCGTATCGGCGGCATTGAGCAGCGTTTGGCGGCCGAAGCCGACGGTGATCATATGTTCGATTTCGGTATAGGGGAAACCACTCATGCCCTGTGCCTGAGCGATCACTTGGCTGAAATCGTCCCCTTCCAGATGGTTGACGCCTGGCCAGCCGACGATGCTGCGCGTCCAGATACGATCGCCATAGTTACCGACATACGGATCGATAATGCAGTTAGATGTCATCAGGATCGGGCCGGGGAATTTGGCGAACTCGGTCTGCTGGTTCTGCCAGCCGCTGCCGTAGTTACCCACCAGATGTTTGAATCTTTTCAGTTCCGGGTAGCCGTGCGCCGGCAGCATTTCACCGTGGGTGTAAACGTTCACGCCCTGGCCCTCGGTTTGCTCCAGCAGTATGCGTAGATCTTTCAAATCATGACCGGAGATCAAAATTGCCTTGCCGGCCACCGGACGCACGTTCACCGCACTTGGCACCGGATCGCCGTAGGCCTGAGTTTCGCCGTGATCGAGGATCGCCATCACGTTGAAGTTCATTTTGCCGATGCCCATGGCGTTGTTCAGTAGGGTATCTACGTCATGTGGCTGAGTGCCGAGCCAGGCCATAAAGGCGTGGTAGTCGGCGTAGATTTGGTCATTGGACTGACCCAGCACGTGGGCGTGTTCCATATAGGCAGCAGCACCTTTCAGGCCGTACAGGCACAGCATGCGCAGGCCGTGCACGTCGTCGCCGACCTCGGCCTTATCGGTATTCAGGGCAAACTGTGCGGCCTGCTGTAGCAGCGAAGGCATATCATCGCCGGCCAACTGCAGACTGGCCAATGGGTGTTCGACATGGACACTGGCATCCAGCAGACGGCAGCGGGTGGCCAGGGATTCGCGCAGGGCGATGGTTTCACGTGCGTAACCGATGATGCGATCTGAATCGAAGTTGACGTTGGTCAGGGTAGAGAAGAAAGCTCGCGGGGCAAAGCTGTCGATATCATGAGCGACGATCCCGAGCGCCCGGGCTTGCAGCGCCCAGGCGGAAAGCCCCTGTAACGCCGCGACCAACAGATCCTGCAGGTCGGAGGTTTCCGCCGTTTTGCCGCACATACCCTGGGTATAAGAGCAGCCGTTGCCTGCCGGGGTACGGATGGTTTGTTCACATTGCACACAAAACATAATCGCTTCCTTTTTAAAGTTGCATTTATGATGCCTGTTTATGAGCATAGATCGGCAACCGGGGCTTAAAAAGGCTTTTATGATGCTACCAAGGGCAAGTTTGATTTATCGCAATTTTACCGTGCGGATGGGAATTATTACGCTTTCCGGGGGGGCTCCCCCGGAGAGAGATCAAGAGAATAGGGCGATCAGTACCGGTGCCAGCAGACTGAGCAGAAAGCCATGCACGATGGCTGGTGGCACTATCTCCATCCCGCCGCTGCGTTGCAGCACCGGCAGGGTAAAGTCCATGGAGGTGGCACCGCATAGACCCAGTGCCGAGGAGCGGCTACGACGTACCAGAGTGGGGATCAGCACTATGGCGACCAGTTCACGTGCCAGATCGTTAAAGAAGGCCGCGCTGCCCAACACCGGGCCATAGGCGTCGGTGATTAAAATGCCGGAAAGCGAATACCAGCCAAAACCAGACGCCATCGCCAGCCCGGCCTTAATCGGCAACCCCAGCAGTTGCGCCGCCAGCGCACCGCCGGCCAGTGAACTGACCACCACCACCACGGCCACTATCATGCCGCGTCGGTTGAGCACGATTTGGCGCAGCGTCATGCCGCTGTTGCGCAGTTGAATGCCCACCAGCAGCAACAGGAAGATCAAGGCGTATTCGCTGCCTTTGTTGGCAAACTGCAGCCATTGCCACTGCGTCAGGCCGAGCAGGAAGCCGCCGAGCACCACACCGCACAGCTTGAGCGATTCGAGTGCCATATGCAGGCGTGAGGGCAGCTTTTCCTGTTTATGGCTGTTGTGCCACGGCATTTTTCGTTCCAGCAGCGCCAGCATCAGCAAACTGGCGACAAGAATGCACAGGAAGAACACCGAGGCATACTGGAAAATCAGCACCAGGTTGCTGCTCAAATCCTCCAGAAACGCCAGGCTGATACCCATGAAAAACAGGATCACGTAGACCATCCAGCTCAGCAGGCGGTTGATGGTTTGCAGGAACGTCCGGCTACGTAGCGCAATGAGGTAACCGGCAATCAGCGGTAACAGAATAATCAGCAGTCCTGAATACATGGTGAAGCTTGCGTCCTTTTTTCTGAGGGCGGCGCCTGGATGAGCGGCGAGGCCCCACACGCTAACCAAAACCACGTCCGGAGTAAAGCGACAGATTTGATGTTGTCCGCTTGACCTGCAAGGGGTTTTTTGACCATGCTCTGAGGAGGTCGCCCCATAAGGACGGTGACCGCGCGCACGGGAGGCGACAGATGTTCTTAGAGCGAATCGAGATTGTAGGTTTCCGCGGCATTAACCGGCTGTCACTGATGCTGGACGACAACACGCTGCT
This sequence comes from Serratia sp. NA_112.1, assembly GCF_052691715.1. Classification (NCBI taxonomy): domain Bacteria; kingdom Pseudomonadati; phylum Pseudomonadota; class Gammaproteobacteria; order Enterobacterales; family Yersiniaceae; genus Serratia; species Serratia sp. NA_112.1. Next base: position 781,574 of record NZ_JBQZFO010000001.1, read on the forward strand.
GCTCGGCGAAAATGCCTGGGGTAAATCCAGCCTGCTTGACGCGCTGACCCTGCTGCTGGCACCGGAAGCCAAGCTGTACCGTTTTGAAGCGCACGACTTCCATTTCCCGCCCGGTGAGGAAGAGGCCAAAGATCGGCATCTGCAGGTGGTATTTACCTTCTGCGAGAAAGATATCGGCCATGCTCATCTGCCGCGTTACCGCCATCTATCGCCGCTGTGGGTCAAGGGCGGGGATAACCTGAACCGCATTTATTATCGTTGCGAAGGTGAACTGGCCGATGACGGCACGGTTTGCACCTGGCGCGGTTTCCTGGATGCCGACGGTAACCCGATGCAGTTGCACCATATTGAGCAACTGGCACACGCCATTATCCGTATCCACCCGGTACTGCGCCTGCGCGATGCGCGTTTTATCCGCCGCCTGCGGCCCAGCACGTTGAATGATGAACACCCGGCCGATAATAAGGCACTGGCCCAGCAGTTGGATCAACTGACGCGTGAGCTGGTGCGCAACCCACAAAAGCTGACCAATGCCGAGCTGCGTCAGGGGCTGGCGGCTATGCAGCAACTGTTGGAACACTACTTTGCCGAGCAGGGATCACAGTTGACACGGCCACGCCGACAACGCCTGGATCAAGATCAGGATCAACAGGCATGGCGCTCGCTGGACAGCATCAACCGTATGGTGGCCGAACCCAATAGTCGCAGTATGCGTCTTATTCTTCTGGGCATGTTTTCTACGCTGTTACAGGCCAAGGGCAGCGTCAAACTGGATCCGCACGCCCGGCCGCTGCTGCTGGTGGAGGACCCGGAAACGCGCCTGCATCCGATCATGCTTTCGGTGGCCTGGGGGCTGCTTAACCAACTGCCGCTGCAACGCATCACCACCACCAACTCCAGCGAACTGGTCTCCCTGGTGCCGGTTGAGCATGTTTGTCGGTTGGTGCGTGAGTCGGGACGGGTGGCCACTTATCGCCTTGGGCCGCGCGGGTTGGGGCCGGAAGATGGGCGGCGCATTTCTTTTCATATTCGTTTTAATCGACCGTCGTCATTGTTTGCCCGCTGTTGGCTGCTGGTAGAAGGCGAAACCGAAGTCTGGCTGCTCAACGAGCTGGCGCGCCAGTGCGGTTATCATTTTGAGGCGGAAGGGGTGCGGGTGATCGAATTCGCCCAGTGCGGCCTGAAGCCGCTGCTGAGGTTCGCCCGGCGTATGGGCATTGAGTGGCATGCGTTGGTGGATGGCGATGAGGCAGGGCGAAAATATGCCGGCACCGTCCGCGGCATGCTGGATAACCATGAGGATAACGAGCGCGACCGGCTGACCGCGTTACCTGCGCCGGATATGGAACACTTTATGTTCCGTGAAGGTTTCAGCCCGGTCTATTACCGGGTCGCCTCCGTGCCAAGCAATGCTCAGATGCCGGTCCGCAAGGTGATCCTCAAGGCAGTGCATCGCTCTTCAAAGCCCGACCTGGCCATTGAGGTGGCGATGCAAGCGGGCGAGTGGGGTACGGACTCGGTGCCACCATTGCTGAAAAAAATGTTCTCACGCGTGATCTGGCTGGCGCGTGGCCGGGCCGACTAGGCCCCTGCAAAACAGGGCTGGGTGCTGAAGTGCTCGGCCATCCCTTGTTCCAACTGGTCCAGCAATTGATAACGACGGCGGTATTCTGCACGTTTTTTGCTGGCCACCTCATCGATCGGTTTACGGGCGATCTGTTCCGGCAGCAGGAAATAGCCGCTTTCCAGCATTTTGCCGCCCATTGATGTCCAGAATTGATCGTAATCGGCATGCAGCTGATCTTTCTTTTTACTGTGATAACGCCAGTTTTGATAGATATGGGTCGCGTTGCCGACCGCTATAATTTGCTGAATGCCCAAATGGCACGCCAGAGTACAAATCCCTTCCAGCGCCAGGCGTTTCGGGAACAGACCGTGGCACTCTTTGGTGGCCTGCTGGATTTCTGCATGCGGTACCTGCTGATTGGCACCTTGTATCCCCCCGATAAACAGCGTCGGTCGCTGCTGATAGTGCACCAGGGCGAAGGTAATTTCGGCCAGCATGATGCCGTTGGCGTTACGCAGCAGCAGGGTGGCTTCCCCTTCCTTATTCAGGTGATCTATGGACGCCAGTTCCAGTGTAACCATTTCGCCGCTCTTGCCGCTGGCTTTGGCCAGTACAAAGGTTTTGTTCAGATGACCGAGCAGCATTTTCATCGGCATACGTTGCTTGCTGAGAGCGTAATGATCGCGCAGGGCGAGCAGGCTCTCGATTTTGCTCATATTCGCTGCCAAATATGGGCGATGCAGTTTGCATGGCAGATTGGGTTGCGCTTTCAGTATTTCATCCAGTAAAGGGTTGGATGCCAGGGTGTTGAGCAAGGCACTGGTGGTCGGCCAGCGAAATAATGAGCGGCCGATAAACTTCAGGCGGAATGATGTTTTCTTCCAGGCTTTGCTGGGTGCCTTGTCGCCAGTGGCCAGCGCTGCCATCAATTGCCAGCCGTTAAGCGGGCGTGCAGATACGAGTGGATAGCTGAGTTGAGACATGATGAAATCCTTGGCTGTGTTGAATGGTGCTATTTCACCAAGCCTTCACTAAACGGGAGTTCAATGCAGAATGTAACCAAGGGTGTCTCCACATTGTGTTGAACCAAGGTTTAGTTATTCGTCATCGTGCGTGATAATTTAGCCTCGCTGCCGCTGTTGGCAGCATGAATTGCAACAGGCAGGAACCTATTTTGACGTGGTTTAAAGGACATAATCGACGCTGGATCATGGCGCTAATCGTACTGGTGGCGATCGTTGCGATGGCGGTCTGGCACTTCAGCCACCCGGCCCCGACGCCATATAAAACGGTGAAGGTAGCCAAGGGCGATCTACAGCAAAACGTACTGGCGACCGGACAGCTTGACGCGGTACGCAAGGTTGACGTGGGCGCGCAGGTCAGCGGGCAGTTGGAAAGCCTGTATGTCGAGATCGGCGACCGGGTTAAAAAAGGCCAGTTGCTTGGGGTTATCGATCCGCAACAGGCGCAAAACAGCATCCGTGAGGGTGAGGCGACGTTGCGTGAGCTGCACGCCCAGTTACAACAGGCGCAGGCTGAGCAACAACTGGCGGCGGTAACGCTGCAGCGTAATCAGGCGTTAGCCAAATTGCAGGCGGTGTCACGCCAGGATCTGGATCAGGCGGCGACACAGCTGGCGGTGAAGAAGGCGCAAGTGGGTACCATTCAGGCGCAGATAGCCAGGAATCAGGCCAGCTTGGATACCGCCAAGATCAATCTGGCGTTTACCCGTATAGAAGCACCGATGGACGGTGACGTGGTGCAAATTACCACGCTGCAAGGCCAGACGGTGATTGCCGCGCAGCAGGCTCCGAACATTTTGACGCTGGCGGATCTCAGCACCATGTTGGTGAAGGCCCAGGTGTCGGAGGCGGACGTCATCAGCCTCAAGCCGGGCCAAAAAGCCTGGTTTACCGTATTGGGCGATCCTAACCGACGGTTTGACGGCGTGCTGAAAGATATCCAGCCAACTCCGGAAAAGGTCAATAACGCCATCTTTTACTATGCGCGTTTTGAAGTGCCCAATCCCGAGGGATTATTACGACTGCAGATGACGGCGCAGGTGCATATTCAACTGGCGGGCGTCAATCAGGTGCAGGTCATTCCTCTGGCGGCGTTGGGCGATCAAATCGCCGATAATCGCTACCATGTTTCGATATTGAAACAGGGCAAGGAGGAAAAGCGCGAGGTGGCCATTGGCCTGCGTAATAATATCGACGTGCAAATTCTCAGCGGACTGAACATTGGCGATGAAGTTATTGTCAGCCGCGGCGGCGCGGAGGCTCTCTGATGGCCGTGCTGTTGGAACTGAGCGGTATTAGCCGCAGCTATCAGTCGGGCGATCAAACCGTAGCGGTGCTGAAGAACGTGAGCCTGAGCATCAACGCCGGTGAAATGGTGGCGATTATGGGCACCTCCGGCTCCGGCAAGTCGACGCTGATGAATATTCTTGGCTGTCTGGATAAGCCCAGCGCCGGCGTTTATCGGGTGGCCGGGCAGGACGTGGCGACGCTGGATGGCGATGCGCTGGCCCGGTTGCGGCGTGAGCATTTCGGTTTTATCTTTCAGCGTTATCATTTACTGCCTCATCTGAGCGCGGCGCATAACGTTGAGGTTCCGGCGGTGTATGCCGGACTGGGTAAGGCAGCGCGGCGTGAGCGTGCGATTGCGCTGTTACAGCGTTTGGGGCTGGGTGAACGCGTTGGTTACCGGCCAAGCCAGCTTTCCGGCGGTCAGCAGCAGCGGGTCAGTATTGCCCGTGCGCTGATGAACGGGGGGCAGGTGATCCTGGCGGATGAGCCGACCGGCGCCCTCGACAGCCAGTCAGGCGAGGAGGTGATGAGCATCCTCAAGCAACTGCGTGAGCAGGGACATACGGTGATTATCGTCACTCACGATCCGACCGTGGCCCAGCAGGCTGAGCGGATCATTGAAATTCGTGACGGGGAGATCATTGCCGATTCACGCCCGGATCGGCAGAGTAACCCGAACGGCAAACCGCTGGAGATGGTGGCACCGGCGCCATCCTGGCAGCAAACGACCGGCCGTTTTCGTGAGGCATTGGTGATGGCCTGGCGAGCGATGGCGGCAAGTAAAATGCGCACCGCGCTGACCATGCTGGGCATTATTATCGGCATTGCCTCGGTGGTGTCGATTCTGGTGATCGGTGACGCCGCCAAGCAGATGGTGTTGGCGGATATCAAGTCCATCGGTACCAATACGGTCGACATTTACCCCGGCAAGGACTTCGGTGACGACGATCCTACCTTCCGTCAGGCACTGAAATACGACGATCTTGAGGCACTGCGCGAGCAGCCTTACGTCAATGCATTGTCCCCAACGATTGCCAGCAGTATGCGGCTGCGCTTGGGTAACGTCGATGTGGCGGCCAATGTTACCGGCGTCAGCGAACAGTTTTTCCGCGTCTACGGCATGACCTTTACCCAGGGCGTCGGTATTGATCAACTGCAGGTGCAATCGCAGTCGCAAACGGTGGTCATCGACGCCAATACCCAGCGCCGGCTGTTCCCCAATCAAAAGGATGTGGTAGGCCAGGTGATCCTGGTGGGTAATATGCCGGCGACGGTGGTTGGGGTGGCGAAAGAGAAGCAGTCGATGTTCGGCAGCAGCAAGACGCTGAACGTCTGGGTGCCCTATAGCACTATGGCCAACCGGCTGATGGGCAACGCCTATTTTGATTCGATCACCGTGCGTATCCGCGAGGGCTACAATAGCCAGGAAGCGGAGCAGAAGTTGACGCGTTTGCTGACGCTGCGCCATGGCAAGAAAGACATTTTCACCTACAACATGGACAGCCTGGTGCAGACTGCAGAAAAAACTACCCGCACGCTTCAAATGTTCCTGACGTTGGTGGCGGTGATTTCACTGGTGGTTGGCGGGATCGGTGTGATGAACATTATGTTGGTGTCGGTGACGGAGCGCACTCGCGAAATCGGTATTCGTATGGCGGTAGGCGCTCGCTCCGGGGATGTGTTGCAGCAGTTTCTGATTGAAGCGGTACTGGTGTGTCTGGTGGGCGGTGCCTTGGGCATCACGCTGTCGTTTGCCATCGGCCTGTTGGTGCAGCTGGTGCTGCCGGGCTGGCAGATCAGTTTCCCGCCGGCGGCGTTGTTGAGTGCGTTTGTCTGTTCTACCGCCATCGGCGTGGTGTTTGGCTATCTGCCGGCACGCAGCGCAGCGCGGCTTAACCCGATTGATGCGCTGGCACGCGAATAACAAGCCCATAAAAAATGCCAGTCATACGGCGGCTGGCATTCTTTTCGCTGTTTCAGACTGACTCGGTGGAAGCGTTTAGGCCAACGCCTCGCTTTCCACTGGCACAATAAGACTTGCATGATTCCCTTTTGGCCCCTGGTGCACGTCAAAACTGACCTGTTGGCCAGCTTTTAGCGTCCGGTACCCATCCATCTTAATCGTAGAATAGTGGGCGAAGATGTCTTCGCCACCGCCTTCAGGACAGATAAACCCAAACCCTTTGGCGTTGTTGAACCATTTAACAGTACCCGTCTCCATGCTTTTACATCCCTCGCAACGCTATTTTTAGGTGAGATGAATAACTGAATTCGCACCCGCCAGTGGCAGGTAGCAGATGAGCCTAAAAGTGGTTAAAACACCACCAGCCCATGAATTTACACTCTAGAGCAAATGATCATCACGTCAAGGGATCGGCTTTTGTCGTCAGCGAGCAGTTCATCAAAGTTTGAAGCAGGTAACGCTATTGACATTGTTTGGTAACAATTCGTCAGAGATATTTGCGCACGTTCCAGTGCGGCGGGATGCCGGCGAAGATGATAAAATAGTATGGATACCCCACTTTGAATAACCGGAACTTGTCCCCATATAAAAGGACAGAGCAGAGAAGATGAGCAGCGATGGGCAATAACAACGATTGGCTAAATTTTGAACACTTGGCCGAAGAAAAACAAATCGATGCGGTAAAACCGCCGTCTATGTATAAAGTTATACTTAACAACGACGATTACACACCGATGGAATTTGTGATTGACGTTCTGCAAAAGTTCTTTTCTTATGATATTGAACGCGCAACGCAACTGATGCTCACGATCCACTATCAAGGCAAGGCGATCTGCGGTGTATTTACCGCCGAGGTGGCGGAAACCAAGGTCGTGCATGTGAACCGTTATGCCAGGGAGAACGAGCATCCGTTGCTTTGTACGCTGGAAAAAGCCTGAATAAGGCAATCTATTGGGGAGGTGCTTATGCTCAATCAAGAACTGGAACTCAGTCTCAACATGGCTTTCGCCAGAGCGCGTGAGCACAGACACGAGTTTATGACCGTGGAGCACCTGTTGCTGGCGTTACTCAGCAACCCTGCCGCGCGGGAAGCGCTTGAGGCATGTACGGTGGACCTGGCCGCACTGCGCCAGGAACTCGAAGCCTTTATCGAACAAACCACGCCGACGCTGCCTGTCAGCGAAGAAGAGCGCGACACTCAGCCGACGCTTAGCTTCCAGCGCGTACTGCAGCGTGCGGTATTCCATGTCCAATCTTCCGGCCGCAGCGAAGTCAGCGGCGCCAACGTGCTGGTGGCAATTTTCAGCGAGCAGGAGTCGCAGGCGGCTTATCTGCTGCGCAAACACGACGTCAGTCGTCTTGACGTAGTGAACTTCATTTCACATGGCACACGTAAAGACGAGCCGGGCCAAGCGCCGAATGCGGAAAACCCGGTGAATGAAGAGCAGTCCGGAGGGGAAGACCGTATGGAAAACTTCACCACCAACCTCAACCAACTGGCTCGGGTGGGCGGTATCGATCCCTTGATTGGCCGTGGTCCTGAGCTGGAGCGTGCCATTCAGGTGTTGTGCCGTCGCCGCAAGAATAACCCGCTGCTGGTGGGTGAGTCCGGCGTGGGTAAAACTGCGATTGCCGAAGGGCTGGCCTGGCGCATCGTGCAGGGCGACGTCCCGGAAGTGATGGCGGACTGTACGCTGTATTCACTGGATATCGGCTCGTTGCTGGCCGGTACCAAATACCGTGGCGACTTCGAGAAACGCTTCAAAGCGCTGCTGAAACAGTTGGAGCAGGACAAGAACAGCATCCTGTTTATCGATGAGATCCACACCATCATCGGCGCCGGTGCGGCTTCCGGTGGGCAGGTCGATGCCGCCAACCTGATCAAACCGCTGCTTTCCAGCGGCAAGATCCGGGTCATCGGCTCGACCACTTACCAGGAATTCAGCAACATCTTTGAAAAAGATCGCGCCTTGGCCCGTCGCTTCCAGAAAATCGACATTATCGAGCCGACGCCGGAAGAGACCATTCAGATCATCAACGGCCTGAAAACCAAGTACGAAGCGCACCACGATGTGCGTTATACCGCCAAAGCGGTGCGTGCTGCGGTTGAGCTGTCGGTGAAATACATCAACGACCGTCATCTGCCGGACAAGGCTATCGACGTGATCGACGAGGCGGGGGCTCGCAGCCGGCTGATGCCGGTCAGCAAGCGCAAGAAAACCGTTAACGTTTCCGACATTGAGTCGGTGGTAGCACGTATTGCACGTATCCCGGAAAAAACCGTGTCGGCGAGCGATCGTGATGTGTTGAGAAGCTTGGGCGACCGTCTGAAAATGCTGGTATTTGGCCAGGATCAGGCGATTGAAGCACTGACCGAGGCAATCAAGATGAGCCGTGCGGGTCTGGGCCACGATCGCAAGCCGGTCGGTTCCTTCCTGTTTGCCGGGCCAACCGGGGTCGGGAAAACCGAGGTTACGGTACAGCTGGCGAAGGCGATGGATATCAAACTGCTGCGCTTTGACATGTCCGAGTATATGGAACGTCATACCGTTAGCCGTCTGATTGGTGCGCCTCCGGGCTATGTCGGTTACGACCAGGGCGGTCTGCTGACCGACGCGGTGCTCAAGCATCCGCACTCTGTCGTACTGCTAGATGAAATCGAGAAGGCGCATCCGGACGTGTTCAACCTGCTGCTGCAGGTGATGGACAACGGGACCCTGACTGATAACAACGGCCGTAAGGCGGACTTTCGCAACGTGATCCTGGTGATGACCACTAACGCCGGGGTGCGCGAGACAGAACGTAAATCGATCGGCCTGGTCCAGCAGGATAACAGCACCGACGCGATGGAAGAGATCAAAAAAGTGTTCACGCCGGAATTCCGTAACCGTCTGGACAATATTCTTTGGTTCAACCATCTGTCGACTGAGGTGATCCAGCAGGTTGTCGATAAGTTTATCGTCGAACTGCAGGCGCAGCTGGATGCGAAGGGCGTGTCGCTGGAAGTGAGTGACGAAGCGCGTGACTGGTTGTCAGTGAAAGGCTACGACCGTGCGATGGGGGCTCGTCCAATGGCACGTGTGATGCAGGAAAACCTGAAGAAACCGCTGGCCAACGAACTGCTGTTCGGCTCGCTGGTGGACGGTGGCTCGGTGAAAGTCGAGTTGGATAAAGAAAACCAGAAACTGACTTATCAATTTATCAGCGCGTCAATGCGCAAGGCGGACGAAGGTGCGGTTCACTAAGTCTGGGGTTAGATTCAGATTCAGATAAAGAAAAAGCGATGCTTCGGCATCGCTTTTTTTATGGGTGAAAATCATCACCAAAACAGAAATGATTGAGCCCTCTCAGTTTACCTGCGCACCTGCAACTCGGTGTTGAACGTTGCTACGGGGGTAAACGGAAAGGGCTCCGGAGGCATTACATCCTCGGTGCCGCCATCGGCTGGCGACGAGTGAGCCGATTAACGGCTACGGAAGACAATGCGGCCTTTGCTCAGGTCGTACGGGGTCAGCTCTACAGTGACTTTGTCGCCCGTCAGGATGCGGATGTAGTTCTTGCGCATTTTACCGGAGATATGTGCGGTAACCACGTGCCCGTTTTCTAATTCAACGCGGAACATGGTGTTTGGCAGCGTATCAAGAACGGTGCCCTGCATTTCAATATTGTCTTCTTTGGCCATCGAATCCTCTAGGTCTAACTACCTTAGTTTTTAACCGGCAAGATAATGCCGAAAAACCCACATTATGTAAAGAAGTGTCGGTGAACATTGCACCGTTTCCGCAAAATTAGTTTGTTGGGGAGGGTGGTTCAACCTGCTGTGGGGGTAACACTTGCGGTGCCCAGCATTCTGGCGCTAATGGCTTGCGCTGAAGTTGGCTGAGCTGCTGCAAAAATTGTCTTCGGGGGATCTCTTTTGCTCCCAGCGTGGCAGTGTGAGCGTTAAGCACCTGACAGTCAATCAATTCTCCGCCATAAGCGGCAAAATGGCGGCAAAAAGTCATCAGGGCACACTTGGAGGCGTTGGTGGTACGACTAAACATGGATTCGCCGCAGAACAGCGCGCCCTGAGCCACGCCGTACATGCCGCCGACCAGTTCGTCACCCTGCCATACCTCGATTGAATGAGCGAAGCCAAGGCGGTGCAGATGCAAATAAGCGCGCTGTACTTCCGGGCCAATCCAGGTGCCTTCTTCCGGTCTATCGGCGCAGGCGGCGATCACCGCGGCAAAGTCGTGATTCAGCGTCACGCGAAAGGGGTTACTGCGCAGGAAGCGTTTCAGACTGCGGCTGATATGGCGCTCGGCCGGGAACAGCACCGCGCGTGGGTCTGGCGACCACCACAAAATGGCTTCCCCCGGTGAAAACCAGGGGAAAATGCCGCGCTCATAAGCAGCCAGCAAGCGCGGCGCAGTCAAATCGCCACCAATCGCCAGTAGACCGTTAGGATCGCGCAACGCGCCCTCAGGAGAGGGGAACGCCAGTGAATGCGGTGACAGCTTAACTATGCGCATAAAAGGTCTCAGCGTCCTCTACAGGCCATTTTACAGCGGGATACCGCTGATACGTTGGCGGAACTGGGCATAACGCCCTTGTTGACGTATCAGGGTCAGATGGTCGCCTTGCTCGACAATCTGGCCGCCGTCCATCACGCAGATACGGTCCAGATGCTCCAGCCCATACATACGGTGGGTCACCAGGATCAGCGTTTTACCCCGGCAGTGCCGGCGCAGCAGCGCCAGGATCTGCTGTTCGGTTTCGGCGTCCAGTCCTTCGGTCGGTTCATCGAGCAATAGTAAGGGGGCCTGATGCAAAAGCGCGCGGGCTATCCCCAGACGGCGCTGCTCACCGCCGGAAAGTTGGCGACCGCCATCTCCCAGCCAGGCGTTCAGCCCTTCGTTGTCCAGCAGCTTGTCCAGGCCGACCTGCTGCAATACTTCGCGCAATTGTTCATCGGTTGCTGCAGGCGCGGCGATGCGCAGGTTGTCACGCAGCGTATCGCTGAAAATATGCACCCGTTGGCTGACCACGGTGGTCATCTGGCGCAGCGTGGTTTCATCGTAAGCACTCAGTGGCTGGCCATTGAGCAGCACCTGGCCGCTGTCGGCGTTCCAGGCGCGGGTTAGCAACTGCAGCAGAGTCGATTTGCCGCAGCCGGTACGCCCGAGCAGCGCAATGTGTTCGCCGGCGGCAATTTCCAGTGTGACATCCTGCAATACCGGCAGCGGCTGGTCGGGGTATGTGAAAGTGAGCTGTTGCAGGCTCAGCGTGGCAACGCCCTCGGCCGCCGGGCCATGGGCCGGGAAGGTCACTTCCGGCTGTCGGTCGATGACCTGCTTCACCCGCGTGGCGGAAGCGATCACCTGACCCAGATGCTGGAAAGCACCGGCCACCGGCATCAGCGCTTCAAACGAGGCCAGTGCGGCAAACACGAACAGCGCAATCAGCGCACCGGGCTGGCTGTCGCCACCAATACCGCCCGCGGTGAGCCACAGCATCAAAGTGACCGTCAGGCCACTGGCCAGGATCATCAGTGCCTGTGCCATGCCACCCAGAGAAGCCTGTTGCCATTGACGGCGCTGCCAGCGCTGCTCGGTGGCATCCAGATCGGTACGGAAGCTTTCAACGGCACCGAACACCACCAGTTCGGCCTGGCCCTGCAGCCAGGCGGTCAAATCGGTACGGTACTGGCCGCGCAGCGCGGTCAACTGACCGCCAATCGGCTTACCGGCACGATAAAACACCGGTGGTACCAACAGCAGCAACAACAGCAGAATGCCACCCAGCGTCAGGGCCAGCGTGGTGTCCAGCCAGCTCAGGCCATAGGTCACCACCACAATCACGGCGGCGGCGCTGACCAGTGGGGAGATCACCCGCAGGTATAAATGATCCAGCGTATCGACATCCGCCACCAGGCGATTAAGCAGATCGGCCTGGCGGAAGCGAGCAATGCCGCCCGGCGACAGCGGCAGGATCTTTTTAAAGGTAAATACCCGCAGATGGGACAGCACGCGGAAAGTGGCATCGTGGCTGACTACGCGTTCGGCGTAGCGCCCGGCGGTGCGGAAAATAGCGGCACCCCTGACACCGGCGGCCGGCAGCATATAGTTGAAGGTAAACAAACCGGCCAGCCCGGCCAGGGCCGATGCGGCGAGGAACCAGCCGGATAGCGCCAGCAGGCCGATGCTGGCCAGCAGAGTGACGATGGCCAGTACGATGCCTAAACAAATCAGCAGGCTGTGACGACGGTATAGCGCCAGAAATGGCAGCAAAACGCGCATGATTAGAGATCCCCGCTGCGGTGTGCGATCAGATTGGCAAACAGGCCCGGCTGAGCACTCAGCGTGGCGTAATCACCTTGCTGAACGATCTGCCCACCTTCCATCACCCAAATCTGGTCGTAATCTTCGGTATCTTCCAACTGGTGGGTGACCAGCAGGGTGGTTTGCTGGTGTGAGGCGACATTCAGCGCCTGCATCACCCGGCGTTCACTGTGGGCGTCAAGACTGGCGGCCGGTTCATCGAGCAGCAGTAAACGGCGCGGACTGATCAGCGCCCTGGCTACGGCTACGCGTTGAGCCTGGCCGACGGATAAGCGGGCGGCGTTATCGCCCACTTCAGTCTCTAATCCCTGCGGCAGATGCGGCAGGATCTCGCCGACGTAGGCTTGCTCCACCGCCTGTTGCAACTGGGCTTCGCTGGCCTGTGGGTTCCCCAGCAGAATATTGGCCCGCAGCGTCTGAGCCGGCAGGTGCGGGTTTTGACCTACCCAGCCAAGCTGCTGACGCCAGCCTTCGGCCGCCAACTCGCGCAGTTCGGTTCCATTGACGGTTAATGAACCGCGATAGGGCAGAAAGCCGAGCAGCAGATTCAGCAACGAGCTTTTACCGGCACCGCTTAACCCGACCAGGGCAATACGCTGGTTCGCCGGCAGGGTGAAACTCAGTGGGCCGGCCAGCAGCGCGCCATTTGGTGACAGTATCTCCAAATTCTGCGCCTGCAGTTCCAGCGGCACATCGGTACCCAGCATTTGCGTGCCGCTGCCCATTTGCTCACCTTCGGCACTGAGGAAGGTTTCCAGCGTTTCAGCAGCGCCCACCGCTTGCGCCTTGGCATGGTAGAAAGCCCCCAGGTCACGCAGGGGTTGGAAGAACTCCGGAGCCAGGATCAGCGCCAGGAAACCGGCAAACAGCGTGACGCCGGTGCCGTAGCTGCCAAAATTAAGTTCGCCAAGGAAGGAAAAACCGAAATAGACCGCCACCACGGCGATGGAGATAGAGGCAAAGAACTCCAATACTGCCGAGGACAGGAATGCCAACCGCAGCACTTCCATGGTGCGGCTGCGGAAGTCCTCGGACGATTTGGCGATCTGCGCGGTTTCTGCTTCAGCCCGGTTGAACAGGCGCAGCGTATCCAGCCCGCGCAGGCGGTCGAGAAAATTACCGCTCAACCGTGCCAGGGCCACGAAGTTACGACGGTTGGCATCGGCGGCACCCATACCGACCAGCGCCATAAACATCGGGATCAGCGGCGCGGTGGTCAACAGGATCAGACCGGCAGCCCAGTTGATTGGGAATACGGTAATCAGGATCAGCACCGGGATAAACACCGCCAGGTACATCTGCGGCAGATAGCGGGAGTAGTAATCCTGCATATCTTCGATTTGTTCGACGATGATGCTGGCCCAACTGCCTGCCGGCTTGCCCTGGATCCAGGCCGGGCCGAGCTGTTGCAGTTTATCCAGCACCTGTTGACGCATACGCTGGCGGATCACCTGTCCGCAGATAAAACCGACGCGCTCACGTAGCCAACTCAACACCGCCCGTAGTGCGAAAGTGGCAGCCAGCCAGATAAACGAGGGGATCAGTTGTTCACGCGGGGCGTGTTCGATAATCAGGGCGTGGAGCAGGGCGGCCAACAGCCATGCCTGTGCGACGATCAAAACGCCGCTTATCAGCCCCAACAACATGGAAAGGCGCAACCAACGCTGCGCCAGGGTGCTCTGAGTTTTGAGCCAACGGGTTAACTGTTGCTGTCTGGTTTTTTTCATCAGATATGAGTCTGCGTCGCCGGCGCCTGTTGTTACAGACAAGGTTAACGTACTGTTAAAAAAAGTGTTTGCCCCAACCTGAAGCGAACAAGTGAAGGCCAATGTTACCTCTTCACCCGGCAGACTGAAAATAATAAAGCGGTCAAATATCGCTATAACAGACGGCGGCCGCCGGGTTATTTCACCTCCTGACTCGCGGCTTCCGCGGCCAGGGCGGCCTGGACCGATTCGCGTTGGGCGATCTGAGCCCTATATCGGGTTAACGATGGCCAGTCTTTCAGTTCGATGGAAAACTGGGCCATCCAACGCAGCACGGTAAATAAATAGGCATCCGCTACGCTAAAGCATTCACCCAGTAGGAAAGGTTGTTCGTCCAGCGCCTGTGCAAGGTAATTGAGGCGGCGACGCAGCTTGTCGCGAAACAGCGTTTTGACCTCTTCCGGCAGCGCCGGGTTGAACAAAGGACTGGAGCCGGCGTGGATCTCGCTGGTAATGAAGTTCAGCCATTCCTGTAGACGTACCCGTTCGAAAGACGCGGCTGGAGGGGCCAGTGCGGCGTCGGGGCGCAGATCTGCCAAATATTGCACTATGGCAGTCCCTTCGGTAATCACCCGTTCGTCGTCCAGCATCAGGGCGGCGACGTAGCCTTTGGGATTCACCTGATAAAAGTCCCGGCCGTCGGCGCCGCGTTTGGTGCGGTTATTGACCCGGATCAGTTCGAACGGCAACCCCAATTCTCGTAAAACGATATGTGGAGAGAGTGAACAGGTATCGGGGGCAAAGTAGAGTTTCATGGCAGTTCCTGGCTAAGAAGCGAAATCGCTTGCTCGCCAGAATGCCGTTGGTGCTGCCAACTGAAAAATTAAAATATCAGAAACCTGTTATCAGCTCAGCTACTGACGGGCAGGTGCTGTTGCAAATATTGCAGCAGGGTCTGTACCGGCGCTGAAGCTGCGCCGCCAAACGAACAGACCAGACCAAAATGACGATAAAGCGGTGTAGCCAAAGGCAATGCGCAAATACCCGAGATACCGGCCGGTATCACCGAGGCTGGTATCAACGACACACCGGTGTCTTCCCGTACCAGCGTCAGCGCGGTGTTCCAGTCACTGACGGTCACGCGTACATCGGTTAACGCCAACCCGGCCTGCTGTGCCAAGAGTTGCGCATTAAAATAGCAGCCGCCGGTTGCCAGCACAAACGGCTGTTTGACCAGTGTGCTGAACGCCACCGGTTGTCGCCCCCTGGCCAGGGGATGATGACTGGCGGTCACTGCCAGCCACGGATCCTGGCCCAATGGGGAGCTTTGCCGTTCTCGATTTGGGTTCAACACTACACCGACGTCGGCGGTTTCCAGCGCCAGCCAGTTTTCTACTTCCAAGTCGGTACCTTCCAACTGAATTAGTTCTATCGCGGGATAGCGACGGCGGAATTTACGTAATAACGGCGGCAGTAACAGGGAGAATGCGGAGGGGAAACTGGCCAGGCGTATCTTGCCGGCGTGCGCGCTTTTTGCCTGCTGCGCGTAGTGTTGGATAGCATCCAGCCCGACCAGCATGGCGCGAGCGTGAATGACAATTTGTTCACCACTCTGGGTAAGTGCAACGCTGTGCGGCAGGCGAACCAGTAGCAGAGTTTGCAGTTGCTCTTCCAACTGAGCGATGGCCTGACTGGCGGCGGATTGGGTCATGCCGCATTGGCTTGCCGCTTGGGTGATTTTACCTCTGTCGGCTACCGCAACCAATAAACGCCAGTGGAGAAGATTGTGCATCGAATCACCGTCCGACTTAACTTGCAGGAACAAAAAAAGCGGCTGTGATAGCCGCTTTTCAAAATGACAGTGTGTGGTTACAGCACTTCTGCGCCAGCGATGCCGTCCAGATAACGTTCAGCGTCCAATGCCGCCATACAACCGGTCCCGGCAGAGGTGATCGCCTGGCGGTAGATGTGGTCCATCACGTCGCCGGCGGCGAATACGCCCGGAATGGTGGTCTGGGTGGCATTGCCGTGAATGCCGGACTGCACCTTGATGTAGCCGTTCTCAAGCTCCAGCTGACCACCGAAAATACTGGTGTTCGGGCTGTGGCCGATAGCGATAAACACGCCGGCCAGTTCCAGTTCCTGCGTTTGGTTTTCCGCTTTGGTGCTACGGATACGTACGCCGGTCACGCCCATTTGATCGCCCAGCACTTCATCCAGAGTATGGTCGGTGTGCAGCACGATATTGCCGTTTTTCACTTTCTCCATCAGCCGGTTGATCAGGATCTTCTCGGAACGGAAGCTGTCACGGCGGTGAATCAGGTGAACTTCGGCGGCGATGTTGGACAAATACAGTGCTTCTTCCACGGCAGTGTTGCCACCACCGACCACCGCGACTTTCTGATTACGGTAGAAGAAACCGTCACAGGTGGCACAGGCAGACACGCCTTTGCCTTTGAAAGCTTCTTCGGTAGGCAGACCAAGGTAACGGGCCGAGGCGCCAGTGGCGATAATCAGTGCATCACAGGTGTATTCGCCGCTGTCGCCAAACAGGCGGAACGGACGGTTCTGCAGGTCAACGCTGTTGATGTGATCAAACACAATCTCGGTCTGGAATTTTTCAGCATGCTCGCGCATACGCTCCATCAGCGCCGGGCCGGTCAGGCCTTCGGCATCACCCGGCCAGTTTTCCACTTCGGTGGTGGTGGTCAACTGACCCCCTTGCTCCATACCGGTAATTAACACCGGGTTCAGGTTGGCGCGCGCTGCGTAAACTGCGGCGGTATAGCCCGCCGGGCCGGAGCCCAGGATCAATAATTTGCTGTGTTTAGCCGTGCCCATGAATATCCTCTTTTCCCACAATGGCGGACAATGGATCCGATTGTAGGGAAAATGCAGCATTAAAAAAAGCGCCAGGGGATGTTGTTAACGATTTGTTTGATAGCCATTACCTATTAATTATTAAATTGCCGCTAAAGAGAGCGTAAAGCGCAGCAATTTAACTTATGGAAATCACTCATCTCCGCTCTTTACTCCATTGACCGGAAACAGCCCATTTAGCGGGTTTAAGCGCATTGACTGTGGGCTTTTCAAGCCAGCGATTCATAACTAAAAACGGGGTGCTAACTTTTCATGACGGTACGTTCTTCTGATTTTGCTTCTTTTACTTTGACAATCCGCTGCGCATTTGCGAAAACATCATAGGAAGAAGAAATTATCCCTGTCCCTACAGTAAATCGTACGTATTTACAGCGTTGGTGCAGAATTTTGCGCCGTTGCTGAAGGTTCGTGCGGCAGGTGAGGGGACAGCGTGCAAGCAGGGGAATTCTTCTTGCAAATAACATCATTTAAAAACCCGGTGCAGGATTTGACAGACAGGCTGCACCAGGGGAGATGATGGTAGTGAAGCATAAACAGGCATCGGGTCTTCGCTTGGAACGAACCCTTACACATTGACGTTGGTTAGGGTGTGGCAAGTGCAGGGAAGAAAATAAGAGAGACAATAATAATGGCAGACAATAAGAAACGCCCGGGTAAAGATCTCGACCGTATCGACCGCAATATCCTGAACGAACTGCAGAAGGATGGGCGTATTTCGAACGTTGAGCTTTCCAAGCGCGTGGGGTTATCCCCAACCCCATGTTTAGAACGTGTGCGCCGCCTTGAGCGCCAGGGTTTTATTCATGGTTATACCGCTTTGCTCAATCCGCATTATCTGGATGCGTCCCTGCTGGTCTTCGTAGAAATCACGTTGAACCGCGGTGCGCCGGATGTGTTTGAGCAATTCAACTCGGCAGTACAGAAACTTGAAGAAATTCAGGAGTGTCATCTGGTGTCCGGTGATTTCGACTATCTGTTGAAAACCCGCGTGCCGGATATGTCGGCTTACCGTAAGTTGCTTGGTGAAACCTTGCTGCGTCTACCGGGGGTTAACGACACCCGTACGTACGTGGTAATGGAAGAAGTGAAACAGAGTAACCGTCTGGTTATCAAAACACGGTAGGGTGCAGGTGCAAAACCTGATTAAATTGGTTACACTCCTGTTTATTCATACAGTTTCGGCGCCGGGGAAGCTTCTCGGCGCTGTTGCTATGTCAGCTAACAGGAACCTGGAGAGCCTTTCTTGAGCCAGGAATATACAGAAGATAAAGAAGTTACCTTGAGAAAACTCAGTAGCGGCCGCCGTTTGCTTGAAGCTGTGTTGATTGTGGTAGCCATTTTTGCCATTTACCTCATGGCTGCCTTGGTCAGTTTCAATCCGTCTGATCCGAGCTGGTCGCAGACCGCGTGGCATGAGCCTATTCATAACCTGGGCGGTGGCGTCGGGGCCTGGATGGCCGACACATTGTTCTTCACCTTCGGGGTACTCGCCTATGCGATACCGCCGATCATGCTGGTGTTGTGCTGGGCCGCTTATCGCCAGCGCGGCGGCGGCGAATACATCGACTATTTTGCGCTTTCACTGCGCCTGATCGGCACGTTGGCGCTGGTACTCACTTCATGTGGCCTGGCGGCATTGAATGTCGACGATCTCTATTACTTCGCATCCGGCGGTGTGATCGGCAGTTTGCTGAGCAACGCCATGTTGCCGTGGTTCAACGGTATTGGCGCCACCCTGGGGCTGCTATGCGTTTGGGCTGCAGGGCTGACGTTGTTTACCGGCTGGTCCTGGCTGGTGATCGCCGAGCGTATCGGCGGCGTGGTGCTGGGGACGGTGACCTTTATGACCAACCGTTCACGCCGTGAAGACCGTTATTACGACGATGACGACCGCTACGTCGAAGAGCAGCCCGAGTCTGCAGACAAGGAAGCCGCGCTTGCGGTAGCTGCCACGACGACGGCGGCCAATGCAGCGGAAGATGACGTATTGTTCTCTGCGCCTTCGGTCACGGAAACCGCCAAAATGGCGGCGGAAGATGCCGAAGATCCGTTGCTCAGCGGCCTGCGGGCTAATGATGACGATGATGCGAATATCACACCTGTTGCGCCAGCGCCAACCAGTGTACCGGCCACAGCGGCACCTGTTGTGGCCCAGGCCTCGTCGGTCACTGCGGCCCCCCCGGCTCCGGCTTCGGTGAACCAGCATCCGATGACCGCGGTAGCGGAAAACACTGCGCCGCCGCTGTATTCGTTTGAGATCCCTGAAGAGACACCAACGCCTAAGACGACACGTCCGATTGATCCTTACCAGGACGACGACGAGCCGCGTATGGGGAATTGGGATGCTCCGGCCGCATCGCCGTCGCACGAGCATTCTCCATTTGATTTCTCTGCCGCCCAACGTGAGCACGTGGATGTCACTGCTCCGGCCGGTTTCAGTGCCGCCGAGCCTGCCGTTTCACCCTTTGGCAGCGCGAAACCTCAGGCACCTGCCGCAGCGACGGCAATTGCCGGTGCTGTTGCCGCCAATACCTTTATGCCGGCCTTTAGCGCCACCAGTGACGCGAATTCACAGGTGAAACAAGGCCTCGGCCCTGAATTGCCGCGCCCGAACCCGGTGCGCATTCCGACCCGGCGTGAACTGGCTTCCTACGGCATCAAGCTGCCTTCGCAGCGTATGGCCGAACAGGAACAGCGCACCCGGGGGGACGACGAGCCATTGCAACAGGCTGAAAATCTTTCGCAAGATGATGAAGCTGCTCTGCAGGAAGCCGCGCTGCGTCAGGCGTTTGCCGAGCAGCAAAGCCAGCGTTACGGCGGGGAGTCCGAGTCGGATAATCTGGATGATGAAGCTGTTCTGCAGGAAGCCGCGCTGCGTCAGGCGTTTGCCGACCAGCAAAGCCAGCGTTATGGTCAGCCAGAGGCTCCATCGGTGGCGCCAACTACGCCGGTAGATACCCGCAATGCATTTGGCTTCTCGCCGATGGATGATTTGGTTGATGATGGCCCGGTTGAGCCACTGTTTACCCTGTCGCCACAGTTGGAAGAACGTATTGAGCTGCAAAGCGAGCGTGAAGATGATGTGCCTTTCGGTCAGTTTGAGCCCACCGCGCCGGTTTATCCGTCGCCGCCTCAGCCTCAGACCCCGCCGGTACAACAATCCTATCAGCCTGCGCAGCCAGCTTATCAACCAGCGCAGCAGCAACCGGTGCAGCAACAGCCACCTGCCTATCAGCAGCCTGTGGCACAACCGGAGCCTGCTGCCGTGCAGCAGCCGGGAATGGACAGCCTGATCCACCCGTTCCTGATGCGTAACGAAATGCCGTTGCAAAAACCGACCACGCCGTTGCCGACGCTGGATTTGCTGACAGAAGCCCCGAAAGAGGTGGAGCCGGTAGATTCCTTCGCGTTGGAACAAAAGGCGCGTTTGGTAGAAGCCAGCCTGGCCGATTACCGGGTGAAAGCCGATGTGGTAGATATTTTGCCAGGGCCGGTCATCACCCGTTTCGAGCTGGATTTGGCTCCGGGTGTCAAGGCTGCACGCATTTCCAACCTGTCGCGTGACCTGGCGCGTTCACTGTCAACCTCGGCGGTACGTGTGGTGGAAGTGATCCCCGGCAAGCCTTATGTCGGGTTGGAACTGCCTAACGTCAAACGTCAGACGGTCTATCTGCGAGAAGTGCTGGACTGCCCGGCGTTCCGCGATAATCCGTCGCCGCTGGCAATCGTCCTGGGTAAAGATATTTCTGGCGAACCGGTGGTGGCCGACCTGGCGAAAATGCCGCATCTGTTGGTAGCAGGTACCACCGGTTCCGGTAAGTCGGTTGGGGTCAATGCCATGATCCTGAGCATCTTGTATAAGGCCACGCCGAAAGAAGTGCGCTTTATCATGATCGACCCGAAAATGCTGGAGCTGTCGGTTTATGAAGGTATTCCGCACCTGTTGACGGATGTGGTCACCGACATGAAAGACGCCGCTAACGCCCTGCGTTGGTGCGTCGCCGAGATGGAGCGTCGCTACAAGCTGATGTCTGCGCTCGGTGTGCGTAACCTGGCCGGCTATAACGAACGCGTCGATCAGGCCGAAGCCATGGGGCGTCCGATCCCGGATCCGTTCTGGAAACCGACCGACAGCATGGACATGACGCCGCCGGTACTGGAGAAAGAGCCTTATATCGTGGTGATGGTCGACGAGTTTGCCGATCTGATCATGACGGTCGGCAAAAAGGTTGAGGAACTGATCGCTCGTCTGGCGCAGAAAGCGCGTGCAGCGGGGATTCACCTGGTGCTGGCAACCCAGCGTCCGTCGGTGGATGTGATCACCGGTCTTATCAAGGCCAACATCCCGACCCGTATCGCCTTTACCGTGTCCAGCAAGATTGACTCCCGTACCATCCTCGATCAGGGCGGTGCTGAATCCCTGCTAGGGATGGGGGACATGCTTTATCTGGCCCCTAACTCCTCGATTCCGGTCCGTGTGCATGGTGCATTTGTGCGCGATCAGGAGGTGCATGCGGTGGTTAAGGATTGGAAAGCGCGTGAGCGCCCTCAATATAAAGAGGGTATCCTCAGCGCTGGTGACGACGGTGAGGGTGGAACTGGCGGCGGTCTGGACGGTGACGAAGAGCTGGATCCGTTGTTTGATCAGGCGGTGGAGTTTGTGGTGGATAAACGCCGCGCCTCTATCTCCGGCGTACAGCGTCAGTTCCGCATCGGTTATAACCGCGCTGCGCGTATCATCGAACAGATGGAAGCGCAGGGCATCGTCAGCGAGCAGGGGCACAACGGTAACCGCGAGGTGCTGGCACCGCCACGGCATGACTGATGAAGTTTTAATCGTTGTTATTTAATTAAAAGGGCCGCTTAGCGGCCCTTCAGACTGATGACAAACCTCATTCCTGCACAGAGCGAATAGAGTTCGATAAATAAAAAACAAGGAAAATCAATTTATTGATTTTCGGCTGGTCACCACAAAGCAGGAAAAACCACGCTTTTTCCTGCTTTGTCAGCAACATATAAGGGCCGCTTAGCGGCCCTTGTGCAAAGAAGCGTAAACCCATCGGCTTCTCGGAACATTGGCCTATCTGCCGGCGAATGGCTTCGGGTAGAGTAAAGGTGTTGAGGGTTCATTTGACCCGCACGGCACCGCCTTGCGGTTAACGCATTTCATAAGGTATCTGGAATAATGAAAAAACTGTTAGTTGCCTGTTGTCTGCTTTCGGGATTCGCTTCCACCTCTGTGCTGGCCGACGCCGCGCAGGATTTGCAAAGTCGCCTGGCGAAAGTGAACAGTTTCCACGCCAGCTTCTCCCAGACCGTGACCAGCAGCGATGGCGCTGCGGTACAGCAGGGTGAAGGTGAGCTTTGGGTGAAACGTCCCAACCTGTTTAACTGGCACATGACCTCGCCAGACGAGAGCGTGCTGGTGTCAGACGGTCAGACCCTGTGGTTCTACAACCCCTTTGTTGAGCAGGTAACCGCCACCTGGCTGAAAAATGCTACCGGCAATACGCCGTTTATGCTGATTACCCGCAATAACGCCAATGACTGGAAACAGTACAACGTTAAACAGAAAGGTAATGATTTTGAGCTGACGCCAAAATCAAGCAGCGGTAACCTGAAGCAGTTCGCCATTAGCGTGGATAACAGCGGCACTATCCGCAGTTTTGCCGCGGTTGAGCAGGACGGGCAGCGCAGTTCTTACGCGCTGAAAAGCCAGCAGAACGTTGCTGCCGATGCCAGCAAATTTAAATTTACCCCGCCGAAGGGGGTGACGCTGGACGACCAGCGCCAGTGAGGTCCGCGTGAGTAATATGTCGCTCGATTTTTCCCAGAATGAGTTCCAACCGTTGGCCGCGCGGATGCGGCCGACCACATTGGCACAGTATATCGGCCAGCAGCATCTGCTGGCCGCCGGCAAGCCTTTGCCGCGCGCTATCGAGGCGGGGCAACTGCATTCGATGATTCTGTGGGGGCCTCCGGGCACCGGGAAAACGACGCTGGCAGAATTGATCGGCCGTTATGGCCAGGCGGACGTCGAGCGTATTTCTGCCGTCACGTCCGGGATCAAAGAGATCCGCGAGGCGATCGAGCGTGCACGCCAAAACCGTGACGCCGGTCGCCGCACTATTCTGTTTGTCGATGAGGTTCATCGCTTCAACAAAAGCCAGCAGGATGCCTTCCTGCCACATATTGAAGACGGCACCATCACTTTTATCGGCGCCACCACCGAAAACCCGTCTTTTGAGCTTAACTCGGCGCTGTTGTCACGGGCCCGTGTTTATTTGCTGAAGGCGCTGACCGCCGAGGATATCAGCCAGGTGCTGGATCAGGCGATGCAGGACAGCAGCCGGGGCTTTGGCGGCCAGAATATCGAACTGCCGGAAGAGACGCGTCGCATGTTATCAGAGCTGGTCGGCGGCGACGCTCGCCGGGCGCTGAACAGCCTGGAGATGATGGCGGACATGGCGGAGATCAACGCCAAAGGCATTCGCGTGCTGACGGCGGAATTACTGAAAGAGGTCTCTGGCGAACGCAGTGCGCGTTTCGATAATAAAGGCGACCGCTTTTACGATCTGATCTCGGCGCTGCATAAATCGGTGCGTGGTTCAGCGCCGGATGCGGCGTTGTACTGGTATGCACGTATTATCACCGCCGGGGGCGATCCACTGTACGTGGCGCGCCGGTTGCTGGCGATTGCTTCAGAAGATGTGGGTAATGCCGACCCGCGCGGCATGCAGGTCGCCATCGCGGCCTGGGACTGCTTTACCCGCGTCGGCCCGGCGGAAGGCGAACGGGCGATTGCCCAGGCTATCGTCTATCTGGCCTGCGCGCCAAAAAGTAACGCGGTTTACACCGCCTTCAAAGCGGCAATTCGTGATGCCAAAGAGATGGCTGATTATGACGTCCCCGAACATCTGCGCAATGCGCCAACCAAGCTGATGAAGGAAATGGGGCTGGGTGCAGAATATCGTTACGCCCACGATGAACCTAATGCCTATGCTGCCGGCGAGGATTACTTCCCACCCGAAATGGCCAAAACACGTTACTATCATCCAACCTCACGTGGGCTGGAAGGTAAAATTGGTGAAAAGCTGGCATGGCTGGCTGAGCAGGATCAAAATAGCCAGACAAAACGCTATCGCTAGCGTTGCCGTTGCGGTAAGGTTAGCGGGTATCACTCTTCCTTTATACGGCTATAAATTCAGCCGAATAAAACATCAAATTTTCTTTCAATAACAATAAGCACAGGATTAGCATGCTCGATCCCAATCTGCTGCGTAATGAGCTAGACGCAGTCGCCGTCAAACTGGCTCGCCGAGGCTTTAAACTCGATCTGGATCTGCTGCGTTCTCAAGAAGAGCGTCGCAAAGTTCTGCAGGTAGAAACCGAAACGCTGCAGGCAGAACGTAACTCCCGATCGAAATCCATCGGCGCGGCTAAAGCGCGCGGGGAAGACATTGAGCCGCTGCGTCGCGAAGTAAACGAACTGGGTGACAAGCTGGACACGGCCAAGGCCGCGCTGGATCAGCTGCAGGCTGAAATCCGTGACTATGCGTTGGCGATCCCGAACCTGCCTGACGATGAAGTACCAGACGGCAAAGATGACAGCGATAACCTGGAAGTCAGCCGTTGGGGCGAACCGCGCCAGTATGATTTCCCGGTACGCGATCATGTCGATCTGGGCGAAATGGCCGGTGGTCTGGACTTTGCCGCTGCGGTAAAACTGACCGGTTCTCGCTTTGTGGTGATGAAAGGGCAAATTGCCCGCATGCACCGTGCGTTATCCCAGTTCATGCTGGATCTGCATACCGAACAACACGGCTACCAGGAAACTTACGTTCCTTACCTGGTTAACCATGCCACATTGTTCGGTACCGGCCAGTTGCCGAAATTTGGTGAAGACCTGTTCCACACCAAACCGCTGGAAGAAGAATCCGACAGCAGCAACTACGCGCTGATTCCAACCGCAGAAGTGCCATTGACCAACCTGGTGCGCGACGAGATCCTGGAAGAGGAGTCTCTGCCGCTGAAGATGACTGCGCATACGCCTTGTTTCCGTGCCGAAGCCGGTTCTTATGGCCGTGACACCCGTGGTTTGATCCGCATGCACCAGTTCGACAAAGTTGAGATGGTGCAGATCGTCCGTCCGGAAGACTCGATGGCTACGCTGGAAGAGCTGACCGGTCATGCAGAGAAAGTGCTGCAGCTGCTGAACCTGCCGTACCGTAAAATGTTGCTGTGTACCGGTGACATGGGCGCAGGCTCGTGCAAGACCTACGATCTCGAAGTGTGGCTGCCGGCGCAGGACACTTACCGCGAGATCTCATCCTGCTCCAACATGTGGGATTACCAGGCACGCCGCATGCAGGCCCGCTGCCGCAGCAAAACCGAGAAGAAGCCGCGCCTGGTGCATACGCTGAACGGTTCTGGTCTGGCGGTCGGTCGTACGCTGGTGGCCGTGCTAGAAAACTACCAGCAGGCTGATGGCCGTATTCAGGTACCGGAAGTATTACGCCCATATATGGGTGGGCTGGAATATATCGGTTAACAAATTAGTGACGAGTCCTGATATAGGCTGACACTTTTCAGTCTTATAACGCCCGGTGAACTTCATCGGGCGTTTTGTATTGTAGCGACAGATGCGGTCGCTGTGTGTTGTAGATTTCCACCGACTCCCTGACCATCTTCCTTACCTGCCCGATATCTTTCGGTCTGCTGAGCAGGTATTCCATTTTCAGTATCCCGTTTACCCGTTCCGCCAGCGCATTATGGCGGGGGCGGTGATCGGTGGCAATCTGAATGAGCAGCAGAACCGGGCGGTTCATCGCTCAATGTTCTTTGTGGTTGCTGATGGGCATCGCTTTTGTCGCTACTACGCTACATCTGGGGGCACCGTTACGTGCGTTCAACTCGTTAAACCGCGTTGGCGCTTCGGCGTTGAGCAACGAAATTGCCAGTGGCGCGTTGTTCTTTGCCGTCGGGGGTTTTTATTGGCTGCTGGCGATACTGGGCAGAATGCCATCGACGTTGGGGAAAGTATGGCTGTGGGTGACCATGGCGCTGGGCGTGGTCTTTGTTTACGCCATGACGCGGGGGTATCAAATCGATACTGTGCCAACCTGGCATAACGGTTACACTACGCTGAACTTTTTCCTGACGACGCTGATCGGCGGGCCGTTGCTGGGCGTTTTATTGCTGCGTGCGGCTGGATTAGCGGTATTAGCCCGTTATCCACTGGCTATTCTTAGCGTGGTGGCACTGTTGGCAAGCCTGTGCGCAGTGATGATGCAAGGCTATGAGTTGGCCAGTATCAATAGCTCGGTACAGCAGGCGTCAACGCTGATACCGTAATATGGCCAGTTAATGGTTGGGCGGCTGGTGTTGGTGGTGTCAGGTTTAGGCTGTTGGATTTGCCCACTGTTACGCCGGGGTAACGCGAGCGTGATAGGGATGGGTTTAGGTTTGATTTTGGTTATCGCCGGTGAGTTGGTAGGCCGTGGTGTGTTCTACGGCCTGCATATGACCGTTGGCATGGCGGTAACCGGTTAATATTGTCGTCAGGCACAGTTTGCTGTGCCCTTAACAGGATCCTTGATTTATGACGCTTGAAAATATCGCTTTAACGGGCCGGGTGCTGGGTGTGTTGTTGTATGCACCGCCAGAAAGTGTAGACGGTCAACAACTGTTGGCAACCTTGTCTGAATCTGAGTGGGTCAAAGAGTGGCCTTATGGCGACGCCGAACAGTTGCAGACGGCGGCAGCACTGATCGCCAGCGGCATTGAAGATGAACAAGAGGAGTCGCTGGCGGAGGCTTACCAACGTTTGTTTGTCGGGCCTGACACTTTACCGGCTCCGTTATGGGGTTCGGTGTATCTGGACAAAGAGAACGTGCTGTTTGGCAATTCCACTTTGCGCCTGCGCAGGTGGTTGCGTTCCAATGGTATCGACGCGCAACACGATCGCAACGAGCCGGAAGATCACATCGGTACTTTGTTGATGATGGTGGCATGGTTAGCCGAAGAGCATCAGGGTGGGTTGGTGGAGCAATTGCTGACCAAACATTTGTTGCCTTGGGCACCGCGCTATCTGGAATTGCTGCAGGCGAATGCGCAACATCCTTTCTATCAGGGGCTGGCGCAATTGGCGCAGATCACTCTGAGCGCTTGGGCTGCCGAATGCTCTGCTGAAGTTGAAACTTTAGATCTGCATTTCTGATACCAAGGAACGGCCGCCAAAGTAGGCGGCTGTTCCTGGTTTACCCTCCGCATCGAGCCATAAAAGGGGCTGGTTATCGCCAGTGCCTCCTCCCCTGTTTCCTCATCAATCCCCTGAATGTTTAAGTTTAATGAATTATTAAATCAATCTTAACATTTCATTGACATGCTTTATCGATAGGTGTAGTTTTTTTGCGGATTATATGAGTAAAAGCTTCTTGGCATCGTTCTTAAGGCTTTGCTGTACAAGGATTGTAAAATCACCTTAGTGGTTTTTTAATGCGCAGGTTACACATTATGATTGGCAATTTTAAAAATATTTTCATCGCTATTCTTAGCGGTTTTTTTCTTACCTTAATGTTTCAAGCCAACAGCGCTCTGTCTGAACAAACCTCTTCTGTCGTCGCCTCATGGGTGGCTCACGGTATTGGCATGTTGAGTTCATTGTTGCTTATTTTATTATTTGTTAAAAAAAATCCTAAGGAATCGAATAATAAACCACAGAAACGATCCTGGTGGCTCTATCTTGGTGGTATTCCCGGAGCCTTTACCGTCATTTTGGCGACGATGGCAATTAACGGTGGCATCCCTCTCTCCAGTACAATTTCTCTTGGTTTGGTTGGGCAATTATTATTCGGCTTTGTCTCAGATCACTTTGGTTTATTCGGCTCAAAAAAACGAAAAATGACACGTAGTAGCCTGTATATCTCTGCTCTGATTATTTCCGGCTGTTTTCTTATTATCTATAGCCTTTAGGGAGCGATGACGTGGATACGCTTATTTTTATTGCCCTATTAAACGGGATGATTATTAGCTCTGCCAGGGTGATTAATGGTCAGTTGAGCGCCTCTATTGGCGCCTTCCGCACCTCCTTATGGAATCACTCGGTGGGTTTCTTATTTCTGACCCTGCTGGTGGCGGCGTTTTATTGGCAACAGCTGGGGCAGTTTCATTGGGGGCAGGTTCCGGCATACGCCTGGGTTGGTGGCGGGTGTGGCGCACTGTTCGTGGCAACCAGCAGCTACGTGTTCCCCAAAATGGGGGCGCTGAATACTTCGGTATTAATTATTGGCGGTCAGATGTTCTCGGCCGTGCTGTTTGATGTGATTAATCAAGGTGGGCGCAGTCATCTCATTCAGCTATTGGGAGTGGCGCTGATCACCATTGGGATCATCCTATCGACACTTGAGAAATATCATCATGATAAATGAACTGTTAGATGATCAGCGGTATGACATAGAGTTTAACGGGCATCTCACCAATCATGTTAAACATGCCGTTATCGCTTTGGCTGGGTTGGGTGTGCCGGATGAACGTATCCTTTGGTATTACCGCCGCTATGCCGCCATGACGCCTTACGGCATGGGGTTGGAGCCACCAAGAAAAGCCAGGTATCAGATTGACGACGCAAACTGGCGTAGCCTGCTGGGCAAGCGCAGCAGCTTCAGTGCCTATTGCGATTTTTTCCGGCAGCAGATACGCGAGCGGGGTCGTGAACAGGTGCTCGCCAGCTACCTGCCGGAGCTGATCGACGGTTGGGTGGGCTCGTTGACGCACGGCACCATTCATCTGGGCTGGGCATTGCTGGCCGAGCATGAAGTGATGATCGTCGAAGGCTTGGCCTATATGGCTTATTCGTATGTTCCCTGTCATTACCGACGCTCCCGATACGACCCGCATCTTGGGGAGTCAAAGGCCTTCGACTCGGTGTTACGTTTAGCGAACTGCTGGGAGCAACGGCGGGAAGAGATGTTGGCCTGGCAGAGCGCAGTGATTGAAACGCCTGCTGAGGAAATCAAGGCGCGCATCCATCCTGAATTACAGCGTTCCGGTCTGCAATATCGCATTGCCTGCGTGTTGCATCAGGGGCATGAGGAAATTTATCGACAACCGGAGTGGCTGACGCAACAGAGCCTCGAGCAGGCCTGGGCGCAACTCTATCAAACGGTCACATTAATCTACCTGACCACTCCGGGGAATTTTCTGCTGCTGCACTTGTTGACGTCATTGTTGGCCATGGAACAAATCGCCGGGCATTTACCTGAGCAAGAGGCGCGCGAGGTGCTTTGCAGCTACTGGGTCGGGATGCAGTGCATGTTGTTTGCTACCGATAGTTTGGCTCACCCCGATAAGTTACAATCTCTCCAGCATCTTTATGCCGATGAATACGACGATATCCGCGATCCGTTATGGGAACGCGAGTGGCTGCAGCTCACCGCGCGAGCCGTGGAGGAGGAAGAGGAGCATAACCCAAAACTGGTTTATGTGATGAAACTGCTATGGTTGCGTACCAAATGCACCCTGTATCGCGCCACCGCACATCAGTTCACCACAACACCCCAATTGCCACCGTCGTTTGAACATGCACCTAATCTGGAGTGAGAGGTCAACAGAGTGAATAACAATCCTGCTGCAAAGTTCATTGATAAATTAGGCTGGGTTTATATCCAGGATAAAAAAGTCCTGATGGCTCGTTCGTATAACAAGACGACGTTTTATATTCCTGGCGGCAAGCGGGAAATCGGAGAGAACGATCGAGAAGCTCTGACCCGAGAAATTAAAGAAGAACTTTCCGTTGATTTAATTAATGACAGTATTATTTCATTGGGCGAATTCCATGGGCAGGCCGACGGTAAACCTGCAGGCGTGATGGTTAAGATACATTGTTTTTCTGCCGACTTTATTGGCGAAGTAAAAGCCAGTGCCGAAATAGAAGAAATAACCTGGTTGACCCATGCTGACAGCCATCGTTGTTCTGCAGTTGCAGCAAAAGTATTGCACGAGTTAAAGGAAATGCATCTTATCGACTGATTATTACCTGTTGATATTGATAAGTTACAGACTGACTTTTATTTTTAATCGATATAAGCTCTCCTTTCATCCAAACAGGTGAAGGGCGATGCTTATGTATCTATTACTCTGTTAAAAGAACAAGGTTATGAAACTTTCTAATATTCATCTGCTGGCCCCAAGTCATTATCTTACTTATTTGCACACTCAGATCCGTAATAAGCAGGCGGAGCACGCTTGCTTTGAATATTATAGCGATCAACTGCTGCGCCAACTGTTGGTGCAGGCTGCCACCTTACTGCCTTATGAAAAAAATGAGGTGATTACGCCAATTGGCGAAACCTACACGGGGCTAAAACTTGCCCGTGGTATTTGCGGTGTTTCGGTGATCCGCGCCGGGGAAAGTTTTGAGGGTGAGTATCGCAGAATGTTTAGCGGCCAGCCGATAGGCAAAATACTTATTCAACGCAATCCGCAAAGTAAGCTTCCCAAATATTTCTACTCTCATTTCCCCGACGACATTGCCGAACGCGCAGTGTTGCTATTTGAACCTATGCTGGCCACGGGCGGATCGCTGATCATGGCAATCGAAACGCTGTTGGAGCAAGGCGTTCCGGTGGAGAATATCTATGTTGTTAATGTATTGGCATCGCCGGTAGGGGTCGATCGTTTGTTTACCCGCTTCCCGTCGATCCAACTGGTGACGTCGTCCATTGAACAGGGACTCTCGGATCAGGCTTTTATGAAACCGGGGATCGGCGACTTCGGTGACCGTTACTTTGGTACCCGTCACGGGTAATTAAACTCTACAAAGGAAAAACATGCCGCACGTGAAAATTCAGCATTTTCCGCAGGTACTTTCCCAAAGCGCCAAGAATACATTGGCAGAGGAGATAACGCGGGTTATTACGCAAGCATTACAGTGCGATGCCGGCGTCGTTTCCATTGCAATAGAGCAGGTGTCTGCCGATGACTGGCAGACGCAGGTCTATCGGCCGGAAATAGAAAATAAAAAAGACTGCTTAATTAAAGTCCCTAATTACTGACCCTAAAAAAGGTGACATCCATGAAACCTGAACTCCGAGTCATTATGTTTGACCTTGACGGCACCCTGTTTGATACGGCGAGAGCGATTGTGTCCGCTTTTCGTGCCACCTTTCAACAACTGCAATTACCACAGCCGGCCGACGATGAGCTGATTCGTGAAACGATAGGCCTGCCGTTGGAGCGTGCCTTTGCTCAATTGCTGTCTCAGGAGGCCGATGGAAGGGCTGTGACTGACTGCGTGGCGGAGTATCAACGGCAGTTTCAGACGCTGATTTTACCGATGGCGGCATCGCTGTTATTTCCTGGCGTCGCCGCGGGCCTGCAACAGTTGAAAAGTGAGGGTTTTCATCTGGCAGTGACTACCAATAAGTTCGCACGCAGTGCAAATTCGCTATTGGCAGCGGCGGGCATTGCCCCGCTGTTTGATGTGGTGGTTTGCGCCGATCAGGTGACGGAAAAAAAACCGGCGCCGGAGTCTGGCAACAAAATCCTGGATCACTATCAGGTCAGGGCGAGCGATGCGGTGATGGTGGGGGATACTACGCACGACATATTGATGGCTCATCAGGTTGGCTGTCAGGTGATCGCGGTGGATTATGGTATTCAAAATCGTCAGGTACTGGCCGCGGCCGAGCCCAGCATTATTGTAAGCTCTTTTGCCGCCGTGGTTGACTGGTGCCGTCACAGAGACGTTAGTCGCGCAGCAGCAGGCTAACAACAGCAAAAGAATTACTGGTTATTCAGGGCCGCAGACAGCGCTATTTCTTAATGGTGAAAGTTTACGGGCGATAAATATCGCCATGCTTACGCTGATAACGCAATTAGCGCCATGACAAATAAATAGATCCAAAGGATATGGGCAAAAGTCGCTCAGGCTCATGCCTGCGAAAAAATGACGTCAGTTGTCATCTGCCAACTGGCAACTATTAACTCTGAAAGAGGGTGAATGCCGAAAAGCTGCATGGATAACGACAGTAATGACAACGACAGATATCCCCTAATGGTATAAGGCCGGCATTTTCCCTGAATGGGGGGGCTAAAGCACGTCGTCATTACAACCCTATCGGGATCCTGGCAAATGTGAGGCGTTCATAGAGTAAAAATGGATATTTCGGCGGGACTATTTGAACAGTTGGCTCAACACTACAGCCGGCAACCCGAAGCCCTTGCGGTGCAAGACGCGGACAGCGTACTGAGTTATCGCGACTTCTGCCATCATGTTTTCAGTATTTCTTCCTGTTTGCGGCAGTGGATTAACACAGATAGCGTTTGTATCGGTTTATTCTGCGAGCCTTCCACGACTCTGGTAAGCGGTGCCTGGGGGATTTTGGCCAGTGGCTATGCTTATTTACCTTTGGCGCCAGAATATCCCGATGAACGGCTGCGTTATATGATTGCCGACTCAGCGGTAAAAGTTATTTTTTGCCAATATCATCTCAAAGAAAAATTGCAAACGCTGATCGGGCCAGATGTCACGATTATTACCGACAATAACATTCCTTATCTTTCTGATTTGTCCGAAACGGTTTTTGACACTGCTGATGCCAGTGATACC
Source organism: Serratia sp. NA_112.1 (assembly GCF_052691715.1). NCBI lineage: Bacteria > Pseudomonadati > Pseudomonadota > Gammaproteobacteria > Enterobacterales > Yersiniaceae > Serratia > Serratia sp. NA_112.1. The sequence continues at coordinate 813,935 of NZ_JBQZFO010000001.1, forward strand.
GCGCGGCTGGCCTATGTGATTTACACCTCCGGCAGTTCGGGCAAACCGAAAGGCGTAATGGTCAGTTACTCTAATATTTCTCGTCATATGCATTACCTGAGCGGTCGGTTCGCTTTTGGCGCACACAGCAAAATTTTGCAGAAAACGCCCATGAGCTTTGATGCGGCACAGTGGGAGATCCTGGCACCGGCGATGGGATGTTCGCTGGTGATGGCCCCGAAGGATTGCTACCGCGATCCGGATATGATGGTGATGACCTTGCTGCGTCATCAAATCACCAGCCTGCAATGCGTCCCCACGCTGCTGCAAGCGCTGGTCGAGCAGCCGTTGCTGCAGGATTGCAAGGCGTTAACGCAGGTGTTTTGCGGCGGCGAAATATTGACACGCAACCTGGCGCGGCAGTTCTTTCAGTGTGTGCCACAGGCCGGCCTGGTCAACCTGTATGGTCCAACGGAATGCACCATCAATGCGTCGGTGCATGAGGTTGAGAAAGACAGACTGGAACAGTCGCCGGACGCTGTTTCGATAGGCCGGCCGGTGGTGGATACCGCTTTTTATGTGCTTGATGCGCACCGTCAGCCGGTGATGGAGGGTGAAAAAGGTGAGCTTTACATTTCCGGTGTGCAGGTGGCCAATGGTTATTTGCAGCGTCCCGAGTTGACGGCAGAACGATTTCTGACGAATCCATTTAACACTGCGGCCGAACATGCGCGTATGTATCGTACCGGCGATGTGGTTTATCGGGATAGCCTCGGCGACTATCACTTTTCCGGCCGGGCTGATAACCAGATTAAACTGCGCGGTTACCGTATCGAGCTCGATGAAATTCGCCTGGCCATTGAGCGTCACCTCTGGGTGAAAAGGGCGGCGGTAATGGTCAATGAGGATGAGCGAACTCATTATCAAAACCTGATCGCCTGCGTCGAGCTGGACTCGCAGCATGCGGTGTTGATGGATCAGGGAGTCCATGGCGAGCATCATCAGTCCAAGGCCAGCAGGCAACAGGTCAAGGCGCAGCTGTCCAATGCGGGATGCCGCAGCGAAGACGAGTGTCGGGCATTGCCCGCGATCGCGCTTGCCGGCGCACAGGCTACCGCGCAGCAAAGCTATCGGGCTTTCAGCCGCAAAAGCTACCGTTTCTTTGAAGGGACGACGCGGGTCACCGAGGCGCAATTATTGTCGATCCTGGGGCGCAGCCCGCGTGCCGTATCAGCGAGTGATTTGCAGGCGCTGTCGGCTGAGGATTTTGGCGCGTTGCTGCGAAACTTTGGCCAGTTCGCCAGTGAAAAACGTTTATTGCCCAAATACGCCTATGCGTCGCCGGGGGCGCTGTATTCGGTTCAGATGTACCTCGAGCTTCACCACATGTTTGGCTGGCCAGCGGGGATCTATTATTACCACCCGGTGCACCATCGTCTGTATTGCATATGCGAACTGTCGGAACAGGCAACGGCGAGCCTGAAAATCCACTTTATCGGCAAACGCGCGGCTATCGATCAGGTCTATCAGAACAATATTCAAGAAGTTCTGGAGATGGAGACAGGCCATATGTTGGGGCTGTTCGATGAACTGCTGCCTGAATATGGTTTGCAGGTCATCACCGATGCCAAACCGGAGGCATTGCCACAGTGGTATGACGGAGCCGCAACTGACTATTATTTTGGTGATTATCGCATTCAGCCAGCTAATAGGGAGGCCGTTGTCGAGCATCCAGAATTTTTTGTCCAGGTGCATGCACAGGGCGTCGCCGATATGTCTCCTGGGCTGTACCACTATCGCCAGGGATCGCTGCATTTTATGGATGAGGAGATCCTGGCGCGCCATCACGTTATTGCCATCAATCAGCAGGTCTATCAGCGCGCGGGCTTTGGCATCATGCTGGTGAACAACCATGCTGATGCTCAGGGGCATTACATTATGCTGGGGCGTGCTCTGCATCGCCTGCAAGCCAATCCACTGGGGCTGGGGATGATGTCGGCCGGCTATAGCTCGAAAAGCGGGCACGACTTGCCTGCCGCAAAGGCGATGAGGACGCTGTTGACCCGCCACGGGTTACCGATGCAGAGCTGTTATTTCTGTATCGGCGGCCCGCTCAGTCAGTCGCAACTGAGCCATGACGGTATGGATGAGGACCGGGTGCATATGCAAGGGCCAACTGAAATGCTGAAAGCCGATTTAGCCGCGCAGTTGCCACAATACATGATCCCCAACCGCGTGCTGGTCATGGACAAGCTGCCGCTGATGGCCAACGGTAAGGTCGACCAACAAACGCTTAATCGTATGTATGCTTGCCAACTGAATACCGAAAAACCAATCCTGGTGCCAGAGGGCGAATTACAACAGCGTTTGGCCGAAATCTGGTGCCGGGTCATGAAGTGGGAAAGGGTCTCTGCGGATGATGATTTCTTTGAAAGCGGGGGTAACTCCCTCACCGCAGTCATGTTTATCAACCAGGTAAACAAAGCGCTCGATATTAAATTGCCGATGCAGATCCTGTTTCAAACGCCAAACATCGTTGCTTTGGCCGACTGGATAGAACGCAATGCCTATCTCGCGCCACAGCTGTCGCGTTTGGTGCCCTTTAATCGACAGCAGGCGCCGGCGATTTTCTGCTGGCCAGGTTTGGGGGGCTATCCGCTGAGTCTGAAAGCGCTGGGGGAGAGCCTGAGCCAGGCGCGTGCTTTTTATGGCGTGCAAGCGCTGGGAATTAACGAAGGGGAATTGCCACTGGAGTCCATTCAACAGATGGCGGCGGCCGATATCGCGCAAATCCGACGCTTGCAGCCCCATGGGCCCTATACCTTGTGGGGATACTCGTTCGGCGCACGTGTGGCTTTCGAGGCTGCCTACCAGTTGGAGGCTGAAGGCCAGGAAGTCGAGGCGCTGTATCTGATTGCTCCCGGTTCGCCGAAAACACAGTTTGACCGAGAGCAAGAGGGTAACCAACAAGTCAGCTTCACCAACCCGGTGTTTGTGGCGATTTTATTTTCCGTTTTTGCCCGCCAGGTGGAGGGGCCATTGCTTGAACGCTGTCTGACAGAGTGCCGTGAAGAGGAGGACTTTGTGCGTTTTATTTGCCGCTGTTTCCCACAGCTTCAGGTGGAACTGGTGGTGCGGATCATTGAGATCGTCAAGCAAACCTATGCCTTCGGTTATAACTTCGAAGAACTGCAGCAACGCCAGGTTCAGGCACCGATAACTGTCATTAAAGCGGCCGGCGACCATTATTCCCAACTTGAAAATTCGCCAGCTCTGCAAGCTAATCCGCCACGGGTGATCCAACTGGCGGTCGACCATTACCAATTGCTGCAGCCTGAAGGTGTCGCGCAACTGCAAGCGGCGCTGTTTCCTTCTGTTTCCGTTAATGTGATAAGTGAGTCATGATGCAAGCTAATTTACTGCCTTTGGTTATTCATCCTGAAGTGAAAGCTGCCCTGGAAAGTCGCCACGCGGTGGTTGCGTTGGAGTCAAACGTTATTACCCACGGGCTGAACTATCCTGCCAATGTGGAGACGGCGCTGGCGGTGGAGGCGGCAGTACGTCGCAGCGGCGCGGTTCCTGCAACCATTGGTATCTGTGATGGCGAAATTTTGGTGGGCATGCATCGCGAACAGATCGAGCGGTTCGCCACCACGCCTGGCATCGCAAAAGTATCCAGCAATAATTTGCCTTTTGTGCTGGCGCAAAAAGGCATGGGGGCCACCACGGTGGCTTCGTCACTGATGTTGGCCGAACTGGCCGGCATTCGTTTCTTTGCCTCAGCAGGTATTGGTGGTGTCCATCGCGGGGGGGAGGACAGTATGGATATCTCTTCCGATTTGATCCAATTTACCCGCACAGACGTGACGGTGGTGTGTGCAGGTGCCAAAAATATCCTCGATATCGGGCGTACGCTGGAGTTTCTGGAAACCCAGTGCGTTCCCGTGGTGACCTATCAGACGGACGATTTCCCGGCCTTCTATTGCCGCAGTAGCGGTTTTCGCAGTCCGCAACGTCTGGACAGCCTGGAGGATATTGCCCGGGCGATTGATATTAACCGTGCATTACCGGGCAGTGCGGCGATGGTGGTGGCAGCACCGACCAAACCGGCGGATGCGATTGACAGCGGTGACGTTCAGGCCGCGATCCAGGCCGCGATAGAGGACGCGACTGCTGAAGGGGTGACTGGCAGCCAGGTAACCAAATTCATTATGAAAGCGGTTGAGCAGGCAACCCAGGGACGTTCGGCCATGGCCAATGCGGCAGTATTGGTGAATACCGCCGAAATAGCGGGTCAGTTGGCGATGGTTTATCACCGGCCGCGTTAATAAAGTTTGGCGTCGTCTATAAGGAAGGGGCGACGCCGAAACACCATTGATACACGGCGTAAAGCGGTCATTGAGAGCCCGTTTCCGGAAGATGTTACTCTGCGCTACGGCGGCAAAAACAAATCGTGCGATCTACTGATAAGAGCTGATTGACTTTTTTATCGCCAGTGGCATGATGCGCGCACTCTCATTGCGCGTTCGGTTTCAATCTCACTATGTCCGCATATTCCCGCCCAGTGCTTCTGCTGCTCTGTGGTCTGTTGTTGCTCACGGTTTCTATTGCCGTATTGAATACGTTAGTTCCTCTTTGGTTAACCCATGCTCAGTTGTCAACCGGGCGGGTGGGAATGGTAAGCTCCTCTTACTTTACCGGTAATCTGTTTGGCACGCTGATGGCGGGCAAACTGATCCAGCGCATTGGATTTACCCGCAGTTATCATCTTGCCTGCGTGGTGTTTGCCGTGGCGACCGCTGGTATGGCGTTGTCGCTCGATTTCTGGAGTTGGATGGGCTGGCGTTTCTTTGCCGGTATCGGCTGCGCGTGGATTTGGGTGATTGTTGAGAGCGCCTTATTGCGCAGCGGAAACCTTTCCAACCGTGGCCAACTGCTGGCGGCCTATATGATGGTCTACTATCTGGGGACGGTGGTCGGCCAGTTGCTGCTGAGTAAGGTGTCTACCGAACTGTTGAACGTGGTGCCCTGGGTGACGGCCATTGTGATCAGTGCCATATTGCCGATGTTGTTTGCTCGGATTAACAGCCAGCACGACGAACCTCAGCACGCCGCGGTTTGGCCAATGTTGAAACGCCGCAGCGCGCGGTTGGGCATCAATGGTTGTATTATCTCCGGTATTGTTCTCGGCTCGTTGTATGGCCTGATGCCGCTGTATTTATCCCATCAGGGGATGAGCGACGCCAACGTCGGTTATTGGATGGCATTGCTGGTTAGTTCAGGCATTGTCGGGCAATGGCCGGTAGGGCGTCTGGCTGACCGCTATGGGCGCCTGCTGGTGCTGCGCATTCAGGTATTTGTGGTGATCCTCGCCAGCATGGCGATGCTCAGTCACTCCGCCATGGCTCCGGCGCTATTCATTCTCGGCTGTGCCGGGTTTACGCTGTATCCGGTCGCGATGTCCTGGGCCTGTGAGAAAGCGATGCCGCATGAGCTGGTGGCGATGAATCAGGCACTGTTGATGAGTTACACCATTGGCAGCCTGCTCGGGCCGTCGATGACCGCGCTGCTGATGCAGAATTATTCCGACCAATCGCTGTTTGTGATGATTGCCGCCGTAGCACTGGTCTATCTGATGATGCTGCTGAAAAAGCCGGATCCTCAGCACACTCCGCTGGCTGCTGCCTGAGCATGAAAAAACCCGGCCATAGTGCGCCGGGTTTTTTTATGCTCAGGCCTCAGTACATCACTTTGTGGCCGTAGCTTTCCAGAATGCCTTTGACGCGTTCCATGGTGTCCGCTTTTGGTGGATGGACGCCGTCCAGCTTGTACTCTTCCCCCATCGCCACCCACTTATGCTTGCCCAGTTCGTGGTAAGGCAGCAGTTCGATTTTCTCGATGTTGGTCATGTCCTTGGTGAACTCACCCAGCAGGTGCGTCGACTTGTCATCATCTGACCAACCCGGCACCACGACGTAACGGATCCAGGTGCGCTGATTGCGCTTTGCCAGATAGCGGGCGAACTCCAGGGTGCGGTGGTTGGAAACGCCGACCAGATTTTGGTGAATGTCGTCGTTCATCTGTTTGAGATCCAGCATCACCAGATCGGTGGCATCCAGCAGTTCGTCGATCACCGGATCGTAACGGCGGACAAAACCATTGGTGTCCAGACAGGTATTGATACCTTCTTCGTGGCAGGCACGGAACCAGTCGCGGACGAACTCGGCCTGCAATATCGCTTCGCCACCGGAAGCGGTTACGCCGCCGCCGGAAGCGTTCATAAAGTGGCGATAAGAGACGGCATCTTTCATCAGCTCTTCCACAGTGACTTCTTTCCCGCCGTGGGTATCCCAGGTATCACGGTTGTGGCAATACAGGCAGCGCATCAGGCAGCCCTGGAAGAAAACGATAAAGCGGATCCCTGGGCCGTCTACGGTGCCACAGGATTCGAAGGAGTGGATTCGGCCTATTACTGACATTGCAGGGTTTTCTCCAATATTGACTGTCAAACGCAGTCTAAAAGTAGGCTTGTAACCGCCAGCCAGGGATCAGCGATGCAGCAAGCAGGCAGGGCCCGATGACTGGGGTGGAACGATTCCTGTTGGCCGGTTAATGCGCCGGATAACTGTTTTGCCGGATAGCCATTCCATTGAGTATAGCCATCTGGCAAAACAGACTCGCGCTGAGTCAGGGGACTGCATTTATTAAAAAGGCCGGAAAGATCCGGCCCCGGGGTTCAGCTTAACCACCGGACGGGAAACCCCGCCCGGATGGGGCAATTACATCGACTGAGTGAAAGTACGGGTAATTACGTCTTGCTGTTGTTCTTTGGTCAGCGAGTTGAAGCGAACGGCATAACCGGATACGCGGATGGTCAGCTGAGGATATTTCTCAGGGTTTTCCATCGCGTCCAGCAGCATTTCACGGTTCATCACGTTAACGTTCAGGTGCTGGCCACCTTCGATAGAGGCTTCGTGGTGGAAGTAACCGTCCATCAGACCTGCCAAGTTGGCTTTACGCACGTCGTCATCTTTACCCAGCGCGTTTGGCACGATGGAGAAGGTGTAGGAGATCCCGTCTTTCGCATAGGCAAACGGCAGTTTGGCTACGGAGGTCAGGGACGCTACGGCACCTTTCTGGTCACGGCCGTGCATTGGGTTGGCACCTGGACCGAATGGAGCGCCTGCACGGCGGCCATCTGGGGTGTTACCGGTTTTCTTGCCGTAAACCACGTTAGACGTGATGGTCAGTACGGACTGAGTAGCTACTGCATTACGGTAGGTGCGCAGTTTCTGAATTTTCTTCATGAAACGTTCTACCAGGTCACAGGCGATGTCATCTACGCGAGCATCGTTGTTACCGAACTGCGGGTATTCACCTTCGATTTTGAAGTCCACGGCCAGGCCGTCTTCGTCACGGATGGTGGACACTTTAGCGTATTTGATAGCAGACAGGGAGTCAGCCGCAACCGACAGGCCGGCGATGCCGCAAGCCATGGTGCGATAAACGTCACGGTCATGCAGCGCCATCAGTGCAGCTTCATAGCTGTACTTGTCGTGCATGTAGTGAATGATGTTCAGCGCGGTCACGTACTGCTTGGCCAGCCAGTCCATAAAGTGGTCCATGCGTTCCATGACTTTGTCATAGTCCAGCACGGTATCCATCATTGGCGCTTCTTTCGGGCCGACCTGGATTTTCATTTTTTCATCAACGCCGCCGTTGATGGCGTACAACATGGTTTTCGCCAGGTTGGCACGGGCACCGAAGAACTGCATTTGTTTGCCGACAATCATTGGGCTGACGCAACAGGCGATGGCATAGTCATCGTTGTTGAAGTCAGGACGCATCAGGTCGTCGTTTTCATACTGTACGGAGGAGGTGTCGATAGACACTTTCGCAGCGTATTTTTTGAAGTTCAACGGCAGTTTTTCAGACCACAGGATGGTCATGTTCGGTTCCGGAGACGGCCCCATGGTGTACAGGGTGTTCAGGAAACGGAAGCTGTTTTTGGTGACCAGGGTACGGCCGTCAACGCCCATACCTGCCAGGGACTCAGTCGCCCAGATTGGGTCACCGGAGAACAGTTCATCATACTCAGGGGTACGCAGGAAGCGAACCATACGCAGTTTCATCACCAGGTGGTCAATCAGTTCCTGCGCCTGTTCTTCGTTCAGTTTGCCCGCATCGAGGTCGCGTTGGATAAACACATCAAGGAAGGTGGACACGCGGCCGAAGGACATGGCTGCACCGTTCTGGGATTTCACTGCGGCCAGGTAGCCGAAGTAGGTCCACTGTACGGCTTCCTGCGCGGTGGTAGCCGGGCCAGAGATATCGCAGCCGTATTTGGCCGCCATTTCTTTAATTTGACCCAGAGCGCGATGCTGTTCAGCAATTTCTTCACGCAGCTGGATGGTCATTTCCAGATCTTCGCCGTTTTCCAGTTTGGTCTGCAGTGACTTGAACTGGTTCAACTTGTCGGCCATCAGGAAATCGATGCCGTACAGCGCTACCCGACGGTAGTCACCGATGATGCGGCCACGGCCGTATGCATCTGGCAGACCGGTCAGCACGCCGGATTTACGGCAGTTCAGAATGTCTTTGGTGTAAACATCGAATACGCCCTGGTTGTGGGTTTTGCGGTATTCGGTGAACACTTTCTTCAGCTGTGGATCCAGTTCGCGGCCGTAGACCTTACAAGAACCTTCCACCATTTTGATGCCGCCGAATGGAATCAGCGCGCGTTTCAGTGGTGCATCAGTCTGCAAACCAACGATGGTTTCCAGCTCTTTGGCAATGTAGCCCGCGTCGTGGGAGGTAATGGTAGCGGCAATGTTGGTGTCGAAATCAACTGGCGCATGGGTGCGGTTTTCCAGTTTGATCCCTTCCATAACCTTGTCCCACAAGGTGGAGGTGGCCTGAGTTGCGCCAGCCAGGAAGGATTCATCACCCTCGTAAGGAGTGTAGTTATTCTGGATGAAGTCACGAACGTTGACTTCATTCTGCCAGTCACCCTTGCTGAAACCTTCCCAGGCTTTGGCTAACTTCTCGTTAAGTTCGGTCATTATACACCTACCTTTAATTGTGGAGTTCTAACTCGGCGCGCGGTAACTAACAGCTTAATGCTGTTGTTCACCACCACGCAGATAAATTACCCAGTAAGTCAACCCAACCAGCAGGCCGCCACCAATGATATTGCCAATGGTGACCGGGATCAGGTTGTCGATGATAAAGTTGCTTACAGTCAGATGAGCAAATTGCTCAGGTGTTGCCCCTACGGCTTGCCAGAATTCTGGCGTGGCGAAGTTTTTAACCACGATACCCATAGGGATCATAAACATGTTGGCGATGCTGTGTTCGAAACCGCTGGCGACAAACATGCCGACCGGCAGGATCATGGCGAACATTTTGTCCATCAGGCTGCGGCCAGAGTAGCTCATCCATACCGCCAGGCAGACCATCAGGTTAGCCAGAATGCCGAGGCAGACGGCCTCAACAAAGGTGTGATGCAGCTTGTGATCCGCGGTTTGCAGGACGTTCATGCCCCACTGACCGTTGGCGACCATGTGTTCACCAGAGAACCAGATGAGTGCCACAAAGAACAGTGCGCCAATCAGATTGCCGATATAGACATTCAGCCAGTTGGCACCCAGTTGGCACCAGTTAATACGGCCACTGGCCTTGGCAATGACAATCAGCACGGTGGAAGTGAACAGGTCGGCGCCCGAAACTACCACCAGCATTAACCCCAGAGAGAAACAGATGCCGCCGACCAGTTTTGCCAGTCCGAAAGGCACACCGGCAGTGCCGGTAGTCGCAGTGATATAAAATACGAATGCGATTGAAATAAAGACGCCGGCAGTGATCGCCAAATAAAAGGTTTTCAGCGGATGCTTGGTGGCTTTATACACACCTGCATCCTCAGCGATTTTCGCCGTTGCTGCAGGTAATATCAGATCGAAAGGGTTGTCAGCTTTCACACTAACTCTCGCTTTTAAGGGTTAAAACAACGCAATAAGATACTAACAAAGCAGTATAGGGTAAAAATTGATTTGGATCATAAGGCGAGAAACTAAAGCGGTCAAAAACCAGATGAATTGCAAGGGTTATCGATATAAGTTATTGAATTTAATTCAAAAACAATTTTTTAATGTTTGCAAATAATTTTGAAAAGACGGTGATAACAACCTCGATAAGGTTAAATTTTAACGCATTTTGTCACTTTTCAGGTGGTAGGGTTTAATTATCGGTTAATTATTATTTCACCAACCAGTAACAATTGCCGTTTTATTTATCTTGTTTGCCGATAAGTGCGTAATTAGGCGAAAAAAATAAACAGAAAACCCGCTTATTTAACCGTCAAAATAAGAGGGTGATATTATTGAACAGAGGCTTTAGGGGTATAACGCCGGCAGAGATCCACCGGCGCAAAAGGTACTGAGATTATGCCTGGGCCCAATAGCGGCGCTTGGCGTTCTGCAGTTTTTCGTAGGCCGCTAACAGTGCCTGATGAGCCGGTAAGGCTTTCAGACTGCTATCGACCGCGAACAGGCCGTTAAAGCGCTCCTCGCCGCTGATGGCCGCAGAGGCTGCATCCACCGCTTCCTGACCGTACATTTTCACGAAGGCCGCGTAATACTGCGCCGGATCGCGTTCTGGCTCTTGTGTTAGCAACAGCAGGGTTTGCAGGCAACGGTAGTAGTTGCTGCGTGCCGGGCTCAACACCGAAGCGTTGAAGTCCTGCGTCCATTCGGCCCAGATCAGTGCCTGATCCATATCGCCGCCGGCCAGCGCCAGCATTGATTTCAGCTCGCCCACGCGCAGGGTATTCCAGGCGTTGTCTTTACCGGTGGCAATACCCAACAGCTCACGCACGCGGGTGAAATCGTCCAGGCCTTCGTCGTCAAAGCGTTCAATCAGCGCCAGATATTCTTGTGGCTCCCACTCACTGCCCGGCAGCGCCAGCAGAAGATCACGCAGGTGCGCACCCATGCTGTTGTTGGCCAGCAGCAGGTCTTCCGCAGGATAGATGTCGGACATGCCCGGTACTATGATACGGCAGGCGTACACGTCCAGATGCTCGTAGTCGGCGATATACACTTCCGCGCCTTCCTTGTCGAAAATGCTCATCAGGGTGGCGAACTCTTCCTGCGTGCTGCCGCTGAAGCTCCAGTCGACAAACGGGTAATCCGCGTCCTGCTTGAACATATCCCAGGAGATCAAACCGCTGGAATCGATAAAGTGGGTTTCCAGATTGGTGTGCTCTGCCACTTCTTCGTCATCGAAGGTTGGCGCGGTGAACACGTCAAGATCCTTCAGGCTGCGGCCCTGCAGCAACTCAGTGACGGTACGCTCAAGCGCCACGCCAAAATCAGGGTGGGCACCGAACGAGGCGAAACAGGTGCCGTTAGCCGGATTGAACAGTACAACGCAGATCACCGGATAGTTACCGCCCAGCGAGGCATCGTAGGACAGGATTGGGAAACCTTCTTCCTCCAGCTTGGCGATGGCTTCCACCACGCCCGGATAGCGGTTTAACACCTCCGCCGGGATCTCCGGCAGGCTGATGGATTCGGCGATGATGCGGTTTTTCACATAGCGCTCGAACACCTCTGACAAGCCCTGCACACGAGCTTCGTTGGCGGTGTTGCCGGCAGACATGCCATTGGACACATAAAGGTTACCGATGATGTTCATCGGGATATAAACCGTCTGCTGGTCTGACTGACGGGAAAACGGCAGGGCACAAATGCCACGATCGCCATTACCGGACTGCAGATCGATCAGATCGCTGGCGTTAACATCCTGATCCGGATTGTAGAATGCATGCAGACGTTCATCGAGAATACCGGCCGGCAGCGAATCATCGGCTGGGATCGGGAACCATTTCTCGTTCGGGTAATGCACGAAATCGCCTTCGGCAATCTGCTTGCCCAGATAGAAGTCGGCAAAGAAATAGTTGGTAGAGAGGCGTTCGAAATATTCGCCCAAAGCGGAGGCCAGCGCAGCTTTTTTGCTGGCGCCTTTACCGTTGGTGAAGCACAGTGGGCAATCGCGATCGCGGATGTGAACCGACCATACGTGCGGCACTGGGTTCAGCCAGGAGGCCTCTTCGATATTAAAACCCAGATCGCTTAATTTCTGTTGGAAACGGGCGATAGAGTCTTCCAGCGCGGCATCTTTGCCAGGGATAAAAGTTTGCGTCATTGTCTTCACTTTTTGAGCGTACTAAAAACGCGCAATGATACGGGGTTTTACGCCCAAGCTCCACGTATTCCTAAAGCGGTGGCAAAGTCACAGTTTTTTTGAGGATAAGGGCCATAATTCAGCGGGTTATCTATCATGGAGAAACCTAATGAAATCAGTGAAACTCAGCGTTGTAGCGCTACTGTTGGCGGGGGCAAGCGGTTCTGCGTTGGCATTGCCCACCATCACCTTGCTGGCGACCGGCGGCACCATTGCCGGTGGCGGCGAGTCGGCGACAAAATCCAACTATACAGCGGGCAAACTGGGCGTTGATGCTCTGGTGAATGCCGTACCGGAGCTGAAAAATGTCGCCAATGTCCAGGGCGAGCAGGTGGTAAACATCGGTTCGCAGGATATGAATGATGAGGTTTGGCTGAAGCTGGCGAAGAAAATCAACGCCGACTGCACTAAAACCGACGGTTTTGTAATCACCCATGGCACCGATACGCTGGAAGAAACCGCCTACTTTCTTGATCTGACGGTTAAATGTGACAAACCGGTGGTGATTGTTGGGGCGATGCGCCCGGCCACGGCGATGAGTGCCGACGGCCCGTTTAATCTGTATAACGCGGTGGTGACGGCGGCAGATCCGCAATCGGCCAAACGCGGGGTGCTGGTGGCTATGAATGACAGCGTGCTGGATGGGCGTGATGTGACAAAAACCAACACCACATCGGTACAGACTTTCCAGTCGCTCAACTTTGGCCCGCTTGGTTATATCCATAACGGCAAGGTTGACTATCAGCGTTCGCCGCAGCGCAAGCACACCACGGATACGCCGTTTGACGTCTCCGGTCTGACTGAGTTGCCCAAAGTCGGCATTATCTATAATTATGCCAACGCCTCCGATGCGCCTGCCAAGGCATTGATTGCCGAAGGTTATCAGGGCATCGTCAGCGCCGGAGTCGGTAACGGTAACCTGTATAAAACGGTGTTCGACACGCTGGCGACGGCCGCCCATAACGGCGTCGCCGTGGTGCGTTCTTCCAGAGTGCCGACCGGCGCCACCACCGAGGATGCGGAAGTGGATGACACCAAATTTGGCTTTGTTGCCGCCGGCACGCTGAACCCGCAAAAGGCGCGTATTTTGTTGCAGTTGGCGCTGACCCAGACCAAAGACACCAAGCAGATCCAACAGATGTTTAATCAGTTTTGAGCCGTGAGCGACGGGGAGCTTCGCTCTCCGTTTTTTGTCGCTGGGCTATGTTTTCGATGGGGGGGATGCAGGAGACCGGTGGTGTAAGCCTCTGCTTTTTGAAACGGTGAAAAACTTTGCAACAAGTAGATATATCTATTTTTAAAGCCTTTTCAGGGGATGATAATTATGTTTAGTATAATTATGGCAAATCTCTAGCGTTAAGTTGTTCGAGCAACCATAATATTTTTTAACCCCGTTACTGTGCTCAGAAGTCGTAAGCGTTTATAACTTCCAGGGTGTTTTCATCTTTTTGGTATTTTTTATTGAGTTTTTCTTTCTGCCTTTTGGCGTTATTACAAGTGGTATTAGCTTCCTTCTCTATTTCCTGTTGCCTCTTTATCGGTAATGTTGAGTCCCATTCGCCGGATAAATATTGGCAATCATCGGCGTTTTTTAGATATTCATTGACATCGTTGGGATAATTCTTAGGGGCTTGAACACATGAGGATAAAAATAAAATTGAAATGAGCAAGGCAGGTATTTTCATGTTATCGTCCATCTGTTGACCAGTGCGGTTTGTCTTTAGAGCCACCATGATATTTTATAACGCCGAAGCTTTTGCCCACGTCATGCAACTGAGAGTTCATACCATCAGTTGGAAGACTATTGATAATCACTGTTTCCCCCTTCTTATTTTTCAGTTCTAAACTACCTACCCATGTTATATCCATATCTATAGCATTACCTTCAGTATGCCTACTTTTTAGGGCCGGGGCAACATTAAGATTCGTCATTTTATACGCGATTACCATATCTTTTGCCGCTTGAATGCTTTTGTTTCGATCAATTTTCCCATCACCGTTTCTATGACACCACTCTATATTAACGCCTGTTTTTTTGGGCACATTGTCAGGATTAATAAGTGCACGAGCGAGTTTCCACGACCAGTGCATCAGATAGGCTCTTTCCGAAGTCCTCTGTGTTGCCGAGATAGTTACATGTGCCCACGCATTTTTTAAACTTTGTAAAAATGCGTTAACGTTTGACTCGAACGTTGGGCTTAAGGTTGTTGTTGAATTACTGCCTTGAAAACGAGAGACCCATTTTTTACCGCTTAATTCATTCACTAAATAACTCCTTTTTATTTATTTAAAATATCCAGTTGTATAGGAAAACCTTCCTTATTATTTTGGTGGATAACAATTAAGTATGACAAGCATAAAGTCTATACGGGTTAAAATTTCAGAATAGAGATGGAGCTTTTATCTTATTTTTTAGATACGGTAGCACTATTAGCCGATACCGGAGGGAGTTTGGCCTGGTGTAAGCGTTCTGATTAACCCATTGAGTGGGGAATGAGGGCATCGTCAGCGCTGGAGTCGGTAACGGTAACCTGTATAAAACGGTGTTCGACACGCTGGCGACGGCCGCCCAGAACGGCGTCGCCGTGGTGCGTTCTTCTAGGGTGCCTATCGGGGCGACTACCGAAGATGCCGAAGTAGATGACACCAAATTTGGCTTTGTTGCCGCAGGCACGTTAAACCCGCAGAAAGCGCGGATCCTGCTGCAATTGGCGTTGACGCAGACCAAAGACGCCAAACAAATTCAGCAGATGTTTAATCAATACTGAGTGCCTTTTCTTCATTCGGGGGCCTGCGCGGCCCTCAGCCATGTCGGCTGAATACAGCATAAAAAACCGCGTTAACCCACTGAATTGGCCGCTGTCATAGCGTTTTATGGCAAAAATTACCGATGATTTGGCAGAGCCTGTTATTGCAGGGATAGCGCGTTTCCCGGCGCTGGGCGAATAACCATTGCAGGCAGGGGGCGCGAGTGATAAAACCGATGGGTTAATTCGGGCGTATTTCGGTAGGCCAGTTTCATTGGCGAATAGTGAATGTGGTGAGGGGAAATGACTCAGGTTTATAATTTTAGCTCTGGTCCGGCCATGCTGCCGGTTGAAGTTTTGCGTCGTGCGGAACAGGAGTTGTGCAACTGGCACGGTCTTGGCACGTCGGTGATGGAAATCAGCCACCGCAGTAAAGAATTTATCGAAGTTGCTCAGCAGTCCGAACAGGACCTGCGCGATCTGCTGAAAATCCCCTCCAATTATAAAGTTCTGTTCTGCCATGGCGGGGCCCGTGCACAGTTTGCCGCGCTGCCGCTGAACCTGCTGGGTGACAAAACGACCGCGGACTATATCGACGGCGGTTACTGGGCGCACAGCGCCATCACCGAAGCGCAAAAATACTGCACGCCAAACGCCATCGACGTGAAAACCTCCGTTGACGGCCTGCTCGGCATCAAGTCGATGAAAGAGTGGCAGTTGAACGACGACGCGGCCTACGTGCACTACTGTCCGAATGAAACCATCGACGGCGTGGCTATCGATGAGCTACCGGATTTCGGCGATAAAGTCGTGATCGGCGATTACTCCTCCACCATTTTGTCTGGCCCGCTGGACGTTAGTCGTTTTGGCGTGATTTATGCCGGCGCACAGAAAAACATTGGCCCGGCCGGCCTGACGCTGGTGATCGTACGTGAGGATCTGCTGGGCAAGGCGCGCCGCGAAGTGCCGTCGATCCTCGATTACACCGTGCTGGCTGAAAACGACTCGATGTTCAACACACCGCCGACCTTTGCCTGGTATCTGTCCGGTCTGGTGTTCAAATGGCTGAAAGAGCAGGGCGGTCTGGTAGAGATGCACAAACGCAATCAGGCCAAGGCCGAGTTGTTGTATGCGACTATCGATAAGTCTGATTTCTATCGCAGCCGGGTGGCGCTTGCCAACCGTTCCTGGATGAACGTACCCTTCCAGTTGGCGGATCCCGCGCTGGACAAGGTGTTTCTCAGCGAAGCCGAAGCCATTGGCTTGCAGGCGCTGAAAGGCCACCGAGTAGTTGGCGGTATGCGCGCTTCTATTTACAATGCCATGCCGCTGGCTGGCGTGAAGACATTAACCGACTTTATGACCGACTTCGAACGTCGTCACGGCTAAGCCGGGTAACCTGCCTTGAGCGGGCCGCCTTCGCTGTTGTCCTTTTTGAATTAAAGCGGCTCCGGCATTTTCCCGGGGCCGTTTCGTTTATCAGATTTTGGAGATTTTTGTTCACATGGTGGATTCCCTGACGTTACAACCGGTTGCCCTGGTCAATGGCACCATCAACTTACCCGGCTCCAAGAGCGTATCCAATCGTGCTCTGCTGCTGGCTGCGCTGGCGGAGGGAACGACACGGCTTACCAACCTGCTGGACAGCGACGATGTGCGCCATATGCTAAATGCGCTGCAGGCGCTGGGTGTGAGCTATCAGCTGTCAGCTGATCGCACCACCTGTAAAGTTGAAGGTGTGGCCGGCCCGCTGGTAGCCAGTCAGCCGCTTGAACTGTTCCTCGGCAATGCCGGTACCGCGATGCGTCCATTGGCCGCCGCTTTGTGCCTGGGCAATAGCGATGTGGTGCTGACCGGTGAGCCACGCATGAAAGAGCGTCCAATCGGTCATTTGGTCGATGCTCTGCGTCAGGGCGGCGCACAGATTGATTACCTGGAACAGACCGATTATCCGCCATTGCGCCTGCGCGGCGGTTTTCACGGCGGCGATGTCACCGTTGACGGTAGCGTCTCCAGCCAGTTCCTGACCGCATTGCTGATGACGGCTCCCTTGGCCGAACAGGACACCAATATTCATATCAAGGGCGAACTGGTTTCCAAACCGTACATTGATATTACGCTGCACCTGATGCGTACTTTCGGCGTCGAGGTTAGCCACGAAAACTATCGCGTGTTCCACATTAATGGCCGCCAAACCTACCGTTCTCCGGGCGATTACCTGGTGGAGGGCGATGCTTCTTCCGCCTCTTACTTCCTGGCCGCCGCTGCGATTAAAGGCGGCACCGTGCGCGTCACCGGCATTGGTAAAAAAAGCGTTCAGGGCGATACCAAATTCGCCGATGTGCTGGAAAAAATGGGCGCGCGCATTACCTGGGGCGATGATTATATCGAGTGCAGCCGCGGTGAACTGCGCGGCATCGACATGGATATGAATCATATTCCTGACGCGGCGATGACCATTGCGACGGCGGCCCTGTTTGCCGAAGGCCCAACGACCATTCGCAACATCTATAACTGGCGGGTAAAAGAGACCGACCGCCTGGCCGCGATGGCGACTGAGTTGCGTAAAGTGGGCGCTGAGGTAGATGAAGGTGAGGACTATATTCACGTCGTACCGCCAGCTAAGCTGAAGTTTGCCGATATCGGCACCTACAACGATCACCGTATGGCGATGTGCTTCTCGCTGGTGGCGTTGTCTGATACGCCGGTGACCATTCTTGATCCTAAATGTACCGCGAAAACCTTCCCGGACTATTTCGAACAGCTGGCGCGCATTAGTCAATTGGCGTGATCCGCAGTCAGATACTTTCTTTTAAGGCCCTTGATAGGGCCTTTAGGTTGCTGACAAAGCAGGAAAAAGCGTGGTTTTTCCTGCTTTGTGGTGAGCAGCCGAAAATCAATAAATTGATTTTCCTGATTTTTATTTATCGGCCTCTACTCTCTCTGGGCAGGAATGAGGTTTGTCATCAGTCTGAAGGCCCTTGATAGGGCCTTTATTGTTTTTAACGCCCGTAGCCTGGATCCGTCCGCTATACTTTTGCGCGGTCATACGCTTATTTTCAACAATCAGGCACTTCCAGTGTAACAGTTCGCCGCTTGGCAGCGTATAATGCGCCACCGTAACTGCCCCGATGGGCGGGCGGCAGGGACGGTTTTAATTATGCTTTCGCATTGTGCTGGCGGCAGGTTATGTCCCTGTGAGGTTTTCTACCTGAAGGAGAGAGAAATGACGGCTACAGCCCCAGTGATAACCGTTGATGGACCAAGTGGCGCAGGCAAAGGCACCTTGTGCAAGGCGCTCGCCGAATCCCTTGGTTGGCGTTTGCTTGACTCAGGCGCGATTTATCGCGTACTGGCGTTGGCAGCGCTGCATCATCAGGTTGATATCACGTCTGAGGAGGCGCTGGTTCCACTGGCCGCACATCTCGATGTTCGCTTTATTGCCCAGGATGGCAAACTGCAGGTTATTTTGGAAGGTGAGGATGTCAGCAATGAAATCCGCACTGAAACCGTCGGCAATACCGCTTCGCAGGCTGCGGCTTTCCCGCGCGTGCGTGAAGCCCTGTTGCGGCGCCAACGGGCATTTCGTGAAGCCCCTGGCCTGATTGCCGATGGTCGCGATATGGGCACGGTGGTGTTCCCCGATGCGCCGGTCAAGATTTTCCTGGACGCCAGTTCTGAGGAGCGTGCGCACCGCCGCATGCTACAGTTGCAGGAAAAGGGCTTTAATGTTAACTTTGAACGTCTTTTAGCCGAGATAAAGGAACGGGATGACCGTGACCGTAATCGGCCTATCGCGCCACTGGTGCCTGCTTCTGACGCCCTCGTGCTGGACTCGACCAGCATGTCGATTGACGAAGTCATCCAGCGTGCGTTGACTTATGCACATGAAGTTTTAGCGTTGCCGCAGCAGTAAGCGCGGCGGCGTTATTGGCTTTTTGTCATATTTGTCATGGTAGTATCGAACTATATCGGGTAAAATTTTACCCCTGTAACCTAAACCCTGTCGGCATGGAGCCAATGGCGGGGTATGTGAAACAACCCCATTCGGCGGGATGCTAAATGGACGTTAAACTATAGAACCCTGAAGATTAAACATGACTGAATCTTTCGCTCAACTCTTTGAAGAATCCCTGAAAACAATCGAAACCCGTCCGGGTTCCATCGTTCGTGGCGTTGTAGTTGCTATCGACAAAGACGTAGTACTGGTTGACGCCGGTCTGAAATCTGAGTCTGCCATCCCGGCTGAGCAATTCAAAAACGCACAGGGCGAGCTGGAAATCCAGGTAGGCGACGAAGTTGATGTTGCGCTGGACGCTGTTGAAGATGGCTTCGGTGAAACTCTGCTGTCCCGTGAGAAAGCTAAGCGTCACGAAGCTTGGATCACGCTGGAAAAAGCTTACGAAGAAGCTGAAACTGTCGTCGGTGTTATCAACGGCAAAGTTAAGGGTGGCTTCACTGTAGAGCTGAATGGTATTCGTGCGTTCCTGCCAGGCTCCCTGGTTGACGTGCGTCCAGTACGTGACACTCTGCACCTGGAAGGCAAAGAGCTTGAGTTCAAAGTCATCAAGCTGGACCAGAAACGCAACAACGTTGTAGTTTCTCGCCGTGCGGTTATCGAATCAGAGAACAGCGCAGAACGTGATCAACTGCTGGAAAACCTGCAGGAAGGCATGGAAGTTAAAGGTATCGTTAAGAACCTCACTGACTACGGTGCATTCGTTGATCTGGGCGGCGTAGACGGCCTGCTGCACATCACTGACATGGCTTGGAAACGCGTTAAGCATCCGAGCGAAATCGTCAACGTTGGCGACGAAATCACTGTTAAAGTGCTGAAGTTCGACCGCGAGCGTACTCGTGTTTCCCTGGGCCTGAAGCAACTGGGCGAAGATCCATGGGTTGCTATCGCGAAACGTTACCCAGAAGGCACCAAGCTGACTGGTCGTGTAACCAACCTGACTGATTACGGCTGCTTCGTAGAAATCGAAGAAGGCGTTGAAGGTCTGGTACACGTTTCTGAAATGGATTGGACCAACAAAAACATCCATCCGTCCAAAGTTGTTAACGTGGGCGATGTAGTGGAAGTTATGGTTCTGGACATCGATGAAGAACGTCGTCGTATCTCCCTGGGTCTGAAGCAGTGCAAAAACAACCCATGGCAGCAGTTTGCAGAAACCCACAACAAGGGCGACCGCGTTGAAGGTAAAATCAAGTCTATCACTGACTTCGGTATCTTCATCGGCCTGGATGGCGGCATCGACGGCCTGGTTCACCTGTCTGACATCTCCTGGAACGTTGCAGGCGAAGAAGCAGTTCGTGAATACAAGAAAGGCGACGAAATCGCAGCGGTTGTTCTGCAAGTTGACGCAGAGCGCGAGCGTATCTCCCTGGGCGTGAAGCAACTGGCTGAAGACCCGTTCAATAACTACCTGTCTATGAACAAGAAAGGTACTATTGTTACTGGTAAAGTCACTGCAGTTGACGCCAAAGGTGCTACAGTTGAATTAGCAGGCGGCGTAGAAGGTTACCTGCGTGCTTCTGAAGCCTCTCGCGACCGCATTGAAGATGCAACTCTGGTTCTGAATGTGGGTGACGACGTTGAAGCTAAATTCACCGGCGTTGACCGTAAGAACCGCGTAGTAAGCCTGTCCGTACGTGCTAAGGACGAAGCTGACGAGAAAGATGCAATCGCTACTGTTAACAGCAGCAGCAAGCAAGAAGAAAGCAACTTCTCTAACGCAATGGCTGAAGCTTTCAAAGCGGCTAAAGGCGAGTAATGACGGGGGGCGGTTTTTGACCGCCCCGATACGGTAGTTTAGCTGCAAAGCTTGGAGGAACTATGACCAAGTCTGAACTTATTGAAAGACTTGCTGGCCAGCAATCTCATGTACCGGCGAAAGCCGTTGAGGATGCAGTGAAAGAGATGCTAGAACATATGGCTGCTACGTTAGCCGATGGGGAACGCATCGAGATCCGCGGATTCGGCAGTTTTTCTCTTCACTACCGTGCTCCGCGTGTGGGCCGTAACCCGAAAACTGGTGATAAAGTTGAGTTGGACGGCAAGTACGTTCCTCACTTCAAGCCAGGCAAAGAGCTGCGTGACCGCGCCAATATCTATGGCTAGTCGCTGACTACCCATAGAGTTGTTGCTTGTAAAGAAATATAAAACGGTGCCTTAGGGCGCCGTTTTTTTTGCCTGTTATTTATTGGCAACTGGCTCGGCGCTTCTTGCGAGCTACGCCGCAGCTTACGGTTGGCCGCGGTAACGGCCGCTATTATTGTGCGGAGAGGATCGCGTACTGTCAGATTGCAGATGGTGAGTATTGGCCAATGCGTAAACAATCCCGTGAAGTTGGCAGCCTGGATTGCTGCCTT
The DNA here is from genome assembly GCF_052691715.1 of Serratia sp. NA_112.1. NCBI lineage: Bacteria > Pseudomonadati > Pseudomonadota > Gammaproteobacteria > Enterobacterales > Yersiniaceae > Serratia > Serratia sp. NA_112.1. The sequence goes on from NZ_JBQZFO010000001.1 coordinate 835,279, forward strand.
ATACCGGGAGAGTGCCTATCAAAAACTCGTTGGATTTGGCAGTAAGTGCAGTTATCTGCGGCATTTTTCCGCTGCTCATCATGCCGTACTTACCCGATGTGCGAATCGCTCTGTGGTTCACTCTACCCGTTTGTCTCTGCCTGTGGGGGAGGGGGTGCGTAGGCCGCTTTATGGCATGGGGGGGATTGGGTTTTCTTTGGGCGGTATTCACCGCCGGGACCCTGGAGAATCAAATCAATCGTCTGAGCCAGGGCCCGGTGGTGAGCGCCATGGTTCAGGTTAGCAGTATTGCACTGGCTGGCGCGACACGAAAGCAGACGGTTATGCGTATCGAACAGCTCAATGGCCGGTGGCTGGTGCCCTCCATCGCTTTCTCAACCCTCTGGCAGCCCAAGGATCGCCCCTTGTGCGCCGGGCAACGTTGGCAGTTACAACTGCGCTTACGGCCGATACACGGCAATCTTAATGAAGGGGGCTTTGACAGCCAGCGCTGGGCGATGTCGCAGCGTCAACCACTGACGGCACAGGTGAAAAGCGCTGTCCTTCTGGATCAGGACTGCGGTTGGCGGCAACGGATTATCACTTATACCGAAAACAATATTGGCACTCTTCGTTATAAACCGGTGTTACTCGCGTTGGCATTTGGTGAGAGGGCTGCACTGGAACCGGTGTTGAGAACTCTGATGTTGAGAACCGGCATTGCTCACCTGATGGCTATCTCTGGGTTGCATGTGGCGATGGTGGCCATTTTGATTTTGGGCCTGCTGCGGGCGATGCAATTTTTTCTGCCGGCAAAGATGATTGACTACCGCTTTCCACTGATCGTCAGTTGGCTCGGCGCCTTAGGTTACGTTTGGTTGGCTGGCGCTAATCCGCCGGCGCTAAGAACGGGTCTGGCGCTGACATTGTGGATGCTGTTACGCATACGCGGCATCCATTGCTCATCCTGGCAAATCTGGTTGTGGTGCGTTGGCTTAATTCTGGTTTGCGATCCTCTGGCGGTACTATCCGACAGCTTTTGGCTCTCGGCCACCGCGGTATTTTGCCTGATTTTCTGGTTTGAATGGGTGCCGTTAAATCCCCGTTTTGGTTCGGGATGGCACTGGGCGCCATTGCGCTGGTTGCATATCCAGCTTGGCATTACGCTGCTATTGGTGCCCATGCAGGCAGGATTGTTTCATGGCCTGACACTTAGCTCCATACCGGCCAATCTGTGGGCGGTGCCTTTGGTTTCGTTGATAACGGTGCCGCTGATCCTGCTGGCAGTGGTGGTTGGTATTTCCCCGGCGTTGAGTGCGGGACTATGGTGGTTGGCGGATCTTACGTTGGCAGGGGTATTTGCCCCATTACACTATCTGCAGGTCGGCTGGGTTGATCTCGGTGCCGCATCTTTGGCTGTCAGTCTTGTCGGTTGGTTACTGGTGGTTTTTTGGCGTTTCCACTGGTGGCTGCGTTATGCAATGGCGCTGGCAACTTTGGCACTGTGTTGCGTACTCTGGCGTGAAAGAGAAGCCCAATACCGTTGGCGCGTAGACATGCTTGACGTTGGCCATGGCCTGGCTGTGGTGATCGAAAAGAACGGCCGGGCAATATTGTATGACACAGGCCCCCGCTGGGGCACCGGCAGCGCTGCCGGGCGGAATGTTTTGCCATTTCTTAACTGGCGAGGATTACCTGTGGAGCAAATCATTCTCAGTCACGATCATCTGGACCATATCGGTGGTCTTGAAGAGATACAGCGTGCATTTCCACAAGCGACGGTAAGGAGCCCACGTCTTGATGCCGGCCACTTACCCTGTGTGGCGGGAGAGCGATGGCAATGGCAATCGCTTCAGTTTCAAGTGCTGTGGCCGCCAAAGGCGGTAAAACTAGCGGGGAACGATGATTCATGCGTCATCCGTATCGATGATGGTAAATATAGTTTGTTGCTGACGGGGGATGCAGAAAAAAGGGCGGAGGCACAGTTAGTGAGATATCAACGCCCTTCATTGAGCGCTACTGTGTTACAGGTGCCGCATCATGGCAGTAAAACCTCGTCTACCCCGCCTTTTTTGCGTGCTGTAGCGCCGAAAGCGGCAATCGCCTCGGCATCACGTTACAATAAATGGCGATTACCTGCGGTTAAAGTGGTTGCCAGATATCTGGCAAATGACATCATTTGGCACGATACTTCGCGCTCCGGTCAGTTATCCGTACTTTTTTTCGACAACGATTGGCAAATTAATGGCTTTCGTGAACAATTAATGCCCCGTTGGTACCATCAGCGGTTTGGCGTAGAGGGTGATAATGAGTAAAATGGGCCGCTATTTCTTCCGATGCTGGTATTTGCATGATGAATGATAAAGATCTCTCCACCTGGCAGACTTTCCGTCGCCTCTGGCCGATGATCACACCTTTTAAGACCGGGCTGATCGTGGCGGCTATTGCGTTGGTACTGAACGCGGCCAGCGACGCCTTTATGTTGTCTTTGCTTAAACCTTTATTGGATGACGGTTTTGGGAAAACGGAAAGCAGCATTCTGCTGTGGATGCCATTGGCGGTAATTGGCCTGATGGTGGTGCGTGGAGCGACTGGCTTTGTCTCCAGCTACTGCATTTCATGGGTATCCGGCATGGTGGTGATGCATATGCGTCGCCGGCTGTTCGGCCACATGATGAGAATGCCGGTATCGTTTTTCGATCAGCAGTCTACCGGTACCTTGCTGTCACGAATCACCTATGATTCCGAACAGGTAGCGTCATCGTCCTCCAGCGCGCTGGTGACCGTGGTGCGTGAAGGGGCGTCGATAATCGCGCTGTTCACCATGATGTTCTACTACAGCTGGCAGCTGTCTGTGATCCTGATCGTTCTGGCACCGGTTGTCTCTATTGCTATCCGCGTTGTTTCCAAGCGCTTCCGTAATATCAGCAAAAACATGCAGAACACCATGGGGCAGGTGACGACCAGCGCAGAGCAGATGCTCAAAGGCCATAAGGAAGTGCTGATTTTTGGTGGCCAGCAGGTTGAAACCGATCGCTTCAATTCAGTCAGCAACCGCATGCGCCAGCAGGGCATGAAACTGGTTTCTGCGTCCTCGATCTCTGACCCTATTATTCAGCTTATCGCTTCACTGGCGTTGGCCTTTGTGCTGTATGCCGCCAGCTTCCCAAGCGTGATGGCTACCCTCACCGCTGGGACCATCACCGTGGTCTTCTCTTCGATGATCGCCCTGATGCGCCCGCTGAAATCACTGACCAACGTTAATGCCCAGTTCCAGCGTGGGATGGCGGCGTGTCAGACCCTGTTCTCAATCCTGGATATGGAACAGGAAAAAGATACTGGTACCCGCGAAGTCGCACGAGCCAAGGGCGATATCGAATTCCGTAACGTCACTTTCTACTACCCAGGGAAAGAAACGCCTGCGCTGCGTGATATCAATCTGAGTATTTCAGAAGGTAAAACGGTGGCGCTGGTGGGCCGTTCCGGCTCTGGCAAGTCAACCATCGCCAATCTGCTGACCCGTTTTTATGACGTCCAGGAAGGCGAGATCCTGATGGATGGTCACGATCTACGCGAGTACACATTGGCATCGCTGCGTGATCAGGTGGCCCTGGTTTCGCAAAACGTGCATTTGTTCAATGACACTATTGCCAACAACATCGCTTACGCGCGCGAAGAACGCTACAGCCGCGAAGAGATAGAGAAGGCTGCGCGCATGGCCTATGCCATGGACTTCATTGAAAAAATGGAGAACGGCCTGGATACGGTGATCGGTGAGAACGGGGTAATGCTGTCCGGCGGTCAACGCCAGCGTATCGCTATTGCCCGCGCCTTGCTGCGTGACTGCCCGATACTGATCCTCGATGAAGCCACCTCGGCACTGGACACTGAATCGGAACGTGCTATTCAGGCGGCGCTGGATGAATTACAGAAAAACCGTACTTCACTGGTGATTGCGCACCGCCTGTCGACCATCGAGAAGGCTGATGAAATCCTGGTGGTTGAGGATGGCCGTATTGTTGAACGTGGCGAACATGCGGTATTGCTCGAAAAGCAGGGCGCTTATGCCCAGCTCCATCGCATGCAGTTTGGTCAATAATGATCGAGCGCATCTGGTCAGGCAGTTCGCTGGTTTATTTGCTGCTGTTACCGCTGTCCTGGCTGTATGGCCTGGTCAGCGGCCTGATTCGGCTCAGTTACCGTTGCGGCCTGCGTAAAAGCTGGCGCGCACCGGTACCGGTGGTGGTGGTAGGGAACCTCACTGCTGGTGGCAACGGCAAAACCCCGATGGTGATCTGGCTGGTGGAACAGTTGCAGCAGCGTGGATACCGAGTGGGTGTGGTTTCTCGCGGTTATGGTGGTAAAGCAGAAGCTTATCCGCTGTTACTTAACGCGGGTACTACCACCCAGCAGGCGGGTGATGAGCCGGTGTTGATTTATCAGCGTACTGCTGCGCCAGTGGCAATTTCACCAAAGCGTTCTGAAGCAGTACAAGCACTACTTAAGCAGCAGCCACTTGATGTGGTGATTACCGATGACGGCCTGCAGCATTACGCTTTACAGCGTGATTTTGAACTGGTGGTGATCGATGGCGTCCGCCGCTTTGGCAATGGATGGTGGTTGCCGGCAGGGCCGATGCGTGAACGAGCTTCGCGTCTGAACAGCGTTGACGCCCTGATTGCCAACGGGGGTGTGGCTCAGCCTGGTGAAATCGCCATGCGGTTGCAGGCGCGTGACGCGGTTAATGTTGCCAGCGGTGAGCGCCGGCCGGCAGTCGAACTTCCACACGTGGTGGCAATGGCCGGTATCGGCCATCCCCCGCGCTTCTTCGCCACATTGGAAAAGCTGGGCGTAGCGGTCGAAAAGGAAGTGGCGTTTGCCGATCATCAGGAATATCAGCATGGCCCATTGGCAGCGCTGGTATCTTCAGAGCAAACGTTATTGATGACCGAGAAAGACGCGGTTAAATGCCGCGCTTTTGCTCAGCCCAACTGGTGGTATTTACCCGTTGATGCGGTACTTCCCTCCGAGCAGGCTGAGCAGTTGCTACACAGTATTGAAGCCTTACTGAAAAAGTAAATCAGACTGCCAGCGCGTGCAGCCCCAGTGCTTGCGCGCAGGCGTCTATCGAACGCTGCTGCGTTTGCTGATATAACGCCAATTCATCGATCACTTCTGCTCCCAACGCCAGTTCAAATGCCGCCCTGCTTGAGGCTGCGTTGTACTGAGTGTGGCCACTGTCGCCCAAATTCGATTGGAAAATGCCTGCGGCACTGACCGGCAGAAAGTCCTCATAGACCAGCGGCTGAAAGCGAATGTATTCCTGGGCGATCAGCTGTTCCAGCGTGCTGTGTTGATCCAGGGTTTCTTTAGCCGCCAGCCCACATTCGGTCGGGAAATAGCGGAACCAGGCCAACTGCTGCTCACGCAGGGTGGCGTAATCATCTGGAAACGCCTGGAAATTTTCCGCCAGCAACTGATTGTAGCGGTCAGCATTTTTTTCGCTCGGCGGTGCCTGCAATGCGTCGTTGGTAGCCTGTAGCAGGCGATCGTACAGTGCACGTCCTTTGGTTGTCAGCGCGACACCGCGTTGTTCAATCTCACCGAAGCGCGCAGTGTGGTGTCCGGCAACGGCGCTACCGTCATGTTCAACAAAGTCGACGTTTTCTTCTAGCGCTTTGAAACTGGTCTGGCGCAGCAGAATAGGGCGACGACGTGGCGGTGGGCCCTCAATCACAGCTTTTGGGGTGATACCTCGGTCAGGCATGGCCATTTGGACACGGTCAATATCGAGAGTGCGTGGCGTCAGATGGTTGATATGCGGGCCTTTAAAGGCCACTACGTCGGCGATCAGACGGTGCTGGTCGTGCAACTGCTGATATTCGGCTGCGCTAACCGTCGCCCGGCTGTGCCAACGGAAGGTTTCCAGCGCCTGTTCGACAAATTCATCTGCCTGACTGTCGTCCAGTCCACCCTGAGCCTCTTGCAATACGATCAGTTCAAGTGCCCGTTCAGTGAAGATACGGCGACGAGCCAACAGGCATTGCGCTAGCTCACGCAGCTCTGGGTTTTCAATCAGTTCCAGCCGCAATAAAGAGGTGAATACTCGGAATGGACTGATCTGCAGAGCATCCTCATGTTCTGCCCGAAATGCGGTAGAGTGAACCGGAACCCCGGCCATGGCCAGATCGTAATAGCCCACCGGAGACATGCCCATCACGTTAAACAGCCGTCGCAGGGTGGACAGTTCCTCTGCGGTGCCAACCCGAATAGCTCCGTGGCGCTCCATGGCCAGTCGTTCGACTTCGCCGGTAATTTGTAATTGATGAGCCAATGCGGCATCTTCGCGCAGGACCTGTCGGTTGGTCTCCGCCACCAGTTCGAGCAAATCGCCATACAGAGGTACCTCTTTCTGGTACATATCTGACATGGCGTGGGAGAATCTGGCGCGGATTTCATTCGGTGAGACGAACTGCTGGGCGGTCATGCGCATAGCTCCTTTATTCAGTATAATCTGAAAAATATCATTCTTGGCGGCAAACGTGCTGGTTGAGAGGTCATTTGCCTTGTTTTCACCTCAAGTTTAGCTAGGTCGATTAGGTTTTGTTATAGCCAGGCCAAGCATATTAGATTTTTATGCGTTAGCTCTCATTTGAACAGTGAAAAACGGAAAATACGGCCATCCAGAAGGCAATGCCTCCAAGAGATTTACGTAAAGAAAGACAAAATAATTCATTAACAATCATAGGTATAAAAACAAATGTGGCGAAATGCTAAAAACAGGGCAATAAACCTCTTGTGTAAAAGATAGATTTATGAGTAAATGCAACTCGGCCTGTGATACAGACCTATTTATGTTCGAGTTTAGAATTAAGCAGTTCCTCCAAAAACGTTATCATCTGATTCCGCTTCAAAGACGAACCTTCTAAGTACCTCCCATAAGTAATGTTTCTAAGAACGGCCAAAATTGCCTTATGGCAGGTTTTGTATATATATTTAAAAGGTAAATGAGTAATGTCTAAGAAGACGGGTCAAGTGAAGTGGTTCAATGAAAGCAAAGGTTTTGGTTTTATTGAACAGAACGACGGTGGTAAAGATGTATTCGTACACTTCTCCGCAATCGCGACCGACGGTTTCAAAACTTTGGCTGAAGGCCAGCGTGTTGAGTACACCGTAGAAGACAGCCCGCGCGGGCCGGCTGCTGCCAACGTTGTTGCCCTGTAAATAAACAGGGAATAACGTAAAGAGAACTTAATACAACCATGATGAGGCGTTTACGCTGATTCATTGGGCAAGATATTAAGTTCAACAAGCCCGCCAGAGTGCGGGTTTTTTATTTTTTGCTCACGAGAGGTTTGTTACGAAAAACTTTAGGATGGGCTGGTAGCGTCCAACAATAATAAAAATAACGTTGTTACGGATGCTCAAGTAAAAGGAAATAAGTTATGTTTAAAAATACTGTGTTACAAATGGGCCGTGTGAAATGGTTTGATCAGGCTGCAGGCTATGGTTTTATTTCACCGGTTGATGGTAGCGACGAAATCTATGTAAGCCGTCGTTCTATCGCCAATACTAAAAATAAATCGTTAAACGAAGGTCAGAACGTTGAGTTCTCGATCTATCGCAGCTCCCACGGGCTGTCAGCGGCAGACGTTATCGCGTTCTGACCCACCCCCTTCCTCGCCAGTGCCGGTGCCGCCACCCCAAGCACTGGCGAAGATAAATTCCCCGATATCTACTATTATCAAGCGATTGTTCAATCACTTCGGATATCAGGATGTACACCCCGGTTATTTCTCTTACTGCCGCCCGTGCGATCCACCTTGCCGCACAGGGGCTGCTATCCCCGATGAAACGCAAAGTCAGGCCCGACGACGTGGTTGCCGCCATTACACGTATGGGGCTACTGCAAATTGATACCATCAGCGTGGTTGCACGCAGCCCATACCTGGTCCTGTTCAGCCGCCTGGGCGACTACCAGCCGGAGTGGCTGGAACAGGCCCTGGCTGGCCGCCGGCTATTTGAGTACTGGGCGCACGAGGCCTGCTTTTTGCCCATTGAGGATTTTGGCCTGCTGCGTCATCGAATGTTGCAGCCGCAGGGGATGGGGTGGAAATACTCTGAAGAGTGGATGCGGGAACATCAGACGGCAATAGATGCTCTGTTGCAACATATTGAAACTGCTGGGCCGGTGCGCTCAGCAGATTTCAGCGCCGAGAAGAAGGGCAACAGCGGTTGGTGGGATTGGAAGCCGGAAAAACGCCATCTCGAAATCCTGTTCACCGCCGGTAAATTGATGGTAGCCGAACGGCGCAATTTCCATCGCGTTTACGATCTGACGGAAAGATTATTACCTCACTGGGATGATAGTCGGGATGTATTGTCTGTCGATGATGCTCGACAGGAAATGCTAAGGCGCAGCTGTCGTTTCCTGGGGATCTTCAGAGCCGAATGGTTGGCAGATTACTACCGTTTGAAGCGAGTGGCGCCGAAAGCGCTACTGACGTCGTTACAACAGCAGGGCGAAGTGTTGCCCGTGCGGATCGACGGTTTGGATGGAGAGTTTTACGTACACCATTCGCTGGCGGCAGAGCTGCAGCTGGCAGAGCAAGGAGCGTTAAAATCCAGCGTGACCACTTTACTTTCTCCATTCGACCCGGTGGTTTGGGATCGCCGTCGTGCGTTGGAGCTTTTCAACTTTGATTATCGGTTGGAATGCTACACGCCGAAAGAAAAACGGCAGTATGGTTACTTTACGCTGCCGGTGTTGCAACGCGGTGAGTTGATTGGCCGCATCGATGCAAAAATGCATCGTCGGCAGGGTATTTTCGAAATCATCAGTTTCCACCCGGAGGCCAAAGTTCGCTTTGGTAAGCAGCGTGTACAGGATATTTGGCAGGCGATAACCCGCAGTGCAAAATGGCACGGTGCGTCACAAGTTATTTTGGGGGATATTCCGGCGGTGCTGGCTCTAGAGTGGAGAACTGGCTGGCAAGTTGAATAACGAACGGCGTTGTCGGCTTGGGTAAAACGAATGTTCAGCGCCGCTCGTTACAAGGGGGTCTCAGTTGCTGAAGTTGGCAAACAGGGCGATGATTTTATGAAGACGTTTGATCATGATGATGTTTTTTGTGACTTGCATCACAAAATTCTACACTTGCGTCGGGGGCAATTCAATCCCCCTGGCAGATTAAAATGCAGCGACAAAACAGCCGGTGATTAACCTGGCGCATAGCGTTATGCTATCCTCACGCACTTTCCTGACGTTAAATCTCCACCCTGGAGGAAGCATGGATCACCGTTTACTCGAAATCGTCGCCTGCCCGGTCTGTACCGGTAAGCTTTATTTTAATAAAGAAAACCAGGAATTGGTCTGCAAAGTAGATGGCCTGGCCTATCCGTTGCGTGACGGCATTCCCGTGCTGTTGGAAAATGAAGCGCGAGCGCTGTCATTGGATGAGAAACACGCATGAGTTTTATCGCTATTATTCCAGCCCGTTATGCATCAACCCGCCTACCGGGCAAGCCGCTGGCCGATATCCACGGCAAGCCGATGGTGGTGCACGTAATGGAACGTGCGCGTGAGTCGGGCGCCAGCCGCGTTATCGTCGCGACCGATCATCCGGCGGTGGCCGAAGCGGTCAAGGCGGCAGGCGGTGAAGTCTGCATGACCCGAGCCGATCACAATTCCGGTACCGAGCGCTTGGCAGAGGTGATCGAGCACTATGGGTTTGCTGATGACGAAATTATCGTTAACGTTCAGGGTGATGAACCACTGATCCCACCGGTGATTGTACGTCAGGTGGCTGAAAATCTGGCGGGCAGTCAGGCCGGTATGGCCACCCTGGCGGTGCCGATCGACAGTGCAGAAGAAGCGTTTAACCCCAATGCGGTCAAAGTGGTGATGGATGCGCAGGGTTATGCGCTCTATTTCTCACGCGCCACCATTCCATGGGATCGCGAACGTTTTGCCCAATCCAAAGAAAGCATTGGCGACAGCCTGTTGCGCCACATAGGCATTTACGCCTATCGCGCCGGTTTTGTTCGCCGTTACGTGACCTGGGCGCCAAGCCAATTGGAGCAAATTGAGCTGCTGGAACAGTTGCGGGTGCTGTGGTACGGCGAAAAAATCCACGTGGCGGTTGCCAAGGCAATGCCGACCGTGGGTGTCGATACGCCGGAGGATTTGCAGCGCGTGCGTGACAGTATCAAAGGCTGAGCATTGAATGCCGGTGCGTCACGCAACGCGCCGGCAATATGATTTCCCTTCTTAATAATCCCCATTTTGTTGATCTGCGTTGAAGAATTTTTCTGCTCAGCGTTCGATGATGTCAGCGTCTCTTCTCTTTCTCTTGAGGCTATTCCCTTATGGAGCAGTTACGCGCCGAACTGAGTATGGTGCTGGGTGAGTCCATCAGCCGGCTGGAACGCGTTAGCGAACAACCTTATGCCCACATGTATTCACTGTATGACCAACAGGGCCACGCGATCCCGCTGATGGCAAAAAGCTTTGTCTGCCAGGGCATTGCCCAACAAGAAGCTTACAAGCTGTCGATGCTGTCGCGTGAAGGGGATATTCGCCTGCCGACGGTGTATGGCGTGGTCTATACCCACCAGGCACCCTATAAAGAAATATTGTTGATCGAACGCTTGCGTGGCGTATCCGTAGAGGCACCGACACGCACGCCGAACCGCTGGACTACCCTGATGGAGCAGATTGTCGATGGCGTATTAGCCTGGCACCGGATTGACAGCCATGGCTGCGTGGGCACGGTAGACAGCACCCAGGAGAACGATTGGTTCTGTTGGTATCAACAACGGGTCGAAGTGCTATGGTCAACCTTGGGTAATCTCAACTCACCGTTGCTGACGATGGATGATCGTCGCTTGTTATATCGCACGCGTGAAGCATTGACCCACTTTTTTGTCGGTTTCGACGATCCTTGCGTATTGGTGCACGGTAACTTGTCGCTGCGCAGTATGTTGAAAGATCCGAAAAGCGATCAGCTTTTGGCAATGCTCAACCCCGGAATGATGCTGTGGGCACCGCGTGAATATGAGTTATTCAGGTTATGTGAAGTGGGAATGCCGAGCCAGTTGCTGTTTTATTATTTGCAACGTGCGCCGGTAGCGGAGTCCTTCCTGATGCGGCGTTGGTTGTATGTGGTGTGGGAAGCAGTAGGACGGTTGATTCATACCGGCAAACTGGAGCGGCAGCCGTTTGACTATGCGTCCAAACAACTGCTGCCCTGGATTACCGGTTAACGCCGATTAGTCGACAGAAACTTCATCGGAACCTTTCAACCGTTGCCACAGGCTGCCCAGCGTTTCATACCAGGCTCGTTCGCTGTGGCCGAGGAACATCGCCGACGGCATCACCCGATCCCAGATATTCAATCGCGAACTGATGGCCAACTGATTGGCCGGCGCGGGGATCGGGTGCAGCCCCTTGGCTTCAAAGAAGCGCATGGCCCGCGGTAAATGGTTGGCTGAAGTCACCAGAATAAACGGCTGCTGACCGACCAGCTTCGACACCTGCAATGCCTCCTGCTCGGTATCCAACGGGCGATCCAACAGAACGATATCAGCGCGGGGGACTCCCAGGCTTTCCGCCACCTGCGCCGCAGTTGCCGCGTTACTCTGGGTTTGGGGACTACCGGCGCCGGTGAACACCATTTTGGTCCCTGGATGGGCGAGATATAAGCGCACACCTTCTGTGACTCGTGGCAGGCTATTGCCGATCAGATTGGAACTGGGTGCCCAATCCGGATTAAAGGTATAGCCGCCGCCCAGCACCACGATATAATTCACCGGGTCATTGCCACGATAGGTGACATACTCAGATTCTATCGGGCGCAGTAATCTGTCGGCCACCGGCTGCAGGCTGAAAAGCAGTAAAAACAGCCAGCCCAGCGTGAAAATGACTTTACCGCTTTTTTGCCAACGGGTGAACCACAGCAGCAACAGCGCCAGTCCCATCAGTAGCAACAACGCGGGCAACGGCATTAAAATGGCACCAATGAATTTTTTCAGGTTAAACAGCATCAAAAATCAGGTCCTTTTGGGCGAAAAAACGACATCCGGGCACAATCGGGCCGCAAGAAGATTCATTCTAAGCCAGTCTGTGCCAAAATAGCAGGTTTGAATGGGCTGGTACTTTGCCCCCAGCCGGATAAGATCAGCGGAGCCGTTGTCCATGCAGGATCGCAATTTTGACGATATTGCTGAAAAGTTTGCGCGTAATATTTACGGCACCACCAAAGGCAAAATCCGCCAGGCGGTAGTTTGGCAGGATCTGACCACGCTGTTGGCCCAGTTGCCGCAGCGGCCGCTGCGCATTCTGGATGCCGGCGGTGGCGAAGGCCATATGGCCTGCCAATTGGCACAATTAGGACATCAGGTGTTGTTGTGCGATCTTTCTGGTGAGATGATCCAACGCGCCGCGTTGCTGGCTGAGCAGAAAGGTGTGAGCCAGAACATGCAATTCATACAAAGTTCAGCTCAGGATATTGGTCAACACTTGGAACAGCCGGTTGATCTGATATTGTTCCATGCGGTGCTTGAATGGATCGCCGAACCTGAGGCTGCGCTGCAGGCGCTCTTTAATTGCCTGTTGCCGGGGGGCGCACTGTCATTGATGTTCTTCAACGCCAATGGCCTCTTGATGCGTAACGTGGTGTTGGGTAATTTCCAACTGGTTAACCCAGAGGTCAGAAGACGCAGAAAGCGTTCGTTGTCGCCGCAGTATCCACATAGTCCGCCTCAAGTGTATGGCTGGCTGGAACAGTTGGGCATGCGCATCAGCGGGAAAACCGGCGTGCGGGTGTTCCACGATTATCTGCAGAGCAGGCAGTTACAGACACAAAAATTTGAAGAGTTACTGGCGCTTGAACAGCACTATTGCCGGCAGGAGCCGTACGTGAGTTTGGGGCGCTATATTCACGTCATGGCGCATAAACCAAACCTGAAGGACGAACTATGAGTGAATTTTCCCAGACAGTACCCGAACTGGTCGCCTGGGCACGGAAAAATGATTTCTCTATTTCGCTCCCTACGGAGCGTCTCGCGTTTTTGCTTGCTATCGCCACTTTGAACGGCGAGCGGCTGGACGGTGAGATGAGCGAAGGTGAGCTGGTTGATGCATTTCGCCATGTCAGCAAGGGTTTCGAACAGACGCATGAAACGGTGGCCGTGCGCGCCAACAATGCGATTAACGACATGGTGCGCCAGCGCCTGTTAAACCGTTTTATCAGCGAACTGGCGGACGGTAACGCGATTTACCGTCTGACGCCGCTGGGCATCGGCATTACCGATTACTATATCCGTCAGCGTGAATTCTCCACGCTGCGTTTATCGATGCAGTTGTCGATCGTGGCGCAGGAGCTCAAACGCGCGGCCGACGCCGCCGATGAGGGCGGTGATGATTTCCACTGGCACCGCAACGTGTTTGCCCCGCTGAAATATTCGGTGGCGGAAATCTTCGACAGTATCGATTTGACTCAGCGGATCATGGATGAACAACAGCAGGGCGTGAAGGACGATATCGCAGCGCTGCTGAACAAGGATTGGCGTGCGGCGATCTCCAGCTGTGAGATGCTGCTGTCCGAAACCTCGGGTACCCTGCGCGAACTGCAGGATACGCTGGAGGCGGCGGGCGATAAACTGCAGGCCAACCTGTTGCGAATTCAGGATGCCACGCTGGGTGGTGCGGAACTGGGCTTTATTGACAAACTGGTGTTCGACCTGCAAAGCAAGCTCGACCGCATTATCAGTTGGGGCCAGCAGGCGATTGACCTGTGGATTGGCTACGACCGCCATGTGCATAAATTTATCCGTACCGCGATCGACATGGACAAGAACCGGGTGTTCGCCCAGCGTTTACGTCAGTCGGTGCAAAACTATTTCGACAACCCATGGACACTGACCCATGCCAATGCCGACCGTCTGCTGGATATGCGAGACGAAGAACTGGCGTTGCGCAGCGAGGAAGTGACCGGGGAACTGCCGCCGGATCTGGAGTTCGAAGAGTTCAGCGAAATCCGTGAGCAACTGGCGGCAATGATCGAACAGGCACTGAAGATTTATCAGGAACAACAGATGCCGCTCAATTTAGGGGCGGTAATGCGCGATTATCTGGCGCAATATCCGCGTGCTCGTCATTTCGACGTGGCACGTTTAGTGGTCGACCAGGCAGTGCGCCTTGGTGTGGCTGAAGCAGATTTTTCAGGGTTGCCGGCACAGTGGCAGGCAATCAATGATTACGGAGCCAAGGTCCAGGCCCATGTCATCGACAAATATTGAACAAATAATGCCAGTCAAGCTGGCCAAGGCATTGTCTAACGCGCTGTTCCCAGCGCTGGACAGCCAACTGCGTGCGGGTCGTCACATCGGTATCGATGAACTGGACAACCACGCTTTCTTAATGGATTTCCAGGATGAACTGGAAGAATTCTATACCCGCTACAGCGTAGAGCTGATCCGCGCGCCGGAAGGATTCTTCTACCTGCGTCCACGCTCTACCACGCTGATCCCGCGCTCGGTACTGTCCGAGCTGGATATGATGGTGGGGAAAATCCTGTGCTTTCTGTATCTCAGCCCGGAGCGTCTGGCGCATGAGGGTATTTTCAGCCATCAGGAATTGTACGACGAACTGCTGAGCCTGGCGGACGAGAGCAAATTGCTGAAGTTCGTTAACCAGCGTTCTACCGGCTCGGATCTCGATCGCCAGAAGCTGCATGAAAAAGTACGTACTTCACTGAACCGCCTGCGTCGTTTGGGCATGGTCTATTTCATGGGCAACGACAGCAGCAAGTTCCGTATCACCGAGGCGGTGTTCCGCTTTGGCGCCGATGTGCGCAGCGGTGACGATCCGCGTGAAGCGCAGTTGCGTATGATCCGCGACGGCGAAGCAATGCCGGTTGAAAACAGCCTGTTGCTGAATGATGAGAGCGATGCAGAAGACGCGTCGCTTGATACCACACCGGACAGTGCAGAGGATGAACAGGAATGATTGAACGCGGTAAATTTCGCTCGCTGACGTTGGTTAACTGGAACGGCTTCTTTGCCCGCACCTTTGATCTCGATGAGTTGGTGACCACGCTGTCCGGCGGTAACGGGGCAGGGAAATCCACCACTATGGCGGCCTTCGTCACTGCGCTGATCCCCGATTTGACGCTGTTGCACTTCCGTAACACCACTGAAGCCGGTGCCACCAGTGGCTCTCGCGACAAGGGCCTGCACGGTAAACTGCGCGCCGGTGTATGTTATTCGACTCTTGATGTGCTCAACTCGCGCCACCAGCGTGTAGTCGTGGGTGTTCGTCTGCAGCAGGTCGCCGGCCGTGACCGCAAGGTCGACATCAAGCCGTTCGTGATCCAGGGCCTACCGACGGCCATGCAGCCGACGGAGCTTTTGACCCAAACGGTGGGCGAGCGCCAGGCGCGCGTACTGTCGCTGCAGGAACTGAAAGATCGCGTCGAAGAGATGGAAGGGGTGCAGTTTAAGCAGTTTAACTCCATCACCGATTACCACTCATTAATGTTCGATCTGGGCGTGATCCCGAAACGCCTGCGTTCATCGTCCGATCGCAGCAAGTTCTATCGTCTGATTGAAGCCTCGCTGTACGGCGGTATTTCCAGCGCCATCACCCGCTCACTGCGCGACTACCTGTTGCCGGAAAACAGCGGCGTGCGCAAGGCATTCCAGGATATGGAAGCGGCGCTTCGTGAAAACCGCATGACGCTGGAAGCGATCCGCGTGACCCAATCCGACCGTGACCTGTTCAAACATTTGATTTCCGAGGCCACTTCTTACGTGGCGGCGGACTACATGCGTCATGCCAATGAGCGGCGCATTCATCTGGACGGGGCACTGGTGCTGCGCAATGATCTGCTGGGCAGCCGCAAACAGCTGGCCGCCGAGCAATTCCGTCATGTTGAAATGGCGCGTGAGCTGGCGGAGCAGAGTGGTGCGGAATCCGATCTGGAAACCGATTATCAGGCGGCCAGCGATCACCTGAATTTGGTACAAACGGCGATGCGTCAGCAGGAAAAGATCGAGCGTTATGAAGGCGATCTGGAAGAGCTGACCTACCGATTGGAAGAACAAAATGAAGTGGTTGCGGAGGCCAGCGAACAGCAGGCCGAAAACGAAGCGCGTGCCGAGGCCGCCGAACTGGAAGTGGATGAGCTGAAAAGCCAACTCGCCGACTATCAGCAGGCGCTCGACGTGCAGCAGACCCGTGCCATTCAGTATCAACAGGCATTGCAGGCACTGGAACGTGCGCGTGCGTTGTGCCAATTGCCGGAACTGACCGCCGAAAATGCCGAACACTGGCTGGATACTTTCCAGGCGCGCGAGCAGGATGCGACAGAAGCGCTGCTGATGCTCGAGCAAAAGCTGAGCGTGGCCGACGCCGCGCACGGCCAGTTTGAACAGGCTTATCAGCTGGTGGGTAAAATCGCCGGCCAGGTCAGCCGCAGCGAAGCCTGGCAGTGTGCGCGCGAATTGCTGCGCGACTGGCCATCACAGCAACACCTTGCCGAACGCGTGCAACCCTTGCGTATGCGCCTGAGCGAGCTGGAACAGCGTCTGCGCTCCCAGCAGGATGCCGAGCGTCTGCTGCAGGAATTCTGCAAACGCCATGGCCAGCAGTATCAGCCGGACGAACTCGATGCCCTGCAACAAGAACTGGAAGAGCGTCTGGAATCGCTGTCGCAGGGCGTTAGCGATGCCGGTGAGCGTAGGATGGAAATGCGCCAGGAACTGGAGCAAATTCAGCAACGCATCCGCGAACTGACTACCCGCGCACCTATCTGGTTGGCGGCGCAGGATGCTCTGAGCCAGCTCGGTGAGCAAAGCGGCGAAGCGCTTGAAAACAGCCAGCAGGTTACGGAGTACATGCAGCAACTGCTGGAGCGCGAACGTGAAACTACTGTTGAGCGTGACGAAGTGGCTGCCGGTAAACGTGCTGTTGAAGCGCAAATTGAACGTCTCAGCCAGCCAGGTGGTGCCGAAGATCAGCGTCTGGTCACGCTGGCCGAACGTTTTGGCGGTGTGTTGCTGTCCGAAATCTACGACGACGTTACCATCGACGATGCACCCTACTTCTCCGCTTTGTACGGTCCGTCACGCCACGCCATCGTGGTGCCGGATCTGTCGCTGGTACGCGAGATGCTGGAAGGGTTGGAAGACTGCCCGGAAGATCTCTATCTGATCGAAGGGGATCCGCAGTCGTTTGATGACAGCGTATTCGCCGTCGAAGAACAAGACCGCGCGGTGTTGGTTAAAACTGCCGAACGCCAGTGGCGTTACTCACGTTACCCGGCAGTGCCGTTGTTTGGCCGTGCCGCACGTGAGAACCGCCTGGAAATATTGCATGCCGAGCGGGAAAAGTTGGCAGAGCGTTATGCCACCCTGTCGTTCGACGTGCAGAAAACCCAGCGTTCGCACCAGGCCTTCAGCCGTTTTATCGGTAACCATCTGGCGGTAGCCTTTGACGCCGATCCGGAAGCCGAAATCCGTGGCCTCAATACCCGCCGTGGTGAAATCGAACGTGCGCTGAATAACCATGAAGCGCAGAACCAGCAGCAGCGTCAGCAGTACGAGCAGGCGAAAGAGGGCATTTCTGCACTGAACCGTCTGACGCCGCTGGTTTCATTACTAAACGATGAAACCCTGCAGGATCGGGTTGAAGAAATCCGTGAAGAGCTGGAAGAGGCGCAGGATGCCGCGCGTCATATTCAGCAGCACGGCGTTTCCCTGACCAAGCTGGAGCCGCTGCTGTCGGTGCTGCAGAGTGATCCGCAGCAGCATGAGCAGTTGCAGCAGGATTACACTCAGGCGCAGAGCGTGCAGCGTCAGGCCAAGCAGCAGGCGTTTGCCCTGATTGAAGTGGTGCAGCGTCGTGCACACTTCAGCTATACCGACTCTGCCGGCATGCAAAATGCCAATAACGATCTGAACGACAAGCTGCGCCAACGTCTGGAACAGGCGGAAGCGGAACGTACCCGTGCCCGTGAGCAGCTACGCCAGTATCAGACCCAGTTCACCCAGTACAGCCAGGTGTTGGCATCGCTGAAAAGCTCGTATGACGCCAAGCGCGACATGCTCAAAGAGCTGAGCCAGGAACTGGTAGACATCGGTGTGCAGGCGGATGCCAATGCCGAAGCCCGTGCGCGCACTCGTCGTGATGAATTGCATGCGGCCCTGAGCACCAACCGTGCGCGCCGTAACCAACTGGAAAAACAGCTGACCTTCTGCGAAGCGGAAATGGACAGTCTGCAGAAGAAACTGCGCAAGCTTGAGCGCGATTATTATCAGCTGCGTGAGCAGGTGGTTACCGCCAAGGCAGGCTGGTGCGCCGTGATGCGCCTGGTGAAAGACAATGGGGTTGAGCGTCGTCTGCACCGCCGCGAACTGGCCTATATGGACGGTGACGAGCTGCGCTCAATGTCGGATAAGGCGCTCGGTGCGCTGCGTCTGGCGGTGTCGGATAACGAACACCTGCGCGATGTGCTGCGCCTGTCGGAAGATCCCAAGCGCCCGGAACGCAAGATCCAGTTCTATATTGCGGTCTATCAGCATCTGCGCGAACGTATTCGTCAGGATATCATCCGTACCGACGATCCGGTTGAAGCCATCGAACAGATGGAGATCGAACTGGGCCGCCTGACCGAAGAGTTGACCGCGCGTGAACAGAAACTGGCAATCAGTTCCAAGAGCGTAGCGAACATCATTCGCAAAACCATCCAGCGTGAACAGAACCGTATTCGCATGCTCAACCAGGGCCTGCAGGCGGTTTCCTTCGGGCAGGTGAAGAGCGTGCGATTGAACGTCAACGTGCGTGAAGCGCATGCGACGCTGCTGGACGTGCTTTCCGAGCAACAGGAACAGCATCAGGACCTGTTCAACAGCAACCGACTGACCTTCTCGGAAGCCTTGGCCAAGCTGTATCAGCGTCTGAATCCGCAGATTGACATGGGACAGCGTACGCCACAGACCATCGGCGAAGAGCTGCTGGATTACCGCAACTATCTGGAGCTGGAAGTGGAAGTCTTCCGCGGCTCGGACGGTTGGCTGCGTGCCGAGAGTGGCGCGTTGTCTACCGGGGAAGCGATTGGTACCGGGATGTCGATTCTGGTGATGGTGGTGCAGAGCTGGGAAGAAGAGTCACGCCGTCTGCGTGGTAAAGATATTTCTCCATGCCGACTGTTGTTCCTCGATGAAGCGGCGCGACTGGATGCCAAATCCATCGCCACGCTGTTCGAGCTGTGCGACCGTCTGGAAATGCAGCTGATTATCGCAGCACCGGAAAATATCAGCCCGGAAAAAGGCACGACTTATAAACTGGTGCGTAAAGTGTTCCAGAATCATGAACATGTACACGTAGTAGGGCTGCGCGGTTTTGCCAATGAGCCGCCGGTTCTGGGTGTTACTGCGGCAGAAACGCCGTAAACGCAAAAAAAGCCCGCTAATAATCTGAAAATAGCCGCCCTGGGGTGGCTATTTTTTTGTGCGGGAGGATGATAGTCCTGCTTTTTTCTGCGCTGAAAACCGAGTAGCCTAATGAAATAGCAGTTATTCATAGGCACTCAAAGGGCAAAATGGCTTTTCTGTTCGTATACTGAAACTAATAAGTTGTCTTGGTTATATTTTTTGTGAGCATACAGGGGGCAATGGATGTTGCTTAGAAATGGAAACACTGTACGGCGGCTGGCGTTAAGTTGCGCAATCGCATGTGGTCTTGCGTCGTCTTTACCCGTATGGGCAACCGTTCCTGCGTTTCCGGTAGCGTCATCCGGCATGTCAGTGGCGCAAAGCCGTTCGGAAATAATGGCGGCATTACCGAAAGGTGCCACACCCTATTATCTTTCGACGCTGGCTCCTTTATATGCAGCGAACCGGATGCAATTGATGTGGCAGGACCACGAAGCGGTTCAGCAATTTCAACAGCAACTGGCCGAGTTGGCGATGTCTGGCGTACAGCCGCAGTTTACCCAATGGGTGAAGCTGTTGACCAACCCGGCGATTACCGATGTGGCGCGCGATGTGGTGCTGTCTGATGCGATGCTGGGCTATTTGCAGTTCGTTTCGTCCATCGGTGCCAACGGTAATAATTGGCTCTACAGCAATATTCCCTACAAACTCGGTCTGCCGCCCAATACGGTGATTAACCAATGGCAGTTGGCGGTACGTCAGGGGAAAACTCTGGCTTATGTCAATACGCTGGCGCCACAGCATCCGCAATACGCCAAGATGCATCAGGCCCTGCGGGATATGCTGGCCGATGGTCGTCCGTGGCCGCAAATGGCTAATGGCCCAAGCCTGCGTCCCGATCAACTGAGCGATGGTATCCCAGCTTTGCGTGAGATCCTGGCGCGTAACGGCATGCTGACGCCTTCTACGGTACCGGTGGAAGCGCAGGATCCCCCTGCGGTATTGACCGGTTCGCGTAATGAACCTGACGATGGTGGCCTGTCGGTCGATGAAGAAAAAAGTCGAGAAAGCCAGAGTGCCGTGGTCAGTCCGGCCGCAGCTCCAGTGAAAGAGCTGGTCCCAACGCCGCAGTCGCCTTTTTCGCAGCAGTCAGAGAGCCCGGTGACCGTTACCGATAATCGCTATACTCCCGATCTGGTGGAGGGCGTCAAGCGCTTCCAGAAATGGCAGGGTCTGAGTGCAGACGGCATCATTGGCGTGCGCACTCGTGAGTGGCTTAATGTGACTCCGCAAATGCGCGCTTCGCTGTTGGCACTGAATATCCAGCGGTTACGGATACTCCCCGGCCATGTCGATACCGGTATTATGGTTAACATTCCCAACTACTCGTTGACCTACTATCAGAACGGCAATGAAGTGCTTTCCTCGCGGGTGATTGTCGGGCGGCCGAGCCGTAAGACGCCGCTGATGAGCAGCGCATTGAATAATGTGGTGGTGAACCCGCCGTGGAACGTACCGACTACGCTGGTGCGTGAAGATATCGTGCCGAAGGCGATGCGTGACGGCAGCTACTTCCAGAAGCATGGCTATACCGTTCTTTCGGGTTGGAGCAACGATGCCGAGGTGATTAACCCGGCAATGATCGACTGGAGTATGATTTCGCCTCGTAATTTCCCGTATCGGATCCGCCAGGCTCCGGGAGCGACCAACTCACTGGGGCGTTTTAAATTCAACATGCCGAGTTCGGACGCTATCTATCTGCACGATACACCCAACCATAATCTGTTCCAGAAAGACATTCGTGCCTTAAGCTCCGGCTGTGTTCGGGTCAACAAGGCATCGGATTTGGCGAATATGTTGTTACAGGATGCCGGCTGGAACAACACCCGTGTTTCTTCCACCCTGAAACAGGGGAATACCACCTTCGTAAATATTCGCCAGCATATCCCGGTTAAATTGTATTATTTAACCGCTTGGGTCTCTGATGATGGAAAACCACAATTCCGCACAGATATTTACAATTATGATGAAACGGTGAGATCGGGCGCACAAATTTTGGCTCAGGCCGAAAAATTAATGCAATAAATGCAGTAATTATAAATAAATAACGGTCAGAATATCGGGCCATGTTGCAGGCACTCATTGCGTGAGTGCCTGCAAACCGCAGGACATCACGGGTTGACTCAGCCAGCGTGGGCGGTTATGGTTCGGGCAGTGCGCTGTTTTGTGCATATATTTTGATATTCTTGCCGGGTTTAACAGAAACATGGACAAAATTGATCATCATCGCCGTAAATGGCTGGCGTTAGGTAGCGCCGCTGTGGGCATAGCGCTGCTCCCAGGGCAAGCCTTTGCCAGCCTTTCTACTTCGCGCCCGCGTATTCTTGTTGTAAATAATATGCATACGGGCGAATCGCTTAAAGCCGAATTCTTCGACGGCAAGGGATATAATAAAGACGAATTAGTCCGCCTTAATCATCTCTTCCGTGATTATCGAGCCAATAAGGTCAAGTCGATCGATCCTCGTCTGTTCGATCATCTCTATCGTCTGCAAGGTCTATTGGGCACCAACAAGCCGGTGCAGTTGGTTTCAGGTTATCGCTCCCTTGACACCAATAATGAGCTGCGTGGACGCAGCCGCGGTGTGGCCAAGCACAGTTACCACACCAAAGGCCAGGCGATGGACTTCCATATCGAAGGCATCCAACTGAGTAATATCCGTAAAGCGGCGTTAAAAATGAGCGCCGGTGGTGTAGGATATTACCCACGTAGCAACTTCGTACACATTGATACCGGCCCGGTGCGGACCTGGTAATCGCTGTGCACCATAAGTGAGTCGCGTCAGCCCGGCAGGGTATGGCGCCGTTGTCGTTGGAGCCTTATGAAATACCACATTATTCCCGTTACCGCTTTTAGTCAGAACTGCAGCCTGATCTGGTGTGAGAGCACTCAGCAGGCGGCGTTGGTCGATCCCGGCGGTGAACCTGAAAAACTGAAGGCCGAAATAGCCAGACAGGGCGTAACTGTTACGCAGATCCTGCTGACTCATGGCCATCTCGATCACGTTGGCGCTGCCGCTGAGCTGGCTGAGCATTACCAGGTGCCGATCTTCGGCCCGGATAAGAGAGATGCTTTCTGGCTGGACGGCCTGCCTGCGCAGAGCCGCATGTTTGGGCTGGAAGAGTGCGCACCGCTGACGCCAACCCAGTGGCTGGAAGAAGGGGATAGCGTGCAGGTGGGCGAGATGACGTTCAAGGTGCTGCATTGCCCTGGCCATACTCCTGGCCATATCGTGTTTATTAATGATCAGGCGCGATTGGCGCTGGTGGGCGACGTGCTGTTTAACGGTGGCGTTGGGCGCAGTGATTTCCCACAAGGCGATCACCAGGCGTTGATTAACTCGATCCGCACCAAACTATTGCCGCAGGGTGATGACATGGCGTTTATTCCAGGTCATGGGCCAATGTCGACCTTCGGTCAAGAGCGTGAAACCAATCCGTTCCTGCGTGAAGAGCCGGCCATCTGGTAAGTTATTTCCGGCAGAAATAACTCCTGGTAGAAATAACGAAGGGGCGCTTTGAGCGCCCCTTTTGCTATGTGTCATGCGACGGTTTTACAGCACGGCGACGATGGCTTCGCACAGCGGCGCCATATTGTCCGGTGTCATGCCGGCAACGTTAACGCGACCGGAGTTAACGGCGTAGACGCCAAACTCGTCACGCAGACGCAGCACCTGTTCTTTGGTCAGCCCGCTGAACGAGAACATGCCGTTCTGATTGATGATAAAGCTGAAGTCTTGCTCAGCGCCTTTCTCCTGCAGGGTATTCACGAACAGCTGGCGCATACGATGAATGCGTTGACGCATGTCGGTCAGCTCCTGCTCCCACAGCGCACGTAACGCATCGTCGCCCAGGATGGTTGCCACAATGGCAGCACCGTGTGACGGTGGGTTAGAGTAGTTGGCGCGGATGGCGGCTTTCACCTGGCTGAAGGCGCGGTCGGCGGTTTCTGTGTCAGCAGCAACGACGGTGCAGGCACCCACGCGTTCGTTGTAAAGACCGAAGTTCTTCGAGTAAGAACTGGCGACGATCAGCTCCTGATGTTTGGCGGCAAAAATGCGCAGGCCCTGGGCATCTTCTTCCAGACCATTGGCAAAGCCCTGGTACGCGAAGTCGAACAGCGGCAACCAGCCGTTAGCCACAGACAGCTCGGCCAATTGTGCCCACTGCTCTGGCGTTGGGTCGATGCCGGTTGGGTTATGGCAGCAGCCGTGGAACAGCACCACATCGCCGGTCTGAGCCTGTTTAAGGCTGCGGAGCAGACCATCGAAGTCCAGCGCATGATTGGCTGCATCGTAGTAGGCGTATTCCAACACTTCCAGACCGACCGCACCAAACACGTTGTTGTGGTTCGGCCAGCTTGGGTTGCTGATCCAGATGCGTTTCGCGCTGGTCTGGTTGGCGATGAAGTCAGCTGCTACACGCAGGCCGCCGGTGCCACCAGGCGTTTGTGCGGTACGCGCACGCTTGTCGGCAATGATTGGGCTTTGTTTGCCGAACAGCAGCTCTTGCGTGCAGTTGGCGAACGCCGGAATACCTTCAATGCCGAGATAGTTTTTGGTGGTCTCATTTTCCAGGAGATACTGCTCAGCTTTTTTAACGCTGGTCAGCACCGGAGTTTTACCGGTTTCATCTTTATAAACGCCAATCCCCAGGTTGATTTTGTTAGGGCGGGTGTCAGCGCGGAAAATGTCGGTCAGACCCAGGATAGGATCGGCAGGTGCAGCAGTGATTTTTTCAAACATGTCAGGTGTTTCCATGGCTCGGAGTTAAGCAGACAGAAGCATCAGGGTAGCGCCAGTGATGCCCTTTGCCAACCGTTTGCGAGAAAAACACCGCGATCTTGTGAAGGGGGCAGGTTAGGCAGAAAAAATGGCGGGGAAGGGCAAATCGGCAGGATAAAAATTCACAGATGGCGCACAAACAAAAACAGGGCCGAAGCCCTGTTTTTTTAACTTATCCGACAGTGAACCGCCGTTAAGCGCGACAACTTAGAACTGGTAAACCAGGCCTACACCAACAACGTTGTCTGTTGATACACCGTTAGCGCGGGTGTAATCATTTTCGTCCAGCAGGTTGATTTTGTAATCAACGTAGGTGGACATGTTTTTGTTGAAGTAGTAGTAGGTAGCTACATCAATGTATTTCACCAGGTCAGCATCGCCGCCGGTGAATGCGCCGTTGCCTTTCAGCTGCTTGCCTTTAGACTGCAGGTAAGCCAGGGAAGGTCGCAGGCCGAAGTCGAATTGGTATTGGGCAACCAATTCAAGGTTTTGAGTTTTGTTAGCGATCTGATTAGCAGAACCGTATGGCGTGGTATTACGAGATTCGCCGTAGAACGCTGCCAGGTAAACGTTGTTGGCATCGTATTTGGTACCCAGGGCGTATGCATCAGCTTTATCGCCGTTGCCGTCAGCTTTCTGGTATTTAGTACGGTTTGAAGAGAAGTATGCGCCGCTAACGCTAACGCCTGCGCCGATGTCATAGGCAACAGATGTACCCCAACCGTCACCGTTCTGATCTTTCAGGCTACGGTTGTCATTTTCATTCTTACCCTGGTATTGAACGGCAAAGCTCAAGCCGTCCACCAGCCCGAAGAAGTTGCTGTTACGGTAGGTAGCCAGACCGTTAGAACGACCAATCATAAAGTTGTCGTTGTTCTGATACATAGTATCGTCACCGAACACCGGCAGTTGGTCAGTGTAGGCCATAACGTCATAGATTACGCCATAGTTACGACCGTAGTCGAAGGAGCCGTAGTCAGCGAATTTCAGACCAGCGAAGCCCAGACGAGTCTTGGTGCCTTCGGTGCCCTGAGATTCAGCGTGGTTAGCCTGAACGTTGTATTCCCACTGGCCGTAACCGGTCAGTTGGTCGGCAATCTGAGTTTCACCTTTGAAGCCGAAGCGAACGTAGGTCTGATCGCCATCGTCGCCATCGTTTTTAGAGAAAGTATGGCGTGCATCAACTTTACCGTACAGATCCAGCTTGTTGCCGTCTTTGTTATAGATCTCAGCAGCGTTTGCTGCACCAGCCGCTAACAGAGCCGGGATTACCACTGCAAGAATGTTGCGCTTCATCATTATATTACCCTCATTGGTGTTATTCGGACACCTTTGCCACTGCCGCCAATAATTCTTTTGAACTATTGTTGATAGATTGGTGTCGTCCTGTGTCTGCACGCAGTGTTCCATTCACAGCCGGGTTAATCTAGAACGAAAATGCTACTAATGTCCCAATGAGGTTTCAAAAAGAAAGTATTTGTAACTAAATGTAATATTAAGGGAACTTTGTGACGTGGGTCAATATAAATAAATGCGAAAGGCCAGCAAAGCTGGCCTTGGTTTTGTAACTAAATTAATTGGGAAATGTATTATCTGATTAATTAAAAGGTTGCATTACGTGGTGTACGTGGGAACGGAATGACATCACGCACGTTTTGCACGCCGGTTACATAGGCGATTAAACGCTCAAAGCCCAAACCGAAACCGGCATGAGGCACGGTGCCGTAACGACGCAGATCGCGATACCACCAGTAGTCTTCTTTATTCAGCCCCATGGCTTCCAGACGCTGATCCAGTACGTCCAGACGTTCTTCACGCTGAGCACCGCCGATGATTTCACCAATGCCCGGAGCCAGAACGTCCATTGCGGCAACGGTTTTACCGTCATCGTTCATACGCATATAGAAAGCTTTGATGTCTTTCGGGTAGTTTTTCACGACTACCGGCGCTTTGAAGTGTTTCTCAGCCAGATAACGCTCATGTTCGGAAGACAGGTCGATCCCCCAGGAAACCGGGTTTTCGAAAGTCTGGCCGGAAGCGATCAGGATTTCCACCGCTTCGGTGTAATCAACCTGAGCAAAATCGGAAGAAACAAAACGTTGCAGGCGGTCAATGGCATCTTTGTCTACGCGCTCGGCGAAGAACTGCATGTCATCCATGCGCTCGTTCAATACGGCCTGGAATACATACTTCAGCATTTTTTCCGCCAACTCGGCGATGTCTTCAAGATCGGCAAATGCCACTTCCGGTTCGATCATCCAAAACTCCGCCAGGTGGCGGCTGGTGTTGGAGTTCTCGGCGCGGAAAGTCGGGCCGAAAGTGTAAATTTTCGACAGCGCACAGGCATAAGTTTCGCCGTTCAACTGGCCGGAAACGGTCAGGAAGGCTTCTTTACCGAAAAAGTCCTGGCTAAAATCGACAGCACCTTTATCGGTTCGCGGCAGATTTTCCAGATCCAGGGTTGAAACGCGGAACATTTCACCGGCGCCTTCGGTATCCGAGGCGGTGATCAGCGGGGTGGAAACCCAGAAGAAGCCATTCTCGTGATAGAAACGGTGAATGGCTTGTGCCAGCGTATGACGTACGCGGGCAACGGCACCGATCAGGTTGGTGCGTGGGCGCAGGTGAGCCACTTCGCGCAGGTATTCGATGCTGTGACGTTTGGCCGCCATCGGGTAGGTGTCTGGATCGTCAACCCAGCCAACCACTTTAATCGCGGTTGCCTGCAGTTCGAAACTCTGACCTTCGCCCGGAGATGCTACCACAATGCCGGTGACTTCAATGGAACAGCCGGTGGTCAGATGCAGCACTTCATCCTGATAATTCGGCAGAGAATTATTAACGACGGCCTGTAACGGATCAAAGCAGGAACCGTCATAGACGGCCAGGAAGGAGATACCAGCTTTAGAATCTCTCCGGGTACGCACCCAACCGCGCACGGTGACTTCACTGTCAACCGTAGCACGGCCTTGCAGTACGTCGACTACAGGCACTACGCTCATAGATTTCTCTCTTTAATAATTTGGTTTAGAAATAGCTTATAACCCAGGAATATGGGGATGTTGCTATGTTACTTGGCACGGTGCAGAGCACAAGTAGAAATCGCCGTATCGGCGCAACATTTCTTGGGGCTGGGTGAAAAGGGAGCAACGGAAAGGACTATATAAAGAAGAAAAAGCCGACATGAGGTGTCAGCCGGCTTTTTAACGTTCATCGGGCAGGAGGCTAGCTCGCTTTTTTTACCAGCGGCAGATCGAAGGCTTTGCGTAACGCTTTTACAAAGGCCTGATCCTGACAGATGGTTTTACCTGGGCTGTCGGAGAGTTTTGCCACCGGTTTGCCTTTGCATTCGACCAGTTTGATAACGATATTCAGCGGTTTAACCCCGGGAATATCGCAGGTCAGGCGCGTGCCTATACCGAACACCAGGTTGACGCGCTGGTAAAAGTGGCGATAAAGCGCCAGCGCCTTGTCCAGATCCAGGTTATCGGAGAACACCAGCGTTTTGCTCATCGGATCAATCCCCAGCTTCTGGAAATGCGCGATGGCTTTTTCGCCCCATTCAAACGGATCGCCCGAGTCATGGCGTAGGCCCTGATAGCGCTGGGCAAACTGCGGGCCGAAGTCACGCAGGAAGGCATTCATGGTGATGCAGTCGGTCAGGGCAATGCCGAGCTGATCGGGATATTCATCCAGCCAGGCTTGCAGTGCTGCCCGCTGACTGTTGGCTAACACCGGGCTTATCTGTTGATGCGCCTGGAACCATTCATGGGCCTGGGTACCTACTGGCGCAAGACCAAGCTGGTGCGCCAGATCGTAATTGCTGGTACCTACCAGATAGGGGAATTCGCTTTTCAGCGTGCTGACGATAGCGTGCTGTACAGGTTGTGAAAAACGGCGGCGAGTGCCGAAGTCCATCAGCTTGAAACGCGAAATATCAACATCGCTACTCACGGCTTTAAACTGCGCGAGTTTGTTACGCAGGTGGGCTACCGCCATCTCTGGCGTGACCTCCGGTGAGCGGTGGCGATGTACCACTTCGCTGATCACCGCCAGCAGCGGAACCTCCCACATGATCACTTCGCGCCACGGGCCAGCAATACGAATATGTAGCTTGCCCTGGAGGTTTTCGATCTGGACCTGTTGCGGATCGTAGCGGAAATCGCGCAGCCAGTTCAGGTAATCCTCACGGAAGAAGGGTAGCCCTGAGAGATAGTCGAACTCAGCGTCTGTCAGCGCCAATTGGCTCATCAGTGCGATTTGCGCACCAATTTCGTCGGCATATTCGCCAAGCAGCTCATCACCACGGCAGCGGAATTCTGCCGCCACGCTGATAGCGGGGTAGCGATGAAACACTGCTTGCTGCATATGAAGCTTGTAGGCATCAGTATCAAGCAGAGATGTCAAAATCGGGGAGGCGTATTGAGTCATAGCGCGTTACTGCATCCTCGTCAGGCGCGTGTCCAAATCCGGATAATCAAAAAAAGTGGGGGGAGTATACCCGGATTATCCTGTTATTGAAGCTGCATCACACCACAATTCATCGGAGCGGGTCGAGGATTAAACGTGCCTTTATCTTGGCTTGCCATCAGGATGGCGGCTGAAAACTCAGATAAGCCTGTAAGGTGAATGACTTAGGCTAATTAGTCATAAAAATTATAATGTTAATTATTTTAAACAACAAATCAGATAAAACCGCTCGGGGTGTGAATGCCGATCCGGTCCTTGCCGTTATTTTTGCTGAAATAGAGCGCTTCATCCGCTTGTTTGATAGCCATTGGCAACAGCCGGATGTCTCTCACCTGGGCAATGCCACTGCTGGTGGTGAAACGAACATTTTGCCCGTCGGCTATTGTCAGGGTTAATTGGTGGGTTCGCTCGCGTAGCTTGGACATCACTTCGCGTGCGTTCTCCAACGTACAATGCCTGAGGATCACGGCGAATTCTTCACCGCCATAGCGACAGAAAATATCACTGGAGCGGAAGGTACTCTGCAGCAGTTTACCAAAAGCCACCAACACCAGATCGCCGACATGGTGGCCGTAGCTGTCATTGATATTTTTGAAGTTATCGATATCAATCAGGCAAAAGGCCAGCGGATAGCTGCTGGCGGCCAGCGATTCGCACTCGCGGAAAAATTTGCGCCGGTTATAGATGTTGGTCAAAGGGTCAAGAAATGAAGAAGCTTCCAGCTCTTTGATCAGCAAATGTTTTTCATTCTCCAGCGTCACCTTTTCCATCTGATACTGTTTCAGCTGTTTAATGGCATCGCTGATGGCCATTAACTCCTGGCCGTAGAACACCTCATTGCGATCGATGTTCATATTACCGCGCGACAGCCGCAAAATATTATTATGTGTTTTCGTTAACCAGCGGCTGATATTGGAGCAATAAACCAGCGTCGGCAGAAAAATAAACAGTGCAATCAGACCGGCTAGGGAAATCATGCCGTAAATGGCGGTTTGGCTGCCATAGATTTGATGCTGATAGGCGGTAACCTCCAGCTCAAAACTACGCTGGAAAAGCCGCTGGGACAGTTCACTGAGGTTTCTAACATACTGACGGATAGATTCAGTGGGATAAGCCGTATGGGTATCCACAGCGGTATACAGCTCGGTGGTAATGCGGCTGATTTGCTGGGGCGACAGATGTTCGAGGGCCTCATTGACCAACAGGGTGGTCTGCACATCATTATAGGTCAGCTTCATAAATATCAGCCGGGTGCTTAGCGCCCTCAAGACTCCGGTCAACTGAACGGCTTTCAGATAGGCGACCTTACGCTCCAGTGGGTTGGTATTGACGTCGATAACCTGATCGACCAGCTCAGTGACGGACAAATTCAGCCGGTTATTTAACCGCACAGCCTCCAGAAATAAAAATGAATCGGCATCGACCATGCGGTTGTCGTAGCTATAACGGTAATAGCTCTTGCTGGCCTGAGAAATATAATAGGCGCTATTGATATTAAACAAATTGGCATTGATGTCGGTTATATGAGAAAGCTGCAGGTTGTCGTTATTCAACAGCTGTTCCATCAGGCTGAGCATGGACAGTGCGGCGATTTTTTGCCGAATGCCAAGCTGTTGCGATATGGCACTGTCGAGATGCGGCCGAAAACGGGCGATTTTCACCCGTGCCAATCGATCGGCGTCCTGCCACTGCTGTGGCGTAATTTCAGGATCTATCAGACTCAGACGTTTTAAACGGTGCGCTAATAAAGTGGCTTGAAAAGCTTCGGAAATCTCTTTGGCTCGGGTAATTTTGTACAGGTTAAGCTGATTGTCGCGATAGTCGGTATTGGCCTCGAGCAGCTCATCGGAAATGAACAGGGCGAAAGAGGACATCAGGGCAAAGGTAAAAAAATAGATCAGATATTTTACTTTCATATGCACCGCGCGTCCTTGAGCCAGATTAGTTAATTATATCACTGCGGCTCCCAGGCTGTCTTGGCTATACCCGCCTGGGCGCTGTGACCAGCAAAGTGCTGCTGAATAAGAGTTGCTTGCCCGTGGGCCCTGAGAAAGTCGAGCTGTTTACCCAGCGACTGACGCCCGTGAAGCGTAAATCCCTAAGAATATTTTTTAGCATTAAATGCTGATTTTCATTCTGTCTGAGGTCAGGGAGGCTGACCGTGTGGGCAATTCGTCGACAATATTAGGATCCACCTCCGATTTCTCTGCTCTGGTAGCCCGGCATCTCTGGGTTTTTTTTGTAGCTGTGATACAGTTTATTTACAATCAGGCTCATCAAAATTTCTGCTCTTTCCCCACTGCGAAATAACCCCAAGATGAAAGCCTGGCACCTGTAACTCACTGAGACGTCGAAGGGTTTTTATGACACAACAGCCACAGGCGAAGTATCGCCATGATTATCGCGCGCCAGATTACACCATTACTGACATTGACCTGGATTTTGAGCTGGACGCAGAGACCACTCGCGTCACCGCCGTCAGCAAGATTAAACGCCAGGGCGCAGCTGACGCGGCACTGGTACTGAACGGTGAAGATCTGACGCTGGTGAGTATTGAGATCAACGGCCAGCCATGGACTGCCTATCAGTTGCAGGATAACAAACTGGTTATCATGCAACTGCCAGCACAATTTACCATGACCATCGTCAATGATATTCACCCGGCGAAAAACACCGCGCTGGAGGGGTTGTATCTGTCCGGTGAGGCGCTGTGTACTCAATGTGAGGCCGAAGGTTTCCGCCACATTACCTATTATCTGGATCGCCCGGACGTGCTGGCCCGCTTTAGCACCCGCATTGTGGCTGACAAGGCTCGTTATCCGTTCCTGTTGTCAAACGGTAACCGCGTAGGCCA
The DNA here is from genome assembly GCF_052691715.1 of Serratia sp. NA_112.1. NCBI lineage: Bacteria > Pseudomonadati > Pseudomonadota > Gammaproteobacteria > Enterobacterales > Yersiniaceae > Serratia > Serratia sp. NA_112.1. The sequence goes on from NZ_JBQZFO010000001.1 coordinate 866,862, forward strand.
GGGTGAGCTGGAAGACGGACGCCACTGGGTGCAGTGGCAAGATCCGTTCCCAAAACCTTGTTACCTATTTGCGCTGGTGGCCGGTGACTTCGACGTGCTGCGCGACAGCTTCACTACCCGCTCTGGGCGTGAAGTGGCGCTGGAACTGTTCGTTGACCGTGGCAACCTGGATCGCGCCGATTGGGCGATGACCTCGCTGAAGAACTCAATGAAATGGGACGAAACCCGTTTCGGACTTGAGTACGATCTCGATATTTATATGATCGTCGCGGTTGACTTCTTCAACATGGGAGCGATGGAGAATAAAGGGTTAAATATTTTTAACTCCAAATACGTGCTGGCAAAAGCCGAAACCGCCACCGACAAAGATTACCTGAATATTGAAGCGGTGATTGGCCACGAATACTTCCACAACTGGACCGGCAACCGTGTGACCTGCCGCGACTGGTTCCAGCTCAGCCTGAAAGAAGGGCTGACGGTGTTCCGCGATCAGGAGTTCAGTTCTGATCTGGGTTCACGTCCGGTTAACCGTATCGATAACGTGCGCGTGATGCGCGGCGCGCAGTTCGCTGAAGACGCCAGCCCGATGGCGCACGCTATTCGTCCGGACAAAGTGATCGAAATGAACAACTTCTACACCCTGACGGTGTATGAGAAAGGGTCTGAAGTGATCCGCATGCTGCACACGCTGCTGGGCGAAGAGCAGTTCCAGAAAGGCATCCAGCTGTATTTCGAGCGTCATGACGGTAGCGCGGCCACCTGCGATGATTTCGTTCAGGCGATGGAGGATGCATCCAACGTTGACTTGTCGCTGTTCCGCCGCTGGTATAGCCAGTCCGGTACGCCATTGCTCACCGTGCGCGATGAATACGATGCCGAACTCCAGCAGTATCGCCTGCACGTCAGCCAGAAGACCGAACCGACCGCCGACCAGCCGCAGAAATTGCCACTGCATATTCCGCTGGATATCGAACTGTACGACGCGCAAGGCAATGTAATTGCTTTGCAGAAAGACGGCTCTGCGGTCAATAACGTCTTGAACGTGACCGAGGCGGAGCAGACTTTCGTGTTCGACGGCGTGGCGCACAAGCCGGTACCGTCCCTGCTGCGTGAGTTCTCCGCGCCGGTGAAACTGGATTATCCGTATAGCGATCAGCAACTGACTTTCCTGATGCAGCATGCGCGCAATGAATTTGCCCGCTGGGATGCGGCCCAGAGCCTGCTGGCCACCTACATCAAACTGAACGTGGCCAAACATCAGCAGAAACAACCGTTGTCGCTGCCACTACACGTTGCTGATGCGTTCCGCGCCGTGCTGTTGGACGAGACGCTGGATCCGGCATTGGCCGCGCAAATTCTGACGTTGCCATCAGAAGGTGAAATTGCCGAGCTGTTTGCGACCATCGATCCCGAAGCAATTGCTGCGGTGCATGAAGCGATCGTCCGTTGCCTGGCGAAGGAAATGGCCGACGAGTGGCTGGCGGTTTATAACGCCAATAAAACAGACGGTTACCGGGTGGAACACGCTGACATCGCCAAACGTTCGCTGCGCAATGTGTGTCTGGGTTATCTGGCCTTTGGTGACGAGGCCCTGGCCGACCGACTGGTGTCCGAGCAGTATCGTCAGGCAGACAATATGACCGACTCACTGGCGGCACTGGCGGCGGCGGTAGCTGCACAGTTGCCTTGTCGCGATGCGCTGTTAACGGCATTCGATGAGCGCTGGCACCAGGATGGTTTGGTGATGGACAAATGGTTCGTGCTGCAGGCGACCAGCCCGGCGGCGGACGTGTTGACCAAGGTGCGTAGCTTACTGAAACACCGTTCATTCAGCCTGAGCAATCCCAACCGTACGCGTTCGTTGATTGGCGGTTTCGCTTCCGCCAACCCGGCGGCGTTCCATGCAGCTGATGGCAGTGGTTATCAGTTCCTGGCCGAGATCCTCAGCGATCTGAACCAGCGCAATCCGCAAATTGCCGCACGCCTGATTGAGCCGCTTATCCGCCTGAAACGCTATGATGCTTCACGTCAGGCGTTGATGCGCAAAGCGCTTGAACAACTGAAAGGGCTGGAGAATCTGTCCGGCGACCTGTTCGAGAAGATCACCAAAGCGCTCGATGCGTAGACCTAAGAAGGGACAGCATTCTGTAATGCTTGTCAGTTAAGGTGAATTGTTTCCTCTCCGTTGGGAGAGGGTTAGGGTGAGGGGATACAGGCAGCAGGAACATTAAAGCCCCTCACCCCGGCCCTCTCCCTCTGGAGAGGGGGACGCCCACTTAAACAACGCCGCACATTCTTATTCAGAACTTTGTTCAACTGGACGGCATGCCGTCCTTTGTTTAATTAGCTACCTGGCGCGAAGCTTCAGCCAGCGGCGGTGGTGACAGCACCCGATCCAGCACTTTGGCCTCCAGTTCCGCCAGCCTGGATGATCCCTTACGGCGTGGACGCGGCAGGTCAATGGTCAAATCCAGCCCGATACACCCTTCCTCAATCAAAATCACCCGATCCGCCAGCGCAATAGCTTCACTGACGTCGTGCGTCACCAGCAGTACGGTAAAACCATGTTGTTGCCATAGCCCTTCGATAAGGCCTTGCATTTCAATCCGCGTTAACGCGTCCAGCGCGCCCAAGGGCTCATCCAGCAGCAACAGGCGTGGACGGTGGATCAGTGCACGAGCCAGCGCCACCCGCTGTTTTTGCCCGCCGGACAAGGCTGCCGGCCATTCATTGGCGCGATCGGCCAGCCCAACGGTTTCCAGCGCTTGTAATGCGTCGGCTCGCCAATCCCTCCGCAGGCCGAGGCCGACATTGTCGATCACCTTTTTCCACGGCAGCAGGCGCGCATCCTGAAACATCAGGCGAGTATCTTCCCTGGCACTGGCGAGCGGTGTATTGCCGGTTAATAACGCGCCGCTGCTGGCATTTTCCAGCCCGGCCATCAGACGCAGCAGCGTGCTTTTGCCGCAACCACTGCGGCCAACCACGGCGACGAACTGGCCGGCGCTGATTCGTAACTGGATATTGTCGAGTACCCTGCGGTTACCGTATTGCTTGGCAATGGATTCCAGCGTGACCGGGGTCCCCTGAGGAATACGTGAGGGAGTCGTCATAGCGCTTCTCCTTGCTTGAGTTGATAGGCCGGATGCCAGCGTAGCCAGACGCGCTCCAGCAATTGGGCGCTGAGGTCCGCCAGCTTGCCGAGCAGGGCGTACAACACAATGGCCACCACCACCACGTCGGTCTGCAGGAATTCACGGGCATTCATCGCCAGGTAGCCAATCCCCGAATTGGCGGAAATGGTTTCGGCGACGATCAGCGTCAGCCACATAAAGCCCAATGCAAAACGCACGCCGACCATGATCGAGGGGAGGGCACCCGGTAAAACCACCTGGGCGAATAACTGGAATCCGCTCAGGCCGTAGCTGCGAGCCATTTCAAGCAGGCCCCGATCGATATTTTTGATCCCGTGATAGGTATTCAGATAGATAGGGAATAGGGTGCCCAACGCCACCAGAAAAATCTTGGCGGACTCATCAATGCCAAACCACAGGATCACCAGTGGGATTAATGCCAGATGCGGCACGTTGCGGATCATCTGTACGGAACTGTCCAGCAAGCGTTCACCCCAGCGTGACAGGCCGGTGATAAAGCCCAGCGCCAGCCCGATGCTGCCGCCAATGCTAAAACCGATCAACGCGCGCCAACTGCTGATGGTCAGGTGTTGCCACAGCTCGCCGCTCTTGCTCAGGGTCCAGAAAGCGGTCACTACGGCGCTCGGCGCCGGCAGAATGCGGTTCGACAGCCAGCCCGCTTCCACGGATATTTGCCAGACTGCCACCAGCGCTACCGGCAATGCCCAGGGGGCCAAGCGGTGCAAGATTCGTTGTGTGCCGTTTGCCATAGTGCGGCTCCTCAGCTTTGCGATGCTTTTTGTGGAATATAAATATTGGCCACCACTTCGCCCTGTGCTTTGGCCGGTTGGTGTGACGCGGGCGCCTGGGTTTTCACCAGATCAAGATGCGGAAACAGCAGCTCGCCAACGCGATAGGCTTCTTCCAGATGCGGGTAGCCGGACAATATAAAGGTGTCGATGCCCAAATCGGCGTATTCCTGCATACGCGCTGCCACCGTCGGGCCATCGCCAACCAGCGCGGTACCGGCACCGCCGCGTACCAAACCTACCCCAGCCCACAGATTGGGACTGATCTCCAGATTGTCTTTTTTGCCGCCGTGCAATGCCGCCATCCGTTGTTGCCCTACGGAATCAAACCGGGCGAAGGCCTGCTGGGCATCGGCGATGGTCTTTTCATCCAGATTGGCAATCAGCCGGTCGGCAGCTCGCCAAGCTTCCTCGGTGGTTTCGCGCACGATGACGTGCAGGCGGATACCGAAACGCACCTGGCGACCTTTGGCTGCGGCCCTGGCACGTACCTCGGCAATTTTTTCTTTTACCTGCGCCGGCGGCTCGCCCCAGGTGAGATACATTTCAACCTGATCGGCTGCAAGATCCTGTGCCGCGGCGGAGGAACCGCCAAAGTAGAGCGGTGGGCGCGGTTGTTGCACTGGCGGGTACAGCAGTTTTGCGCCCTTTACCTGAATATGTTTACCGTTAAAGTCGACGGTTTCTCCTTCCAGCACCTTGCGCCAGATATGGGTGAACTCCGCCGAGGCCTCGTAGCGTTCTTCGTGATTCAGGTGCAGGCCTTCCGCCGCCAATTCATCAGGATCGCCACCGGTGACCAGATTAAACAATGCCCGGCCGTTGGAAAAACGATCCAGCGTCGCTGCCTGGCGAGCCGCCAGAGTGGGCGAAATAATGCCGGGGCGCAGGGCGACCAGAAATTTCAGTCGTTGGGTTACCGGTATCAGCGAGGCGGCCACTAGCCAGGAGTCTTCACATGAGCGGCCGGTAGGGATCAGTACGCCACCAAAACCCAATCGATCGGCAGCTTGGGCAATTTGCTGTAAATAGCCGTAATCGACGCAGCGGGCACCTTCCGTGCTGCCAAGATAGTGACCGTCACCGTGGGTGGGTAAAAACCAAAATACGTTCAGGCTCATCGTCAGTTCTCCTAAATTATTGTGCGCTTGGGTGCCAGATGCGTTGCGAAATATCAACTTTCACCGGCACCAGATGGTTGGCATAAAACAGATCGGCGGTTTGCTGCTGAGCGGTGATGGTGTGTGCGTCCAGCGGTTTGATGGCGGTGGGCGGACGGTGATCCAAATAGGTCGAAATCACTTTCTCCGGCAGGCCCATGGCATTAGCCAGCAGCGTGATGCTTTGTGCGCGATCGCTCAGGGTCAGCGCATCGGCCTGGGTCAGCGTATCGAGCACCTGTTGAATAAACGGCCCGTTGGCCTCGGTATAAGTTCGCACCGCCAGATAGAAGGAGCCGGTTTGATTCAGGTCGGTACCGTCACCCAGTACCCGTACGCCGCCCTGCAACAAGGCCGCGGAGTAGTAGGGATCCCAAATCGTCCAGGCATCGACATTGCCCTGCTGGAAGGCGGCGCGGGCATCGGCCGGGGTCAGATAGACTGGCTGAATATCGGTGAACTTCAGCCCGGCTTTTTGCAATGAGCGCAGCAGCAAATTGTGTGAGCTGGAGCCTTTCTGGAAGGCCACCTTGTGGCCCTTTAGCTCTGCGACGGTTTTGATCGGGCTGTTCTCCGGAACCAAGATCACTTCTGCCTTGGGTTTTGGCGGCTCTACGCCAACATACAGCAGGTCTGCTCCGGCAGCCTGGGCGAAGATCGGCGGGATATCACCGGTACTGCCCAGATCGATACTGCCGACGTTCAGCGCTTCAAGCATCTGCGGGCCAGCGGGGAATTCGATCCAACTGATTTTGGTGTTGGGAAAACGCTGTTCCAACAGCCGGTGGTTTTTTGCCAGGACCAAACTGACCGATCCTTTTTGGTAGCCAATACGAAACTGCGCCGGATCCTGTGCGCTGGCGGAATTGATCCATGCCAACGAGATGATGCCCGCCAATGCGCTGGTGCCAAGCCAACGGCCCAGTGAAGAAAGTCGTTTCATGTTTATTTCCTTATATACTGCGCCGTCAGGCGGTTTGGCGGGCAAACAGAGAGGGTGAGAGCTTGGCTCTTGGCGGCTTGCGGCGGCCCAATGCCAGATAAAAGCTTTCCAGGGCTTCTTCCAGCCGGGCAGCCAGATTCTCGGCCAGGGTGACTTCTTCGCCGTCCAGCACCACCTGACTGTTATCGGCAAATACCCCGTGCAGCACTTCCTGCGCTTTCAGCGCCGCCAGAACCGGCTTGAGGGCATAGTCCACCGCCAACATATGGCCAATGGAGCCGCCGGTGGCTAGCGGTAATACTACCTTGTGGTCCAGCGCACGCTCCGGCAGCAGATCCAGCAGGGGCTTCAGCGCCCCGGAAAACGAAGCCTTATACACCGGTGTCGAGACCAGCAGGCCATCTGCCTGTGCCAGTTGCTCGGTAAAGGCTTTGATCGCCGGGCTGTTAAAATTGGCATACAGCAAGTCTTCGGCATCAAAATCGTGAAGGGTGTAGGAGATCACCTCCACGCCTTGCTGCTGCAACCAGTTTTTACTTAGAGAAAGCAGTGCTGCCGAGCGTGATGGGATGCGTGGACTGCCAGCCAGTGATATAACGCGCATTACCACTCCTTATAACTAAAAGTTAGGTTTGATCAGAAAATTTTCAAGAAGTGTTTTAAACCTATCAGCAATAAGGTGGGTTACTTAAATCTCATTTTTCGATTTTGTTATGCGCAAATGCGGATTGGCGGCGGTTTGAGCCTATGCGGGGGAAAACGATTGCGTAAAAAACGTTTTTTTTGCTTTTAATCAATTCCAATTGGTCAGGGGATACCGGATAATACGCCCCCGGTTTGCAACCGGGAAATCAGGAGAGTACATGTACTACCCCCTCATCAGAAAAGCGTTGTTCCAGCTCGATCCCGAGCGTGCGCATGAATTGACTTTTCAACAGCTTCGCCGTGTCACCGGCACCCCGTTAGAATTCCTTATTCGTCAGTCTGTGCCGACCAAGCCGGTAAGCTGCATGGGGCTCTCTTTTAAAAACCCATTGGGCTTGGCCGCCGGTCTGGATAAAGACGGCGAGTGTATCGATGCGTTTGGTGCCATGGGCTTTGGTTTTGTCGAAGTCGGCACCGTAACGCCGCGCCCACAGTCGGGCAACGACAAACCGCGTCTGTTCCGCATTGTAGAAGCCGAAGGCCTGATCAATCGCATGGGCTTTAATAACCAGGGCGTGGATAATCTGGTTGAAAACGTTAAGAAATCCCATTTCGGCGGCATTCTTGGGATTAATATCGGCAAGAATAAAGACACCCCGGTTGAGCAAGGAAAAGACGATTATCTAATCTGTATGGATAAGGTTTATCCGTATGCCGGTTATATCGCGATTAACATTTCGTCACCTAATACCCCAGGATTACGATCCCTACAGTATGGCGAAGCTTTGGACGATCTTCTGGCCGCGATTAAAAATAAGCAGCAGGAATTACATGAACGTCATCACAAATATGTGCCGGTGGCAGTAAAGATCGCGCCGGATCTTTCTGAAGAGGAATTGATCCAAATAGCCGACAGCCTGGTACGCCATAATATAGATGGCGTGATCGCGACCAATACCACGCTGGATCGTAAATTGATCCAGGGGCTGAATTATTGTGAGCAAATGGGGGGCCTGAGTGGTCGTCCGCTGCAGGCGAGCAGCACCGAAGTGATCCGCCGTCTGTCACTGGAGCTGCAAGGCCGCTTGCCGATTATCGGCGTTGGCGGAATTGATTCCCTGATGGCGGCGCGGGAAAAAATGGCTGCAGGGGCTTCGCTGGTACAAATTTATTCCGGATTTATCTTCAAAGGTCCGCGCCTGATTAAAGATATCGTTAACTACATCTAATATTTTTCCTTTCATTTTCCGCCGGGGGTTTATTTCTTCCCCCGGCTCGTCTATATTTTGTTCACTAGCATAAATATCGTTCGCGGAATTATCCGATGTTTAAGCGACTTTAATGGTGATAAAATCACCTTTTAGGGTAAATATTGCGTGGCATGGGCAGCGAGAAGGATAAGAGATGAAGATAAAACCTGACGATAATTGGCGTTGGTATTTTGACGCTGAACACGATCGGCTAATGCTGGATTTAGCTAATGGGATGATCTTTCGCTCGCGTTTCCCTGCCAAAATGTTAACCCCGGATGCCTTCGATGAATGCTCTTTCTGTGTCGATGACGCTGCACTTTATTTTAATTATGAAGAGCAGTGCAAACAGATAAAGCTTAGCCATGAGCAGCGTGCTGAACTGGTATTAAATGCCCTGGTGGCTTATCGCTTCCTGAAACCGCTGATGCCGAAGAGCTGGCATTTTTCTCAGCAGCATTATCCGTTGCAGCCGAAGAACGGCGAACTGGCGGCGGTAAAAGTGATGGAAAGCGGCATTGAAGCCCGCTTGCTAGTGGTGGAAGCCGGCGATAACGCCAGCCTGTGCCTGCTGGCTCAAAATCAGCTTTCACTGGCCGGCCGTACCATGGTGCTGGGCGATGCCATCAAAGTGATGCACGATCGCCTTAAACCTTGCGCGCAAGATGAAGCCTCAGCCCCGGCTTACGACAGGGCGATGTAAGGCAATTACGCCAGCGTCAGATCGCTTTTGGGAATACAGCTGCAGCAAAGAATGGTGCCATTGTTGGCCACCGCACTTTTCTTCAGCGGTGCCACTTCGCCATTGACCAAAGTAATACGACAGCTTCCGCAAATTCCCGCACGGCATGAATAAGGCACGCGAAGCCCTTGCTGTTCCAACTGCTCCAGTAATATCTGCTGATTGTTGCCGGTAAACACTGTTCCCGCGTAGTCAATAGTGACGCTCTGCGTACTGTCCTGTGGTGCCTGCACGCTTTCTACCACTTTACCTGCGCCATAAGGGCGTGGCGGCTTGGTGGATAACACTTCAACTGCATCGCCAACGCGGATAATGCCGGTGTTGCGCGCCACCATATTCTGGCCAAAATCGACATCGCCATTATCGGCGGTGCGGAATTTTTGCAAGGTACTCAGCGGTTCACCACTCGGATGTTTGCGTCCACGTTCAGTACTGACGGTGGTCAGCACGCAGCGGCTGCAAGGTTTCACCAGGTCAAACATCACGTCACCGACGCGGATCACCTGCCAGCCATCTTCTGCCCAGGCGCCAGCGCCGGTCACCACCAGATTCGGACGAAACTGTTCCAGCTTGATGCTGCCGGGGCAGCGCTGTTGCAGGTCGTTGAACGAGGCTTGGTTAATTAACAGGTAGGGATAACCGTCGGCGAAGGACAGCGGGATTTCCGGGTGTTTTTTAACGCGGCGGGTCAGCTCCGGGCCAAGCCAACGCAATTGCACTTCACGCTGGAAATAGCCACTCAGCCAGCTATTAATCGCCTGCGGTGCGATCAGGGCAGTGAAATGGTTGCCCCAGACTTCGGTCGGTTGCGCTTCGGCGGCGAAATCGCTAAAGCGGATAGCGGCACTTTCTCCGTCCGGTGCAGTCAGGAACAGGCCGTCTGCCAGCAGTGCCGGAGTGAATAACACCATCTGCGGATATTGCCGCGCAGTAATAAAGGTGCCATCCGGCTCGGTGATCATAAAAGTGCGATCGAAAGCCAGGCCACTACTGGAAACCTGGGCGTGAGAAAGCTGCAAACCCCGAAGCGATTTAACCGGATGAACGTAAAGTTTGGCTAGCGTAATCACCCTTGTCTCCGCGCGATTAGTAAATAGAAGGGAGCAACTTTATGACAAGCGGTCTGGATTAGCTATAATGCGCAACAATTTTCTTTTTGGTGATAAGTACGATATGAACTCTCTGTTTGCCAGCACGGCGCGTGGACTGGAAGAACTGTTAAAAAGCGAACTCGAAGCGCTGGGCGCTCACGCCTGTAAAGTGGTACAGGGTGGGGTACATTTTCAGGGTGACGATCGTCTTCTGTACCAAAGCTTGCTGTGGAGCCGTTTGGCCTCACGTATTTTGCTGCCGTTGAATGAATTCCGCGTACACAGCGATCTGGATTTGTACCTGGGCGTACAGGCGATCGACTGGACGAGCATTTTTGGTGTGGATAAAACTTTCGCCGTTCACTTCAGTGGCGTTAACGAAGAGATCCGCAACAGCCAATATGGCGCACTGAAGGTCAAAGACGCCATTGTCGACAGTTTTACCCGCAAAATTGAACAGCGCCCGACGGTGGCGAAGCAGCAGCCGGACATTCGCGTCAATGTGTTCCTGCAGCGCGATATGGCCAGCGTAGCGCTTGATTTGAGCGGTGAAGGCCTGCACCAGCGTGGCTATCGTGACCTGACCGGTCAGGCACCGCTGAAAGAAAGCCTGGCAGCGGCGATTGTGCAGCGTTCCGGCTGGCAGCCAGGCACGCCGATGTTGGATCCCATGTGTGGCTCGGGCACCTTGCTGATCGAGGCGGCGATGATTGCTTCCGATCGCGCACCTGGCCTGCATCGTCAACACTGGGGCTTTACCGCTTGGAATGGTCACAACGTCGATCTGTGGCGTGAAGTGATCACCGAAGCGCAGGTACGTGCTCGTCGTGGCCTGCAGGAAACCACCTCGCGTTTCTTCGGCTCTGATATCGATCGCCGGGTGATTGAAATGGCTCGTGGCAACGCCCGTCGTGCCGGTGTCGCCGAACTGATTACCTTTAACGTCAACGACGTAGCCAAACTGACCAACCCGCTGCCGGAAGGCCCTACGGGTACTGTGGTCTGCAACCCGCCGTACGGTGAACGTCTGGAAAGCGAACCGGCGTTGATTGCCTTGCATAATATGCTGGGTCGTATCATGAAAAGCGCTTTTGGTGGCTGGCAGTTGTCACTGTTCAGCGCCTCACCGGAGCTGTTGAGCTGTCTGCAACTGCGTGCCGAGCGTCAGTTCAAGGCCAAAAATGGTCCGTTGGACTGCGTGCAGAAAAATTACCAACTGGCAGAAAACCCATTGGGTGCCGGTGGCGTGCAGGTGGCGGAAGATTTTGCCAACCGTCTGCGCAAAAACCTGAAGAAGCTCGACAAGTGGGCCAAACAGCAGGGCATTGAGTGCTACCGTCTGTACGATGCCGACCTGCCGGAATACAACGTGGCGGTGGATCGCTACGGCAGCAAAGTCGTGGTGCAGGAATATGCACCGCCGAAAACCGTTGATGCGCAGAAGGCGCGTCAACGTCTGTTCGACGTGATCAACGCCACGCTGGCGGTGCTGGAATTGCCGTCCAACCAGTTGATCCTGAAAACCCGCGAGCGCCAGAAGGGCAAAAACCAGTACGAAAAGCTGGCGCAGAAAGGCGAATTCCTGCTGGTGGAAGAGTTTAACGCCAAGCTGTGGGTTAACCTGACCGACTATCTCGATACCGGTCTGTTCCTCGACCACCGTATTGCCCGCCGCATGCTGGGCGAGATGAGCAAAGGCAAAGACTTCCTCAACCTGTTTGCCTATACCGGTACCGCCAGCGTGCATGCCGGACTGGGTGGGGCGCGCAGCACCACTACCGTGGATATGTCGCGCACCTATCTGGAATGGGCAGAGAAAAACCTGCGGGTTAACGGCTTGACCGGCAAACAGCACAGATTGATCCATGCGGATTGTTTGTCATGGATGCAAAATGCCGACGAACAATTCGACGTGATCTTTATCGATCCGCCGACCTTCTCCAACTCCAAGCGAATGGAGAACACTTTTGACGTTCAGCGCGATCACCTGGCGCTGATGCAAGATTTGAAACGGTTGCTGCGTCGTAACGGGACCATCATGTTCTCGAACAACAAGCGCGGTTTCCAGATGGATATGGCCGGCCTGAGCGCATTGGGTCTGGAGGCGAAAGAAATTACCGCCCAGACGCAGTCGCAGGACTTTGCCCGTAACCGTCAAATTCATAACTGCTGGCTGCTTACCCATGCCGGCGAAGGAAAATAATTACTATGTCGTTAATTAGCATGTCCGGTGCCTGGCTGTCTTTCAGCGATGCCCCCCTTTTAGACAACACCGAAATTCATATTGAAGACAACGAACGCGTTTGTCTGGTTGGGCGCAATGGCGCCGGTAAATCCACGCTGTTGAAGATCCTCGGTAAAGAGATTCCGCTGGATGACGGCCGGGTTATTTACGAGCAGGATCTGATTGTGGCTCGTCTGCAACAGGATCCCCCACGCAATATCGGCGGTACGGTGTTTGATTTCGTGGCTGAAGGCGTCGCCGAGCAGGCGGAACACCTGAAAGCCTACCACGCGATTTCGCATCTGGTGGAAACCGATCCAAGCGAAAAAAATCTGACGCGCATGGCACAGATTATGGAGATCCTCGATCACCAGGGCCTGTGGCAGCTGGATAGCCGCATCAGCGAAGTGCTGTTGCAGTTGGGCCTGAATGGGGATGCGGAACTTTCCTCGCTCTCCGGCGGCTGGCTGCGTAAAGCGGCGCTGGGTCGTGCGTTGGTCAGCTCTCCGCGCGTACTGTTGCTCGATGAACCGACCAACCACCTGGATATTTCAACCATCGATTGGCTGGAAGGCTTCCTGAAAGAGTTCCAGGGCAGCATCGTGTTTATTTCCCACGACCGTTCATTTATCCGCAATATGGCGACGCGCATTGTCGATCTCGATCGCGGCAAGCTGGTGTCCTGGCCGGGTAATTATGATTTATACCTGCTGAGCAAAGAAGAAGCGCTGCGGGTGGAAGAGCTGCAAAACGCCGAATTCGACCGCAAGCTGGCGCAGGAGGAAGTGTGGATCCGTCAGGGTATCAAGGCGCGTCGTACCCGTAACGAAGGCCGCGTTCGTGCGCTGAAGGCATTGCGTAACGAGCGTTCCGAACGCCGTGAAGTGATGGGCACAGCTAAAATGCAGGTGGAAGAAGCGGTTCGCTCCGGCAAAATCGTGTTTGAGATGGAAGACGTTAACTATCAGGTTGGCGGCAAAGTGTTGGTCCGTAATTTCTCCGCCCAGGTACAGCGTGGCGACAAAATTGCGTTGGTCGGCCCGAACGGCTGCGGCAAAACTACGCTGCTGAAACTGATGCTCAGCCAGTTGAAAGCCGACAGTGGCCGCGTGCACTGCGGTACCAAGCTGGAAGTGGCCTACTTCGACCAGCACCGCGCGGATCTGGATCCGGAGCGCACTGTCATGGACAACCTGGCGGAAGGTAAACAGGAAGTGTTGGTCAATGGCCGTTCCCGTCACGTGTTGGGTTATCTGCAGGACTTCCTGTTCCACCCTAAACGGGCGATGACGCCGGTGAAAGCCTTGTCGGGCGGTGAGCGTAATCGTCTGTTGCTGGCCAAGCTGTTCCTGAAGCCTAGTAACTTATTGATCCTCGATGAACCTACCAACGACCTGGATGTTGAAACGCTGGAGTTGCTGGAAGAGCTGATCGACGGCTACCAGGGCACCGTGATGTTGGTAAGCCACGATCGTCAGTTTGTTGATAACTCTGTAACTGAGTGCTGGATCTTTGAAGGCAACGGTGAGATCAGCACCTTCGTCGGCGGTTATTACGACGCGCATCATCAACGCGCTACGGCAAAACCGATCCGCCAGGTCACGGCCGAGCAGAACAAGCCTTTGGCAGAAAAAAAGGCTGAACAGCCAAAGAAAACAGCGGTTAAACTGAGCTATAACCTGTTACGTGAGCTGGAGCAGTTGCCGCAACGCCTGGAACAGCTGGAGGCAGAAATTACGGCGCTGCAGGCGCAAATGAGCGATGCTGATTTCTTCACTCGTCCTCACAGCGAAACGCAACAGGTGCTGACGGCACTGGCCGCGGCCGAAGGGGCGCTGGAAGAGGCATTCGCCCGTTGGGAAGAATTGGAAGCGATGAAAAACGGCTAACCGTTGAGAATACCGCCCACGCGCTGCTGCGGGCGGTATTGCCGTACCGGTGAGCAACGTTATTAAGGAGGATTATGGTGTGTTCCCACGAGAATCACGAGCAGCACAGCCATGCAACGCACGCGAAACAGCAACAGGACAATCTGATGCTGTGCCCGCAGTGCGACATGCTGGTGGCGTTGCCGCCGCTGGCATATGGTTCGAAAGCGGTATGCCCGCGTTGTAAGACTACCCTCAGTTCCCGCTGGGAGGAACCGCGCAAGCGGCCAATCGGCTACGCCCTCAGCGCCTTGTTTATGCTGCTGCTGGCGAATATTTTCCCGTTTATCAATATGCGCGTTGCCGGCCTTGGTAACGAAATCAAACTGATCCAAATCCCGCAGGTGATGGTGGCTGAAGACTATGCCAGCATGGCCACGCTGTTTATGGTGTTTGTTCAACTGATCCCGGCCTTTTGCATGGTGGCGATCATTGTGCTGTGCGCCAAGGTGCCTATCCCCACCGGTTTGAAAGAGTGGATGGCCAAAATGCTGTTCCAGTTTAAAACCTGGTGCATGGTGGAGATTTTCCTGGCCGGGGTACTGGTCAGCTTCGTTAAGCTGATGGCTTATGGTGATATCGGCGTCGGTAGCAGCTTTGTGCCGTACTGCCTGTTTTGTCTGCTACAGGTGCGTGCTTTCCAGTGTGTCGATCGCCGTTGGCTGTGGAATGACATTGAACCCGCACCGCACCTTGATCGTCCGATGGAAGTCGGGCGTACCGGGCTGCGTCAGGGGCTGCGTTCCTGCCAGTGTTGCACGGCTATTCTACCGGCGGAACTGACCCAGTGTCCGCGCTGCCATTCCCGTGGTTATGTGCGCCGTCGGCACAGTCTGCAATGGACGTTGGCGCTGCTGCTTACCTCTATCTTGCTGTATATTCCGGCAAACCTGATGCCGATTATGGTTACCGAGGCACTGGGCAACAAGCTGACTTCTACTATCATGGCCGGGGTGATCCTGCTGTGGGGAGAAGGATCTTACCCGGTAGCGATGGTGATCTTCATCGCCAGTATCATGGTGCCTTCGCTAAAAATGTTGGCGATTGGCTGGCTGTGTTGGGACGCTAACGGTACCGGTAAGGCACGGGCCGACAGTGAGCGAATGCATCTGATTTATGAGGTGGTTGAATTCGTTGGCCGCTGGTCAATGATCGACGTGTTTGTGATTGCCGTGCTTTCGGCATTGGTACGGATGGGACAATTGATGAGCATTTATCCTGCTACTGGCGCACTGCTGTTCGCTCTGGTGGTGATTCTCACTATGTTTGCAGCTATGACCTTTGATCCCCGATTAACCTGGGATCGCGTGAACGAAACAATAAAAAAGGAGCCGCAAGGTGACGGAAAATAATCATAGCGTCGCGGACGTCGAGAAGATCAAGCGCTGGTCACCAGTGTGGATCATCCCGATTGTCACCGCACTGATCGGCGCCTGGATCCTGTTTTACCATTTCAGCCACCAGGGGCCGGTGGTCACATTGGTCACCACTACCGCAGAAGGGCTGGAGGCGGGTAAAACCAAAATCAAAAGCCGTAGCGTTGACGTTGGGGTGGTGGAAACGGTGACCCTGAGCGAAGACTTGAGCAAGGTGGTGGTCGAGGCGCGTCTGAACTCCGGCATGGAGAAGCTGTTGCGCCAGGATTCTGCCTTCTGGGTAGTGAAGCCGCAAATTGGTCGCGAGGGCGTTTCCGGTCTGGGGACGCTGCTTTCCGGCGCCTATATCGAACTGCAGCCGGGCACTAAAGGCAAGGCAGGCAAGGAGGACTACCAATTGCTGGATGCGCCGCCTCTGGCCTCTCCTGACGCTAAAGGGTTACGCATTGTTCTGGACAGCGAAAGATCCGGACAGTTGAACGCCGGCGATCCGGTGTTGTTCCGTGGTTATCGCGTTGGCTCGGTGGAAACCAGTTATTTTGATCCCAAGATGCGTGCCATGCGTTATCAATTATTTATCTCCGCACCTTACGATCAGTTGGTGACCAGTAACGTACGTTTCTGGAAAGACAGCGGTGTGGCGTTCGATATGTCGGCACAGGGAATGAGGGTGGAAATGGGCTCGTTGGCGACCTTGTTCAGCGGCGGCGTCAGCTTTGACGTACCGGACGGGTGGGACCGCGGTGAACTGGCGCAACCGAAAGCGGAGTACCACCTGTTCGACAACCAGCGCAGCATTCAGGATTCGCTGTATACCGTGCATAAAGACTACCTGCTGTTCTTCGCCGATTCGGTTCGCGGGCTGCAGCCTGGTGCGCCGGTGGAATTCCGTGGCATCCGTCTGGGTACCGTTGGCCAGGTGCCGTTCTACAAAAAAGGGATGATACAGCGTCTGGACAACGACTACCGGATCCCGGTGCTGATCCGCATCGAACCGGATCGCTTCCAGAAACAGTTGGGTGGCAACTTCGACTTTGAGAGTCATTTGAAAGACGCAGAGTCGCGCGGCATGCGTGCCTCTTTGAAATCCGCTAACCTGCTAACAGGTTCGCTGTATATCGATCTGGATTTCTATCCGCAAGAGAAACCTTATAAAGGGCCACGTGAGCTGTTTGGTTATCGACTGATGCCAACCACCAGCGGTGGCCTGGCACAGATCCAGCAGAAATTGATGCAGACGCTGGATAAAATCAACTCGATGCCGCTGAATCCGATGATCAATGAAGCGACCAAAACGTTGGCTGAAAGTCAGAAAACCATGCAGACGACGCAGAAAACCATGCAGTCGCTGAATGATATTATCGCCAGCAGAGAGATGAAGGCACTGCCACAGGATATGCAGAAAACCTTGCAGGAACTGAACCGCAGCATGAAAGGGTTCCAGCCAGGCTCTCCGGCCTACAACAAGATGGTCGGCGATATGCAACGTCTTGATCAGGTGCTGCGTGAACTGCAGCCGGTGCTGCGCACCCTGAACGAAAAGAGCAACGCGCTGGTATTTGAAGCCGCGGGCAGTAACGATCCTCAGCCGAAGAAGGCCAATAAATGATGAAATGGATCCCGGTAGCCCTGGCGCTGTTACTCAGCGCCTGTAGCAGTACACCACAGAAGACCTACTATCAATTGCCGGCGTTGGGCTCGCCGGCACAGGTCAGCGGTAGCACGACGTCGCGCCAGCTTTGGCTGGAGCATGTTAGCGTGGCGGATTACCTGGCACAGAGCGGTGTGGTTTACCAGACCAATGACGTGCAGTATGTGATTGCCCAGAATAACCTGTGGGCCAGCCCGCTGGATCAACAGTTGCAGCAGACGCTGGTCACTAACCTGAGCAGCGCGCTGCCGGGTTGGGTGGTGTCCTCGCAGCCGATGAGCAGCGATCAGGATGTGCTCAACGTCACCATCAGTGGTTTCCACGGCCGCTTTGACGGCAAGGCGATCATTCGTGGCGAGTGGGTGCTGAACCATCAGGGCAATCTGACTAAACGTCCATTCAGCCTAGAGCTTAAACAGGGTGAAGACGGCTATGATGCGTTGGTGCGGACATTGGCACAGGGCTGGCAACAAGAAGCTCAGGATATTGCCACGCAAGCTGGTCGTTTTTAGAAATAATTTGTACTAAATCGGTCTAACCCCTTTCGGCGAGAAATATTGGGTTTTCTCGTCGCAAGGGGTTTTTATTTTATTTCAATAAGTTAGCTTCCTTCCTATCTATCAGTCAGTTAGCAAATTCTGCGTGCGTAGCTCACAAATATGACATTGGCGTGAATTTTGCGCATTGATTTTCGCTCCATTTAGCGCTATTGCTTAAACGTGGCTGCACAAAAAGCAGCCATTGTTTTCTTTCCACCAGACCAAAAAAGTGAGGGAAACGAGGCATGAAGAGACAGAAACGCGATCGTCTGGAAAGGGCGCATTCGAAAGGTTATCAGGCAGGTATTTTAGGACATCCGAAAGATCTTTGTCCTTATAAAACGACTGTGGACAGCCGGTCTCAATGGCTGGGAGGTTGGCGAGAAGCCATGGAAGACAGGGCTGTGACCGCTTAAGCGGCTCCCTGTCAAATAAAAGGAACAACCTCCGCCCAGCGCGGAGGTTTTTGTTTCAGGCAATATTACCCTTGCCAGCGTTTCAGCAAAATGCTCGCATTCACACCACCAAAACCAAAGCCGTTTGACAGTGCATAGTTTATGGCCATGGGCTGCGCTTTGTTCGCAACCAGGTGCAGCCCCTCGGCCGCCGGATCCGGACTTTCCAAATTCAGCGTGGCCGGTGCAATCTGATCGCGCAGCGCCAGTGCAGTAAAGATGGTTTCCAGCCCGCCAGCGGCACCGAGCAGATGACCGGTTGCTGATTTGGTTGAGGTGACCGCTACGCTGCCCTGAGTACCGAACAGATGTTTAATGGCGTTAATCTCGCCCAAATCACCCACTGGGGTGGATGTCGCATGTGCGTTCAGATGTTGAACCTGCTCTGGTGTTACGCCAGCCTGTTTGAGGGCAATTTTCATGGCACGGTAGGCACCGTCACCATCCTCGGCGCCAGAGGTCATATGGTAGGCATCTGCACTGGTGCCGTAACCGACAATTTCAGCTAACGGCGTTGCCCCACGGGCCAGCGCATGCTCCAGTGTCTCAATCACCAGCATGCCGGCACCTTCACCCATAACAAAACCGTTGCGTGCGCTGTCAAAAGGGCGTGAAGCGGTGACTGCAGCTTCCGCAGGCGTTGTGGACATGGCACGCGCCGCCGCAAAGCCACCCAAGCTAACAGTGTCGATAGCCGCTTCCGTACCGCCACACAGCGCGATATCCGCTTCATCGTTGCGAATCATGCGCACAGCATCGCCAATGGCTTGTACCCCTGCGGCACAGGCCGTCACGGGGGCGCCAATAGGGCCCTTGAACTGATGTTTAATCGATACATGGCCGGCGGCCAGATTAACCAGGAACGAAGGGATGGTGAAAGGCGACAGGCGTTTGGCACCACGGCTGTCGGTGGTGCGTACCGCATGGGCAATGGCTGGGAAGCCACCAATGCCGGAAGCGATCACTGTTGCCGTACGTTCCTGTTTGTCTTCAGTATCAGCTACCCAACCTGCCTGGCGGATAGCCTCATCGGCTGCTGCCATGGCGAGCAGGATAAAGCGGTCCATTTTCTTCTGGTCTTTTGGCGCAACCGAAAGGTCGGGATCGAAGCCCGCTTCGGGGTCCTGTTCCAAAGTGGGCACCTGACCGCCGATTTTCACCTGCAGGTCGGCGATGATCTCTTCTGGCAGCGGGCGAATGCCGGACTGGCCGTTCAGCAGACGCTGCCAGATAGCCTCTACGCCGCATCCCAGTGGCGAAACGGCGCCCATGCCGGTAATGACTATACGACGAGTGTTCATAGTGACTCCTTGGATGATTCAGGGGGGAATGCAGAAAGGTTCTGCAGCATCAGGGCCGCGCGCTGGCGCATGCCTTCGGTCGCTGCCGGCCCTGGCGCTAAAGTAATGTTATGCAGCGCAATCGGCTGCTGAGTACTGCTGTCTATCAGTTGCACGCGTATGGGTTGCCCGGTACGACGATCGACCAGTTCAGCACTGATACCGTCATCGGCCAGGTGGGTATTCCCCCAGTGAAACAGGGCTGCAAGCACTGGGAAAAAATCTTTGCCGCGCTCAGTGAGCAAGTACTGGTAGCGTATCGGTCGTGTTTGGTAGCGTTGTTTATACAGTATGCCGCTTTCCACCAGATACTTCAGGCGACGGGTCAATATGGTGGGTGAAAGCCCAAGGCTCTGTTGGAACTCATCAAATCGGGACAAACCGTGAAACGCATCGCGAAGTATCAGAATGCTCCACCATTCCCCGACGCGGTCCAGTGAGCGAGCTACCGGGCATGGCATGTTATCAAAACGAGTTTTTTGCATGGCATACCTCCTTGTTACTACAATTATTGTAGTTACTATTTAGTCGCTATGGATACAACGATTAAAAGATAACTAAGGGAAATAAACGGCGACCGAGAAGGCCGCCGTGATTGCGGTTAGAACGCCGCAGTGTCCTTGAACAGGCCCACTTTCAGATCGCTGGCGGTGTAAATGACCTGACCGTCGACCAGGACTTCACCATCGGCCACACCCATAATCAGTTTACGGATGATCACACGCTTGAAGTTAATGCGATAGGTGACTTTCTTTGCGGTTGGCAGAACCTGGCCGGTGAATTTAACTTCACCCACGCCCAGCGCACGACCTTTACCTTCGCCGCCCAGCCAGCCGAGGTAGAAACCGACCAACTGCCACATGGCATCCAGACCCAGGCAGCCTGGCATTACCGGATCGCCGATAAAGTGGCAACCAAAGAACCATAGGTCCGGATTAATATCCAGTTCCGCTTCCACATAACCCTTGTTGTAGGTACCACCGTCTTCGGTCATTTTGACCACGCGGTCCATCATCAACATGTTACCTGCCGGCAACGGCGGGCCACCAGCGCCAAACAGTTCGCCACGGCCGGATGCTTCGAGGTCTTCTTTCGTATAGGAGTCGCGTTTTTCTACCATGTTCTCAGTAAACCTTATTTTATTGAAGGGCGCAGATTAGCTTACACGTGTACGCTGAACAAGTCCGATCAGCCGTGGTTGAACCAGTTGAGCCAACGAAGTGGCCATGGCCAGCGCCGGCGTTCCTGCGGATTCACCTGTGCTATCCGTTCCTGAATGGCCGCCAACAAGTTCGGTTGCTGTTCATCAGAGTAGGGGTAACCAGTGAGTAATGGCAAGGCTTCCGCAGCGCTATTGACGGCCCACAGATGGAACTGCCCCTCACGGACTGCATCGACCACGTCCTGATGCAGACACAGATGGCGCACATTGGTGGCGGGCAGGATAATACCCTGTTTGCCAGTCAAACCACGACGTTGGCAAACTTCAAAAAAGCCTTCGATTTTTTCGTTGACGCCGCCAATCGGCTGTACATTACCGAATTGGTCGACAGAACCGGTTACTGCAATCTGCTGGGTAATTGGCTGTAACGACAGTGCGCTGATAAGCGCGCACAGCTCAGCCAATGAGGCGCTGTCCCCGTCCACTTCACCATAAGATTGTTCAAACACAATCGAAGCAGAGAAGGGCAGCGGTTGGTCCAGCTCCAGTTCGGAAATCAGGAACGCCTGCATAATCATCATGCCTTTGGCATGCAGATTACCACCAAGCTCGGCCTTGCGCTCAACGTCGGTGAACTCACCATCGCCAAGATGCACGACACAGCTGATACGGGAGGGTTCACCAAAGCTGCGCGGATGGCCAGGGTATTCCAGCACCGACAAACCGTTGATCTGACCGACGACTTCGCCTTCGGTTTCAATCAGGATTTGGCCCAGCTCAATTTCATCCTGCATCCGTTCGGCAAGGTAGCTTTCACGCCACTCGCGCGCATTCAGCGCGGCTTCAAACGCTTTGGCATTGATGCTTTCTTCTTCGACATACAGCGCGGCTTCGGAAAGTTGCTGGCCGAGCCACAGCGGGGACAGTGGCAGGTTGCCTTGATCACCACTGTGACGTACTGCCTGTATCATCAGCGGGTACCAGGCATCGGCTGCCAACGGCGGCAGTTGCTGCTCTTCGATGAGGCTATTGACGTAGCCACACCATTGCACCATGTCATCGACTTCGGTGAGTTGCAGATCTTCCTCGTATTCTCCGTAGACTGACTGCTCACTCAGCTCCGGTTCAATATCATGGAAATCGGCAAGGCCGTGACGATCGCCTACCACAATCAACCGCAATTCCAGCGGCATGGCAGGAATGGTAATTGGCAATGGGCGTGTTTCATCCGGGGAAACCCAGTGGAACTGACGTTGGGTGATCATCTGCTTCAAACGCAGCCACAGCAGCGGCTGAGCCAGCAGAGAACGCGCAGACAGGATAAGTACACCACCGTTGGCCTGATGCACCAGGCCGGGCTGCAGGTTGATTTCACCATTGTGGATCCGAACGCAGCCAAACAGCTGTTCAGGTTCAACCCACTCTTGATACACGCAGGAACCACCGGCGGCAAAGGGTTCATCACCCTGGCTGGCGGGTTCTACGCTGACCTTGCTGCCCTGGATCACATAGTGACTGCCCTTGAACGCGGTGTTCTGCGGCTGCAGTTGTTCAACTGCTTGGGCGATCAGCGCCAGATACTCACGCGTTTCTTGCGCTTTCAACAACATGAAACGCGGTGGTGACTGTGGATGGCAAAACAGCGTCAGTGCGTTTTCCAGCCGAGGCTGAATAGAGGCAAAGGACACGGGGGCCAACTGCGCGGCGGTATCAAATATCGCTTGATAAGGCGTAACGTCCGGCAACAGTGATTGCCATTCAAGTCGGTTATTGGTCAAAGTGTTAGATGCAATCGTCAAAAAGGGAAAGGGCGATTATACAAGAATAACGGCAGCTTGATAGATGCAGAGTTACAGTTGATGTCAGGGAGTTTGACATCGCGCGATGACTGTGCAAAAAACAGTCTAAAACGAGGTGTAATTGCCGGGGAAATTCGGCGTAAAGCTGTTATGCTTAATAAAGTTACGCGGTCACTGAAGAGCTCACGATGAAATATCAGCAACTGGAAAATCTGGAGAGCGGTTGGAAATGGAAGTACCTGGTGAAAAAGCACCGGGAAGGGGAAGCTATTACCCGCCACATTGAAAACAGCGCTGCTCAGGAAGCCATTGACGAGCTGCTGAAGCTGGAAAATGAGCCGGTAAAAGTGCTGACGTGGATTAGCCACCATATGAATCCGGAACTGGATAACCGGATGAAGCAAACTATCCGCGCACGCCGTAAACGTCATTTTAACGCAGAACACCAACATACGCGTAAAAAATCTATCGATCTGGAGTTTCTGGTTTGGCAGCGTTTGGCCGCGCTTGCCCGTCGCCGTGGGGTGACTCTGT
Organism: Serratia sp. NA_112.1; assembly: GCF_052691715.1. NCBI lineage: Bacteria > Pseudomonadati > Pseudomonadota > Gammaproteobacteria > Enterobacterales > Yersiniaceae > Serratia > Serratia sp. NA_112.1. The sequence continues at coordinate 889,644 of NZ_JBQZFO010000001.1, forward strand.
CAGAAACAGTGGTGCAGTTAATCGAAGATGCGGAACGTAAAGAGAAGTATGCCAGCCAGATGTCATCATTGAAGCAGGATTTAAAAGCTATTCTCGGTAAAGATAAAGAGTAAACCCACTAGCCAGCCAGCTCCTATCACGGAAGGGGTTCCTGGTTGCCAATACCACTGTAATTTAGCCGAAAAAAAACCCCGCATTGCGGGGTTTTTTACTAAGAGTGGTAGCTTAGCCTTGTGGCTGAGTTACAACGTCTTTGATACCTTTAACTTCGATCTCTACGCGACGATCTGGTGCCAGGCAAGCGATCTGTGCTTTGGTAGCACGACCAGCTTTGTAGCCACAGGTGTTGCCAGTGACGGCATCAGCTTCGCCCATACCACGTGCAGAGATTTTGTCTGAAGGAATACCTTTAGATACCAGGTAATCAACAACGCTTTGAGCGCGTTTTTCAGACAGTTTCTGGTTGTACTGGTCAGAACCAACGGCGTCGGTGTAACCCAGAACTACAACAGAACCATCTTTAGGATCCATGGAGCTCAGCTGAGTGTACAGCTGATCCAGAGCCTGTTGGCCTTCAGTTTTCAGGGTAGATTTGTTGAAGTTGAACAGCACGTCAGACTTCAGAGTGAAACGCTTGGTTTCAACAACTGGAGCCGGAGCTGGTGCTGGAGCAACTGGAGCAACAACATCATCCTGACCGAAACGGTAAGAAACACCCAGGCTCAGCATGGTGTTGTCTGGACGAGCGCCGACAGTACCTGCATCACCGATGTTGCTAACGAATTGGTAGTCCAGGCGGGTAGCCCAGTTTTTGGTCAGTGCGTATTCAACACCAACTGCTGCCAAAGGAGAAACGCCGGTGTCGTGGTCGCTCAGACGAGTGCCATTACCGTAGTTAGCTTTGGAATCTGCACGCCATACCATACCACCCAGACGAGTGTAGATGTCCAGATCGTCTATGATTGGGTAGCTCAGTTTAGCGGCCAGTTGAACGCCCTGCGCTTTGAAAGCACCGTTGTTCACGCTGCCTTTGTAAGGCATACGGCCAAGCCAGTCATAGCCCAGCTCGAAGCCCAGGTATTGGTTCGCCTGGTAACCCAGGAACGCGCCAGCACCCAGTTGATCTTTATGGGTCGGACCATTGCCGATACCATTCTGGTAACCGTTGCCGTAGAAACCAGTGTCATGGTACTGGGACCAGCCCAGTTTAGCACCGGTGTACCAGGTATTATCTTTTGGGGCGGCTTGCGCTACTGTTGCGAAACCTGCCAGTGCCACTGCTAATGCGATAGCTGTCTTTTTCATTTTGCGCCTCGTTATCATCCAAATAGGCAATGAGCTTTAAAGCTGTTTTAAGCCCTTGGTTAAATTCCTTCGCCAAGGTTTGAGCCCTCGTTTGTTACTCTGCCAGTTTATCTGGCGTTATAGAGCAACCTTGGCGATGTAAAGTCTACAACGTGGCGCGAAAGTTACAAGTGTGATGTGATAAAGCTCTAAAAAAAAACGCAGAAATATACATATTTACTAACATTAACCGGCAAAAAAAACGAGCATTTTAACCTTGGTTTTGGGGCGCGGAACCGCAGCCACACTCGCTTTGTCCCTGATCCCATAAAGGTTCCCTTACCTAGAGAAGAAAATGATGGGAAAAATCCTAAATTTACTTAATGATACAAAGAAGAGTGAATTTTTAGGGTGGAACAGTGTCCGTGAATCGGGTTTATGTCACGTTGAGGACGCATAATGAACCCATAAGCGTTACCTAATTCTGCCGCACGCCTTAATTTTAGACGATCTTCTTCTGTAAGATCGGGCAGCCATCCAAGTACTACACTATAGTTACCCGTCAGCAGCGCTTTTTCCATCGCTTCAACCGTGTCCAGCGGGTTAATTTGGCTCAGCTGTATCACTTTTCCAACCGGCAAGCCGGACTGTTGTAGCCATAACTTACTCAGTTTTTGCTGTGGCGTCAGCCATAACAACCAACGTGACTGCATTCCCAGTTGTTGCAGCAGAGGTAGCAACAATTGCGCTACTGCGGGCTGATGCTCGTTGTAAACAAGTTCACTGATAAGGCCATTCGCTTTGCCGGCATCGGTGCTCTGTGCAGCATTATTCAGCGCAAAAGAGGTGTGGCTGAAATGGGGTTTGTAGAGTGATTGAGTACGCATAAAGTATCCCGCCCGTAGTGTCACTGTATGTTTATACAGTACATCCAGTTGTGTTTAAGATCAACTCAAATATTCGTAGTACATCGCATAATTGCGATCATTTTTCATACACTGGACGTTTGTGATTGGCATGACTGCAGATAGTGCGTATTTTTCTAATTACTTGTTCACGTTACTTTTATTTCATTGGTGTGGGGAATGATAGAACACTAATCTACACAAGGAGAAGGCTATGAAAGGGACATCAAGTGGAAGGATCATGCAGGCCAAAGCGTATTTTTACGCATTAGGCGGCATTACTACACGCTCGCAATTTGGCGGTTATGGGCTGCTGGCTGATGGCGTCATGTTCGCTGTGATTGCCGAAGGGGAGCTATATCTTCGTGCGACGGATAGCCTGGAGCCAGCTTTTCGCTCTCGCGGCATGGTCAATATGGTGTACTCCAAGCGAGGGGTACCTATTACCATGCGTTATTACTGGGTCGATGAAACGCTGTGGCGCGACAGGAGGGAGCTTGTGGAGTTAGCCTGGCAGGCTATTCGTGAAGCGCGACGAGAACTTAAGGTTAAAACGGATAATCAGGGGCGGCTGAAAACCTTACCCAACATCGACATCAATATGGAACGGTTACTTTGGCGTGCAGGCATTCGTAATGTTTATGATTTGCGCCTGAATGGTGCCAAACACAGCTATCTTCGTCTTTTGCAGCAGAAGCGCAATTTAGGATTGCGGGTACTGCTTTCTCTGGGCGGGGCCATTGCCGGTTATCATCATGAGGCTCTACCTTCGGAAATACGCAGTGAGCTGACGCATTGGTTTGAACGTACTATGTCATTGCTTAGTCACGGACATAATCCGGGAGTCCGGGGCCTGATAAAAGGCCCCGGGTGATCAAGCCAATTTGCTGATTTGGGTATTAAGCAGGGTAAGTTCCGGCAGCAGCTCAATGACCAGTCCAATTTGCTGCAACACCAACTGATCTTTGCTTTCCGGTTCCGGCGCAGCGTGCACAATACGTTCAGCCAGGCTTTCCAATGCCTGAGTGATGCGCCGGTCGTCCAGTTCTTCCTGATGCAGGGCTCCATCAACATAACAAACCGCATCATTTAACAGCGCCAGCGTAGCAGGGTTGTTCAGACGCTCACGGTGTGCACCCAACGCAGAGATATAACTCAACAAGGTGTGGTTTAAACACAACAGGCGGAAGGCGGCTTCCTGAACCCCTTTATCCGCTTTTGGATCGGCAGACATATTTGATATCACCGAAGCCAGCTCTGCATCACTGTTGTGTGCATCCCGGCGAGCGATACGATAGGGAAGGCCGTTGTCTTTACCCTGATGATATTGCACCAGAATGGCATCCAGATAACGGCAGTTGGCGTCCAGCGTTTTAGTGACGACTGCCGATAATTGGCGAAACTTCCAGTCTGGCCAGATAAAACTGACTGCCGCCCAGGCGATGGCGCATCCCAGAATCGTGTCATAAACCCGAGGTGCGGCCACCTCAAAACCTTCACCCAGCAAGTTAAAGCACAGCAATACCAGCAGGGTAATAAACATTGTGGCATGGGCGTATTGCACGGTCCGAAAAGCGAAGAACAGAACGCCGCTGATGACGATCAGCACCATCTGGCCTTCCAGCGAGGGTACAAAATAGAGGATTGGCAGGCCGATAAGAATACCGGCCAGCGTGCCGATAATTCTAAGCGCCAGCCTGCGACGCGTGGCGTTGTAATTGGGTTGGCAGACAAACAGGCTGGTTAACAGGATCCAATAACCGTGCTGCATGCCGGTAAACTGAATAAAGGCGTAGCCCACGCACAGTACCACTGACATGCGGATAGCATGACGGAACAAGGCAGACTGAGGTGTTAGATGGCGGCTGATACGCAAGCGAATATCGCTCCAGCCAGTGAGCCGGTCATCCGACAGACTATTCTCTTCCGCCAGGCCACTGGCCAGTGCCTGCTCGGACTCAATATTTGCAAGTTGGGCGTCAATCGCGCGCAAATTTTTCAACAGGTGCGATAGTGCTTTGGTCAGCTCACTGTTTTCCGGGGTGATGGCAATGCGAGTCAGTGCTTCTTCAATACGGCCAAAGGCCGGTTCGAAACGAAGGTTGTGCTGATACTTTTGCCGCAGCAAAATCGACTGTGCCAACTGTTGGCAGGCGCGAGCCTGCATGCTGAGCAAGCGCTGGAAACGAAACAGAATATCACTGTGACGAAACTGTCGACTCAGCGCCTGATATTGAACGTGGGAGGAACTTGCGCGCTCATGGATATCCTGTGCAACGAAATAATAATGCAGCGTGCGGCGAGTTCCGCGTTGACCCCGATCGCCTTTTAGCCGCGTCAGCAATGAAACTTTGGTCTGGTTAAGAATGGTCACCAGGGCGCTGTTGGCCATGGCAACGTCCATCCACGGCAGGTCTGCATCATGCTCGACGTCCGGGTCAAACAGGTTGGCCTTGGCATCCAGATAACTTGCCAATTGGTTGTAACAACGCGCCAGATTTTCCTGCAGAGGTCGGATAGGAAAGATCAGGTGACCAATCAGCGTCAGCAGGTTGTACCACAGGGCGCCAATGATCAGCAGCGTCGGCTGTTGATACCAGGCGTCATACATTGAGGTGCCGAGCATGGTATAGACCGCGATCAGCAAGGCACCAAAAGCAATGGTGGCGTAACGTTGCCCCAGGGCACCCAGCAAAATAAAACCGCAGGTAGAGGCAGTGAGGCCAAGAGCGAACAGCCACGGATAAGGAAACAGCAGCTCAATGGAGGCGGAAGCGACAAAAAAACACACCAGTGTGATCAACAGATTGTGTAGTCTGCCAGCCAAGCGATCGTCCAGATCGGTCAACGCCGCTGCCACCACCCCCAGAGTCAGGGGAATGGTGAGCTTGGGAATGGCTAACCACCAGGGTACGGCGGCCGCACCAGCCAGTGCAATGAAGATGCGCAGATCATAAAGCAGATTACTGTTGTAGGCATAACGGCGTATTGCTGGTGCAAAAGAGAGCACGAAAAACTCCTCAGGCGGAGAAAAAATTAACGCTGCTGATACTGACGTCGGGCATTTTCAGTTCTGGCCTGTTGCGCCATTTCAACGGATACCACTCGTCGCCCGACCGGCCACAGGGCAATGGCGGCGATTTTGAAATTGGCTATACCCACCGGGATGCCAATAATCGTTACACACTGCACAATCCCGGCGGCAATATGCGACAGGCACAGCCACCAGCCGAACAGGATCAGCCAGATAATGTTCAGCAGTGAACCACTGGCGGAAAGCAGTACATTGCTTTTTTCCGGGTACAATTCATTAACGTGAATGGCTTCGTTACCGAATGGCAGTAACGACAGCTTGGTGATTTCCCAGCAGGAGCGGGTTAGGGGGAGTGTGATGATCAGCACCACGCTAAACACTGTTGCGACCAGCCAGCCAAGGGTGGTGAAAAAGCCGCCTAACACAAAATTAAGAATATTCAGTACAGTACGCATAGTCGTCATTCTGCTCTAATGATGGCCAAACCGCGATGCGGTGCGTTTGCTATCAAAACGCAAAATCTATTCTACCCTTTTTTTAGCGCTAGAGTGCCACTGCTTATCGCAGGTAAACTGGCAGATATCCGTTATTTAATCTCAACATAGTCATGGCGCGACGATATGGAACTTAAAGCGACATCGCTGGGGAAACACCTGGCTCAACACCCTTATAACCGTGTGCGGTTGCTGCACGCCGGTGTCGAGGTGAGCGGTGAGAAGCATGAATATCTTATTCCTTTCAATCAGTTGATTCATGTTCGGTGTAAGCGGGGCATCGTCTGGGGCGAACTGGAGTTTGAGCTGCCGGAGGAGAAAGTGGTGCGCCTGCATGGTACCGAATGGCAGGAAACTCAGCGCTTCTATCACTATCTCCAGCTGGCCTGGCAGCAGTGGAGCTTGGAGATGAGTGAAGTCAGCGCCGGCGTGTTGCAGCAACAGGTTGAACATATCCAGCGTATTGAACAGCAGGATAAGTGGCTTAAAAAATCCGAGCTGGGCAAGCTGCAGCAACAAATTCGTGAGTCTTTCGGTGCCTTGCCCATGCCGGTGGCGCGGCTGGAGCAATTTGACAATTGTCGGGATGATTATCTGCTTTGTCAGCAATGGCTGCTGCATGGGTTGCACAGTGTCGGGCAGCGTAATCAGCAGTGGACCGAACGTATGCTGGAGAGTTACCACGACTTCTTCCAGAATATCGAAACCTCCCCCCTGAACGACTCGCAAAGCCGCGCAGTAGTTAATGGCGAAGATTCAGTGTTAGTCCTGGCCGGGGCCGGCAGTGGGAAAACCTCGGTGCTGGTGGCGCGAGCCGGTTGGCTGCTGCGTCGCCAGGAGGCTGAACCGGGGCAAATACTGTTGCTGGCGTTTGGCCGTCAGGCGGCGGAAGAGATGAACGAGCGCATTCAGGAGCGTCTGGGCAGCGTGGCGATTCAGGCCAAAACCTTCCACGCATTGGCGCTGCAGATTATCCAGCAGGGCAACCGCAAGGTGCCGGCGATCAGTAAACTGGAAACCGACAGCAAGGCTCGAAGAGCTTTGTTGATAACCCATTGGCAGCAGCAGTGCGCAGAGAAAAAAGCACAGGCCAAAGGGTGGCGTCAATGGTTGCTTGAAGAGCTGGAATGGGAAGTGCCGGAAGGTGATTTTTGGCAGGATAAACGCCTGGCAGAACGGCTGGCGGGCCGACTGGAACGTTGGCTGGGGTTGATGCGGATGCACGGCGGTAGTCAGGCGGAAATGATCGAACAGGCAGATGAAGAGGTCCGTGACCTGTTTTCAAAACGTATCCGGCTGATGGCACCGTTGCTCAAAGCCTGGAAAGGCGCACTGAAAGAGGAAGGCGCGGTAGACTTCTCCGGCCTGATCCATCAGGCGGTCAATATTCTGGAGAAAGGGCGTTTTGTCAGCCCATGGAAACATATCCTGGTCGATGAGTTTCAGGATATCTCACCGCAACGGGCACAGCTGCTGGCGGCGCTACGTAAACAAAACAAACAGACTTGCCTGTTTGCCGTGGGTGATGACTGGCAGGCCATTTATCGTTTCAGCGGTGCTGAACTGACGCTGACCACAGCATTTGCCGAGAACTTTGGCGAAGGGGCACAATGTGCGCTCGATACCACTTACCGTTTCAATGAGCGCATTGGTGAGGTGGCAAACCGCTTTGTACAGCAGAACCCACACCAGTTGAAAAAACCGTTGAACAGCCTGAGTAAAGGCAACAAGAAATCGGTAGTCCTGCTAGCGCATGAACAGCTCGAATATTTGTTGGATAAGCTGAGTGGCTATGCTAAGCCCGAAGAGCGGATTCTGGTGTTGGCACGGTACCATCATCTGAAGCCGCAGGTGTTGTCAAAAGCGGCAACCCGCTGGCCTAAGTTGACCATTGAGTTTATGACCATTCACGCCAGCAAGGGGCAGCAGGCTGAGTACGTGATTATCGCTGGTTTGCACCAGGGTAATGACGGTTTTCCTGCAGTTGCGCGTGAATCGATATTAGAAGACGTTCTGTTGCCGCAGCCGGAAGACTTCCCGGATGCCGAGGAGCGGCGGCTGCTGTATGTGGCGCTAACTCGCGCCAAGCATCAGGTGTGGTTATTGCAGGATCGCGAGCGCCCGTCGGTGTTCGTTGAACAACTGCAGGCTCTTGGCGTACCGTCGCAGAAGAAACCCTAAACCCAATGCCTGGCGAAAACCATGCCGTGCTGGTTACTTCAGACGATCCTGCAAGTAGCGCTGGTAGTCAGGGATGGTGATTTCCACTTCGCTTTTGAACAATGGGGAGTCAATCAGGAAGTCTGCGGTGGAGCGGTTGGTGGCGACGGGGATATTCCATACGGTCGCCAGGCGCAGCAGGGCTTTCACATCCGGATCGTGGGGCACCGCGTTCAATGGATCCCAGAAGAAGATCAACATATCGATTTTGCCTTCGGCGATCAGCGCGCCCACCTGCTGGTCGCCCCCCATCGGCCCGCTCAACATGCTATTTACCGGAATACCGCTGGCTTGCTGGATCAGGTTGCCTGTGGTTCCGGTGGCGTAAAGTTGGTGTTGTTCCAGCACGGACTTATTGTCTTCAACCCATGCCAACAGGGCTTGTTTACGGTGATCGTGCGCCACCAGTGCAATGTGTTTGCGCGCGGCGATAGTGCGGGTAGTAAATTCCATCTGGATTTCCTTCGCTAATCGGGTGATGTGCGACAGATTACTGAAACTGTTTTTCACTGCCTAGCGTTTACACCTGAAAATGCGAAGAAAGCGCGCCTTTAAAAAAGGCGTCATCAATCTTGCTTAGCGCATTGGCTGTTTATTTACCCAATGAAGAAAACGTTTCTGCGTTTCTTTGTCTGCCTGTTGGAACCAGTATTGCAGCATTTGCTCGGAAACGTTTTCACCTTTCAGTGTCTCTGTGGGCGAGTTTAACGCTGCACTTGCCAGCGGTGAACCGGGTGCGGTGGCGCGAACATGGGTGAACGCCGGTACGGAAGCCGGATGTTTCTGACTGTTGTAATCTGCCATCAGCTTTTCCAGGTCGATGTTAAGCGTGATGTCGTCGGGGCGTAATACGTCGTGTTTCATTGCCAATGCATTGCCGTTTTTATCAATTACCTGGTAATTGAACGTTTTATCAAATCGCTGACCATCCCGGACATTTTCAATGCGCGGCAGCTCAATGGCGACGGAGCTGACATTTTGCGTATTGAAGGTGGCGATCAGCGGAGGTGAAGTATAGACAGTTTGTTGGTTTGGCCCTGAGCGTACAGACTTGGCCACTTTAAACAGTAATTGATGTTGTCCGCCATCCAGCTCGAGGCTGTCAGCGCCTTTTAACAACGAACCTGTCATTTTCTTGCCATCGACCACCAGCAGGCCGATGTCAGGAGAGAGTTTCAGGGTCGTAGCCACGGCAGGCATGCTGATACCGATGCTGAGCAGCGCCGCAACCATCAGACCAAATTTCATTGTTATCTCCATATAAGCGCATCGCTATTAGTGTTGAACACGCCATAGATTGTGTCAAAGTTTTTCAGCATTGCGCTTTTAGTTACAAGTGTACATATTTATATTTATTTTGACACTATTTAGCCTGCAGAGGCTGACAGTGACAGCATCAGACCGCAAAAGTTGCTGGGAGTTTCAGTAACTCAGGGTTGAGCCGATTTTAGGTCAGTGGGTTACACTCGAAACAGGGAAATCCCTCGTCGATAATTGGGAGCGGAAAATGCAAGACAACGATATTGCCAGCCTGCTGCAGCAGGTGAAAACCATTGCGCTGGTGGGTGCCAGTGATAATCCGGCGCGGCCGAGTTTTGGCGTTATGGCCTATCTGCTTGCTCAGGGGTATCAGGTTACGCCGGTCAGTCCAAAACTGGCGGGGCAAACCTTGCTGGGCCAGCAGGCCTATGCCACGTTGAAGGGTATCCCGCACCCGGTGGACATGGTTGACGTGTTCCGTAATTCAGAGGCAGCATATGCGGTAGCGCAAGAGGCCATTGCTATTGGTGCCAAAGTACTGTGGCTGCAAATCGGCGTCATTAATGAACAGGCCGCGGCATTGGCAAACGAGGCGGGGCTGAAGGTGGTGATGGATCGCTGCCCTAAAATCGAAATTCCGCGTTTGGGGCTGGAGCGTTGAAAAAGAGAAGGCCTGGCATTGTGCCAGGCCTTCGTCGTTTGTTTCTCAGGCCTGACGCATCAGTTGCGCAGGCGTGGAGCCTGTAGCTGGTGGCGGATAGACTCCGCCAACTCGTCCAGCGAAGGTTGTTCAGGATGAGCTTCCTGGGCTTCTCCATCTAACTGCGCTTCCGCCAGATAGGTATGCACAGGTTGGCCTTCTTCGTCTTCCATCACCACGTGGTACCAAGGGGCGAAACGTAGATCGGTATTCGCTGCTATTTCATCAGCTTTAGGCTGTTCCATAGAGTATTCAGGGTCGATATCAATCACCACCCCCAAGTACCCCAGCAGCTTATGCCGAACCTGTTGTCCGATACCGAATTTGCTGGCAATCATGATGACCTCCTGAGAAACAGTGCCTTGCTCTCTATATGAGGGCAAAACAGCGTATTTCAAGTTACATCACCCGACACGCAAACCCTTTCAAATACAGCCCTTCAGGATAAGTCGCGATAACCGGGTGATCGGCAGCCTGACGATACTGCTCTATAAATTGTACATCACGCCCGGCATCTACAGCGGCATCGGCCAAAATTTTCTGGAATAAATCGGTTGGCATCAGACCGGAACAAGAGAAACTGAGCAAAATGCCGCCTGGGTTCAGCAGCTGCAGCGCCAACATGTTGATATCTTTGTAACCGCGGCAAGCGCCGGCCAGCTGGTTCTTGTTTTCGACGAACTTCGGCGGATCCATAATAATCAGGTCGAATTTTTCCCCCTGGGTGCGATAAGCGCGTAGCAGTTGGAACACGTCATCACGGACAAATTCGGCTTTGCTCAGGTCTAACTGGTTCAGTTCGACGTTCTGTTTGGCGATATCCAATGCAGCTTGCGACGTATCAACGCTGATCACCTGAGTACAGCCACCCATCAGAGCTGATACGGCGAAGGCACCGGTATAGGAAAAGCAGTTAAGTACGCGGCGGCCGGCGGAATAGTTACGTGCGGCCAGACGGCTGTCGCGTTGGTCGAGGTAAAAACCCGTCTTATGGCCTTGCTGAATATCCACTAGCAGCTTCATGCCATGTTCGGTGATAGGCAGCAGAGCAGGGGGCAGATCGCCCACGACTTGGCCCTGAGCCAAGGGTAAACCTTCTTTTTTACGTACCGCGACGTCTGAACGATCGTAGATGGCACATTCCGGGTAACAATGCTGCAAAGCGGTAATCAACGCGGCACGCTGATATTCAGCGCCAGCGGACAGCAACTGCAACACCAGGAAGTTCTGGAAGCGATCGATAGTAATGCCCGGCATACCGTCGGATTCGCCGGCGATCAGGCGGTAGCCGTCCAGCCCATCACGTTTGGCAATCCAATCACGCCAGCTTTGCGCCTGTTGTAAACGGCGGATGAAGAATTCGATGTTAATCTCTTCGTCCGGTAAAAAGGTCCAGACGCGGGCGCGGATTTGCGACTCTGGAGAGTAGGCTCCGCGAGCCAGCCATTTGCCGTGGGCGTCGTGAATATCGATGGTTTCGCCAGAAAGGGCTTTACCTTCGACACGTTGAACAGCGCCGGAAAACACCCACGGGTGGCGACGGAGTAAGGACTTTTCACGTCCTTTGGCGAGAAACAGGCGTACGGTCATAATTAAGAATGCTGCCAGCTAGATAAAATGAGTGGCATCGCCGTGCAGACGCACAGGCAATACCATAAACGAAAGTCGATAAGGGGGCGATTATGACACAAGTTTGCATTGCTGCGTATGTCTATGGCGTGGTGCAAGGAGTGGGATTTCGTTACAACACCCAGCATCAGGCGACGGCATTGGGGTTAAGCGGCTACGCGCGTAATCTTGATGATGGGAGCGTTGAAGTACTGGCCTGCGGCGAACAACCGCAGGTGGACAAGCTGGTGGAATGGCTGAAAAATGGCGGACCGCGCAGTGCACGGGTCGATCGCGTGCTGGTGGAGCCGCGAGGCACGGCTGATTTTCAAGGCTTCGGCATTCGCTATTAGCGTTTCAGATACATTTTACCGGTTTCGGCAGGCCGGCTATCTTGGTTGCCTGCTTGGCCGGGCCTTTGGGGAATAAACGGTAGAGATAACGGCTGTTGCCTTTCTCTTCGCCGTACTTCTGCGCCATGGCCTTGACCAGCATGCGGATTGCCGGTGAAGTATTAAATTCCAGGTAAAAGCCGCGTACGAAACGCACCACTTCCCAATGTGCTTCGGTTAGCGTTACTTCTTCCTCTGCGGCCAGCAGCGGTGCCAGGGCCTCATGCCAATCGGCGCTGTTTTTCAGGTAACCCTGTGCGTCAGTTTCAATAACCTGACCTTGATACTCCAACATACTGCCTCGGTAATGGGTAATTCAGAACGGCCGTCAGTTTAGCAAACTTTTGTCGCTGCAAAAACAAAGCCCCGCGGGAGCGGGGCCAACACACCTGACAAGGTTCTTGGCAGTTAAAAGTCCCGTTTTGAGGGCTAATAAAAACAAAGGATTATATCTTCTGATTTAGCCCAAACACCCGAAAACCACGTTTTTCGGGTGTTTGTCATCAAACAAAGCCCCGCGGGAGCGGGGCCTTGGGCCTTTCTCAGGCGTTAAATCAGTTGCTGCGTGCGAAGCCCAGAATGCTCAACAGGCTGATGAACATGTTGTACAGCGAAACATACAGGCTAACGGTAGCGCGGATGTAGTTGGTTTCGCCGCCGTGGATAATATTGCTGGTCTCCCACAGGATGGCACCGGCGGAGAACAGGATAAACAGCGCGCTAATGGCCAGATGCAGGGCTGGGATCTGCAGGAACAGGTTGGCGATGACCGCAACCAGCAGCACCACGAAACCGGCCATCATCATCCCGGAAAGGAACGACATATCCTTGCGGGTAGTCAGTACATAGGCGGAACAGCAGAAGAACACCACCGCGGTGCCACCCAGCGCCAGCATGATCAGGTCACCGGCTCCGGTATTAATGAACGAACTGAGGATCGGCCCCAGAGCGTAGCCCATAAAACCGGTCAACGCGAAGGCTGCCAGAATACCGGCTGGGCTGTTTGCCAGCTTATGGGTCAGGAACATCAACCCATAGAAACCGACCAGCATCAGCAACAGGCCCGGTGCCGGCAGCCCCAGCATGGTGCTGGCGGTAGCGGTAAGTGCCGAAAATGCCAACGTCAGTGAAAGCAGGAAGTAGGTGTTACGCAGAACCTTATGCGTACTCAGTAACGAGTCGCGTGAGGAAGATGAGACGACAATGCGGTCCATAATGATCTCTCTTATCAGGTCATCACAAAATTAGTGATGATGATAGGCAGCGCAAGCGTTTGATTAAAGTTTGTTTACCAATCTTTACCCTTAGTTATCATTGTTGCAACCTTGAGCCGGAGTTGGCGTTTTATTCAACGCTCACACGCCAGGTGCTGTTTTTTCGCTCGGTTGAACGGTGATGGGCTTTACAAGCGGATCGGCTATGTTTATAGTTCGGCTCGTTGCGGAGGGGTGGCCGAGTGGCTGAAGGCAACGGTCTTGAAAACCGTCGACGGGAAACCGTTCCAGAGTTCGAATCTCTGCTCCTCCGCCATTTTTTTAGCTCATGTCATTGATTGACATGAGCTTTTTTGTTTTACGTTCCCCTCGTTATGCCATCCAGTATGCCAATTCCGTCTGGCTTGAGCTGGTAGCCTTGAGAATACATCGGACAGGTTATCATCCATCTCCGGTTTCATTTCTTTGCCAGTGCTCCCGGATAGTGTCTGGCGATAATGTCATTCAGCTTAACAACCAGTTCCGAACGCTTAAATGTGATATGTGCCGTTCCCTTCTGAAAGTATTTAATAGTAAACATTTCATCCTCATAATGGGTGCTGTGCCGGTTTTCATGGATATGAGCGCCGAGACGGCGGGTAACGTCGGCGCGGCTGTCGGGAATGGGCTGCCCATCAAGGATCATCAGCATGCGTTCAAGGTCGGTTAACCGATCCCGCTGCCAGCTCCAGCTAAGCCTAAATCCCCACCGGTCGCATTTCACCAGTGCGGTCACGATGATTTTCTTGCCAAACTTACAGGGCGAGTTCGTCTTAAAATTCCATGATAGGCTTTTGAATATATTAATGACACCGCGTTCAAACACGTCACCCTTGCTCTGATGTAGTTGCTCAAAGGTACTGATAATATTGGCTTCAGAGATCTCAGGAATCTCATCCTTTTCCAGACTGTTATACCACTGGTCTCTGGCCTGAGCGTCCATGAGCGATAGCATTCCGGACTTCTTCACCAGGTCTCGCCATATACCGCGATCGATATTGCGGGTGATGACTTTCATCGCCGTTTCTGTTTTCTCCATCAGCCAGCATCAGCGCCTCCTGTATCCTGCAGGTGATTTGCCGGTCGGAATCGCTTGGGGTCTGCATGTCCCGACGGGGGGGGGCAGTGCGCCAGCAGGACCGCTGCTGCGTTGTGCTCCAGCGCCGACTTCACCATTTCGCGGGGATGGACTTTGGTACTGTTAATACTGCCGGTAAACAAGGTTTCATGGGGCAACAGACGGTGTTGATTGTCGAGGTAAAGCACCATAAAGGCTTCACGCTCCAGTCGCGAGCGGCATTTGCGGAGGTGAAATAAACACCTGGTTGCCATAGATGCTGTTCCAGCAAGGCTGCTGTGCTTCAGAGTGTTGCACTCGAGATAGGCGGAGATGCAGCCGCAACATGTGAAGCCATTAGTAGCAGATGGAATAAGGGGCTTTCGAGTGACATGTAAATCGCCTGAAGATGTTGATGTGGCAGATGTACGGACGGACTGGGTTCGAGCTACTGAGGTGGTGGGGGCACGATGGGGGCCACCTGGGTTTCGGAATGCTCATTTTTAATCCGTTGATGACAGCTAAGTTTCTGTTGGCCGGGGATGAGTCGGTGTGCAAAGCTGCTTTTCAGTTGAATGACCTACATGCTGCCGTCTTGGCACCGCTACGAATTACATTGCAGCCTGAGTAGTAAAACAGATGTTCTCAGCCGGGTTGCACAACCAATGATTTCTTCTCGAGCTCCATTCTGTGAAAATCAGTAAACATCATTTAAGTGAAAGACAGAAATCTTTGCTACTGAGACGGGCCGTTATCTTTTTGTTTGTTCAGTCATGCGCAGCCTCTCATTTTTTTATAAATTATAAAATCAGGCTTTTCTCGCAAAACGGTCGCAATTTGTTCAATTTTAACCTTAAGTCGGATTGATCATTTACCGCACACCCTTATCCCATGCGGTTTATGGTGGTTATCTAGGAAAGCTCTTATTAATCAACTGGATGATCTTTTTTTTGTTAAAAGCATAAACCGTAACACTTAGTTACAAATAATGAGTTTTAATCATATTCATAATGTTTTTACACTCAAATCAATAGGTAACATTCTGAAATCATCACTTTTCAGATAAAGACCTAAAAATACTGTGTCATGCTCGCTAGTGAATGGAATGCGCTCGCTTTTGACCCCAGTTTTGATTTGCGCCGGATGGCGCGAGCAGGGATGTTGTTTTGGCAAGGTAAGCCTTTCTTATTAATTTCTCACTGGCATTGACCGTTTCTACTACTCCATAGAACAGGGACAGCCATGTCTAACTCTTCCTTTCAGTCCGAAATCCCTAAAGCGCGCATTAATCTGAAACTCGATTTGCATACGGGGGGCGCGAGCAAGAAAACTGAGCTCCCCCTGAAATTACTGGTGGCGGGCGACTTCAGTAATGGTCAGGAGTCTGCACCACTGTCTGAGCGCAAAAAAGTTAACTTGAACAAAAATAATTTTGATTCAGTTCTTTCCGAATATTCCCCAAAAGTCAATCTGACCGTTAAAAACACGCTTGCCAATGATGGTAGTGAAGACAATATCAGTCTGACCTTCCAGAGCATGAAGGATTTCACCCCTGAGCAGGTTGCCCGTCAAATACCTCAGTTGAAGGCGATGCTTTCCATGCGCAACCTGCTTCGCGATTTAAAAGCGAACCTGCTGGACAATCAGGCTTTCCGAAAAGAGCTGGAAAAAATTCTGCTCGACCCGGCATTAAGTGCAGAACTCAGAGCCGAACTTTCAGCCCTGGCTCCGAAACAGCCATAACGGTCACGATGATTTAATGGATTAATAAGGAAGATGCTGATGTCTGTAAAAAATGAGAATGCGGCTGGTAGCGAGAGTGTGGTGCTGGAACGTCCTGCTGCGGGTGGCGTTTACGCGTCCCTGTTTGAAAAAATCAACCTGAACCCGGTCTCTGAGCTGAGCGCGTTGGACATCTGGCAGGACGCGCAGGCGATGTCGGATGCGACCGCGGATGAACGTTTAACGGCGGGGATGCAGGTGTTCCTGGAGTGCCTGACAAAATCGGGCTCAAGAGTTGAAAAACTCGACAAAAACCTGATTGACCACCATATCGCGGAACTGGACTACCAGATTAGTCGTCAGCTGGATGCGGTAATGCATAGCGAAGAATTCCAGGCGGTAGAAAGTCTGTGGTGTGGTGTTAAGTCCCTGGTTGACAAAACCGATTTTCGCCAGAACGTGAAGGTTGAACTGCTGGATATGTCCAAAGAAGACCTGCGTCAGGACTTCGAAGACAGCCCGGAAATCATCCAGAGTGGACTGTATAAACACACCTATATTGATGAGTATGACACCCCGGGCGGTGAGCCGCTTGGCGCGCTGATTTCCGCTTACGAATTTGATGCCTCGGCGCAGGACGTGGCGCTGTTGCGTAACATTTCCAAAGTGTCAGCGGCGGCGCACATGCCGTTTATCGGCTCGGCGGGGCCGAAGTTCTTCCTCAAAGACAAGATGGAAGAGGTAGCGGCGATTAAAGACATTGGCAACTACTTTGACCGTGCGGAGTACATCAAGTGGAAATCCTTCCGCGAGACGGATGATTCCCGCTATATCGGCCTGGTGATGCCACGCGTGCTGGGTCGCCTACCGTACGGCCCGGACACCGTGCCGGTGCGCAGCTTCAACTATGTTGAAGAGGTGAAAGGCCCGGATCACGACAAATACCTGTGGACCAACGCCTCGTTTGCGTTCGCATCCAACATGGTGCGTAGCTTCATTAACAACGGCTGGTGTGTACAAATTCGTGGTCCGCAGGCCGGTGGTGCCGTCCAGGACCTGCCTATCCACCTGTATGATCTGGGTACCGGCAATCAGGTGAAAATCCCGTCTGAGGTGATGATCCCGGAAACCCGCGAATTTGAATTTGCCAACCTGGGCTTTATCCCGCTAAGTTATTATAAAAACAGAGATTATTCCTGTTTCTTTAGCGCTAACTCCACCCAGAAGCCAGCACTGTATGACACCGCCGATGCGACGGCCAACAGCCGTATTAACGCCCGTCTGCCGTACATCTTCCTGCTGTCGCGTATTGCCCACTACCTGAAGCTTATCCAGCGTGAAAACATCGGCACCACCAAAGACCGCCGTTTGCTGGAGCTGGAGCTCAACACCTGGGTGCGCAGTCTGGTCACCGAAATGACCGATCCGGGCGACGAGCTGCAGGCGTCTCACCCGCTGCGTGACGCGAAAGTGGTGGTGGAAGATATTGAGGACAACCCAGGCTTCTTCCGCGTGAAGCTGTATGCCGTGCCGCACTTCCAGGTGGAAGGGATGGACGTCAACCTGTCGCTGGTTTCCCAGATGCCGAAGGCGAAATCATAAGCTAAGGCAGGAAGCCAATGAAAACGGAACAACCGTTATGGGGCAGAGGCGTTATGGTCTCTCCCCAGCACTTTCAGCAACAGGCCGCGTATGCGGCCTGGTCTGCGGAATGCATCGCCCGACTGGGTCTATCCCATCCCTGGGGTATGATTGATGCCACTTTTGAACTGGATGCACTGAAACTGGGCCGCCTGCAGGCTCGTCATCTGCACATCCGTTTCCCCGATGGCACGCTTATCGACACGGATAATGCTGACGACCTGCCACCAGTGCTGGCGCTTGAGAGTGAATCACAGGACGTGGTGGTGGTTCTGGCCCTTCCGCTGCTGCGGGCGAATGGCGGTAACTGTCTTAAACCCGATGAGGTGGCCGATCGCCCTGTTCGCTATCGCCAGCGCTGGCGGGATGTCCGTAACACCTTTGGGGACGATACCCGCCAGATTGCGGTGATGCAGCCTGAGCTGACGCTGCGGTTCGCCCATCAGAACAACAGTGATTACCTGACCTGCCCGGTTGCCCGTCTGCAGCAGGATTCGCAGGGGAGCTGGGCACTCGATGAAACCTATCTTCCGCCACTGCTGGCTCTGCAGGGCAGTCACTGGCTGGTAACTCAGCTGGAACAGCTGATGACGCAACTGCGAGCCCGTCTGAGTCGCCTGATGGCAATGCGCCGGGAAAGTAACGAACGCATGGCCGATTTTGCCGTGGCTGATGTGTCTCTATTCTGGTTGCTCAATGCCCTGAACAGCGCAGAACCTGTGCTCGGGCAGTTTCAGCGACACCCGCAAAGCCCGCCTGAACGTTTGTATCCGGAGCTGGCACGCCTTGCGGGCAGCCTGCTGACCTTCTCGCTGGAACACCAGGTGAGTGCTATTCCTGTCTGGCAGCATGAGCAACTGAATAACGTCTTCCCGCCGCTCTTTGACTTACTGGGCGATCTGCTGGAGGCCAGTCTGCCGTCGCGTGTGGTAGCGATTGAGCTTGAGCATGATGTCCGGCTTCACTTCTGGCAGGCGCGTCTGCATGACCCACGCCTGCGCGAAGGGGCGGATTACTACCTCTCCGTGCGCTCATCGATGCCGGTGGCACAACTGCAGGAACAGTTCCCGCGTCAGTGCAAGGTCGGCAGTCCCGATCATGTCAGGAGTATCGTCAATTCATCACGGGTGGGTGTGCCGCTGACGCCGCTGCGTCATGTGCCGGCCGCCATTCCACTGCGTCTGGAAAACCAGTATTTCAGCCTCGATGTCTCTCATCCTCTGGCCACCGAAATGCTCCAGGGTGGGACCTGTATGTTTTACGTTCCGGGCATGCTCGGCGAGCCTGAACTTGAACTCTTTGCGGTACTGAGAACATGAGTGAGCGCAAACGCGGCGTGGCCGCGTCCATTGATATTGATGCCCTGCTGCAGGACACCTGGCTGCAGGTGATCAGCCTGCGTCACGGCCCGACGTTTCAGGATGGAGAAGGGCGCACGCTGTGGGAGCGCTGCATTGCTGATGTCGAACGTGTGCAGCGTGAACTGAAGGCGAGCGAACTCGATGAAGCCAGCTGTCAGCATATTCTCACTGCACAGTGTGCGCTGCTTGATGAGGCGGTCAAAGGTCGCGGTGTGGAGGATGACGCCTGTGTGCAGTGGTATGACATTCCCCTGCAGGGGCACTTCCTCGGCACCATGGATGCCGGTGATACGTTGTGCGCCCGAATGCGCGATGTGCTGCGTGAACCAGATCCTGACAATGCCGTTGTGACCTGCTTTCAGCGGGTCATGATGCTGGGGTTCCTCGGCAGTTTCCGCTCCCTGAGCGACACGGAGCGCCAGAAACTCGTTAACGCGCTCAGTGAACATGTCACGCCGTTCAGCTATCCACAAACTCATCCGGTACTGGCGGAAAGCCGTGCCGGACGGGGAATGGGCGGCTGGTTGGCGTCATGGCCCGTGCGTATTGGCCTGAGCGTGGTGGTGGTTGCTGCGCTCTGGTGGGGACTGAGCCACTGGCTGGATCAAACGCTGCTGACCCTGTTGCCGGGAGCCGTGAAATGAGTCCTGCACAACAGCGCGGGCTTGCGCTGTGGGCCGCCCTGCTGAGTGCAGTGGTTTGCCTGGGTTTTCTGCCAGTATCCCGGCTGGTTTCTGTGCTCGTTCTGCTTACCGTTCTGGGGCTTATCCTGGCGTTCTGGACTGTCGCCAGCCGTCGTGCGGAGCATGACGTCACCCTGAGTCTGGACGACCTTCCGGAAGCCACTTACCGTCAGCCTGTGGTGCTGTTATGTGGCGATCTGCCGCTGGCCTGGCCGCAGCAGTCGCCGGTGCTTACGGTTACACAGGGATGCTGGATCCGCGTGGGGGAGCAGCAGGATCTGGAGCAGGCCGCCCGTCAGGTACTGCGGCTGCGCCCTGACTGGGGGCGTCAACTGTCGGTGATGGTCAGCGTCTGTCCGCAGAAACACGCCGACAGCGAGCGGCTTACCAGCCGTCTGCTGGCCCTGCGCTGGCAAATCAGCCAGTTGCGTAAAGAGACGGGGCATTCTGTGCCGCTGGTTCTGAATGGTCAGGTTGGCAGCGCGATGACGAATGAGCTGCTCTGGCAGGCGGCTATCCCGGGGGAAGGGGTGAGGGTCTGGCGTGAATCTTCAGCGCCGAGTTCAATCGCTGCTTGGGTTACCACCGGTGGGTCGCCTGCAATGCAGCAACAGGTGCTGATGAACAGCCTGATGGGCTGGTTCCATCAGCACGTCAACGCTGTCTTTATGGATGAGAACCCCGATGTTCCTGTCATTGCACCTGCCGCGGTGCTGTGGGGAATGGGACCCATCCTTGCCGGAAGCCTGGCCACATCGGTCTGGACGGCGTGGTTGTCCCGTCACACTGCGATGCAGCAGGTGGCGGGTTGGCAGCCGGTGGGAACAGACAGCACGGTAATTTCCCCCTTCCCGGATTTTATTTTGCCGCTGCTGCCGGAAGGGCGAGGCCTGACGCCGCGTGGGCGAGCCTTCCGTTGTGCGCTCGGGATCTTCACGCTGGCGGCCATTGCTGCGCTGCTCAGCAGTGGATGGAACAATCGCCAGCTGCTGCAGCGTGTGAGCTTCGATATTGCCCGCTATGACCGTATCCCGATGCATGATTTCGGACCGAAAGCCAAGGCCGTTGCCGTTCTGCGTGACGATGCGGCAGAGCTGGATGAACAGGCGCGTAATGGCGTACCGGCGCGGATGGGCCTCGGTCTATATCAGGGAGAGCGTCTGCGAATGCCGGTGCTGGATGCGATCCGCTCCTGGGTGCCTCCGCCACCGCCGCCAAAACCACAGCCGAAACCCAAACAGGCACCGAAAATTGTCCGTCTCGACAGCATGTCGCTGTTCGATTCCGGCAAATCTGACCTAAAGGCTGGCTCAACCAAAATGCTGGTGACTTCTCTGGTTGGTATCAAGGCAAAGCCGGGCTGGCTGATTGTGGTCAGTGGGCATACCGACAACACCGGCAACCCGAAACTCAATCAGACGTTATCCATGAAGCGTGCCGAAGCGGTACGCGACTGGATGCGTGATACCGGCGATGTGTCGGAGAGCTGTTTTGCGGTTCAGGGCTATGGCGAAAGCCGTCCGATCGCAACTAACGACACGCCGGAAGGGCGTACGCTTAACCGGCGTGTCGAAATCAGTCTGGTACCGCAGGCAGATGCCTGCCAGATACCGGGCAACACCCCGGCGTCATCGGATGATGACGTTTCGTAAAACAAGATACACAAAATCATTCGGGCTGGGTCGCGGCGGCAACTGAATGCGTCCCCGGGGGCAGAGATAACTCTGTGACCGGGGCAAATGTAGGCAGCCAACAAAGAGGCAGCCTGAAGGATGAAGTGTATAAATGGAGATAATATCATGGCAATTCCAGTCTATCTTTGGCTGAAAGACGACGGCGGCGCGGACATCAAAGGTTCCGTAGACGTGCAGGATCGCGAAGGCAGCATCGAAGTGGTGGCACAGGAGCATAACCTGTACATCCCGACCGATAACAACACCGGCAAGCTGACCGGGACCCGTATCCACACTCCGTTCCTGTTCACCAAGGAAATCGACTCGTCCAGCCCGTACCTGTACAAGGCAGTAACCACTGGCCAGACTCTCAAGTCTGCCGAATTCAAATGGTACAAAATCAACGACGCGGGCCAGGAAGTGGAGTACTTCAACACCAAACTGGAAAACGTGAAGGTGGTGAAAGTGAATCCTGAAATGTACGACATCAAGGATCCTTCTAAAGAGAAACACAACCACCTCGAGCGTATTGAACTGCGTTACGAAAAAATCACCTGGACCTACAAAGACGGCAACATCATTCATTCCGATTCCTGGAACGAACGCGCCACCGCGTAAGCCTGTGAGCGGACAGTCTCCTCTGTCCGCTTTTTTCTTTTTTGCTGAACGCCTGCGGATGCGGACCTTCAGCAAAGAAAACCACAATCTGCCTGCCAGCCCGACCTTGTGCGCTTTGGTCTCCTGAACAACGGGAAACAGCGAGGGGCGGTAGCGTGTCCAGGAACCGACAAAGAGAGAGATTCATGGAAAACCCAGCTATCCTGTTGCGACGTCTGAACCCTTACTGTGCCCGTGCGATGGAAGGGGCGGCCTCCCTGTGCCAGACCCGTGCCCATGCGGAAATCCTGCCAGAGCACTGGTTGCTGAAACTGCTGGAGCAGGGCGAAGGTGACCTCACGGTGCTGGCGCGTCGCTACGAATGGGACATGGACGGCCTATGGCAGGATTTACTCGGCTGGCTGGGTACGCTGCCGCGTTCTGTACGCGGGCGGCCGGAATTGTCCGACAGCATTCAGATGCTGATGCAGGAAGCCTGGATGCGGGCGTCACTGGCAGGCGAAGAACATATCCGCAGTGTGCATCTGCTGATGGCATTGGTGAATAAACCCAAACTGGCGCGTTGTGACGGTCTGTGGCCGTTGTTGACGCTGGGGCAAAGCCAGCTGGAGCGCCTGCGCCCGCTGCTCGATGCGCAGTCCGATGAACGTCCGGACGTCCAGCAGGACGCGGAGTTGGCGCAGAGCCACGGTGGCGAAGTGGAGTTTATAGGCCGCCCGGCCGGGGCTGAGATAAAAGAAGGCGAACTCAATCCTGCGCTACAGAACGCACTGGATAAATTCACCCTCGACGTCACCGCCAAAGCGAAAGAGGGCAAGATTGACCCGGTGTTCGGCCGTGACACGGAAATCCGCCAGATGGTCGACATTCTCTCCCGCCGTCGTAAAAACAACCCGATCCTGGTCGGCGAACCAGGTGTCGGTAAAACCGCTCTGGTCGAAGGCCTGGCGCTGCGTATTGCCGAGGGCAACGTACCGGAATCCCTCAAACCGGTCATCCTGCGCACCCTTGATCTAGGCCTGTTGCAAGCGGGTGCAGGCGTGAAAGGCGAGTTTGAACAGCGTCTGAAAAACGTCATCGACGCGGTGCAGCAGTCGCCAGTGCCGATATTGCTGTTTATCGATGAAGCCCACACCATTATCGGGGCCGGTAACCAGGCGGGCGGCGCGGATGCGGCTAACCTGCTGAAACCGGCACTCGCCCGCGGCGAACTGCGCACCATCGCCGCGACCACCTGGTCTGAATACAAACAATATTTTGAGCGTGATGCCGCTCTTGAGCGTCGTTTCCAGATGGTGAAAGTCGACGAGCCGGATGACGACACTGCCTGCCTGATGCTCCGTGGCCTGAAATCCCGCTATGCCGAACACCACGGCGTACATATCACCGACGACGCCGTGCGCGCTGCCGTTACGCTGTCGCGCCGGTATCTGACCGGACGCCAGTTGCCGGACAAGGCCGTTGACCTGCTGGATACCGCGGCGGCCCGCGTGCGTATGAGTCTCGACACGGTGCCGGAACAAATTGTGCGCCTGAAAGCACAACTGACCGCACTGGAACTGGAAGAGCAGGCGTTACTGGAAGATATCGCCGCCGGCAGTCACCGTCATGGTGACCGCCTGGGTGCCATTGAGCAGCAGCGGACTGAACTGGAAGCGCGTATTCAGGAGCAGGAGACGCGTTTCAGTCACGAAAAGGCGCTGGCGCAGCAGCTGATGGCCAGCCGGCAGGATATCAGTCAGCAGGCTGAGATTTCCGACCTGCAGCAGCAGTTGGAACAGGCACAGCAAGGCGACGTGCTGGTTCAGGTGGATGTGGACACCCGCACGGTTGCCAATGTGATTGCTGACTGGACCGGCGTACCGCTGTCCTCCCTGATGAAAGACGAGCAGACCGAACTGCTGACGCTGGAAAATGAAATCGGCAAACGCGTGGTCGGGCAGGACGTGGCGCTCAACGCCATTGCCCAGCGTTTGCGCGCAGCCAAAACGGGCCTTACTTCTGAGAACGGCCCGCAGGGGGTGTTCCTGCTGGTCGGCCCGAGCGGTGTGGGGAAAACGGAAACCGCGCTGGTGCTGGCGGATGTGCTGTACGGCGGCGAGAAGTCACTCATCACCATCAACCTGTCCGAGTACCAGGAGCCGCACACGGTGTCGCAGCTGAAAGGCTCGCCGCCGGGCTACGTGGGTTACGGTCAGGGCGGCATACTCACCGAAGCGGTACGCAAGCGTCCGTACAGCGTGGTGCTGCTCGATGAAGTGGAGAAGGCTCACCGGGATGTGATGAACCTGTTCTATCAGGTGTTCGACCGGGGCTTTATGCGCGACGGCGAAGGGCGTGAAATCGACTTCCGCAACACCGTTATCCTGATGACCTCGAACCTCGGCAGCGACGACCTGATGCAACTGCTCGATGAGCAACCAGAAGCGACGGAAGGCGATTTGCAGGAACTGCTGCGCCCAATGCTGCGTGACCACTTCCAGCCCGCGCTGTTGGCGCGTTTCCAGACCGTGATTTACCGCCCGCTGGCGGAAGTTGCCATCCGTACCATCGTGGAAATGAAACTCGACCAGGTCAGTAAGCGCCTGAACCGTCACTACGGCCTGACCACTCACATTGATGAGAGCCTGTATGACGCGCTGACCGCCGCCTGCCTGCTGCCCGATACCGGCGCGCGTAACGTCGACAGCCTGCTCAATCAGCAAATCCTGCCGGTGCTGAGTCAGCAATTGCTGACCCATATGGCCGCCAGACAGAAACCACAGTCGTTACGTCTTAGCTGGAGTGAGGAAGAGGGGATCGGGCTGGAGTTTGACCGGACACAAGGAGTGCACGCATGAGCATCAATCCCGCGATCATATTCAGCCACAATCATCACCAGCTGTCGGTGAAGGGATGTGAAGCGGATATCGATGTACTGGCCTTTGAAGGCGATGAAACCCTGAGCCAGCCTTTCAGCTACCGCATTGAGTTTACCAGCCGCGACCACGGCATCAGCAAAGAAATGATGCTGATGAAAGCGGCCTCTCTGACGCTACAGGCCCCAGTGGAACAGGGTTACGGCATCAAAATGCAGCAGGCCGTGCGCACCCTTCAGGGAGTAGTGAGTGGTTTTGAACGTCTCAACACCTCAAAGGATGAAACCCATTATGCTCTGACGCTCCAGCCACGTCTGGCGCTGCTTGATCGTTCGCATCAGAACGCCATTTATCAGGATATGTCGGTCCCACAAATCGTGGAAAAAATCCTGCGCGAACG